>NZ_JBVISJ010000016.1:0-206259 GCF_055575575.1 Streptomyces sp. NPDC034049
GCCTCCATGACCGCCACCGGAGCGAAGTTCTCCGAGGCGATCATCTCCAGGGTGGACTGCTGGCGGTGCAGCTCGGCGTCGACGGCGGCGGCGACCTCGGGGTCGAGATCGTGCAGGGACTGGTTGAACAGGGTCATCAGCGGTCTCCTGTGCGGATCCGGAGGAAGGAACGGGGACGGGACGCTCACGAGACGACGGCCCGAGACGACGCCCACGAGCGGGGCGCTCAGGACAGGGCGACCGCGGCGACGGGGACGAGCGTGCGGCGGAGCCGGTTGAAGAACTTCGGCTGGTTGAGGGAGAGCACGGCCACGGGGTCGCCCTCGTACCGGTACACGGCCGTGAAGGTGCGGCTGTCGATGTCGCCCTCGACGACCTCGGGCACGGCGCCCGGGGCGACGTACCCGGCGAGCTGGATGCGGGTGCGGTACTGGTCGGACCAGAAGTACGGGGCGGTGAGCGGGGCTGGCGCGGGCACGCCGGTCAGCAGGGTGCGGGCGGCGGTCTTCGCCTGCTCGGTGGCGTTGCTCCAGTGTTCGACGCGCGCGTGCCGTCCGGTGAACGGGTGGGGGCAGCGGGCCACGTCGCCGACGGCGACGACGTCGGGGACGGTGGTCGCGCAGCCCGGGTCGCACACCACGCCGTCGTCCACCAGCACTCCGGACCCGGCGAGCCAGTCGGTGTTGGGCCGGACGCCCACGCCGACCACGACGACGTCGGCGGGCAGCACCCGGCCGTCCGCCAGCCGTACCCCGGTGACCCGGTCCTCGCCGAGGAGTTCGGCGACGCCGGTGCCGCACAGCAGGTCGACGCCGTGATCGGTGTGCAGGGAGGAGCAGACCAGGCCCATCTCGCGGCCCAGTTGGCGCTCCAGCGGCACCTCGGCCGCCTCGACGACGGTGACGTGCAGCCCGAGCCGGTGGGCCGTGGAGGCCACCTCGGCGCCGATGAAGCCGGCGCCGATGACGACGAGCCGGGGCAGGCCGGTCAACAGCTCGGACCGCAGGGCGAGGGCGTCGTCCAGGGTGCGCAGGGTGTGGACGCCGGCCAGCCCGTCGGAGCCGGGGAGGCTGCGCGGGCTCGCTCCGGTGGCCACGACCACCCCGTGGGTGCGCACCTGCCGGCCCCCGGTCAGGGTGACGGTCCGGGTGGCGGGGTCGAGGCGCACCGCCCGTTCGCCGAGCAGCCACTGGACGTCCAGGGCGTCGTACTCGTCGTGGTCGCCGAGGGCGAGCGCGTCGGCGTCGACCTCGCCCTTGAGGAAGTCCTTGGACAGCGGCGGACGGTCGTAGGGAGCGTGACGCTCCTCCCCCACGACGACGATCTCGCCGTCGTACCCCTCTGCGCGCAGCGCGCGGACCGTGCTCAGGCCGGCCAGCGACGCTCCGACGACGGTGATGCTCCTCATGCGGGCTCCAGACGAGAGGATGTCTCACATAGCACAACGACGGGCGTTATGCGCAACATGGTTTCGGTGGAATTCGGGGGTGTCAAGGGGGCGGGACCGGCGGGTCAGTGCGCGGGCCCGACCTCGAGCTTGTTCTGGAGCCAGGTGTGGAACTCACCGATGTGGTGCTCGCTGGGCACCAGCACACCGCCCTTGGCGTACGCCTTCGAGCTCATCGCCGGCTGGGTGCGCTCGCAGGCGTCGAAGTCCTGCTGGTTGACCCGGTGGAAGAGCTCAACCGAACGCTCCACGTCCTTGCCGCTCTCGACGACGTGCGGCAGATACAGCCAGTCGCACTCCACGATCGTGCGGTCGGCCGCCATCGGGTACATGCGGTGGAAGATCACGTGGTCGGGGACGAGGTTGATGAACACCTGGGGCTTGACGGTGATCGCGTAGTAGCGGCGGTCCTGGTCCTCGGCCACGCCCGGGATGCGGTCCAGGCCCTCGGAACCGTCGACGGTGAACCCCTGGACCTCCTCACCGAACTCCGCGCCATGGCCCACGTAGTACTGGGCGGCGTACCCGTCCGCGAACTCCGGCAGCACCTCCGTCAGTTCGGGATGGATCGTGGCGCAGTGGTAGCACTCCATGAAGTTCTCGATGATCAGCTTCCAGTTCGCCTTCACGTCGTACGTGATCCGGCGGCCCACGGAGAGGTTGTCGATGTCGTAGCGCTCGATCGACTCGACGTCGCCCAGCCGCTCGACCACCGCGCCCAGCACGTCGGCCTCGAAGGACGGCGGCTCGTCGGCCAGGCACACCCACACATAGCCGAGCCACTCCCGCACATGGACGTTGACCAGGCCGTACTCGGTCCGGTCGATGTCCGGCATCGAGGTCAGGTTCGGCGCGGCGACCAGCTTGCCGTCCAGGCCGTACGTCCAGGCGTGGTAGGGGCACTGGAAGGCCCGCTTGACCTCGCCGGACTCCTCCAGACAGAGCTTGGCGCCGCGGTGCCGGCAGATGTTGAGGAAGGCCCTGATCGAGCCGTCCCGGGCGCGGGAGACGAGGACGCTCTCGCGTCCGACCTGGTAGGTGCGGAAGGCACCGGGCTTCGCCAGCTCGGAGGCGCGGGCCACACAGAACCACATGGCCTCGAAGACCCGCTCCTGCTCCTGGGCGAAGACTCCGGGGTCCGTGTAGTACTCGCCGGACAGCGTGGGGATCAGGCTGGGCGGCAGATTCGTGAGGGTCATCGAGTCACCTTCGGGAGAATCGGGAAGCGGTGGCGGGCGGTTCAGTGGCCGCGGGTGATCCAGTCGTCGAGGTGGGGCGCCTCGGCCCCGATCGTGGTGATGTCGCCGTGCCCGGTGTGGACGGTGGTGTCGGCGGGCAGCGTCAGCAGCCGGTCCCGGATGGAGGCGACGATGGTGCCGAAGTCCGAGAAGGAGCGGCCGGTGGCCCCGGGGCCGCCCTGGAAGAGGGTGTCGCCGGAGAACAGGGCGTTCAGCGCGGGGGCGTGGAGGCAGACCGCGCCGGGCGAGTGGCCGGGGGTGTGCAGCACCGTCAGCTCCACGCCGGCGACGCGCAGGGTGTCGCCCGCGGCCAGTTCACGGAAGGCGGGCGCCTCCTCGCCGTGCGCCATCTTCCACAGGACGGTGTCGGCGGGGTGGAGCAGGATGGGCGCGTCGTGGCGGGCGGCCAGGGCCGGGGCGGCGTTGACGTGGTCGTTGTGGGCGTGGGTGCACACGATGGCCACCAGGCGGCGGTCGCCGACGGCGGCCGCGATGACGTCCGCGTCGTGGGCGGCGTCGACGACGAGGACCTCCTCGTCGTCGCCGATCAGCCAGACGTTGTTGTCGACGTCCCAGGTGCCGCCGTCCAGGGCGAAGGTGCCGGAGGTGACGAGGCGCTCGACGCGGGCGGTCACAGGACCACCACCGAACGCAGGACGTCGCCGTGGTGCATCTTGGCGAACGCGGCCTCGACGTCGTCCAGGCCGATGGTCTCGGTGACGAACTCGCCCAGGTCGAAGCGGCCCTGGAGGTAGAGGTCGATCAGGGCGGGGAAGTCGCGGGAGGGCAGGCAGTCGCCGTACCAGGAGGACTTCAGGGCGCCGCCGCGGCCGAAGACGTCGAGGAGGGGCAGTTCGAGCTTCAGCTCGGGCGTGGGGACGCCCACCAGCACGGCGGTGCCGGCCAGGTCGCGGGCGTAGAAGGCCTGCTTGAAGGTCTCGGGGCGGCCGACGGCGTCCACGACCACGTCGGCGCCGAAGCCGCCGGTGAGTTCGCGGATCGCCTCGACGGCGTCGGTCCTCGAGGAGTCGACGGTGTCGGTGGCGCCGAACTGCTCGGCCCACTTCAGCTTCCGCTCGTCGACGTCGACGGCGATGATGCGGCCCGCGCCGGCGACCTTGGCGCCCGCGATCGCGGCCATGCCCACGCCGCCGCAGCCGATCACCGCGATGGAGTCACCGCGTCCCACGCCCCCGGTGTTGACCGCGGCGCCGAACCCGGCCATCACACCGCAGCCGAGGAGCCCGGCGGCGGCCGGCGAGGCCAGGGAGTCCACCTTGGTGCACTGTCCGGCGGCGACCAGGGTCTTCTCGGCGAAGGCACCGATGCCGAGGGCCGGGGAGAGCGGGGTGCCGTCAGCCAGGGTCATGGGCTGGACGGCGTTGTGCGTGGCGAAGCAGTACCAGGGCCTGCCTCGGCGACAGGCACGGCAGGTGCCGCAGACGGCGCGCCAGTTGAGAATGACGAAGTCGCCGGGGGCGACGTCGGTGACTCCCTCGCCGACCGACTCCACCACGCCCGCCGCCTCGTGGCCGAGCAGGAAGGGGAACTCGTCGTTGATCCCGCCCTCCCGGTAGTGCAGGTCGGTGTGGCAGACACCGCAGGCCTGCACCCGCACCAGCGCCTCACCGGGGCCGGGGTCCGGCACCAGGACGGTCTCCACCGAGACCGGGGCACCCTTCTTGCGGGCGACGACGGCGCGTACCTCGTGTGTCACGGTCGATCTCCTCGTCGAGGAAGGAAGGGGAGGGGAGAGGAAGGAGGGGGACTTCACCGGGCCCGGACGGAGACCGTGGCCGAGCCGATCGTACGTTTCATATAGCGCAACTATGTTCGCTATGAGCAACGACGACCAAACTGTCTCCTCGCGGACACCCACTGTCAAGAGGTTGGCCGCGCCGACTTGTCCGCACCGCCCGGCACTCCCCTTCCCTGGACGGGAGGGCCCGTGCGAACATGGGGACGACTGCTTATAGTTTCGCCATGAGCAACTACGCGGCAGAGGGCGCAACAACGGGTCCCGCGGTGAACGGAGTGCAGTCCGTCGACCGTGCCGTCAGCGTGCTGGAGATCCTCGCCCAGCGCGGCGAGGCCGGTGTCAGCGAGGTCGCCGCCGAGATCGACGTCCACAAGTCGACCGCCTTCCGGCTCCTCGGGGCGCTGGAGGCACGCGGACTGGTCGAGCAGACGGCCGAGCGCGGCAAGTACCGGCTCGGCTTCGGCATCGTGCGGCTCGCCGGTGCCGTCACCGGCCGGCTCGACATCACGCAGCAGGGCCGGCAGGTCTGCGAGCGGCTCAGCGAGGAGATCGGCGAGACCGTCAACATCGCCGTGCTCCAGGAGCACTACGCGGTCAACCTCCACCAGGTGCGCGGCCCGGGCGCGGTCGGCACCCACAACTGGGTCGGCCAGCTCACCCCCGTGCACGCCACGTCCAGCGGCAAGATCCTGCTGGCCCACCTCCCGGAGCGGGAGCGGGCCGAGGTGCTGGAGGCGTCCGGGCTGCGCAGGCTGACGCCGCACACGCTGACGGCCAGGGCGAAGCTGGAGAAGGCCCTCACCGAGGCGCGCGAACTCGGCTACGCGGTCACGCTGGAGGAACTGGAGATCGGACTGCACGCCATGGCGGCGCCGATCCGCTCCCGCGAGGGCGAGGTCATCGCCGCGCTCAGCGCCTCCGGCCCGGCCTACCGCTTCACGGAGGAACGCATCCGCGAGCTCGTGCCCGTACTGACGCGGGGCGCCGAGGAGATCAGCCGCAGGATGGGCCATCCGGGCTGACCGCCCGCACGGCGCTCACCCCAGCGGCGACCGCGCCGCCACCGCCGTCTCGGCGCCCCAACGGGCCGTCACCCGAACCGCGTCCAGCGTCGAGGCGACGTCGTGCACCCGCAGGCACCAGGCGCCCTGCGCGGCGGCGAGCACGGACACGGCGGCGGTCGCGGCGTCGCGCTCCCGCGCCGGACGCGGCTGCCCCGTCGTCGGGTCGGCCAACAGCCTCCCCAGGAACGCCTTGCGGGACGCGCCCACCAGGACGGGACGGCCCAGCGCGCGGACCTCCCCGAGCCGGCCCAGCAACTCCCAGTTGTGCTGGGCCTCCTTGGCGAAGCCCAGGCCGGGGTCGACGATCAGCGCACCCGGCGGGACACCCGCCTCCAGGGCCGCGTCGATCCTCAGCCGCAGCTCGTGGAGCACCTCGCCGACGGCATCGCCGTAGACGGCGTTCGCCTGCATGCCGGCCGAGTGTCCCCGCCAGTGCATCAGCACGTACGGCACCCCCGCCCGGGCCATCAGGGGCAGCATCGCGGGGTCGGCGAGGCCCCCCGACACGTCGTTGACCAGCCGCGCGCCCGCGTCCAGCGCACGGGCGGCGACCTCGGCCCGCATGGTGTCGACGCTCACGACCGCGCCCGCCGCCGTGAGGTCACGGACGACGGGCAGCACCCGCCGCAGCTCCTCCTCGACGGGTGGACGCAGCGCGCCGGGACGGGTCGACTCGCCGCCGACGTCCACGATGTCCGCGCCCTGCTCCAGCAGGGCGCGGCCATGTGCCACGGCCGCGTCGGCGGCGAACGACAGCCCGCCGTCGGAGAACGAGTCCGGCGTGACGTTCACGACTCCCATCACCAGCGTGCGTCCGGGCCTCGGCAGTCCGGGCGGGTGCAGGTCCGGCGTGCCCGGGTGCGACGAGGTGATGGGAGCGTGGGCCGTGACGGTCACCGGTGTCCGACTTTCGACGCGCTGACAGGGACTGGCATGTCTCAGACGTACTCCGTCGCCGCGTCGAGCAGCCAGTCGGCCAGATAGCCGGCGAACGACGAACGGACCAGGACCCAGAAGCCGGCGCTGGGCTCCTCGCGCGCGACCAGGACGACCTGGGCGCGGGCCAGGGTGGTCTGGGCGCACCGCCCGGGACCGAAGGCCCTCGGGTGCAGGTCCAGCGCGCAGCCGTGGGCCAGCAGATCGCGGGCGGCGGCACCCGCGACGAGGACCGTGGTGCGCTGCGCGGAGACGTCGGTGACGGAGATGTGCTCCTCTCCGGCGGCCTCCCGGATCCGGCTCTCCAGCTCGCGCCCGCCGCCCGGCGGCCCCACGAGCAGCCACTCGTCGGGCCCGAGCCACAGCGCGGTCAACTCCCCCGCACGGGCGACGGTGTCGGCCTCCAGCGGCAGCTGGAGGCCGAGGGCGAGGCCGACGGCGTCGGCCGCCGCGCCCTTGGCGTCGAGGCGTAGGTCGAGCTGGGTGAGGAAGGGCAGTTCGGCCAGCCGGAGCGTGCCGCCGGAGGCACGGGTGGCGGCGGCCAGCCGGTCGGCGGCCCCGGCGAGCGGGCTGCGGGGCCGGGAGGTCAGGGCGGTGTCAGCCATCGCGGCGGGCTCCCTCGGGGTCGTAGAGGACGGGGCTCGCGACGGTCACGGGGACCAGTCGGTCGCCCACGGGGGCGTACAGCCGCTCGCCGATGCGGTCCCGGCCGCCCTTGACCAGGGCGAGCGCGAAGGTCCGGCCGAGGGCGGCACTGCGGTAGCTGGAGGTGACGTGACCGAGCATCGGGACGGGCGGGGCCGGCAGCACGCTGTCGGCGACCAGGTGGGTGCCCTCGGGGAGGAAGTCGCCCGGGTCCTCGGGCAGCAGACCGACCAGGTGCTTGCGGTCGGGCCGGACGGTGTCGGGGCGGCTGTAGGACCGCTTGCCGACGAAGTCCGACTTCTTCTTGGAGACCACCCAGCTCATCCCGAGGTCCTGCGGGGTGACGGTGCCGTCGGTGTCCTGCCCGATGATCGGGTAGCCCTTCTCGGCGCGCAGGACGTGCATGGTCTCGGTGCCGTACGGGGTGATGCCGTAGGGGGCGCCGGCCTCGTACAGCGCCTCCCAGAGGGTCAGGGCCTCCCACGGCGAGACGTTGATCTCGTAGGCGAGTTCACCGGAGAAGCTGATCCGGCAGACCCGGGCCTCGATGCCCGCGACGGTGGTCTCGCGCCAGGCCATGAACGGGAAGTCCTCGTTGGCGACGGCGAGTCCGGGTGCGAGGGAGCCGATGACCTCACGGGACCTCGGGCCGACCAGGGCGACCGTGGCCCACTGTTCGGTCACGGAGGTGCAGTGGACCTTCAGCTCGGGCCACTCCGTCTGGAGCCACTCCTCCATCCAGTCGAGCACGGTGGCGGCGTTGCCGGTCGTCGTGGTGACCAGGAAGCGGTCCCGGTCGACCCGGATGACCGTGCCGTCGTCGAAGACCATGCCGTCCGGGCGGCACATGACGCCGTAGCGGATCATGCCGACCTTCAGGGTGCTCATCATGTTGGTGTAGAGCAGGTCGAGGAAGACACCGGCGTCCGGGCCCTGGACGTCGATCTTGCCGAGGGTGGAGGCGTCCATGAAGCCCACGCCCTCACGGGTGGCGGCGCACTCGCGCAGCACCGCGGCCTCCATGTCCTCGCCGTCCCGCGGGTAGTACCAGGGACGCTTCCACTGGCCGACGTTCTCGAAGAGCGCGCCGTGCCCGACGTGCCAGTCGTGCAGGGCGGTCGTCCGCACCGGGTCGCTGAGCACGCCCCGGTCGCGGCCCGCGAGGGCGGCGAAGGAGACCGGTGTGTACGGCGGGCGGAAGGTGGTCGTACCGAGGGAGGAGACGTCCACGCCGAGGAGTTCGGCGACGACACCACTGGCCAGCACCCCGGAGGTCTTGCCCTGGTCGTTGGCGGTGCCGGCGGTGGTGTACCGCTTGGTGTGCTCCACCGAGCGCAGACCGGCGCCGGTCGCGCGGGCCAGATCGGCCACCGTGACGTCGCGCTGGAGGTCGACGAACCGGGGGGCGTCCGAGTCGCCCGGGACGACGTACACGTGCATCGGCGGTGTGCCGACGGGCTGCGGGGCGACCGCGGGGAGGCGGGGCGCCTCGGCCGTGTACCCCTCGGCCTCGATCGCGCGGGCACCGGCGGCCGCGCCCTGGGCGAGGACGCCGGCGGTGTCGAAGAGACCGCTCGCGCCGCCCACGACCTCGACCGCCTGACGGCAGGTGTCGGGCACGAAGGAGCCCAGCGCGTCGTCGTGGCGGAGCTTGCCGCCGGCCTGGCTGAACAGGTGTGCCACCGGGTTCCAGCCGCCGGAGACCAGCAGCAGGTCGGCGGCGAACTCCCGCCGCCCAGCGGACTCGCCGTACGGCGCGACGCCGACGACCGAGAGGCGGGGCTCGCCCTCGGTGCCGGTGACGGCGTGTCCGGCCAGGACCTCGATGCCGGCGGCCGTGGCACGCTCGGCCCACTGCCCCGGTTCGGGGCGGGTGTCGACGATCGCCGCGATGTCCACGCCCGCCGAGGCGAGGTCCAGGGCCGCCGCGTAGGCGCTGTCGTTGGTGGTGAGGACGACCGCGCGGCGGCCGGGCAGGGCGCCGTGGCGGTTGACGTGGGTGCGGGCCGAGGAGGCCAGCATCACGCCGGGGCGGTCGTTGTCCGCGAAGGCCAGGGAGCGTTCGTGGGCGCCGGTCGCGAGGACGACGCGGCGGGCGCGGATGCGCCAGACGCGTTCCCTGGAGACGTTGTCGGGGGCCGCGCCGCCGAGATGGTTGGTGCGGCGCTCGACGGCGAGGAGGTGGTTGTCGTCGTAGTAGCCGAAGACGGTGGTGCGGCGCAGGACGCGGACCTCGGGGGCGGCGTCGAGCAGGCCGGCGGTCTCCCCCACCCAGTCGAGGTGTTCGGCGGTGCCGAGGAGGCTGCCGCCGGGTTCCGGCTGGTCGTCGGCGAGGATGACGCGGGCGCCGCTGTTCGCCGCCGCGGCGGCCGCCGCGAGGCCGGCCGGGCCCGCGCCCACGACCAGCAGGTCGCAGTGGGCGTGCACGGCGTCGTAGCGGGCGGGGTCGGGCTCGGTGGCGAGGCGGCCCTGGCCGGGGAGGCTGGTCGCGACCAGGCCGTCGTACAGCTCGACGGTCGTCGCGGGGAGCATCGGCTCGGGGAAGGGTTCCTCGATCTGGATGATCGCGTTGGGTTCTTCGACGCCGGCGGAGAAGATGCCCCGGGGGCGGCCGAGTTTGATGCTGGTGCCGGCCTCGACGACGCCGTTGGCGAGGAGGGCGGAGGCGAGGGTGTCGCCTCGGTGGCCCTGGTACTCGATGCCGTCGAAGGTGAAGGTGAGGGGGGTGTCGCGGTCGATGCGGCCTCGGGTGGGGTGGCGGAACGGCTGGGTCGTCTCGCCCCCGCTGCCCCTACCCGTCCCGTCCCTGGGGGCTGTGCCCCCAGATGCCCCTTCGGCCTGATCGGCCTCGTCCTCGGACGCCGGACGGGCTGGTGATGCCGGACGCGGCTGGGACGTGGCCGGCCTCGGTTCCGGGGTCGGCGGGCGCTCCTCGCCCGCGCGGTACACCGACAGGATCTCGTTCGTGGAGGTGTCGCGGACCGCGTTGAACCAGCGGCGGCAGCCCGCCGCGTGGCTCCAGCGTTCGGCGAAGGGGCCCTTGGTGTTGTCGCGGAAGAAGAGGTAGCGGGCCCACTCCTCGTCCGTCAGGGCGGCAGGGGTCTCGGGGTAGGCCACGTGGGCCTGGCCGCCGTAGTGGAACTCGGCCTCGTCGCGGGGCCCGCACCACGGGCAGGTGATGAGCAGCATGGTTGGGCTCCCTAGTGGGCCACCGCGGCCGCGCCGTGCTCGTCGACGAGCGCGCCGGTGGTGAAACGGTCGAGCGAGAAGGGGGCGTTGAGGGCGTGCGGGGTGTCATGGGCGATGGTGTGGGCGTAGACCCACCCGACGCCCGGCGTGGCCTTGAAGCCGCCCGTGCCCCAGCCGCAGTTGAGATAGAGGTTGTCGACGGGGCTGAGTCCGACGATCGGCGAGGCGTCGGGACTGACGTCGACGATGCCGCCCCAGGTGCGCAGGACGTGCGCGCGGGCGAAGACCGGGAAGAGCTCCAGGGCCGCGGCCATCTGCTCCTCGATGATGTGGAAGGCGCCGCGCTGGGTGTACGAGTTGTACGCGTCGATGCCCGCGCCCATCACCAGCTCGCCCTTGTGCGCCTGGCTGACGTACACATGGACGGCGTTGGACATCACGACCGTGGGGTGCACGGGCTCCAGGAGTTCGGAGACCAGGGCCTGCAACGGGTGGCTCTGGACCGGGAGTCGGATGCCCGCCATGGCGGCGAGGACCGAGGTGTGGCCCGCCGAGCAGAGCGCGACCTTGCCGGCCGCGATACGGCCCCGGGTCGTACGGACGCCGACGACGCGGTTGTCGATCACGTCGAGGCCGGTGACCTCGCAGTTCTGGATGATGTCGATGCCGGCCGCGTCGGCGGAGCGGGCCAGGCCCCAGGCCACGTGGTCGTGCTTGGCGATGCCCGCGCGCGGCTGGTAGGTGGCGCCCAGGACCGGGTAGCGCACGTCCTGGGAGATGTTGACGATGGGGCAGACGTCCTTGACTCCGTCGGCGTCGAGCCACTCCGCGTCCACGCCGTTGAGGCGGTTGGCCTCCACGCGGCGCACGCTGTCGCGGACGTCCTGGAGGCTGTGCGCGAGGTTCAGCACACCGCGCTGGGAGAAGAGGATCGGGTAGTCGAGCTCCTCCTCCAGGCCCTCCCAGAGCTTGAGGGCGTGCTCGTAGATGCCGGCGCTCTCGTCCCACAGGTAGTTCGAGCGGATGATCGTGGTGTTGCGGGCCATGTTGCCGCCGCCGAGCCAGCCCTTCTCCAGCACGGCGACATTGGTGATGCCGTGGTTCCTGGCCAGGTAGTGGGCGGTGGCCAGGCCGTGTCCGCCGCCGCCGACGATCACCACGTCGTACGACTTCTTCGGCTCGGGGTCGCGCCACAGCCAGTCGGGGTGCTCGGGGAGGTCGGCGCCGGGGGTGCGGGGGCTCATCGGACGTCTCCGTCTTCTGAAAGGTGCGGATGCTGCGGGTACGGGGGGACGTGCGCGTTCATACGGCGGTGGCGTTCCTCTCGGCGGCCTCGACGACGTTGGCCAGCAACATCGCGCGGGTCATGGGGCCCACTCCGCCGGGCATCGGCGCGATCCAGCCGGCGACCTGGGCGGCGTCCGGGTGGATGTCGCCGACCAGGCCCTGGTCGGTGCGGGTGATGCCGACGTCCAGGACGGCCGCGCCGGAGCGCAGCATGTCCTTGGTGATCAGCCCGGGTGAGCCGGCCGCCGCGATGACGATGTCCGCCTCGCGGGTGTGCCAGGCCAGGCCCTTGGTGCCGGTGTGGCACAGGGTGACGGTGGCGTTCTCGGAGCGGCGGGTGAGCAGCAGGCCGATGGGCCGGCCGACGGTGATGCCCCGGCCGACCACACAGACCCGGGCGCCGGCGAGCGGCACGTCGTGGCGGCGCAGGAGTTCGACGATGCCGCGCGGGGTGCAGGGCAGCGGGGCGTCGACGCCGAGGGTGAGCCGGCCGAGGTTGACGGGGTGCAGTCCGTCGGCGTCCTTGGCCGGGTCCATGCGTTCCAGGACGGCGTTGGCGTCGAGGTGGCGCGGCAGCGGGAGCTGGACGATGTAGCCGGTGCAGGCGGGGTCGGCGTTCAGTTCGTCGATGACGTCCTCGACCTGCTGCTGGGTGGCGTCGGCGGGCAGGTCGCGGCGGATGGAGGCGATGCCGACCTGGGCGCAGTCGCGGTGCTTGCCGGCGACGTAGGCGTGGCTGCCGGGGTCCTCGCCGACGAGGACGGTGCCGAGGCCGGGCGGGCGGCCGCCGGTGGCGGTCAACTTGGCCACGCGCTCCGTGAGTTCGCGGCGGATGTCGGCGGCGGTCGCCTTGCCGTCGAGCAACTGTGCGTTCACCGGCGGTGTTCCTTCCCTCGGATGCGTGGCTGGGGGTCAGCCACGGAGGCGGGACATGGTGGGGTCGAACAGGGGCTCCTCGGTGACGACCGCCGGTACGCGCTCGTCGAAGTAGCCGATGTGCAGCGCGGTCCCGGGTTCCGTGAGTTCCGTCGGGAGCCAGGCGTAGGCGATGCCCTTGCCGATGGTGTAGCCGTAGGCGGCGCTGGTGACGTAGCCGACGGGGCGGTCGCCGTCGAGGACCGGTTCCTTGCCCATGACGACCGAGCGGGGGTCGTCGACGACGAGGCAGGTCAGCTTGCGCCGGACGTTCTCCTTGCGGCGCAGCAGCGCGTCCTTGCCGATGAAGTCGTCCTTGTCGAGCTTGACGGCGAAGCCGACGCCGGCCTCGTAGGGGTCGTGCTCGTAGGTCATGTCGGTGCCGAAGGAGCGGTAGCCCTTCTCCAGGCGGAGGCTGTTGAAGGCGCCGCGGCCGGCGATGACGCCGCCGAGGGGCCTGGCCGCCTCCCAGAGGGTGTCCCAGAGCTTCTGGCCCTGGTCGGCGGTGGTGTAGAGCTCCCAGCCGAGTTCGCCGACGTAGCTCAGGCGCATGGCGGTGACGGGCACCGAGCCGATGTAGGCCTGCTTGGCGCGGAAGTACTTCAGGCCGTCGCCGGAGAAGTCGGCGTCGGTGAGGGGCTGGAGGACCTTGCGGGCCAGCGGGCCCCACAGGCCGATGCAGCAGGTGCCGGGGGTGATGTCGCGGACCTGGACCGTGCCGTCGGCGGGGAGGTGGCGGGTGATCCAGTCCAGGTCGAGGTTGCCGTTGGCGCCGATCTGGAAGGTGTCGCGGGCGAGGCGGGCGACGGTGACGTCGCTGCGGATGCCGCCGTCGTGGTCGAGGAAGAGGGTGTAGGTCACCGAGCCGACGGACTTGGCGACCTTGCCGGTGCACAGGCGCTCCAGGAGGTCGGCGGCGCCGGGGCCGCTCACCTCCAGCCGCTTGAGGGCCGTCATGTCGTACATCGCGACGGTCTCGCGGGTGGCCTGGGCCTCGGCGCCGACGATCGGCGACCAGTACTGCGCGGCCCAGTCGTTCGGGGTGGGGATGGAACGGCCCTCGACGAGGCCGGCGTTGGCCTCGTACCACTGGGGGCGCTCCCAGCCGTTCGCCTCCAGGAAGAAGGCGCCGTGCTCCTTCTGGCGGGCGTGGAAGGGGCTGGTGCGGATCGGGCGCGGGTCCCCGGAGGGCTGGAGGGGGTGGAGGATGTCGTAGACCTCGACGAAGTTCTGGCAGTCGCGGGCCAGGACGTACTCCGGGGAGAGCTGGTGCGGCTCGAAGCGGTTGACGTCGCACTCGTGGAGGTCGAAGGAGGAGCAGTAGCCGTCGACCAGCCATTCGGCCATGGCGCGGCCGACTCCGGCGGAGTGGGTGACCCAGACGGCCTCGGCGACCCAGAAGCCCTTGACGTCCGGGGACTCGCCGAGCAGCGGGAAGTTGTCGGTGGTGAAGGAGAACAGGCCGTTGATGCCCTCCTCGATGTCCGCCTCCTTGGTGGCGGGGAGCAGCGACTGGGTCTCGGTCCAGGCGTCGGCGAAGTCGTCCTCGGTGAACTTCAGGACCGACGGCATGTCGTCGGCCTCGTCCACGGAGAGGATCTCGTCGGCGGTGATGGGCATCGGGCGGTGGCCGTAGTAGCCGATGCCGATGCCGTCGAAGCGGTCGCGGTAGTAGAGGTCGGCGTCCTGGTGGCGCAGGATCGGCCGGATCGCCTCCTCGGTCTGGCCGGCGAGGGCGGGGATCGGGCCGGTCCAGGCGAGCTGGTGGGCGAGCGGGGTCAGCGGGAGGTTCATGCCGGCCATGCGGGCGATCTTCGGGCCCCAGATGCCGGCGCAGCACACGACGATGTCGGCCGGGATCTCGCCCTGGTCGGTGAGGACGCCGGTGACCTCGCCGTCGGCCTTCAGGACGTCGAGGACCTCGTGGCGGGCCAGGAACGTCACGCCGCGCTCGGTGGCCCGGCGGATCTGCGCCTCGACGGCGAGGACGGCCTTGGCGAGGCCGTCGGTGGGGACCAGGAGGCCGCCGAGGACCTTGTCGCGGTCGACGAGCGGGTGCCGCTCGACGCACTCGTCGGCGTCGAGGAGGCGGGACTCGATGCCCCAGGCGGTGATCCAGCCGTGCCGGCGGCGCAGCTCGGTCAGGCGCTCGGGGGTGGTGGCGATCTCAAGACCGCCGACCTGGAGGAAGCAGGGCTTGCCGTCCACGTCGAGGGAGCAGAACTTCTCGACGGTGTACCGGGCCAGTTCGGTCATCGTCCTGGAGGAGTTCGTCTGGAAGACCAGGCCCGGGGCGTGTGAGGTGGAGCCCCCGGTGGCGGGCAGGGGGCCCTGGTCGACCACGGTCACCTCGGTCCAGCCTCGCGCGGAGATCTCGTCCGCGAGAGCCGCTCCCACGACTCCCGCTCCGATGATGACCACTCGGGGTCCCGCCATCGCCGCACCTCCGCCTTGTTGACCGGTCGAGCCGATCGAGTTGCTGTTTACGCAACGCGATTCAGGTTGCGCAACTCAATGTGCCTTCCGCACAGGTGGGTGTCAAGGGTCCCGGGACCTCGGAAAACAGGCCGGAGAAGAGGCCGGAACACGACAGATGCCCGGTGGGCGGCGCGCAACCCTCGCGCGCCGCCCACCGGGCATGTTCCGACCGGATTCCCGCGTCCGGTCACCGGGGTCACTTCAGCCAGGCGTCCACCTTGACACGGTTGGCCTCGACCCACTTCTTCGCCGCGGCCTCGGGGGTCATCTTGTCGACGGCGATGTACTTCGCCACGATGTTCTGGTCTTCGTTGGTCCAGCTGAAGTTCTTCACCAGGTCGTAGGCCGGGCTGCCCGAGTCGGCGAACTTCTTGCTGACGATCTTGTCCAGCGTGTAGACGGGGTAGTCGCAGGCGACCTTCTCCGCGTCGGCGTCACAACCCGCCTTGTAGTCGGGCAGCTTCACCTTGACCAGCGGCACCTCGGACATGAACCACTGGGGCTCGTAGAAGTAGCCGATCACCCATTCCTTGTTCTTCTCCGCCTTGCGGAAGGTCTGGATGAGCGCGGTCTCGCTGCCCGCGTACACGACCTTGTAGTCCAGGTCGAGGTTCTTGACGAGGGCCTCGTCGTTGGTGACGAACGACGGGTCGCCGTCGAGGAGCTGGCCCTTGCCGCCGGACTCGGAGGTCTTGAACTTCGCCGCGTACTTGTTCAGGTTCTTCCAGTCGGTGATGTCCGGGTGCGCCTTGGCCAGCCACGGCGGCACGTACCAGCCGATCAGGCCCTCGTTGCCGGTGGCGCCGGCGTCCACGGCGGTCTTCTGGTCGGTGATGTACTTCTTCTTCAGGTCGTCGTGGCCCCAGTTCTCGACGACCGCGTCCACCTCACCGGTCCCGAAGCCCTGCCAGGCGATCTCCTCCTTCAGGTCCTTCTTGGTGACCTTGCAGCCGAGGTCGGTCTCCGCGACGTAGGCGATGACCGCCGCGTTCGCCTCGTAGCCCACCCACGGGTTGACCGCGAGGTTGAAGGTGCCGCACTTGGCGGAGCTGCCCGAGCCGCCCGCGTCCGAGGAACTGTCGCCGACCTTCGCGCCGCCGCAGGCGGTGAGGGTGAGACCGAGGACTGCCAGACCGGCCGCGCCGGCTCTCCATCGTCTTGCTTGCCTTGCCATGGTCACTTGCTCCTTATGCACTGGTACGCCGCGCCGCGGCCTGAGTGATGCGGTCGAACATGACTCCGAGAAGGACGATGGCGAGCCCTGCGGCGAGCCCCTTCCCGAAGAGCTGGCCCTGCGAGAAACCGGCCACGACGTCGTAGCCGAGGGCGCCGGCACCTACCAGGCCGCCCACCACAACCATCGACAGCACGTAGATCAGGCCCTGGTTCGTCGCGAGAGTCAGGGCGCCGCGTGCCATCGGCAGCTGGACCTTGGTGATGATCTGCCAGGTGTTGCACCCGGCGGAGGTGGCCGCCTCCACGGTCGTCGCGGGCACGTTCCGCACCCCGTCCGCGATGATCTTCATGGCGACGGGCGCCGCGTAGACGATCGCGGCGACGATCGCCGTGAAACGGGTCGCGCCGAACAGCGCGAGGAACGGCACCAGATAGACGAACGGCGGCATGACCTGTGCCGCGTCCAGGGTCGGCCGCAGTATGCGGTCCACCAGCCGGCTGCGGCCCATCCACACGCCGAAGCCGATGCCCAGCAGCATCACCAGGACGGTGGCGACCACGGTCGACGCCAGCGTCGTCATGCTGTCGGACCACACGCCGGTGGCGACCAGCAGCCCCACGCACACCGCCGTGGTGAGGCCGGCCCGCCGGCCGCCGAGGACGACCCCGAGCGCGATCAGCACGGCGCCGACGAGCCACCACGGGGAGTCGGTGAGCAGCGACTGGAAGGGGTTGAGCAGCCCGTTGGTGATGAGGTCGCGGACGAGGTTGGTGACGCCCGAGAGGTTGTCCTGCACCCAGGTCGTCGTGGTGTCGGCCGCGCTCGCGACGGAGCTGCCGACGCCGCCCTCGCCGGGGAACTCCGCCGCCCACACGTAGGTGTGCGACATGAAGACCAGCACGGCCGTGAGGACCGCGCCCGCGCCGAGCAGCGGCCGCCGCCAGGCGAGGAACCGGTTCTTGGAGCGCCGGGCCTCCTCCTCGCGTGCGCTGGCCGCGGTGGTGACCCGGTCGAGGACGATCGCCATGACGACGATGGACAGGCCCGCGTTGAAGGCCGTGCCGACGTCGAGCGACTGGAGCGCCTGGACGACGGTCTTGCCGAGGCCCGGAGCGTCGATCAGGGCCGCGATGGTCACCATGGCCAGGGCGGCCATGATGGTCTGGTTGACGCCCATCACCACCGTCCGCTTGGACATCGGCAGCAGGACCTTCAGCAGGGACTGCCGGCGCGTCGCCCCGAGCGAGTCGGCCGCCTCCACCGTCGTCTCCGGCACGGTCCGGATGGCGTGCGCGGTGATGCGGATCGCCGGGGGCGCCGCGTAGATGACGGTGGCGATGGTGGCGGAGGCTCCGCCGATGAGGAAGAACAGCGCCAGCGGGGCCAGGTAGACGAAGGTCGGCATCGTCTGCATGAAGTCCAGCAGGGGCGTGATGATCCGGTTGACCCGGTCGGAGAGGCCCGCCCACACGCCCAGCGGGATCGCGAACAGCAGCGCCACGAACACCGCGGAGAGGGTGAGCGCCAGGGTGTCCATGCTCTCCTGCCACAGGCCCTGGAGGCCCAGGAAGGTGAAGCCGGCCACCGTCAGCAGCGCGACCCGCCAGTTGCCGACGGCCCAGGAGACGTAGCCCGCGATGCCGACGACGCCGAGCCAGCCGATCTGCGGCAGGGGGCGGTCGGCGGAGGGCTGGGAGATCAGCTCCTGCACGAAGGCCACCAGGGTGTCGATGACCAGGCGGATCTCGTTGAAGAAGTACAGGAAGAGGGGGTTGGAGTTGCGGTTCGCGCCGATCGAGTCGTTGACGTCGTTGAACCACCGGTGCAGATCGGTCAGGTCCGCCGCCCCGAGGACGAGGGTCTGCCTGCCGCGGAGGACGACGAAGAGCACCAGCCAGACGAGCAGGATCGCGCCGATCACCATGGACCGGCTGACGCGGCGGGGCTCCGGGGCCGGGGCCGGCTCCTCGACGGGCCGCGTCTGCTCCGGTCTGCCGGACGGCTCGGTCTTCTCCACGACGACGGTCATCGCGCGCCGCCTTCCTGTCCGGCGACCACGGCGAGGATCTCCTCGTCACCGACGATGCCGAGCAGCTTGCCGTTCTCGACGACCTTGACGGGCTTGTCGGCGGCGAGAACGGCGCGGGTGGCCTCCTTGACCACGACGTCCGGGCCCAGTTCGGGGCCGTCCAGGGCGTCGCCGTCCTCCAGGGGCCGCATGATCCACCGCAGGGTGAGCACGTCGCCGCGGGGGACGTCCTTGACGAACTCGCGCACGTAGTCGTCGGCCGGGGCGCCGACCAGTTCGTCGCCGGTGCCGCACTGGACCATCTTGCCGTCGCGCATGATCAGGATGCGGTCACCGAGCTTGAGGGCCTCGGAGAGGTCGTGGGTGATGAAGACCATCGTCTTGCCGACCTCGTGGTGCAGCCGGATGACCTCGTTCTGCATGTCGCGGCGGATCAGCGGGTCGAGCGCGGAGAACGGCTCGTCGAAGAAGAGCACGTCCGGATCGCCGGCCAGCGCGCGGGCCAGCCCGACCCGCTGCTGCATACCACCGGAGAGCTGGTCGGGGTAGGACTTCTCGTATCCGGCGAGGCCGACCAGCTCGACGACCTCCTGGGCCCGCCTGACGCGCTCGGCCCGGCCCATGCCGCGGATCTCCAGCCCGAAGGCCACGTTGTCGACGACCCGGCGGTGGGGCAGCAGGCCGAAGTGCTGGAAGACCATGGAGAACTTGCGGCGGCGCAGCTCGCGCAGGCGCCTGTCGTCGGCCTGGCGGATGTCCTCGCCCTCGAAGACGACCTCGCCCGCGGTGGGTTCGATCAGCCGGGTCAGACAGCGCACCAGGGTGGACTTGCCGGAGCCCGACAGGCCCATGACGACGAAGACCTCGCCGGGCGACACGTCGAAGTTCACGTCACGCACGGCCGCGGTGCAGCCGGTGCGGTCCATCAGTTCACGACGGGTGAGTCCGCACAGTTCCTCGGACTCCGGCACCCGGTCGGCCTTCGGCCCGAACACCTTCCACAGCCTGCGCACGGAGATGACCGGGGTGGGACCCGAATCCTGGGGCGTGCCGCGCCGCTGCGACACCTCGGTCTGGGTGGTCATGTTCGACCTTCTTTCGGCGTTCAGCCGCTAAACCAGCGCTGCGGCCGGGGTTGGATGTTCTGCCAGATGTGTTTGGGCTCTCGGTACTCGTTCAGGCCGGTCGGTCCCAACTCCCGGCCCACACCCGAATGCCCGAAACCGCCCCATTCCGCTTGCGGCACATAGGGGTGGTAGTCGTTGATCCACACGGTGCCGTGGCGCAGTCGACGGGCGACACGCTGGGCCTTGCCGGCGTCCTGCGTCCACACGGCACCGGCCAACCCGTACTCGGTGTCGTTGGCGATGCGCACGGCGTCGTCCTCGTCGGTGAAGCGCTCCACGGTGAGCACCGGCCCGAAGGACTCCTCGTGCACCACGCGCATGTCCTGCCGGCACTCGTCGAGGACGGTGGGCAGGTAGTAGTGGCCGTCGGCCAGGGCGGGGTCGTCGGGGCGGGCTCCGCCGCAGCGCAGCACGGCGCCCTCGGCGAGGCCCGAGGCGACGTACGCCTCGACCTTCTCGCGGTGCTGTGCGGAGATCAGCGCGCCGGTCTCGGCCTCGGCGTCGTAGGGGCCGCCCAGCCGGATGAGCCGGGCGCGGCGGACGACCTCGTCGACGAAGCGGTCGTGCAGGGAGTCCTCGACGATCAGCCGGGCGCCGGCCGAGCACACCTGCCCCGAGTGCAGGAAGACGGCCGTGAGGGCGAAGTCCACGGCCGTCTCGAAGTCGGCGTCGGCGAAGACGACGTTGGGGTTCTTGCCGCCCAGTTCCAGCGCGACCTTCTTCACGGTCGCGGCGGCGGTGGCCATGATCCGTCTGCCGGTGTCCAGGCCACCGGTGAAGGAGACCAGGTCCACCCGGGGGTCCTCGGAGAGCGGGGCGCCCACCTCGGGGCCGGGGCCCAGGACGAGGTTGGCGGCGCCGGCCGGGAGCCCGGCCTCCTCCAGCGCCCTCATCAGCAGGACGGAGGTGGAGGGGGTCAGCTCACTGGGCTTGAGGACGATCGTGTTGCCGGCCAGCAGCGCCGGGGCGACCTTCCAACTGGCTTGCAGGAGAGGGTAGTTCCAGGGGGTGATCAGTGCGCACACCCCGACCGGCTCGTAGACGACCCGGCTGACGGCGTCGTCGCGGCCGGTGTCGATCACCCGGCCGGCGTCGGTGCCCGCGAGGCCGCCGTAGTAGCGGAAGCAGGAGACGACGTCGGCGATGTCGTACTCGCTCTCCACCACCCGCTTGCCGGTGTCGAGGGACTCGGCGCGGGCGAAGCTCTTGGTGTCGCGCTCGATGATGTCGGCGGTGCGCAGCAGCAGGGCGCCGCGCTCCCGCTCGGGGGTGTTCGGCCACGGGCCGGTGTCGAAGGCCTCCCGGGCCGCGGCGATCGCCGCCTCGGTGTCGGGGCGCGTGCCTTCCGAGACGGTCGCCGTGAGCGTGCCGTCAGCGGGACATCGGATCTCCCGGTGACCGCCGGCCACCGGGGTCCGCCATTCGCCATTCACATACAGGTCTGCCACGCGCCGAGCCTTCCGACTGTTTTTCGTTGCGCATCGTGCACCCGATTGCTTGTGATGGAACACCCTGGCCGCTGGTCAGACGGACGTCAAGATGTTGGCGGATGACGATTTGACCATGTGATCACTTACCCGCCCACCCTTGACCGCAGGCGACGCCGACCCGACCATGTTGCGTATCGCTCACCTTGTTGTGCAATACGCACCGACGGAGGCCGCAGTGTCCATGAGGTTCCCCCGACCGCAACCTGGCCGTGAGTTCGTTCTGACCCTTTCCTGCCCCGACAGCGCGGGGCTGGTCCACGCCGTGAGCGGCTATCTCGTCAGGAACTCCGGAAACATCCTGGAAAGCCAGCAGTTCGACGACCGACTTCAGGGCCGCTTCTTCATGCGGGTCCACTTCGACGTCTCCGACCCGAACGTCGACCTGGAGGGCCTGCGGTACCGCTTCGGTCCCGTCGCCCAGGCCTACGGCATCTCGTGGTCCCTCAGCGACGCCGCCACGCCGACCCGGACCCTGATCATGGTGTCCAAGTTCGGGCACTGCCTGAACGACCTGCTCTTCCGCCAGCGGGCGGGCGCGCTCAACATCGAGATCCCCGCGATCGTCTCCAACCACCGGGAGTTCGAGAAGCTCGCGGAGACGTACGACATCCCCTTCCACCATGTGCCGGTGACCCGGGACACCAAGCCCGATGCCGAGGCGCGGCTCCTCGAACTCGTCCGTGAGCTGGACATCGACCTGGTCGTGCTGGCCCGCTACATGCAGATCCTCTCCGACGACCTGTGCAAGGAGCTGGAGGGCCGCGCCATCAACATCCACCACTCCTTCCTCCCCAGCTTCAAGGGCGCGCGCCCCTACGACCAGGCCTACGACCGCGGGGTGAAGCTCGTCGGCGCGACGGCGCACTATGTGACCTCGGACCTGGACGAGGGCCAGATCATCGAGCAGGACGTGGTCCGGGTGGACCACTCGCTGGACCCCGGCGCGCTGGTCACGGTCGGCCGGGACGTGGAGGCCCAGGTGCTCGCGCACGCCGTGAAGTGGCACAGCGAGAGCCGGGTGATGGTGGAGGGCAACCGCACGGTCGTCTTCCGCTGAGCGGGACGGCCTCCGTATACGAACGACGGGTACGACACGACACGAACGCCGGACGGGCTGGGAGCCCGTCCGGCGTTCGGCGTTCCACGTGAGGGAGGGGACGCTCAGCCCTCCAGCCGGTCGAGCAGGGCCCGCCGCCAGCTCTCCGTCTCGGC
This sequence comes from Streptomyces sp. NPDC034049, assembly GCF_055575575.1. Classification (NCBI taxonomy): domain Bacteria; kingdom Bacillati; phylum Actinomycetota; class Actinomycetes; order Kitasatosporales; family Streptomycetaceae; genus Streptomyces; species Streptomyces sp. NPDC034049. The sequence goes on from NZ_JBVISJ010000016.1 coordinate 21,994, forward strand.
GATCTGGTTGAAGGTGAACAGGTGCAGCCCCGCCACCCCGGACGCGGGATCGGTGAGGGCGTTCTCCGTGCGTGTGAGCAGCCTCTCGGGCGCGTACCCGCCGGGCGCGGCGAAGCGCACGAACCACGACGCGTGCTTGGTCAGGAAGCGGGTCGACTCCCCCACTCCGATCTTCGTCGCCATGGCCAGCAGTTTCGCCCGCTGCACGGGTCCCGCGACGCCCACATGGACCGGCAGCGTCACCTCCCGCCGCCGTACCCGGACGAGCCAGTCCCCGAGCACCCGCGGATCGAAGCAGAGGTTGCTCACGATGTAGGTGGCGTGCTCGCGCTTGTCCCACATCGCCTGGACGGTGACGTCGTCGTGGATGAGCGGATGGCTCTCGGGATAGCCGGTGACGCCGACCCGGGCGAAGGGCCGGCCCAGCTCGCTCAGCCGACGGAGCACCGGCAGCGCCCCGTCGTAGGACCCGGCCGGCGGGTCGGCGTCCCCCGCGGGTACGAACACGTCGTCCACACCCGCCTCGCGCAGCCGGTCCACGACCTCCTTGAGGTGCAGGTCGTCCCGCAGGAGCCGGGCGGGGACGTGCGGGACGACACGGTAGCCGTGCGCGGCGAGCCGGCCGGCCAGGTCGAGGGTCGGTTCCAGGCCCTTGACCGGCGACGCCGTCACGGTGACGACGACGTCGCGCGGGACATGGGCGAGGACCTTCTCCTCGGTGGCCTTCGCCGGCAGCACCTCGTAGCGGACGGTTCTCAGCAGTGCGTGCAGCCCCCCGGTACCCAAGGTCTACTCCGCCTGCTTCTGGACGTCACGGTGGCGGTAGTACGCGGCCTTCGACGCGGGCAGCGGCTCCTTGCCGAGGATCAGGTCGGCGGCCTTCTCGGCGATCATCATCACCGGTGCGTAGATGTTGCCGTTGGTGACGTAGGGCATGACGGAGGCGTCCACCACCCGCAGGCCGTCCACGCCGTGCACGCGCATGCTGGTGGGATCGACGACGGACATCGCGTCGGTGCCCATCTTGCAGGTGCAGGACGGGTGCAGGGCGGTCTCGCCGTCCTTGGCGACCCAGGCGAGGATCTCCTCGTCCGACTCGACGGACGGTCCGGGCGAGATCTCCCCGCCGTTGTAGGGGGCGAGGGCGGGCTGGTTGAGGAGCTTGCGGGCCACCCGGATCGCCTCGACCCACTCGCGGCGGTCCTGCTCGGTGGAGAGGTAGTTGAAGCGCAGGGCGGGGTGCTGCCGCGGGTCCTTGCTCTTGATCTTCACCGAGCCTATGGCGTCGGAGTACATGGGCCCGACGTGCACCTGGTAGCCGTGGCCGCCGGCCGGGACGGAGCCGTCGTAGCGGACCGCGATCGGCAGGAAGTGGAACATCAGGTTGGGGTAGTCGACCTCGTCGTTGCTGCGGGCGAAGCCGCCGGCCTCGAAGTGGTTGGTGGCGGCCGGGCCCTTGCGGAAGAGCCACTGGAGCCCGATGAAGGGCGCACGCCACTTCGCCAGGTACGGCTGCATGGAGACGGGCTGCTTGCAGGCGTACTGGATGTAGACCTCCAGGTGGTCCTGCATGTTCTCGCCGACGCCCGGGAGATCGTGTACGACGTCGATGCCCAGGGCCCGGAGCTCCTCGGCATTGCCCACGCCGGAGAGCTGGAGCAGCTGCGGGGAGTTGATCGCGCCGCCGCAGAGGATGACCTCCTTGGCGCGGACCTGCTGCGGGGCACCCTTGCCGCGTCGGTACTCGACGCCGACGGCCTTCTTGCCCTCGAACAGGACACGGGTGACGAGGGCGCGGGTGGTGACCGTGAGGTTGGCACGTCTGCGGACGGGCTTCAGATACGCCTTCGAGGCCGACAGCCGACGACCGCGGTGGACATTCCGGTCGAACTTGGCGAAACCTTCCTGTCTGTAGCCGTTGACGTCGTCGGTGGGGGCGTAGCCCGCCTCCTCGGTGGCCTTGAGGAAGGCGCCGAAGAGCGGGTTCGACGCCGGGCCGCGCTCCAGGACGAGGGGGCCGTCGTGGCCGCGGAACTCGTCGTCCGGGTCGGCCGCGAGACAGTTCTCCATCCGGCGGAAGTACGGCAGACAGTGCGCGTAGTCCCAGGTCTCCATGCCCGGGTCGGCCGCCCAGCGCTCGTAGTCCATGGGGTTGCCGCGCTGGAAGATCATGCCGTTGATGCTGCTGGAGCCGCCCAGCACCTTGCCGCGCGCGTGGTAGACGCGGCGGCCGCCCATGTGGGGCTCGGGCTCGGACTCGTACTTCCAGTCGTAGAAGCGGCTGCCGATCGGGTAGGTCAACGCCGCGGGCATGTGGATGAAGACGTCCCACGGGAAGTCCGTCCGGCCCGCTTCGAGGACCAGCACTCGGTTCGCCGGGTCGGCGGACAGCCTGTTTGCCAGTGCACTGCCCGCGGAACCACCACCGACGATGACGAAGTCGTACTGCACAGGAGCCATGGTGCCTCGTCTCGCTCGCGCCGTAGATATGCGAGGCATGCTAGACCGGTAGCGCTATGCGCACCAGGTTGCGAACAACGCAACTTCGGGAACTTGGTTTCGGTGCGGTTACTTGCAGGTGTGTTGTTTACTGCGCGTATAGTTTCACTGTGAGCAACTTCAGCCTTGAGACAGAAACGTCGAATTCACACGCGGGCGCGGGCGGTGTGCAGTCGGTCGACCGCGCCATCAGCGTCCTGGAGATCCTCGCTCAGCGCGGCGAAGCCGGCGTCAGTGAGGTGGCGGCGGAGATCGAGGTGCACAAGTCCACGGCCTTCCGTCTCCTCGGCGCCCTGGAGGCGCGCGGTCTGGTGGAGCAGGCCGGTGAGCGCGGCAAGTACCGGCTCGGCTTCGGCATCGTGCGCCTGGCCGGCGCGGTCACCGGGCGTATCGACATCACCCAGCAGGGCCGCCCCGTCTGCGAGCGGCTGGCCGAGGAGATCGGCGAGACCGTCAACATCGCCGTGATGCAGGAGCATTACGCGATCAACCTGTACCAGGTGCGCGGACCCGGGGCCATCACCGCACACAACTGGGTGGGCCAACTGACCCCCCTGCACGCCACGTCGAGCGGCAAGATCCTGCTGGCCCACCTGCCGGCGAAGGAGCGTGCCGCGCTGCTCGCCGACGCGGGCCTGAAGAAGGTCACCCCGCACACCATCACCGCGAAGACGAAGCTGGAGAAGAACCTCCTCGCCGCACGGGAGCGGGGCTACGCCTTCACGCTGGAGGAGTTGGAGATCGGCCTGCACGCCATGGCCGCACCCGTCCGCAACCGGGACGGCGAGGTCATCGCCGCCCTCAGCGCCTCCGGCCCCTCCTACCGGTTCACCGAGGAGCGCCTGCACGAGCTGTCCCCGGTACTGGTCAAGGGCGCCGCCGAGATCAGCCACCGGATGGGCTACCTGGGCTGATTCACCCCTGCGAGATCCCGAGGCGCTCGTTCACCCAGTCGTGGAACGCGCCGATGTGGTGCTCGCTGGGCACCAGCACGCCGCCCTTGGCGTACAGCCGGGAGCTCATGCCGGGCTGGGTCCGCTCGCAGGCCTCGAAGTCCTGGAGGTTGACCCGGTCGAAGAGTTCCACGGACCGGCTGACGTCCTTGCCGCTCTCGACGACGTGCGGCAGATACAGCCAGTCGCACTCCACGATCGTGCGGTCCACGGACACCGGGTACATGCGGTGGAAGATCACGTGGTCGGGGACGAGGTTGATGAACACCTGTGGCTTGACGGTGATCGCGTAGTAGCGGCGGTCCTGGTCCTCGGCCACGCCCGGGATGCGGTCCAGGCCCTCGGAACCGTCGACGGTGAACCCCTGGACCTCCTCACCGAACTCCGCGCCATGGCCCACGTAGTACTGGGCGGCGTACCCGTCCGCGAACTCCGGCAGCACCTCCGTCAGTTCGGGATGGATCGTGGCGCAGTGGTAGCACTCCATGAAGTTCTCGATGATCAGCTTCCAGTTCGCCTTCACGTCGTACGTGATCCGGCGACCCACGGAGAGGTTGTCGATGTCGTAGCGCTCGATCGACTCGACGTCGCCGAGGCGGGCGACGACCTCGCCGATGACGTCCTCCTCGAAGGAGGGCGGGTTCTCCGCGAGACAGACCCAGACATAACCGAGCCATTCCCGTACGGCGACGCTCACCAGGCCGTACTCGGTACGGCCGATGTCGGGCATCTTGGTGAGGTTGGGCGCCGCGACGAGCTTGCCGTCCAGGCCGTACGTCCAGGCGTGGTAGGGGCACTGGAAGGCCCGCTTGACCTCGCCGGACTCCTCGGTGCACAGCTTGGCCCCGCGGTGCCGGCAGACGTTGAAGTACGCGCGGATCGAGTTGTCCCGGGCCCGGGTGACGAGGATGCTCTCGCGGCCCACGTCGACGGTGCGGAAGGCACCGGGCTTGGCCAGCTCGGAGGCGCGGGCGACGCAGAACCACATGGTCTCGAATATGTGCTCCTGCTCCTGGGCGAAGACCGCCGGATCGGTGTAGGCGGAGCCGGGAAGCGTGGCGATCAGGCTGTCGGGCAGGCTGGTCGAGGTCACGGGGCACTCCTCGGGGAACGTCGCGGAGGGGTCTTGCGGACGCCGGGAGGAACGACTCCGGTCGGCGTTGTGCATGGAGCAACGCTGCGCGCTGTGGGCAACCGCAGCATGAGGTGACGCCGGGGCGGTGTCAAGACGTGGTGGCGGCCAGTTCCTTGCGTACCCGCATGAACAGCCTCGGCTGGTTCATGCCGAGCACGGCGACGGGCCGGCCGGCGCGCCGGTAGACGGCGAGGACGTCGCGGTCGTCGGCCGCGCCCGCCTCGACGGTGACGCTGTCGGCCTCGGCCGCGTGGCCGGCGAACTGGATGCGGACGCCGTACTGGTCGGACCAGAAGTACGGCGGCCTGGGCACGCCCGGCTCGACCGCGCCCCCCGCCAGCAGGGTGGCGACGGCCGCCTCCGGGCGCTCGCGCGCGCCGGTCCAGTGCTCCACGCGGCGGTGGTGGCCCGCGCGGGGGTCGTACCAGTTGGCGCAGTCGCCGACGGCGACCACGGAGGCGAGGCTGGTACGACCGTCGGCGCCGCACTTCACGCCGTTGTCCAGCGCGATGCCGGAATCCGCGAGCCACTCGACGCACGGGCGGGCCCCCACGCCGACGACGACGATGTCGGCGGGGACGCTGCGGCCGTCCTCCAGCAGGACGGCGTCGACACGGTGCTCACCGCTCAGTCCCTTGACACCGACGCCGCACAACAGCCGTACGCCGTGGTCGGCGTGGAGGCCGGAGACGACGGCGCCCATGGTGTCGCCGAGCGGTCCGGCGAGCGGGGTGGGCGCCGCCTCCACGACGGTGACCTCGAGTCCGAGGGCGCGCGCGGTGGAGGCGACCTCGGCGCCGATGAAACCGCCGCCGATCACCACCAGGCGTCCGCCGCGGGCCAGTTCGTCCCGCAGGGCGCGGGCGTCGTCCAGGGTGCGCAGGGTGTGCACTCCGGCGAGGCCCTCGGAGCCGGGCAGGGCTCGCGCCACGGCGCCGGTGGCGATGACGAAGCCGTCGGCCCGCACCTCGTGTCCGTCGGCGAGGCGGACGGTGCGCGCGGCGTGGTCGAGCGCGGTGGCGCGGGTGCCGAGCAGCCAGTCGGCCGCCAGGTCCTCGCCCTCCGTCTCCAGGGCGAGTTCGGCCTCGCCGAGGGTGCCGGCCAGGAACTCCTTGGAGAGCGGGGGCCGGTCGTAGGGGCGGTGCAGCTCGTCGCCGATGACGACCAGGCGCCCGTCGAAGCCCTGCTTGCGCAGGGAGCGGGCCGCCGAGAGGCCGGCGAGGGAGGCGCCGACCACGGCGACGGTTCTCACGCGGGACCTCCGGCGAGCCGGGCGGAGATGCAGGGCGGCAGGTTCGGGGCCTCCGTGGAGAGCCGGACGTGGATCATGCCGTCCTCGACCACGACCTCGTGCGTCCGGACCGGCAGCTTGGCCGGCGGGGAGTCGACCGCGCCCGTGCGCAGGTCGAACTTGGAGGCGTGCAGCGGGCATTCCACCTCGCAGCCCTCCAGCCAGCCGTCGGCGAGCGAGGCGTCCTGGTGGGTGCAGGTGTCGTCGATGGCGTAGACCTCGCCGTCGTCGGTGTGGAACACCGAGACAGGGGGGTCGATGTCGAGCCGGAAGGCCTCACCTCGCGGGAGATCCGCGAGACGGCACGCGGGAATCATCATGACACCTCGGGTGCGTATAACGAAACGGTTTGCGGTAAGCGCAACATCAGTCTGGAGTCGCCCAGAACCCTTGTCAAGGCATTCGGAGACCCCTCTGAGTCCCGTTCAGAGTTGCGGTATTCAAAACTCGCCTCACATAGAACAACGGAAAGCCCGGCGGGGCCATGGCCGCACAGGGCGGTGCCACGACCCCGCCGGGCGGGCGGGTGCGCCGGTCTCAGACGGCGGAGGTGGTGGAGGGCGTGGACTCCTCGGTCCGCTCGGGCGGCGCGGTCTCCGTGCTGTCCGTGGACGTGGCGGGGCCGATACGGAGTTCGAAGTCCCCGTCGTACCTCTCGTGGCCGGCGATGACGGCCGTCTCGATGGCCTCCTTGCCCATCCGCCCGCGGATGATGAGCGGATCGTGGCGCAGATCCCGGTTGAGCGCGACGCACAGCCCGATCATCACCAGGGTGAAGGGGGCCGCCGCCAGAATGGTCAGGTTCTGCAGCCCGGTGAGCGCGTCACCCTTGCCGCCGCCGATGAGCAGCATGACGGCGGCGACCGCTCCGGTCAGCACACCCCAGAACACCACGACGCCCCGGGAGGGTTCGAGGGAACCCCGCTGCGAGAGCGTCCCCATCACGATGGAGGCGGCGTCGGCGCCGGAGACGAAGAAGATGCCGACGAGGATCATCACGACGATGCTCGTCACCGTGGCGATCGGGTACTGCTGGAGCACGTCGAAGAGTTGGCCCTGGGCGGTCGCGGCGTCGCTCAGCCGGCCGGCCTCCTGGAGGTGCATCGCCGAGCCGCCGAACACGGCGAACCAGAGCAGGCTGACACTGCTGGGGACCAGGATGACGCCGCCGACGAACTGGCGGATGGTGCGGCCGCGGCTGATGCGGGCGATGAACATACCGACGAAGGGGGTCCAGGAGATCCACCACGCCCAGTAGAAGACCGTCCAGCCGGCCAGCCAGTCGGCGACACCCTTGCCGCTGGACGCCTCGGTACGGCCCGCCATCTGGGCCAGGTCGCCGAAGAAGGCGCCGACGGAGGTGGGCAGCAGATCGAGGATGAAGATGGTCGGGCCGACCAGGAAGACGAAGAGGGCGAGCCCCACCGCCAGCACCATGTTGGTGTTGGACAGCCACTGGATGCCCTTCTCGATCCCGGAGACCGCCGAGGCGACGAACGCCACGGTCAGCACCACGATCACGACGACCAGCAGTCCGGTGCCGACCGACCCCAGCCAGCCCAGCCCCGTGAAGCCGCTGCCGATCTGGAGGGCGCCGAGACCGAGGGAGGCCGCCGAGCCGAAGAGGGTGGCGAAGATGGCGAGGATGTCGATGGCCCGGCCGGGCCAGCCGTTCACCCTCTTCTCACCGAGCAACGGCGTGAACACCGCGCTGATCAGCTGTCGGCGGCCGCGCCGGAAGGTGCTGTAGGCGATGGCGAGACCCACGACCGCGTACATCGCCCACGGGTGGAGCGTCCAGTGGAAGAGGGTGGTGGCCATGGCGGTCTCCATGGCCTGGTTGGCGTCGGCCGGGTCGGTGCCCGGCGGCGGCGTGACGAAGTGGGAGAGCGGCTCGCTCACTCCGTAGAACATCAGGCCGATGCCCATGCCCGCGCTGAACATCATGGCGATCCACGACACCGTGCGGAACTCGGGCTCCTCCCCCTCCTTCCCGAGGGTGATCCGCCCGTAGCGGCTCATCGCCAGCCAGAGGGCGAAGACCACGAAGCCCGAGGCGGCGAGGACGAAGGCCCAGCCGCCGTTGCGGATCGTCCCGTCCAGCAGCTTCCCGGACACGCTCTCCAGCGTGTCGGTCGCCGTGGCTCCCCACACGACGAAGGCCAGGGTGAGCGCGGCGGCGACACCGAAGACGACGAGGTCGGTCCGGGGGTGGGCGGTGGCCGCACCGCCTCCCGGCGGATCCTCCCCGGCGGGGCGGCCTGGGCTCCCGTTCCGTTCGCGGGTTCTGCTCATCGGCTCGTCCTTTCCACAGACGGCAGGGGACGCGCTGTCGTGGCCGACGGTGGCGCGACCGGGCAAGAAGGGAAACGTGGGGGCGAAGGAGGTGACTGCCACTCGCATCCGGTTGCGGATGATGCATCCGGATTCACTATGAGCAACACACTCGGCCGCCTCGGACAGACTGTCAAGAGTCGCGTCGAAGAACGCCCTGCGCGGGGACCGGCTCCAGGCGCACCACGATCGACTTCGACGTGGGGGTGTTGCTGATCGCCGCCGTGGAATCCAGGGGGACCAGGACATTGGCCTCGGGGAAGTAGGCGGCGCAGCAGTCGCGCGGGGTCGGGTAGGGCACCACGCGGAAGGCCGGCGCCCTGCGCTCCACGCCGTCCTCGTACTCGCTGACGATGTCGACGAGGTCCCCGTCGCCGAGGCCCCGGTCGGCGAGGTCGTCGGGGTTCACGAAGAGGACCCGGCGGCCCTGGTGGATGCCGCGGTAGCGGTCGTCCAGGCCGTAGACGGTGGTGTTGTACTGGTCGTGGGAGCGCAGCGTCTGGAGCAGCAGCCGGCCCGGTGGCACATGGGGCCGCTCCAGCGGGTTGGCGGTGAAGTTGGCCAGCCCCGTGGCGGTGGTGAACCGGCGTTCGTCACGCGGCGGGTGGGGCAGCGCGAAGCCGCCCGGCCGGCGCACCCGGTGGTTGAAGTCCTGGAAGCCGGGGATCACGCGGGCGATGCGGTCGCGAATGGTGTCGTAGTCCTTCTCGAACTCCTCCCAGGGCACGTGGGAGCCCGCTTCCCCGAGCGCCGCCCGTGCCATCCGGCAGATGATCGCGACCTCGCTGAGCAGGTGCTCGGAGGCGGGGGCGAGGCGCCCTCGGGAGAGGTGCACCATGCCCATGGAGTCCTCGACCGTGACCTGCTGGGGCCCGCCGGGCCGCAGGTCGGCCTCGGTCCGGCCGAGGCACGGGAGGATGAGCGCCTGCTGACCGGCGACGACGTGCGAGCGGTTGAGCTTGGTGGAGATCTGCACGGTGAGGCGGCAGGTGCGCAGGGCCCGCTCGGTCGATTCGGTGTCGGGGGCGGCGGCGACGAAGTTGCCGCCGAGCGCGACGAAGACCCGTACGCCGCCGTCGCGCATGGCGCGGATGCTCTCGACGGCGTCGTGGCCGTGGTGCCTCGGGGGTGTGAACGCGAACTCGGCGCCGAGCGCGTCCAGGAACGCGTCGTCCGGTTTCTCGTAGATGCCCATGGTGCGGTCGCCCTGCACGTTGGAGTGGCCGCGCACCGGGCAGAGGCCGGCGCCCGGACGGCCGATGTTGCCGCGCAGCAGGAGGAAGTTGACGACGTCCCGGATGGTGGGGACCGAGTGCTTGTGCTGGGTGAGGCCCATCGCCCAGCAGACGACGATCTTCTCGGCGCCCCGCACCTCGTCGAACGCGCCCCGGATCTCCTCCTCGGGCAGGCCGGTCGCCGTCAGGATCTCGTCCCAGGAGACCTTGCGGGCGTGCTCGGCGAACTCCTGGAAGCCGTGGGTGTACCGCTCGATGAAGGAGGTGTCCAGCGTGCTGCCGGGGGCCTCGTCCTCGGCCTCCAGCAGCATGCGGTTGAAGGCCTGGAACAGCGCCTGGTCCCCACCCAGTCTGATCTGGAGGAACCGGTCGGCCAGACGGGTGCCGCCGCCCAGGACACCGGACGGCCGCTGGGGGTTCTTGAACCGCAGCAGCCCCGCCTCGGGGAGCGGGTTGACCGCGATGATCCGGGCGCCCCGGCGCTTGGCGGTCTCCAGCGAGGAGAGCATACGGGGGTGGTTGGTGCCCGGGTTCTGACCGACCACCAGGATGAGGTCGGCGTCGTGGAGGTCCTCCAGGGTGACGCTGCCCTTGCCGATGCCTATGGTCTCGGTGAGGGCCGAACCGCTGGACTCGTGGCACATGTTGGAGCAGTCCGGCAGGTTGTTGGTGCCGAGCATCCGGACGAAGAGCTGGTAGAGGAACGCGGCCTCGTTGCTCGCCCGGCCGGAGGTGTAGAACGCGGCCTGGTCGGGGTGGTCGAGCGCGGCGAGTTCACGGGCGATCACGGCGAACGCGTCGTCCCAGGAGATCGGCCGGTAGCGGTCGTCGCCGGCCGCGCGGTACAGGGGATGGGTGAGGCGGCCCTGCTGGCCGAGCCAGTAGTCGCTGGCGGGGAGCAGATCCTCCAGGGTGTGCTCGGCGAAGAAGTCCGGGGTGACCCGGCGCACGGTGGCCTCCTCGGCCACGGCCTTGGCCCCGTTCTCGCAGAACTCGGCCCGGTGGCGGTGCTCCGGCTCGGGCCAGGCGCAGCCGGGGCAGTCGAAGCCCTCCTTCTGGTTGACCCGCAGCAGGGTGAGCAGGCCCCGGCGGGCGCCCATCTGCTCGCCGGCGTGGCGGAGGGAGGAGGTGACCGCGGGGAGGCCGGCGGCGTACTCCTTCGGGGGGCCGACCCGCAGGCGGGCGTCGCCGGGGTCCTCGACAGGTGCGTTGCGAGTCATCTGAAGCGCCACTCCGGGATGTAGGGGAATCAGAGCCGTTCCGTGTCGCCGGACCTCGCGGTCGGGCGGCGGACCGCCACCGGACGTCGGAGGTTGCGAACTGCACAACAGTGCCGCGATACGCAACGAGAACAAGAAAGCGTGACCCGTGATCCCCTGTCAAGACCGGCGCACCACCCGATCGGCCCGGGGCGCACGGTCCCGGGACACGACGACGAGCCGTGGCCGGGGGGCGTCCCCGGCCACGGCTCTTCCGTGCCCTCCGCGGCTAGGCCGATACGGCCGCGGTCCGCCCGGTCGTCAGAGGACCACCACCGAGCGCAGGACGTCGCCGCCGTGCATCCGCTCGAAGGCCTTCTCGACCTCGTCGAGTGCGATGGTCTCCGTGACGAAGGTGTCCAGGTCCAGACGCTTCTGCAGGTAGAGGTCGATGAGCATGGGGAAGTCGCGGTCGGGCAGGCAGTCGCCGTACCAGGAGGACTTCAGGGCGCCGCCGCGGCCGAAGACGTCCAGGAGGGGCAGTTCGAGCTTCATCTCCGGGGTGGGGACGCCGACGAGGACGACCGTGCCGGCCAGGTCGCGGGCATAGAAGGCCTGCTTGTACGTCTCGGGGCGGCCGACCGCCTCGATCACGACGTCCGCGCCGAAACCGCCGGTCAGCTCACGGATCGCCTCGACCGCGTCGGTCTCGCGGGAGTTCACGGTGTGGGTCGCGCCCAGCTTCCTGGCGGTCTCCAGCTTGAGGTCGTCGATGTCGACGGCGATGATCTTCGCGGCGCCCGCCAGCTCGGACCCGACGACCGCCGCGGCCCCGACGCCGCCGCAGCCGATGACGGCGACACTGTCACCGCGCCCCACGTTCCCGGTGTTGATCGCGGCGCCGATGCCCGCCATCACCCCACAGCCCAGCAGTCCGGCCACGGCGGGCGACGCGGCCCGGTCGACCTTGGTGCACTGGCCGGCGGCGACGAGGGTCTTCTCCGCGAAGGCGCCGATGCCCAGCGCCGGGGACAGCTCGGTGCCGTCGAGGAGCGTCATCTTCTGCTTCGCGTTGTGGGTGGCGAAGCAGTACCAGGGGCGGCCCCGTCGACAGGCCCGGCAACTGCCGCACACCGCACGCCAGTTGAGGATGACGAAATCACCGGGGGCGACATCCGTGACGCCCTCCCCCACCGCCTCGACCACGCCCGCCGCCTCATGGCCGAGCAGGAACGGGAAGTCGTCGTTGATCCCGCCCTCCCGGTAGTGCAGGTCGGTGTGGCAGACCCCGCACGCCTCGACCTTCACCAGCGCCTCACCCGGTCCGGGGTCCGGCACGACGATCGTTTCCAGGCTGACGGGGGCACCCTTGCCCCGCGCGACGACGGCACGGACCTGGTGAGCCATGGCCACTCCTCGGCTGGTACGAGACCTGAGTCTGACGACCCGAGTCTGACGTTTCTCATCGCGGCACACATAGCGCGTACCGCAACACAGCATCGTGGAGTGCCGACCGGGGGTCAAGGAGTCCCACAGCCGCCGGCGCCGCTGCGGCGCTACGCCGGGCGGTCCTCGGCAGGCAGGGTCTGTTCGGCCCAGATCGTCTTGCCCGTACGGGTGTGCCGGCTGCCCCAGCGCTGGGTGAGCTGCGCCACGAGCAGGAGGCCCCGGCCGCCCTCGTCGAAGGCACGGGCCCGGCGCATGTGCGGGGCGGTGGCGCTGGAGTCGGAGACCTCGCAGATGAGGGTGGCCTCACGGATCAGCCGCAGCTGGATCGGGGACCCGCCGTACCGGATGGCGTTGGTGACCAGCTCGCTGACGACGAGTTCGGTGACGAAGGTGAGCTCCTCCAGCTGCCAGGCGGCGAGCTGGTCGCAGGCCAGTTTCCGGGCCTGCCCCACGAACGCGGGGTCGGCGGGCACATCCCAGACGGCGACCCGGTCGGCGTCCAGGGCCCGGGTGCGGGCCAGCAGCAGGGCCACGTCGTCGACGGGGCGGTCCGTCAGCAGGTCCCCCAGGACCCCGTCGCAGGTCTCCTCCAGCGCACGGCCCGTGCCGCACAGCGCCCGGCGCAGCCGGTCGAGACCGTCGTCCAGGTCGCGTCCGGCCGCCTGCACGAGACCGTCGGTGTAGAGGGCGAACACACTGCCCTCGGGGACGTCGAACTCCGCCGTCTCGAACGGCAGGCCGCCCACGCCCAGCGGGGGCCCGATCGGCAGGTCGAGGAAGGCCGCCTCGCCGTCCGGGCCGATCAGGGCCGGTGGCGGATGGCCGGCGCGGGCCATGGAGCAGCGGCGCGCGACCGGGTCGTACACGGCGTACAGACAGGTGGCTCCGATCTCGCCCGGACTCTCCGCGTCCTCGGCCTCGTCCGCCGTCCGCTCGGAGTCCAGGCGCAGCACGATGTCGTCGAGCTGGGTCAGCAGCTCGTCCGGGGCCAGGTCGACGTCGGCCAGGGTGCGTACGGCCGTCCGCAGCCGGCCCATGGTGGCGGACGCCTGGACGCCGTGGCCGACGACATCGCCCACGACCAGCCCCACCCGGGCTCCGGACAGCGGGATGACGTCGAACCAGTCGCCCCCGATGCCGGCGCGGGTGCTGGCCGGCTGGTAGCGGGAGGCGACCTCGACGGCGGCCTGCCGGGGTGCGCGGTGGGGCAGGAGGCTGCGTTGCAGTTCGAGGGCGATGGCGCGTTCACGGGTGTAGCGGCGGGCGTTGTCGACGCAGACGGCGGCCCGGGCGGCGAGCTCCTCGGCCAGCAGCAGGTCGTCCTCGCCGAACGGCTCGGCCGTGCGGTGGCGGGCGAGGACCGACAGCCCGAGGGTGAGGCCGCGGGCGCGCAGGGGCACGGCCATGATCGAGTGGATGCCGTGGACCTCGATGCTGCGGGCCCGCTCCGACGAGCCCCCCGCCCACGGCAGCCCGGTGACGTCGTCGACCTCGTACAGCAGGGCACGGCCGGTGGCCAGCGCACGGCCCGACGGCGACCCCTCGTCGTAGGTGTGTCTGCTGCCGACCGGGACGACGGCCTCGGGGCAGCCCTCCAGCACGGACCGGTGGGCGGCGCGGCGGAAGACCAGGGCGTCCGCGTCGGGCGAGGGGGCGGCCTCCTCACCGGCGAGCACCGAGTCCAGCAGGTCCACGACGACGAAATCGGCCAGATGGTCCGTGCACACCTCGGCGAGTTCCTCGGCGGTACGGGTCACGTCGAGGGTGGAGCCGATCCGGTTGCCGGACTCGTTGAGCATGCTCAGGCGGCGGCGGGCCAGGAACTGCTCGGTGCTGTCGATCGCCGCCAGGCACATGCCCCGTACGTCGCCGGAGGCGTCCTTCAGCGGGCTGAGGGAGACCAGCCACGCGTGTTCGTGCGCCTCGCCCGGCGCGCGCAGCCACGCCTCGAACGGCATCGCCTCACCCGTGCTCAGCACCCGCCGCACCGCGTCGTCGAGCCCCTCGAACCCCGGCAGCCTGCGCTGTCCGTCGACGGACACGCCCACGCGGCGGCCGAGGAGGTCCTGCTGCGACCGGCCCATCACCGTCTCCATGGCGGAGTTCGCGGACACCGCGAGTCCGTCCTGGTCGAAGAGGGCGATCGGGACGGGGAGCTGGTCCAGGGCCCATCGGCGCAGCCGGGCGGCGGGCTCCGGCACGGTCGCCGTCAGGAACCACTGCGTCGAGCCCGCGGCGTCCAGCAGGGGGTGCGCCTGAAGCTCCAGCTCCACGTCGTGGCCGTCCCGGTGCCGTGCGTGCACGGGGCCGCGCCAGTCGGCCGGTTCGGTGAGGCGGCCACGCGCCGAGGCGGACAGGGGACGTGCCAGCAGGTCGGCCGCGCGGCGGCCGAGCACCTCGCCGTGCTCGTAGCCGAGCACCCGTCGCGCGTCGGCACTCCACGCGATCACCAGTCCCCTGGCGTCGACCGCGGCCGTGGCGACACCGTGCTCGCCCATCGTTCCTTCTCTCCGTACGACCGAAAGCCGTGGTCCATGGGCTCACAGATCGACTGCGGGGCACTGCTTCCAAGCTTCATTGTGCGCCGGGCACGCCAGGCATGGCGCGTGACCCCCCGGAGCACCCGAGCCCCTACCCTGCCACGTCACAGGCCTCGTGGGCGCCCGCTTTCGCACGTCGTCCGAACACCGCGTCGGCCGTGCCCGCGCGCTCGACCGCCCCCCGGCGGGCGGTCGAGCCGGGCGCTCCCGAGGGAGCGGCCCCGCGCTTGTTCGTGTTCGGTCACTGGTGCGGAACGGGCGACTGCTGAAAAATGCGGAGCGGCAGTGCGACCCGCGGCACGGGGGAACGGGGAGCCACGGGGAGCTGCCGGGACCATCGGGGAGGTGCGGCGATGCCGCGCAGGGAGCGACCGCTGGACGACGGGGACGGTCCGTTAGTCGAATTCGCCGCAGGATTACGGCAGTTGAGGCGCAAGGCGGGAAATCCGCCGTACCGGGAGCTGGCGGACCGGGCGCACTACTCGATCTCGACCCTCTCCTCCGCCGCGTCCGGACAGCGGCTGCCCACGCTGGCGGTGACCCTGGCCTATGTACGCGCCTGCGCCGGGGACACCGAGGAGTGGCGGGAGCGCTGGCGGGAGGCCGCCGAGCTGCTGGGCGAGGGCGAACCGGGGCCCGAGGCCGAGGCCGGCCCGGCTCCCCCGTACGCGGGGCTGCGGTCCTTCCGGGAGCGGGACTCCGCGTGGTTCTTCGGGCGGGAGCGGCTGCTGGAGGAGCTGGCCGGACGGCTGGAGCGGCAGCGGTTCGTGGTGGTGATCGGGGCGTCGGGTTCGGGCAAGTCCTCGCTCCTGCGGGCCGGGCTGGTGCCACGGCTGAGGGAGGCCGCGGGTACGACGGTGGTCGTACTGACACCGGGGGCACGGCCGTTGGAGGAGTGCGCGGTACGGCTGGGGGCGCTGGCGGGTCTGCCGCCCGGCGCCCTGTACGGGGAGTTGCGGCAGGATCCGGCGAACCTGGGGCGCGTGGTGCGGCAGATCACCAGTCGGCCCACCCCCGGCCGAGACGGCGGCGACGGCGGCCGCCGCGAACTGGTGCTGGTCGTCGACCAGTTCGAGGAGTCGTTCACGCTCTGCCAGGACACCGCCGAGCGGAACCGCTTCGTCGAGGCCCTGGTGTCCGCCGCCTCCGACAGCGGCGGGCGATGTCGTGTCGCCCTGGGCACCCGCGCCGACTTCTACGCGCACTGCACCCATCACGCGCCCCTGGTGGAGGCGATGCGCGACGCGCAGGTACCGGTCGGGCCGATGAGTCTGGACGAACTGCGCCGCGCGGTGCTGCGACCCGCCCGGCGGGCCGGGCTGACCGTCGAGGGCGCGCTGCTGGCGACACTCGTCGCCCAGGCGCACGGCCAGGCGGGTGTGCTGCCGCTGCTGTCGCACGCCCTGCTACAGACCTGGCGGCGCCGGCGGGGCAACGCCCTGACGCTGGAGGCGTTCGAGACGGCGGGCGGTCTGGAAGGGGCGCTCGCGCGCACGGCCGAGGAGTTCTACCAGGGGCTGGACACCGGACGGCGACGGCTGGCCCGGCAGGTGTTCGTCCGGCTGACCGCCCTCGGGGACGGCACGGAGGACACCCGACGCCCCGCCCGCCTCCAGGAGTTGCGGGGGTTGGCCGCGCCGGGCGGGGAAGGGGGCGGGGAGGACCACGACGACGGCCCCGGCCCCGACGAGATGCGTGCCGTGCTGGACCTCGCGGCGGGGGCGCGGCTGCTGACGCTGGACCGCGACCGGGTGGAGCTGGCCCATGAGGCGCTGATCCGCTGCTGGCCGAGGCTGCACGGCTGGCTGACCGAGGACCGTGAGGCCACCCGGAGCGCGCGCCGGCTCACTGAGGCGGCCCAGACCTGGGAGGCGCTCGGTCGGGAGCCGGGCGCGTTGTACCGCGGCACCCGTCTCGCCCTGGCCGCCGGGCTGGACCGTACGGCGATGTCCGCCTCGGAGCGGGAGTTCCTCGACGCCGGTCTGACCGCACAGGCGGCGGAGCGGGCGGCGGAGCGGCGCAGGACGCGGTTGCGGCGCCTGGGCGTGGGGGTGCTCGGTGTGCTGCTCGTGCTGACCACCACGACCGCCGCCCTCGCCGTACGGGCGCAGCGGGCGGCCGACCAGCAGCGTGACGTCGTCGGTTCGCAGCGGGCCGCCGACCGGGCCGCGGCGCTGCGTACGGTCGACCCCGCCCTGGCCGCCCAGCTCAGCCTGGCGGCGTACCGGCTGGCGCCCACCCCCGAGGCGCGCGGCGGCGTGCTCAGCGCCTTCGCCACGCCGTACGCCACTCGGCTGACCGGCCCGCCGGGCGCGGTCACGGCGGTGGCGTTCAGCGCCGACGGGCGGGTCCTGGTGACCGGCGACAGCGAGCGGACCGTGCGACTGCGCCGGGTGCCGGACGCGCACCACCCGGGCGCGCCGGTGACCCTGGGCCGACTCGGCGGGCCGGTGCGCACGCTCGCCGTGCGGTCCGACGGGCTGCTGCTGGCGGCCGGGGGCGAGGACGGGACGGTGGCGCTGTGGAACATCGGTGACCTGCGGCGGCCCCGGCTCACGGCGCGACTGCGGGCCGGTGCCGGGCCGGTGGTCGGGGTGGCCTTCGGGCCCGACGGGCACAGCCTCGTGACCGCCGCGCGTGACGGGATGCGGGTGTGGCGCCTGGCGGACGGCCGCCGGCCGCACGGGCTCGCCCCGCTGAAGACAGGCTCCGACGTCACGGCGGTGGCCTTCCACCGGGACGGGCGGACGGTCGCCACGGGGCAGGGGGACGGGACGGTGCGGCTGTGGGAGCTGGCCGTGTCGGGCGAGCGGCTGCGGCGGTTGTCGGCGGCGACCGGCCGGGACGCGCACAGCGGGCAGGTGAACACGGTGGCGTTCAGCCCCGACGGACGCCGACTGGCCACCGGCGGAGCCGACTTCACCGTGCGGCTGTGGGACGTGGGCCGGTCGCACCGGCTCGGCGGGCCCCGGCGGCTCACCGCGCACACCGACGCGGTCGACGCCGTCGCGTTCGGCCCCGACGGCCGCCGACTGGTCAGCGGTGGGACCGACGGAACCGTACGCCGCTGGGAGCTGACAGGTTCCGGGGCCCCGCGCGAGGCGGAGGTGCTCACCGGGCACACCGGTGGCGTCCGGTCGCTGGCCTTCCGCCCCGACGGCCGCACCCTGGCCAGCGGCAGCGAGGACCAGAGCACCCGGCTGTGGGACCTGCCCGGGCCCGCACTGACCGGCCACACCAGCTCGCTCTACTCCGTCGCTTTCAGCCCCGACGGCCGGCTGCTCGCCACCGGGAGCTACGACCGGACCGTGCGCCTGTGGAACCTCGCGGACCGGCGCCGCCCGCACGAGCTGCCCCCGCTCACCGGACACACCGGGCCCGTCAACACGGTCGCGTTCAGCCCCGACGGCCGCACCCTGGCCAGCGGCAGCGCCGACGGGACGCTGCGGCTGTGGGCCCTCGGCCCGGCACAGCGCCCCCGCCCGGCGCGCACGGTTCCCGGCCGGATCGGGCACGTCAACACGCTGGCCTTCAGTCCGGACGGCCGCACCCTGGCCACCGGCGGCGAGCAGGGCACCGTACGCCTGTGGAACACGGCGGACATCGGCCGCCCCCGCCCGCTGTCCGCACTCCCCGCCGGTGGCGCCGTGGACTCGGTGGCCTTCGCCCCCGACGGCCGCACCCTCGCCGTGGCCGACCGGAACAGGGAGGCCGTCCTCTGGGACGTCGCCCGTCCTCGCCGGCCGGCCCGGCTGTCGGCCCTCACCGGGCACACCGGCGCGGTGAAGTCGGTGGCCTTCGCCCCCGACGGCCGCACCCTGGCCACGGGCAGCGAGGACCGCACCGTACGCCTCTGGGGCCTGACCGACCCGCGCTCCCCGGTCGCCCGTGACCGTCTCACCGGGTACACCGACGGCGTCATGTCGGTCGCGTTCGCGCCCGACGGCCGGACACTGGCCGCCGCGAGCGCCGACAAGAAGGTGCGGCTGTACGGTCTGACGGCCGGCGGCGACGTCCACGAACCGGTGCTGCTGAGCGCCCACGCCAAACCCGTCGACACCCTCGCGTTCAGCCCCGACGGCCGCACGCTGGCCACCGGCAGCGAGGACTGGACCGCCCTCCTGTGGGACCCCGACCTCGAACACGTCGCCGCCCGCATCTGCGACACGGTCTCCCCGGCGATCACCCGGGCCGAATGGCGGCAGTACTTTCCCCAGTGGGCGTACCGTCCGCCCTGCGGAGGATGAGGTCGGACCGGTGGCCTGGTCGGTGCGGTTGGTCGATGCGGTTGGTCGATGCGGTTGGTCGATGCGGTTGGTCGATGCGGTTGGTCGATGCGGTTGGCCGGTGCGGCGGGTCGGTCGAGAGGGGACGCCTGGTGGAGTCGGGAGGCGGGGTGGCCGGTGCGCGGCGGCGGGGGCTGTTCGTCGGGTTGTGCACCTTGGACGTCGTGCAGCTCGTCGACCGGGTGCCGGGGCCGAACGAGAAGCTGACGGCTCGCGAGCAGCTCGTGGCCGCGGGCGGCCCGGCGGCGAACGCGGCGGTGACGTTCGCCCATCTGGGCGGTGCGGCCACCCTGCTCACCGCGATCGGCCGCCATCCGCTGGGGGCCGCCGTCGCGGCGGATCTGGACCGGCTGGGCGTGAGGGTGGTGGACCTGGCGGCCGACTCGGTCGAACCGCCGGCCGTGTCGTCCGTGCTGGTGACCGCGTCGAGCGGGGACCGGGCGGTCGCCTCGACCAACGCGACGGGACACCGGCTCGACCCGCCGGACGATCTCGACGCGCTGGTGGCGGCCTCGGACATCGTGGAGTTCGACGGCCACCACATGGAGCTGGCCGTGGCCGCCGCCGGGGCGGCACGGGCCGCCGGTCGCCGGACCGTGTTCGACGGTGGCAGCTGGAAGGCCGGTACGGAGCGGCTGTTGCCGTCGATCGACGTGGCCGTCTGCTCGGAGGACTTCCGTCCGCCCGGGACGGACGCACCGGGGAGCGGACCGACCGACACCCTGCGGTTCCTGCGGGAGCACGGGGTCGTCCGGTCGGCGGTCAGCCGGGGCGGGCGGCCCCTGGTGTGGGCGGGCCCGGACGGCCGGGGCACGGTGGCCGTCCCCGCCGTACGGGTCGCGGACACGCTGGGTGCCGGTGACGTCCTGCACGGGGCGCTGGCCCATCGCCTCGCCGGGCGGGACACCCTGACGTCGTACGGCTTCGTCGAGGCCCTGCGGGCGGCCGCGGTGGTGGCCTCGCGGGCGTGCGCGTCGTTCGGCACACGGGCGTGGCTGCGGGAGGGGCGGGCCGGGCACGGCGGCACCCCGTGAGCCCCGGGCCGGCCCGCTCAACACACCGGGCGACGGCGGAGCATCGCCTCCTCGGCCCTCGGATGTCTGGAGGCAACGGTGGACGGCAGGGGGCCGGCGGTGCGGGGGGTGGGGGGCGTCTCCCGAGCGGCCAGGCAGTCTTCGAGGAACGCGAGCGCGCGCAGATGGTAGGCGCGGGCGGCTCGTCCGAGGCTGATGTTGTGTCCGGCCCCTGGTTGACGCTCGACGCTCACCTGCGGCGCGGCCGTGAAGTGCGCGGCCAGATCGGCCAGGGCCTCGTCGTCATGGCGCCACCAGGCCTCGTGCTCGGCGAACGTCAGCCGTACGGGCACGCGGACGCGGGGCGCGGTGGAGCGGAAGAGCAGCGGCCAGCGGGCCAGTTCGGCCCGTTCCAGTGCGGGTACGGGCTCGACGATCGAGCCGCTCTCCCGGAAGGTGCCCGAGGGATAGAGACGCAGCGGGCCCCAACTCCGGCGCAGTCGGCCGCCGTCGTTGTCGGCGGTGGGCAGTTCGTGCGGCTCGACGGCGTACAGATGGCCACAGCCCGAGATGTCGATCCCGAGCAGGTGCGACGGGCCGGGTTCGACGGATGGGGGCAGGCCGACGCCATGGGGCGGCCCGCCGGACGGGGCTTGGGGCAGGCCGGCCGCTTGCGGCAGGTCGGCGGCATGCGGCAGCTCGACGGCTTGCAGCGGGTCGGCGGCACGCGATCGGTCGACGCCACGCGGCAGCTCGGCGGCACGCGATCGGTCGACGGCACGCGGCAGCTCGGCGGCACGCAGCGGACCGGCGGCACACGGCAGCCCCGCGGCTGACGGCAGGTCGGCCGCCGCGGTCAGGGCCACCTTGCCGCCGTAGGAGTGGGCGAGCAGGAACAGGCCCGCGCCCGTGTCGTGGCGGGAGGTGAAGTCGCGCAGCGCCGCACGCAGCGACACGGCCTGTTCCGCCAGCCCCTGGCCCTCGGGCAGCCGGGCGGCGGAGTGGCCGTAGCCCGGCCGGTCCACGGCCAGGACGGTGTGGCCGAGGCGCGCGCCCAGCGTCAGCAGCGACTGCTGGGGGTGGGCCCGGCAGTCGAAGTAGCCCGCGTTCATGCCGCCGCCGTGCACCGCGACCACGACGGCGCGCGGGGCGCCGGCCGGCGGCTCGCTGAGCAGCGCGGAGAGTGGCAGCCCCGCCGCGTCCAGGGTGATCCGACGTACCCCGTGCGGGGACTCGTGGGCCGGTCCGGTCATCGTCGCTCTCCTCCGGGGCCTCGGCGTCGGCGGGCAGGTGCGGCGGGCCGTCGGCCGAGGCCAGGGTCTCCCGTCCCGCCCCTGTCCGCACCCGCGCCGCCGCCGGCGGGTGAAGGTCCGGGCCCACCGGGATCCGACCGCGCGCGAACGGCTGCTCCGGCAGTTCGGGGCCCCGGCCGCAAGAAGGTCGCCCCCGTCCCGGTGGGGCGTGCCGACCGTACGGCCCTGCCGTCAGCCCCGCACCTCGGAGGCGGGTACGCGGCGGTAGGTGAGGAACAGGACGCCGCTCTCCAGCGCGGTGTGGTCGGTGAGCTGCCAGAGGCGGGGGTCGAAGGCTGCGCCGGCGAACAGGGGTATGCCGTCGCCGACGGTGAGAGGGCTGAGCTTGACGATCAGCCGGTCGATCTCCGGGTAGAGGGCGCCCGCCAGTGCCGCTCCACCGAGCAGCCAGATGTCCTTGCCGTCCTCCTTCTTGAGTTCACGGACCTTCGCCACGGGGTCGCCGGCGACGAGTTCCACGGCCGGGGCGGGCGTCTCGGTGAGCGTCCGCGAGAAGACGAGGTGACGCAGGTGCGGATAGGCGTCCGGGACACCGGCCGCCAGCCCGATCTCGTAGCTCTTGCGGCCTTCCAGGACGGTGTCGAAGTGGGTGCCCTCGGCTGTGACGCCCAGTGCCTCGCGGGCCCCGGCGGGCAGTGTCTCGGGGTAGGCGGTGGCCAGGTGCCGGACGTAGTCCGGCGCGATCGGCCAGAAGCCGTCGGGGCCGGTGGGGTCCGCGCCGTCCGGCCCGGCGATGCGGCCGTCGAGGCTGGAGGCGATGAAGTACACGAGCTCGCGCATGAATGCCTTTCGTGGGGTGGTCGTCCTGCCGCGATGCGCCGCGGGTCATGTCGTGGGAGCGGCCCACTCCACGAACTGGACGACCACGCCGTTGGGGTCGGTGATCTGGAAGAGGCGTTCGCCCCACGGTTCTTCGCGCAGCGGCATGGTGATGTCGACGCCCGCGGCGCGGAGCCTGTCCTCTTCGTGGGCGATGCCCGAGTCGAGGGTGAACGCGAGGATGAGTCCGCCGGCGCGCTGATCGCGCTGGTCGGCCGGCAGGATCTCCGTGCCGCGGCGCAGCAGGACTATGTCCGCCGCGGCGTCGGGACGGCTCAGCGAGGAGAAGCCGTCCGCCGCCATGCGCTCGTCGTATCCGAGGTGGGTGGTGAAGAAGGAGCGGGACGCGGCCACGTCGTCGACGGTGAGGGAGACGGCGGAAGCGGTGATCTGCACGCGGGACCCTTCGGAAGTGGACGGAGCAGGGAGCAGAGGGCGGAGGAAAAAACTTATCCTCGACGTAAAATTACATCAGTCCACTCAGTACGGTCAACATATTTTTACTACGAGGGTAAGATTGCTCCATGAGCAGCGAGAGCACAGGACTGCGCGAGTCCAAGAAGCGTGAGACCCGGCAGTCGATCTCCGACCACGCCACTCGGCTCTTCATGGCGCAGGGCTTCGAGGCCACGACCATCGCGGAGATCGCCACCGCCGCCCGCGTCGCCAAGAAGACCGTGACCAACTACTTCCCGCGCAAGGAGGACATGGCCCTCGACCATCAGGACGCCTTCGTGGCGGGCCTGGCCGAGACCGTGGCGGACCGTCCCGCCGGGGAGTCCGCCCTCGCGGCGCTCCGCCGTGCCTTCGAGGCCGGTGTCGCCGCCCAGGACCCGGTCATCGGCTTCGCCGGCCCGGACTTCTCCCGGATGATCCACGAGAGCCCGACCCTCTCGGTCTGCCTGCGCACCCTGCACGACCGGCGCGAGGAGGCACTCGCCGCCGCCCTCGCCGAGGCCACCGGTGCCGCCCCCGACGACATCACCGCGCACACCGCCGCGGCCCTGCTCGCAGCGGTGCACCGTGTCCTGTTCCGCCGTATCCAGGAGCTGACCCTCGCCGGCCGCGCGAACGACGAGATCGCCGCGGTCGTCGCGCGCGAGGCCGCCGACGCCTTCGCCCTGCTGGAACCGGCCCTCGGGCACTACGCCGTGGCCTGAGCGCCGCCTCCCGGGCCGAGGCGTCGCCGACGCGGACGCCGGCGCGGACCGCGGCGTCGACGGCGTGGCTCCGGGGCTCACAGCAGCCAGGCGGCGAGTGCCGTGCCGAGCACGGCGGCCCACAGCACATGGGCGTCGTCCCAGCGCGGGTCGGCCGGGGAGACGAAGAGGGCGAAGCGGGGCGGAAGGAGTACGCCGGCCGTGATCGGCAGCGCCCGTACGGCGCCGGCCACGACGGGTCCCGGTACCCGCACCTCGCTGAACCGCACCGCCGCGGCGGCCAGCGCGAGCGCCGACGCGCACAGGGCGGCGACCTCGACGCTCACCGCACCCGTCGGCAGGGCGGCCCACCGCGCGGGGTCGGCACCGGCCCGTACGACGGCCAGTTGCAGCGTCGCATCACGTTGCTCGAACAAGACCTGGCCGACATAAGGGGCCAGCTAAAGGAGCGGACCGAGGAACTCGATGCGGCGCGGGCGGCTAACCGGGCACCGACCCGGGCACTGAACCAGCCCCGCTGACGCCATCTGCGGCAGAGCGTCGGATCACTCAGTTGCCATCAGAGGGCGGTACGTGACCTGATGTCTGCATTGCCCTCCCCGCTGACCGGCTGGCTCGTCGACCGGTACGGCCGTACACCGGCAGCCGCAGCCTCCGGCCTCACCCTCCTCGCCGCCGGAATCAAATCACCGCCGCCGAGGCGCCTGCCGCGGCTGGGGTGGAACCTGGGCCTCGTCTCCGGCACCGCGATGATCACCGATGCCGTGCCGCTGGCCACCCGAGCCAAGAACCAGGGCACGGCTGGCGTCTCCATCGCCATCGCCGGCGCCACCGGGGGCTTCAGCTCCGGCCTCGTCGTCTCCGCCTCCGGCTACCCCGTACTCGCCCGCACCGGCGGCATCCTCGCTCTCGCCGTCCTCCCCCGCGATCGCCACCAGTGCGAGCAGCCGGTGACCCGGCCGGCCCCGTCGGGGGAAGCCGGCCGCTCTCACCGTCGACGGCACCGGGCACCGTCGTCCACGTCTTCGCCGGAACCTCATCCGCCCGACGCCGAACTCGACAGAGACCGCCAACCCGTCCTCGGCGGCCTCCAGCCGATGGAGGCACTGCGGTGGATCAGCTGCGGTGCCACGCCGGTGCGGTCACTTCCAGTCGCTGTTCGATGGCGCCGTCGCTGTCGGCTCCGTTTCTTGGGCGGCCGCTTGCTTGTGCTCGATGAGGGCCGTGGTACCGGCCACCACCGCAGAAAGAGCCACGGCGGCGGACAGCATGGCCGAGGTACGGCTGACGTCGCGCCGCAGGCCCGCAGCCAGGAAAGCGGCGGCATCGACCGAGTCCATGACGATGTTCACCGCAAGAAACTGCTGCTGCTGGGGCCGGGTGAAACTGTCCATCCGTTGCAGTCCAAGCCCGAGAGCAGCGTTGCGGATCGCGAACATCCGCGCATAAGGGATCGCCGGGGTACCGCTGGCCGTGAGCTGGAAAGCCCGCGCGGCCAGCCGCGGGGTGAACAAGTGGGTGGCCGCGACGATGAAGCGCCCGGTCGTCAGCGCTCTGCGGGAAGGAACCAGGTGGAGGGGGAATTTGGGCATGGGGAATCCTTTCAATCCGGAACGGGCCGGTCAGTTGTTCAGGAGGTGGCGGGTCAGGAATTCGACCTGGTCGGCAACGACGGCGTGGAACGCCGGCAGGCTGCTCATCCTGGGACGCTTCAGTGCGAGTCGGGGCGGACGAGGCTCGAAGCGGCGTCGAGGCTGTCGATGGCGGTTCGGGCCTCGGACACCGCGGCGGCGATGGCGGCGGCGGCCTGCCCGGCTTGTTCGGGTGTGTGGGACGGCATGACCTGTAGGCGCAGTCTGGCGGAGCCGCTTGGCGCCACGGGGTATTCGACGACCATGGCCGCCACTCCGCGCGGGCTCAGATTACGGGTCCGCGCCTGCGGCCTGCGCCGAACCCGCTACCGGGGTCTGCCGAAAACGCACATCGGGCACGTCCTGACCGCACTGGCCTGCAGCGTCACCCGCATCGCCGACTGGATCGCCGAACCGACCCGTCCCCGGCGGGCACCAAGCCACTTCCGCGCCCTCTGCACCGCCCCCAGCCGGCCCCGGCAAGATCACCAACAGAGTCGCGGCACCGGCCCTGGGCTGAAACGCTACGTGCCTTCGGCTTCGCGGGAGACGGGAGTCCATTCGGCCCGCTCGGTGACGTGTTGCCGGGGGAAGGATTTCTGTGGGGTTCAGAGCGCGGCGACGACGCGTCGCAGTGTGCCCGGCGCGATGCGCAGCATGGCGGGCATGACTTTCGTCTGGCCGGGGAATGCCATGTTCCGCCTGCGTCGAAGGGCTTTCATCGTGACCGCCGTCACCTGTGCGGGAGTCAGTTTCTTTCCCGTGGCTTCGGCGTTCATGGGCGTGTCCGTGGACGGTGGGAGGACCTCAAGGACATGGGTGCCCTGCGGGGCGAGTTGACGGCGCAGGCCGTCCGCAAAGCCGTGCAGGCCGGCCTTCACCGCGCCGTGGGTGGGCGCGCGAGTGGGCGAGACCAGAGCGAACCCCGAGGTGATGAAGACGATCGCGTCGGGCGACGGCCATCGCTCGAGCACTTCACCCGTCAAGTGGATGGGGGCGGTGAGGTTCAGTGCCACCTCGGCATCGAGCGTCGCATTGGGGTTCTTACCGACGGCGTAGTCGCGTTCCTCGAACGTACCGGCGTTGTTGACCAGCACGTCCAGACGCCCGAAGCGATCAGCGACTGCTTGCAACAGCGTTGCCCGATCGGCTGGGTTCGTCACATCAGCCCGCACGGCCAGCGCCTGCGGGTGTGCCTGCGCGAATCGGTCCAGCGCTGCCTGCGAACGCCCGCAGACGACGACGGACGCCCCAGCCTCCACGAAGGATTGGGCGAGGCTCAGGCCGATGCCTGAGGTCCCGCCAGTGATGAGCACTATCTGTGACACGATGTCACCCTCCGTTATTGCGTACCGATTGGTACGCAACACGTTAGCACATCCGTACCGATCGGTACCGAAGGAGTAGGATGAAGAAATGACCTCGACGACACCGGCCTCCCCCGGCAGGCCTCGCGCGTTCGACATCGACGAGGCGCTCGATCGTGCAGTCCTGGTGTTCTGGTCAAAGGGTTTCGAGGGCGCCAGCCTTGACGACCTCACCGAAGCGATGGGGATCAGCCGCCCCAGCCTGTACCGGGCGTTCGGCAACAAAGAAGACCTCTTCTACAAGGCGCTGGAGCGGTACACCGAGGGCCTGACCTCCTACTTCGCTCAAGCTCTGACAGAGTCCACAAGTCGAGCAGTGGCCACCGCCGTGCTTCACGGGACGGTCGAGGCGGCGACCGTGCCGGGGTTGCCCGCGGGCTGTCTTGGCGTGCTGGGTGCGTTGGCCACCGGGGATGAGAGCCGCCCGGTCCGAGACGCACTCATCGCATGGCGTGAGGAGGGGATAGCCCACTTGACGCGCCGGTTTCAACAGGCGGTGGACGCCGGCGACCTTCCGCCTTCCACAGATCCTCATCTGCTTGCGCTCTACCTGAGGACAGTCGCCAACGGGATCGCCGTCCAGGCCGCGAGTGGTAGTTCCCGCCCTGAGCTGCTGCAAGTCGCGAATCTCGCGTTGGGCAGCTGGCCAAAGCTGTAGTCATCCGGTTAGCCCGGGATCTGCGTACGTACTTCGACTTTTTGTGGTTCGCGCGAGGCCGGCGGGACTGGCGCGACGCGTCCATGGATGACCGGGCGGCGTACGGGTGGTGGCGTCGTCGCGACGAGCGTGGACCTCGTCCGTAGGACACGAGCTGGGACCGGAAGGTGTCCACGGTCAACGGGCCTACGGAACCGCCGCGATGGGTGGAGGAGCTGCGGGTGCGTCACCTGGAGCGGTACCTGATGTCGACGCGGCAGGCGTGTGGGGAGAAGTCGGCCCGCCGGAACACCTGTACGCGGAAACCATCAGCCGGCCGGCCCTCGAAAACGACGCCCTGCGCAGCGGCGCCGCCGTTCTTCCACCGCCTACCGCAGCACGCCCGCGCCGTCCTGAATCCGACACCGGCCCCGGAGGCGTCTGGCGTGCGAAGGGACGCTGGGCGTGGCGCACAGCCAACTACCGATGATCAACTGTTCATCGAGCCGTGCGTGCCGGCGGCATCCCGGCTCCCGCCCTTGTCGCGTCGGTGCCCCAGCCGGCCGGCAGTCGTAGTGCCTCCGCCGACGGGGAACCGGGTTCGGCGTGGTACGCCGCCTCCGGGTAAGCGGGTATGTCGGGGCCGGTGGCGTATCGCCTTGCTGGGGCACCGGTTACTGCCGCTCGGCGCATGAGGTGTTGTTCGACGTGATCGAAGCCGACCGCAAGCTGGACACCTGGCTGCGGTGGGTCCGGTTCGTCACGGCCACGGAGGGGCGCCCCGGAGGGTCAGGCGCTCTCGGCGTTCACGTAGGGCTCCACGCGGCCGACGCTCTCCTTGAGGACGAGGTCGAGCAGTCCGGGGAAGCGCTGGTCCAGGTCTTCCTTGCGCAGCGTGTTGAAGCGGCGGGTGCCGACGTCGTGCTGCCGGATGAGACCGGCCTCGCGCAGGACGCGGAAGTGGCGGGTGAGTACGGACGCGGTGACGTCCTGCGTGAAGCCGCTACAGGCCAGGCCGGGGGAGACGGAGAGGGTGACGACGATGGTGAGCCGGGTCTCGTCGGTCAGTGCGCTCATGATCTTGAAGAGGTCGAGGTCGTCCGTGTCGGGGTGGACGAGGGGTGACGAGGTGCGGCTGGCCATGGGGAAAGAATAACCCCGGCGCCATGTTCGCGTCGGCGCGTACATGGGCTACAGTGAAGACACGGATTGCCCCTTCATCCGTCATCCGCCGGGTTGCCCATCACCGGTACCACGGCATGCCGCCAACGCCTTTGACGGCGCGGCCTGCATCAAGAACGGAGCAACACCCCATGACCACAACACAGGGGATCGAGTCGAGGACGCACCAGAGCGAGACGGCCGCGGAGGTGGTGGGCCGCCTTCGTGCGACGTTCAACACCGGCGTCACCCGCCCACTGGACTGGCGCGTCGACCAGCTGCGGCGGCTGCGGGCGCTGCTGGTCGAGAACGAGAAGGAGCTGATCGAAGCGCTCTGGGCGGATCTGAGGAAGAACGCCGCCGAGGCCAAGGCGCACGAGATCGACTCCACGATTGGTGACATCGACGAGGCACTGGCGAACCTCGAGGGCTGGCTTGAGCCCCGCCCGGTGGAGGTTCCCGCCCACTTCGGTGGTCCCGCGACCACGGCGTACACCAAGTACGACCCGCTCGGGGTCGTCCTGGTGATCGTTCCGTGGAATGCCCCGCTGCACCTTCTCATCGACCCCGTCATCGGCGCCCTGGCCGCAGGGAACACCGTGGTGGCCAAGCCGAGCGAGATCGCGGTGCACACCTCGGCACTCGCTTCACGCCTGCTGCGCGAGTACTTCGACGCCGACGTGCTCACCGTCGTCGAGGGGGGCGTCGAGGAGACCACGGCCCTCCTGGCGCAGCGTTTCGACCACATCTTCTACACCGGCAACGGCACCGTCGGCCGGATCGTCATGGCCGCGGCCGCCAAGCACCTCACCCCCGTCACACTCGAACTCGGAGGCAAGTCACCGGTCTTCGTGGCGCCCGACGCCGACGTGGAGGAGACCGCGAAGCGGCTGGTCGGCGGCAAGTTCGGCAACGCGGGGCAGATGTGCATCGCCCCCGACTACGTCCTGGCCGATCCTGCCACCGCCGCCGCACTGGTCCCCGCCCTGCGCGCGGCGGTCGAGGCCCAGTTCGGCACCAGCCCGCAGACCTCACCCGACTTCGGCCGGATCATCAACGAGCGGCACTTCGACCGGCTCACCCGCCTGCTGGACTCCGGCCGGGTGGCGGTGGGAGGCCAGCACGACCGTGACGACCTGTTCATCGCACCGACCGTACTCACCGACGTCGACCCCGCATCGCCCATCATGCAGGAGGAGATCTTCGGTCCCATCCTCGCCGTCGTCGAAGTCGAAGACCTCGATGCCGCCATCGCCTTCATCAACGAACGCGACAAGCCCCTCGCGCTCTACGCCTTCACCGAGTCCGAAGCCGTCAAGGCGCGCCTGGTGAACGAGACGTCCTCCGGCGGCGTCGCCTGGGGCCAGCCGCCGATGCAACTGCTCCTGACCAGCCTGCCCTTCGGAGGCGTCGGCGAAAGCGGCATGGGCCGATACCACGGCCGGTACACCCTGGAGACGTTCAGCCACCTCAAGGCCGTCGCGGACGTGCCGCTCAGCTAGGCCCGCGCCTGCGTGGAGCAGGCTGTCCGATGGGCGATCGGCCGGCCGAAGTGCCTCAGGTCGGTGAAAATGAGGAGCGCTGAGATCGCTGTTCCCGCCACCGCCGGAAGCGCGTTCCAGGTGAAGCCGTGTATCGGCCCTCTTCGCGGGGGCGCGTCGAGGGAGTCGGTCGCGGCGCGGCCTGCAGACACCGATCCGTACCGATTCCGGCGGCGCCACCCATGACTTCGTCGCCTGGCTGACTGGCTGACTGCTGACTGCTGACTGCTGACTGCTGACTGCTGACTGCTGATCGTGCGCACCGGTCGAACGCCCTTACTCCGGCGGGCAGTTGCGCTTGAACCGGCGTCAACACCGGCGTCGACGCCGACGGCATGCGGCTCTCACCACGTTCGCCGCCAACGCCACCCACACCCCGATCGCGGTCATGGAACCGCGTCACCGTCAGCGGGCCCGCGCCTGCCCGAGGACCGCATCCGCGCCTCTGCCGGGACGGCGTGGACCCCCTGCGTCGCAGACCTTCGTCCCGTTTCCCTCCGTAGTGCAGAAAGAAAGAAACCCATGCCTGTCAACACTTCAGAAGTCTCGCCCGCTCCCTCACTTTTCTCGCCCGTCTCTCTCGGGAAGATCGAACTCGCCAACCGCATCGTCATGGCACCGATGACCCGGGTCCGGGCCGGTTCCTCCGGCATCCCCGGGGACCTGATGGTCGAGTACTACCGGCAGCGGGCGAGCGTCGGGCTGATCATCGCCGAGGGCACCTACCCCGACCACGCGTCGCAGGGGTATGTCGGTGAGCCGGGCATCGCCACCGACGAGCAGACGGCCGGCTGGCAGCGGGTGTTCGAGGCGGTGCACGCCGAGGGCGGCCGCATCGTCCTGCAGCTCATGCACGCCGGCCGCCAGACCCACCCCGACATCAACGGCGGCCGCCGCGTCCTCGCCCCCAGCGCGATCGCCCGCAGCGGCGAGACGTTCACCGAGAAGGGCGAGCAGCCCTACCCCGTACCGGAAGCGATGACCACCGCAGAGGTCCGTGCAGCCCTCAAGGACTTCGTCACCGCGGCCCGCCGGGCCATCGAGGCGGGAGCGGACGGCGTGGAGATCCACGGCGCCAACGGCTACCTGCTCCACCAGTTCCTCTCCCCGGCGGCCAACCAGCGCACCGACGAATACGGCGGCTCGCCGCACAACCGCGCCCGCTTCGTCGTCGAGGTCGTCACGGCCATCGCCCAGGCCGTCGGTGCCGAGCGGGTCGGGCTGCGGATCTCACCGGAGGTCGACTTCGGGGACGTCTTCGAGACCGACCGGGACGACGTCCTGGCCACCTACGGCACCCTGCTCGACCAACTGCGCCCGCTGGGCCTGGCCTACCTCTCCGTACTGCACGCCGAGCCGGGCGGCGACCTGGTACAGGAGCTGCGACGGCGCTTCGACGGCAAGCTGATCGTCAACAACGGCCCCCTCGGCGGGGGGCAGACCACCCGCGAGCGGGCCCTCCGGCAGCTCGAAGCCGACCACGCCGACGCCGTGGCCGTGGGCCGGGCCCTCATCGCCAACCCCGACCTGGTCGCGCGCTGGCAGGGTGGCCACCCGGAGAACGAGCCGCGGCCGGAACTGTTCTACGGGCTGGACGCCGAGGGCTACACCGACTACCCCTTCCTCGAAACGGCTTGAGGCCCACGGGTCACGCCTGTCCATGCGGCAGCCCCACTCACTCATGGACAGGCGTCCGACCGGCGACACCGTGCCCGCCCCATTGAGCCCGCGGTCGGAGCCGGGGGGGTGTACCGAAGGGCGCCAGCGCTCAAGATCAATCTCGGCGCCAACCACGGTTCCGTTGTTCAAGGCCAAGCGACCGCCTCATGGTGGCGTCGCTGCGCGTCGCTGATCGCGAGTCTGTGGTGCTGCTGCCCGGTCCGGAGCGGTTGCCGGTGCGCTTCGTCGGGCACCAGCTCGTCGTCCGGGCCACGCATCCGCCTCGGCGTCGGTCGCTCAGGCGGCGAGGGCGGTGCGGCCTGCGGCGTAGACGCGGGCGACCTCGACGACGCGCTTGCCGAGCTCGGAGGCGGTGGCGATGTCGGCCTTGTGTACGCCCTCGACGCCCTGGTCCTGGTTGCTCTGGGCGGCGGCGCCGAGGAAGAAGCCGAGGCGGTTGAGGTCGTTCTCGGACGCCGTGGAGGTGTTCCAGCCGGGCATCAGGCCGAGGCCGACCCAGTGCATGTGGTGCTGCCCGGCGAGCACGGTGAAGTATTGCAGGGTGTTGAGCTTGTCGCCGCTCTTGCCCGCGGAGATGGTGAAACCTGCGGCGATCTTGTCCTTCCACGCCTGGTTGAACCAGCGCTTGGAGCTGGCCTCGGCGAAGGCGTGGAAGACGGCGGAGGCGGTGCCCATGTAGGTGGGCGAGCCGAAGATGATCGCGTCCGAGGCGTCGAGCAGGTTCCACTGCTCCTCGGAGATCTCCTCGACGTTGATCAGGTGGGCGGTGGCGCCGGCGGTGGTCACCCCATCGCGGACGGCCTCGGCGAGGACGGCGGTGTGGCCGAAGCCGGAGTGGTAGGCGATGGAGACGACAGGGGTGGTCACGTTCACTTGCTCCTTCGGATGTGCATGTCGGGCCGCGCGGGATCCGGGCCGCGGGGCCCTTGAGTACTCTTTGCTCAGCTGGCGTTGAACGCCTCGGCGACGGTCAGCGTCTCCTCGTACTGGTGCAGGCGAACGATCCGGCCGTCCTC
Source organism: Streptomyces sp. NPDC034049 (assembly GCF_055575575.1). Lineage (NCBI taxonomy): Bacteria > Bacillati > Actinomycetota > Actinomycetes > Kitasatosporales > Streptomycetaceae > Streptomyces > Streptomyces sp. NPDC034049. The sequence continues at coordinate 54,253 of NZ_JBVISJ010000016.1, forward strand.
GACCGTCAGGTGCATGGCCGTCGGTGTGCTGAACTCCTTGCCATTGGCCGCGACGGTGTGCGTGAAGACCGCAAGCAGCACCACGTCACCACCGTCGACGATGACGCGCTCCAGCACGGCCTTGCTCTTGCCGTCCGCGAAGTGCGACCACATCGTGGTGAAGTACGGCGCGACCTCCTCCCGGCGGGTACGGCGCCCGGTCCAGGGCAGCGCGTCGCTGCCGGGGACGTGCCAGTCGATCTCCTCGGCGAACAGTTCCTGGATGCCGTCGGGGTCATGCTTTGCGAGGCGCTCCACGAACTTCTGGGCCACGGTCCGCGGGGTCTGCGTATCTGTTGTCATCGTCCTTGTCCTTTGTCTCTTCGTTTGCATCAGGTGTCGGTCGGGCCTCAGCCCTGGAACAGGAAGTGCGGTCGAGCCGCTCGCCGTCATGGCCCGCGCGGCCCGTGCCGCCCGCCTCGCCGGTCCGGTGCCTCAGGCCCGGCCGGCCTGCGGGTTGGTGAACATGTGGTTGCCCGCTACCGCGTCCTTCGCGGGCACTTCGTCCTGCAGGACGTCCCAGTGCTCCACCACCAGGCCCTCCTCGAAGCGGAATATGTCGACCACCACGAGGGGCGTCTCGGTGCTGCCGGAGTACCTGCCGTGGATCATGACCAGGTCTCCCTCGGCGATGATCGCTCCCGGCTCGTACCGGCTGGCGTCGGGCAGGTCCGCGATGAACGTGCGCAGCCCGGCCCTGGCCGGCGGGATGAACGGGTTGTGCTGGATGTAATCGGGGTGCAGGTACCGGTCCAGCGCGGTGAAGTCCTTCGAGTTGAACGCGGTCGTCAGGAATTCGAGGACGGCGGCCTTGTTCCGCTCCGTCTCCGTCTTCGTTCGGCTCTGAGTCATCAGTTCTCCACGGGGTTGCCGACTGACGCGGCTTTGTTGACTAGCTGGACCACAATAGGAGCATGAAGTGGTCCAGTCGGTCAACAAAGCGAAGAGCGTCAGGCGATCCGTCCCCGCCGGCACCGAGGGCCGGGTTGCCGACCATTGTGGTCCACCTGGACCACAATGAGGTATCGTGAGGTCATGGGACGAAACCGAGGCTTCGACGAGACCACCGTGCTCGATGTTGTCCGCGACCGGTTCTGGACCACCGGATTCGTCGGCACGTCCACCTACGACCTCATGGACGCGACCGGCCTGGGCAAGGGCAGCATCTACAAGGCGTTCGGCAACAAGCACGACCTTTATGTGCGCGTCTTCTCCGACTACTGCCAGGGCCTCGTCGCCCAGGCCCGCGAGGAGCTGCGGGACGGCCCGCACGCGGTGCTCACCTCGCCGATGGCCCGCCTGGAGCGCTACGTCGTCTCACTCGCCGACGCCTTCGCGACCGAGTCGCCCCGCCGGGGATGCTTCCTCACCAAGGTCACCGCGGACCGCGCCGGAGAGGACGAGATGGTGGCGGCCACGGCCCGTCGCGCGTTCGAGGATCTCGCCGGCGCCCTCGCGTCCGCGATACGCGACGCCCAGGACGCGGGAGAAGTGGCCGAGCACGCCGACGCCACAGCCCTGGGATATCTGCTGCTGAGCGTGATCAGGGGCATCGACAACATGGCCAAGGCGGGTGTCGACGCCGCGACGCTCCGGCAGACGGCCCGGGCGGCGCTGGAGCTGATCCCCAGGGCGGACGCACCGAACGTGCGGCGCTGACATCCCCCTCTCGTCCGACGACGGACATGCCGCGGCGGACATAAGCAAAATGTGCGCCGTTCGGCCCGAGCAGCCCCGTCACTCCCTCGGTGAGCCGCAGCGTGACGTCGTCCACCGCTCTCGTGCCGCGACAACTCAGGGTCAGCCCAGCGGCCGAGACCGTGGGTGGTGTCAGGGCCAGGCTCGCCAGTGCGCTCAGTGCCGTCGTCGTCGCCAGCACCGCGACCGTCCGCACCATCAGCAGCCGGAAGGTGTGCATCGGCGCGACCACCGCGGTCTCGTACGTCGGGTCAAGGCCCGGACCGAAGGAGACCGCCACCCCCGCCAGCGGCAGCAGCGGCGCCGTGGCCAGGAGCATCAGCGGTGACGCGGCCACGCCCACGCCGACCGCGAGCAGCAGTGTGAGCACCACGGCGCCGAGCCAGGAGCGGCGCAGCACCGGGGTCGCCGCGAGCAGCCGCGCTGTGTGGTCGGCCACCCCCAGCCGGATCAGGAGCGACTCGACGGGTGACCACGTCGCCTTCCCGGTGGTAGCGGGCGGCTCCCCGCCACACGTCGAGGAACGTCTCCTGTACGACGTCGTCGACCAGCACCGGATCGGCGCACCGCCCGCGCAGCCGCAGCACGAGCCAGGGCGCGTACCGGCGGGACAGCTCTTCGAAGGCGCGGCGGTCCCCGTCCGCGACCGCCCGCATCAGCTCGGCGTCGCCCGGACTCCCCCGTTTCATTTCGCTCACACCCCCTCATCGGACGGGAGGCCCCGAGCGGTTCACACCGCGGCGGACGACATTCTCCGGAACGGCAATCGACCACGCCGAAGGCTCCCGCACGAGACGTACGAGACGTACGAGGCGTACGAGACGTACGAGGCGTACGAGGCGTACGAGACATACAGGCTGTACGTGACATCCTCGTGGGGAGCCCTCGGCGCAGGGGGCGGGGTGGGTCAGCCGATGCGGATCTCGGCGAGTTGCAGACGGTACTTGGCGGACTCGTCCGTGGCGGGCCTGCCGAGCCTGGTGACCCTCAGCCGCAGGTGGCGGCCGGTGGCGGAGGAGAGGGGGTAGGTCTGGGCGGCTCCGTCGGGGTTGGGTTCGCCGGTGACGGTGCGGGCGGTGGTGTAGGAGGTGGCGCCGTCGAGGCGGGTCTGGATCGTGAAGTCGACCGGGAAGCCCGCGGTGCCGCCGCCCGCGCCGGCGGTGTCCGTGCGCGGGTGGAGGGTGACGGTGCCGATGGCCCGGTCGGCGCCGAGGTCGACCTCGATCCACACGGGTGTGTCGCCGACGTCGGCGGAGGGGAAGTCGATGCTGGTGAAGCCCTTGGCGCCGGCCGCGCTGGTGAGGACGCCGTCCAGGACTCGGGTCTTGCCCCAGTCGCCGTTCTCCAGGGTGCAGTTGCCGGTGACCGTGGTCGCGGCGGTGGGGACGGTGAGTTCGGCGAGCTGGAGGCGGTACTTGGCGGACTCGTCCGTGGCGGGGGCGCCGAGCCGCGTGGCCTGGAGCCGCACGTACCGGGCGGTCGTGGTCCTGAAGCCGTACGTCTGCACGCGGCCGTCGGGGTCGGCCTGCCCGGTGACGGTGCGGACGGTGGTGTAAGCGGTGGCCCCGTCCGCGCGGCTCTGGATCGTGAAGTCGACCGGGAAGCCGGCCGTGCCGCCCCCGGCGGCCGGGGTGTCGGTGCGGGGGAAGAGGCGTACGGCGTCGAGGTCGGTGTCGGCACCGAGGTCGACCTCGACCCAGACGGGGTTGGCGCCGATGTCGGCGGAGGAGAAGTCGTTGCTGGTGTAGCCGCGTGCGCCGCTGACACCGGTGAGCTTGCCGTCGGTGAGCCGGCTCCTGCCCCACTCGCCGTTCTCCAGGCTGTTGTTGCTGGTGACGGGGCGGCCGAGCGCGAGGTCGTCGAGCCGGCCCGCTCCGGTGACCGTGAACGTCCACGCGCCCGGCTGGAGGAGGAAGTAGACGTACGAGGCGTCCTTGCCGTCGTAGGTCAGCCCGCCGACGCTGCCGGTGGCGGAGCCGCCGCTGAAGACCGTGGTGTCGCCCGCCTTGACGACGGGCTGCGCGCCGCCGTAGGTGGGCACGCCCACCCGGGCGGTCGTGCCGCCGGGTGACGTGAGCGTCAGCGTCACCTTGGTGCCGTCGCGGGTGATCCCGAAGCGGACGTCGCCCTTGCCCGTCGGCACGACGGAGTTGATCTTCGTCAGGGTGCCGGTCTGCGGGACGACCTCGTACCGGCTCCAGCCGGGCTCGGTGGGGCGGACGCCCGCGGCGTAGGCGGACAGGGCGTACAGGGGGCCGCCGTTCCAGGCGTGGTTGTCGGTGCCGGCGGCCTTGTCCCACAGCTCCCACAGGGTGTGGCAGGCGGGGTCGGTGACCTGGGCGGCGAAGCGGTTGCGCATCCGCTCCTCGGCGACGGTGGCCGCGCCCATGAGGTAGAGCGCTTCGAGGACGTAGAACTCCATGTAGGGGCTGGCGTTGAGGTGCGTGCGCAGCACCTCGGTGACGGCCTTGTACCGGGAGGCGGGGGCCAGGCCGGCGACGACGGCGAGTCCGTTGCCACGGTCGTCGGTGTCACCGGTGTAGCCGGGTGAGCGGTACTCGCCCCGGGAGGAGTTCCACAGGACGCGGTCGAAGTTGGCCTTGATGCTGTCGCGCCGGGACTTCCACCCCGCCACGTCGCCGGTGTTGCCGCTGAGGTCGGCGAGCTTGGCGGCGGTGTCCAGGGCGAGGTAGTACCAGCAGTTGTCGAGGACGCGGGCGTCGATGTTCGAGCCCCAGTCCTCCCAGTCCCAGTCGCCCGCCCGGTGGTTGACCAGGCCGTCGCCGTCCAGGGTCCACAGGTCGAGGTACTTCTTCACCGCCGGGTAGGCGCCGGTGACCGCGCTCTCGTCACCGGTGTAGAGGTAGTACGTCCAGAAGGACCACACCGAGGCGAGCATCTGGACGGGCAGTTCGGCGGTCCAGATCGTCGTGGGGGCCGGGGAGTACAGGGCGCCGCTGGACTTCTGCCAGGCGGCGAGCTGGGCGATGGCCTTCTTGCCGAGGGCGTGGGACCTGGTGTCGAAGGTGTAGAAGCCCTCCTTGAGCTGGTTGACCACGTCACCCCACCACTGGGCACGCTCACGCGTGGGGCAGTCCATGTAATTGTCGCGCATGTTGACGTACATGGTGCGCGCGGCCTTGGTCCACAGGGTGTCCAGGAAGGCGTCGTTGCTGCTGAACGACCCCGCGAAGTCGGTGTCGTAGCCCGACTCCCGGTACTTCAGCTCCAGGATCGTCACATCGGCGGGGATCGTGTACCGCACCGCCGTGCCGCTCATCCACGCCAGCGACTCGAACTCCTGCACCCCGCCGGCGCAGATGTAGGTGGCGCGCATGTTGTACTGCGTGCCGGGCTCGATGCCCACCAGTCCCGCGCCGTCGTCGTAGTGGTCGGTCTGGATGCCGATCACGGCACCGGCCGGTGCGTCCACCTTCAGGAACGGGGTCACCTGGATGTTCGATGGCAGCGTGGCCGAGATCGCGGTGGATCCGCGGCCCGTGGTCGGCAGCGACGAGGCGTTGGCGTACGTCTTCAGTCCGGAGTGGCGGAACTGCGGGATCGGGCGCTCGACGAGGCCGTTCCAGGGCGCGGCGCCCACGGCGCCGAAGTCGGTCGGCGCCGTCCAGGCGCTGTCGTCGAAGCCGGGCGAGCGCCAGCCGGACATGACGGCGGCGGCACGGGCGTCGTAGTGGACGTTCGACTCGGGCAACCGGAAGTTGACCTGCGTACCGCTCGTGTTGTTCGAGTAACCGGGGTGGACTCGGTGCTTCCAGCCGGTGTCGCTGACCAGCCGGGTGGTGTTCGCGCCGGCCTCGATGTCCGACTGGAACAGCAGCCCGCCCTTGCCGCTGCTGTTGTGCGAGAAGCCCTGCTTGCCGAAGTACCACACCAGCAGCGCCACCGTGTTGCTGCCGCTCTTCAGGTACGGGGCGAGGTCGATCTCGTCGTAGTAGGTGTCCGTACGGTTGGGGCCGCGCTTGAGCCCGCCCTCGAAGACCACCAGGGTGCCGTTGACCCACAGCCAGTACTTCGAGTCCGCCGCGATCCGCGTGACCGCCTTCGAGGGTGCCGCGGCGAGGGTGAACGATCTGCGGAAGGCCACCCACTGGTTGGCGGAACCGGCCGGGGCCCAGATCCACTTCGCGCTCCAGGAGACGGCGGCGGACGCCGTGGACGCGAGCCCCGGCAGGACGAGGGAGCCCAGGGTGGGGGCGAGGGCCACGGCTATGGCCGAGCACAGGGTGGACCGGCGGGTGAGGTCGGGCATGGCGGCTCTCCTACGGCGATGACTGAGGGGCGGCTGAGAGGGGCGGCTGAGGGGCGGACTGGGAGGTGGACCTGGAGGTGGACCTGGAGGTGGACCTGGAGGTGGACCTGGAGGTGGACTGAATCGATTCAACCCGAGGTCGCATGCGGCTCATTCGTAAAACGTGCCACACGGGGAACGCCCAAACACTGAGGCGAGGGGGGCCGGATCGTCAAGGACCCTGCGAGTAACGTTCCAAAACGCCGCCGAGGCGGAGCGGTGCGTGACGACGGAGGTGGGAACCCCAGTGCAATCGACCGGCGGCTCGAAGCGAGCCACGATCGCCGATGTCGCCCACACCGCCGGGGTGTCCACCTCGGCGGTGTCGAAAGTGCTCAACAACGGCTACGGGGTGAGCCCCGCGATGCGTGAGCGGGTGCGGACGGCGATGGCCGAGCTGGGCTACCGCCCGCACGCCGCCGCGCGGGCGATGCGGGGGCGCACGTACACGCTCGGCGTTCTCCTCGCGAGTATCCGCAACGCCTTCTACGCCGATCTCCTGGACGGCGTGAACGCGGTCCTGCGGGACACCGAGTACGCGCTGTTCCTCGGCTCCAGCGGCTCGTCCGAGAAGTCCGAGAAGGAGGAGCAGACCCGGCTGATCCACGCGATGGTGGACCGGCGCATGGACGGCATGATCCTGATCGCGCCCGCCGTCCGGCGCTCGGAGGTGGTGCGTCTCGCGGCCGAGGTGCCGACGGTGGTCATCGGCCACCACGACCCCTCACCGGCCTACGACTGCGTGGTCAACCAGGACGGCACGGGCGTCGACCTGGTCATCGACCACCTCGTCGACCTCGGACACCGGGACATCGCCCACCTGTCGCATCCGACGGTGCGCGGCACCCAGTGGGAGCAGCGGCCCGAGCACCACGTCCGCGCCGCCTACCGAGGGGCGATGGCCCGGCACGGGCTGGCGGACCTGGCCCGGATCGTGCACTCCGGCTACTCGGACGAGGGCGGCTACCGGGGCGCGCGGGAACTGCTCACCTCCGAGCGCCCGCCCACCGCGATCTTCGCCGGCGCGGACGTCGCCGCGACCGGTGTCCTCCGGGCCGCGGCGGAGCTGGGCCTGCGTGTCCCCGAGGACCTGTCGCTCGCCGGCTACAACAACACGTCGGTCGCCGCGCTGGCCCCGGTGAGCCTCACCAGTGTCGACCAGGCGGGCGCGCTGATGGGCGAGACGGCGGCCCGGCTGCTGCTGGAACGCGTCGAAGGCCGACGCGACCGCGCGGTCGTGACGGCGTCGACCCCACACCTGGTGACGCGGGGCAGCACGGGGGCGCCTCGGAGTGGGTCGACGGGGCTGCCGGTGCGGCAGCCGACCCGGTGAGTCGCGTGGAACGTGGATCGTTCCACGACGGGAGGTGGGCGTGCCGGAAGTGAACGCACTACTCGAAGCGCACGGCCACTCGCGCCTCCTCGGCTGACGGCCGCAGCTGTCCCTCGCCCGAGGCATGCGTCCGTGGTGCGATGGAAGAGGGCGTGGTGCGATGGAAGGGGTGGGCGCGGAGGAAGGGGGCGGTTGCGACGGAAGGGGGCGGAGAGGAGGGCGATCATGCCCGCGACGAAGCGACCGAGTGTCGCGGCCTCGGTGTCGGTCCGTCCGCTGGCCGAGCAGGATCTGGACCGGGCCGACGAGATCTTCAGGGTGGCCTTCGGGACCTTCCTCGGGAGCCCTGAGCCGGAGACGTTCTTCGGGAGCGCCGACTACGTCCGCACCCGCTGGGCGGCGGATCCGCACGCGGCCTTCGCGGCGACCGTCGAGGGCGAGGTCGTCGGCTCGAACTTCGCCGCCGACTGGGGCAGTGTCGGGTTCTTCGGCCCGTTGACCGTACGCCCGGACCTGTGGGACCAGGGCGTCGGCAGGCGCCTCATGGAGCCGGTCATGGCCTGCTTCGACACCTGGGAGAACCGCCACCTCGGCCTGTTCACCTTCTCGCACAGTCCCAAGCACCTCGAGCTCTACCGCCGGTACGGTTTCTGGCCCCGGTTCCTCACGGCCATCATGAAGAAACAGGTAGCCGTGAGTGCGGCGGTCCCCGGCCGTGTGCTGTACGGCGAGCTGACCGCGGCTGAGCGGCCCGACGCGCTGGGCCTCGGTCGCGCGCTGACGGAAGCCGTGTACGAGGGCCTGAACGTGGAGCGCGAGATCACGGCCGCACAGGAGCAGGGGCTCGGTGACACCGTCCTCCTCGACGGCGCCGCCTCCGATCTCGACGGTCTGGCCGTCTGCCACTGCGGAGCGGGGTCGGAGGCGGGTGAGGACGTGTGCTTCGTCAAGTTCGGCGCGGTACGGCCCGGCCCGGGCGCGGCGGAGAGGTTCGAACGACTGCTGGACGCGTGCGAGCAGTTGGCGGCCGAGAAGGGCCTCGGACAACTGGACGCCGGAATGAACCTGGCCCGCGAGGACGCCTATCGCTCCATGGTCGACCGTGGCTTCCGTACCTGGCTGCAAGGCGTGACGATGCACAGGCCCAACGAACCCGGCTACAGCCACCCGGACGCGTACGTGATCGACGACTGGCGCTGACCTGCACCACCGGCACGGCAATGCCATGTGGTTCGACATACGATGATGCCTCGCGGGCCCTGAGCGCGGTGATCGGCGCAGTGGAGTAAGGACTCGTCACTCCCCCGTGGCGGCAGGCAGGTCGTGCCACCAGTGACCGCATCCGCCGGAGCAGAAGCGGTCGCGGCGCCGTTCGTCCGCGACCGCGAGTACCGCGACCAACAGCCGGAACGCCTTGCGCCGTTCATCGACAGGAGTGAGGCCGGCGATCTTGCCCAGTTGCTGGTCGATCGGGCCCCGGGTGATCAGGACCGCAGGCGTGTGCGTCGGGCGCAGCCCGGCACGCCGGATGCTCTCCGGTCCGTCCTCGGTGACGGCGCGGGCCTGCACGCAGTGATGGCACAGGAACAGGAGCACTTCGGCCTGCTCCTCCGGGCCTTGGGCGTCGAACCACTCGACGCCCTGTGCCATCGGGCGCAGACCTTGGGCGAGTTCGTTGAGGATGATGTCCCGCTCGGTCATGATCACTTCTCCTGGTCCAGCGAGACGAAGGCCTCAGCGGTGTCGTCGACGGGAGCACGGAGTTGCTTCACGGCTCGTCGGCATTGTCACGGGGGTAGGGAGTCGGAGTTCGCGTCGTGACGACGATCTCGGCGTCGAGCCCGGCCGTCCACATGAGCTCCCCCGGAGCGATGTCACCCATGGTCGGCCGGCCCTCGTAGTCGGATGGCCGGACAGAGGTAGAAGAGTTCGGGATCGCCTTCGTCCAGGCCATGGAGCAGGCCGACCGGGCTCCAGCCGACGATCTGCAAGAGGCGCTGCATGGGGTGGTTGGAGACATTGGTCGAAGTGAACAGCTTCGGTGTGGTGCACGCGGCTTCAGTGGCCTTGAGGAGATGCGTGCCCACGCCCTGTCGGCGGGCGGTGGGCGCGACCATCAGCATGGTGACGAAGCCCTGCTCGAAGAACGTGTACTCCAGCACGCTGTAGCCCAAGGGACCGACCGCATCCCGGGCAACGAGGACCCTGCCTTGTTCGCACCAGCGTCGGATACTCACCCCTCGCGCGTGGTCGCCCGCTGCGGCGACGGAGTCGATCCCGGCCAATCCGATCCAGTCAGAGGCAGTCGCACGACGCGTCACCAGCACGCCAGGATTCTCCGGAGCCATGTGGTACATCGTGGCAGCCGAGAAGGCGGGGTGCTCCCCCATGAGGAAGTCGTCTCATTTGGCGAGTCGGCGGTAGCAGATGAGGGTGCAGGCAATGGCGGCGAAAGCGAGGAAGTGTTCGGCTTTGCGCTCGTAGCGGCGGTGGAGTCTCGGCAGCCGGCGAGCCAGGTTACGGACCAGCGGATCGGCGGGATACCCCGCACAAGCGGCTCCAGGGCCTGACTGTCGTGGATGTTCGCCCCCGAGATGCCCACCGACAGTGACGGACCGGTCCGCTGGTAATCAACTGGACCCGCCAAGCTGCTCCGGACCCGCCGTGGGGCGGGCTCCCCGGGTGGCGGCACTCCCGGCCGACCCGGTCCGCCCCTGCACCTGCAACTCTCGACCCGCGCAGATGACTTCACCTCTTCAGCCCGCACGTTGGGTGCCGACACCGAGGCCATCCTGGCGGCCGTTGAGGAGGCCCTGAGCCCAGACCGCCCAAGCGGGGACTGGCCAAGCCCGTTCCGTGCCCTTCAGGATTGCAAGCCGCGGAGCGTGAACAGATACGTACCGCAGGATCCGACAGCAGCGATGTGGGGAGTGCTGGGGGACCAGGCGCAGTCATGCAGGATGTCGTCCACGCCCAGAGACGCCACGCAGGACTGGCCTTCAGAGTTCCAGATGCTCAGCACGCCGTCCATGTCGGTGCAGGCGACGTGGGTCTCATGAGGAGAGAATGCCAGTCCGGTGACAGTCCCCCTGGCGCCGTAAATCAGATATCTGACGCCTTGGAACCCATCCCTGGCGAATACCTGGATAGGTCGCGAAGAACTGGCCCCTGCCATCAACCAGCCATCAGCGGAGGCCGCCACAACATCTATGCCGGCCGAGCGCTCATCCTCTTCCCCGTACTGCTTGTCGTTCCTCAAGTTCACCGTCGGCTGGGAAGTCCAGCAAGTCGTATTCCAGAACCGGATCAATCCGTCCGAACCCGATGCGGCCAGAGTGGCACCGGAGTCGAGCAGGGCCAGCCCGCTGACAGCCCTCAGGACCCGGTCCTTGCCTCCGTCGACATCGTGCATGGTTCGGAGTTTTGCGCCCTCCCGGTTCCATATGGTCAAGGTGTTGTCGATTGACCCGGTGGCCAGCCACGCACCCGCCGGTCCGGCAAGGAGGGCGGTGACGGCCCCCTTGTGTGCCCGGAAGCTTCGGAGAAGCTCTCCTGTTCCGGTCCATATGTGTACGTTTCCCTCCACGTCCCCGCTGGCCAGCCACTGACCTCCCGGCTCGACGGCAACGGTGAGTACCTGCGCGGTATGCCCTCGTAGCACGCTCGGGTCAGCTGAACCGTCGCTAGGGTGGAGAGTTACGTCGCGGCCGGGGCCCGCGGTGACGAAACGGCTGTCTCCGGGAAAGAAGGCCACCTTGTACACCTCGCGTTGAGTTGTCGCGGCGAGGGGGGCGTCCAGCAGTTGCGAGAGTTCCCACTTTCGAATGGGTGCGCTGACCTGGGCGGTGAGGAGAGTGCGACTGTCGCGGGTGAAGCCGATGTCGGACACCGGCGAGGTGAACCCGGTGAGGACCGCGCGAGCTGCGCCGTCGCGCAGGCTCCACACACGAACGGTATCGGCACTACCGCAGGCGACCCATTCTCCGTTCTGGGAGAAGGACACCGAGGGCCAGATGGCAGGGGTCGTGGGGATCGTCTCCTCGGCAAGGAGCCGACCCGAATGCGTGTCCCAGAGTCGGAATGTGTCCGCGAATGCGTCTGCTTGAGCAAGTCTTGAGCCTGTCGAGTCGAGTGCAACACTGCTTTGCAGGACGTCTTGGTCCTGTGCGAAGAATTGCAGGCGGCGCCCGTTCGAAGTTTTCCATAGCGCGATTCCGTCGCCGGCGGCAGTCGCCAACCGTGCGCCATCGGCGGAAAATGCTGCCGCATGGATGTGCTCGTGATGATCCATCAGATGGCGGCCACGACGATCGAGAAAGGGCATGACCCCCAACATGAAGACCAACGTCAGAGCAAGTCCGATGGTCGACAGCAGAACGGTTTGGGTGCGGGACTGTTGGCTGGCCGCCAGCAAGGGGAGCAGCCAAAGAGGGAACGGAGCCCATGAACTGTGGAGCACCCGATGGGTGAGAGCCTGTGGAGTGGGCCGTACGTCACCCGACGCGTCGAAGAACCGCAGCGGGAGGTCACCACCGAGCTCCACCACGCGTGGCAGCGCCGGATCGGCCGTGACAGCCCACCGGCTCTCCGACCCGAACGGGCGAGATCCTGCAACGCTACCGCCAGGCCATAACTGGTCGTTTTCAACCGTTGTCTGTTGCCAGTTCCACAACTGGGCAGGGCCGCCCAGGGGACAACTGACCACGTGGGTGCCGTTACCCAGGATCCCCACGCTCATGACGGGCCTACGATGCAATCGTTCCTGAGCCATGCACTTGCCATCGGCTGTGTCCCAGATGCTGACCGTCCCGTCCCAGTGACCCACCACCAACCACGTACCGTCACGCGAGAGGGCGAAATGCCGGGCGCCGACCTGTGCCAGCGTGCCTCGGAAGGCAGGGTGCGGCAGGTCGGCCGGCGGCCCCATGGGAGCCAGCCAGGCAGTTCCCGTGACAGCCCGCTCAAACCCGGCGACGATCTCCTCCATTCCTTCGACACCGTGCAACCGGGTGATCAGCGTGGCGGCGAAGTGCGAATCGGACTCGCGAGGGGACAGCAGGTGGTAGGTGCGAACCAGCGCTTCGTGGAGCCGACTCGTCGCCTGCCTGGTGGCGTGCGCGAAGTCTCGTGCCAGTCCCGGAGGTCCGGCCCGGTCCATCCGAGCCTCGAGCCATCGCAGCTCGCAGAGCAAGTCATCGGCACCGCCCACCCGGGCTTGGCCGAGGTGGTAGGCGACCCACTCCCACATGTATGGCTCTTCGTCAGGCAGTTGCCACCAATGCTCCTGAGCGTGTCCCTCCAGCAGTCGCCGGTGCAGTGCGGGCAGTCGGGTACCGGTCTCGTGAACTAGATGATCATGGATTACGTCATGCAGCCGGAGCGAGCCATGGGCGCCCAGTTGGAGCTGTTGGACCAGGGAGAGCCGGGCGAGTCGACGGCACAGCACCTCGAGTTCATCCGGGGTCATGAACTCCCGCCAGTGGGTGGCTAGAGTGCGCAGAGGGACTGCGCCGCCCTTGGGGAAGACGGCGAGCTCGACGAAGCGTTCGCGGCCCTGTGGGATCAATGCGTCCAGGTAGCTCAGGCTCCTTTCGGCTGCGAAGGCCAGGCCACGCCGGGTCGGGTGCTGGTCGTCCCAGGCTGTGGGCCCGCGGCTGGCGAAGTCGTCCTGTATGCGGCGGACCGCCCGCGCCAAGGGCTCACCGAACTCGGTCCGTTCACGCAACTCGCCGTGGGCCAATTCGAGCACCAGCGGGCAACGGCCAATGCCCTCCAATACATCGCGCCAATCGATGCCTTCTGTCCCAGCGAGCTCAGAGGTGAGGAGCTGTATCGCCTGCCCCTCTGTCATCTCGTCCACCTCGATAGAGGGTGTTTCTGGTCGGATGTCCCGAGAGCGCGATGTGATCAGGACGACGCATTCGCCCCGTCCTCCGATGAAGGGGGCAAGTTGCTGCTCGTTCCACACGTCGTCGACCACCAGCAGCGTGGGCTTCGCGCCGAGCAGGTCCCGTAGCCGCTCGCCGGCCTGCTGCATGTCCAGCGAGGGTCGATGGTCCGCAACGCCGTCAGCGGACGACGGCCTGAGCAGTTCCACGGTCAAGGCGTTGACCTTCGTAAGGACCTCGACTTCGGCGAGCTGCTCGCCGAGCGACACCCAGTACACCCGTTTCCCGAACCGCTTCCGCACCTCAGGGGATTCGAAGACCATCGACGCCAGTGTGCTCTTCCCGAAGCCACCCGCACCGACCAGTCGCGCGGAGACAGGGGAGCGGCTCGCGCCCCGCGCCGTAACTCGGCGGACCAGGGGCTCATATAGTTCGGGGCGAGCCACCTCGCGGCCGGTCACCGGTGGTCGTGATGATGCCGCCAACAGCAGATCGCTGGCCGATAGGCCGGGCGCAGGGTAGTAGTTGTTCTGAACACCGACGACATCGCCCCAGATGACGCTTTCGCGAAAATCGACATGATCTCCGCCAGTGCTGGACTCTTCCCGATCAGACTCTTCCTCCGACATGGAACCCCCGTTCGGTCAGGGGCGAGTAACTGGCCCCGTTTCCGGCCCTCATCAGGCTCCCACCGTATGCCTGCTCCACCGTGCCATACCCATTCCGTGCAAATCTGCCCGTTCCGGGCAACATCGCACTTAGTGCTTCAGCTGTAGATCGCGATTTTGCTGGTGGGACCACAGGTCAGAGCATTGGCCCCGCCGCGCAGGGGGTTTCTCGCGCTGGGAGGTCAGCCCAGGTCGGGCCGGCGCAGGAGGTTTTCCAGGGTGGCGCGGTCACCCTCGCTTCGCAGGTCGTCCAAGGGAAGGCGGCCGTGCAGGGTGAGCAACACGTTGCTCGCCGATCCGTGCAGGTTTGCGGCCGTTTCGTGGTGGTCATCGATGATGCGCGAGCCCGACGCCGTCAGGTCGAGCAGCCACGATTCGCCCTCGGCGGCGTGCAGGCCGATCCGGGTCGGCTCGTGCGGCCAGGGACCGGCGGTGCCATGACTGACGCCGATGAACTCAGCGATGCCGTCGAGTGCGACAACCGCCGGGACGGGCCGGGGAGTTCCGGTGGTCAGCTGGGCGTCGAAGGTGTGGACTGCGGACTCCTGGACCTGATGGCGCGCCACTGCACCGCTCGTCGTCGGGACGTCGGAGTCGCCCCACCAGGTCGGGCAGATACAAGCGCCACTCGACAGCCGCCGACGCGTCGTCGGAGGCCAGGTGCAGCGAGACTGCGGCCTGGCAGTTGGTGACCTTGCCCGCGGTGCCGGTGTACTGCCGGGCCACACACGCCGAGGCGTCCCCGTCCTTGAGGAAGCCGGTGTCATCGACGATCAGCGCGGTCGGCTTGATCACGTGCTGCATCCGCCAGGCGAGGCGAGCGCGGACATGCGCCGCGTCCCACGGGCTGGTGGTGATGAAGTTCGCCAGGGCCTGCCGGTTGCCGTCCCCGCCCAGCCGGGCGGCCATCGGCTCCACCGACTTGCGCCGCCCGTCCAGCAGCAGGCCCCGCAGATACACCTGGCCCCACCGGTGCTGATCCGCCCGCGCGAACGGCTCGCACATCTCCGCCGCGAAGTCCTCCAGATCACACCGGACCGCGGCCAACTCCCCACCCAGCACACCCGGTCAACGACACCCGATCAAACGGACACGCCACCGGCGAATCAACCTGACCAAGCACTACTAGGAGCTGTTCGCTTTCTGGTTGGGGTGGGGAGCGGTCTTCTCGGGGTGCCACCTCGCGACGTTCCTCCCCGTCCGGCGGTCCATCTCGCGCCACTCCCGCCGCAGTCCCGCGAGGCTCGTGATGAGGAAGTACGCGGCTCCGCAGACGAGCAGTACCGGCACGAGGCCGGTGGAGGACACCACCGCCCCGGCGATCAGCCCGCCGAGCGGGGTGCCCGCCCACGCCAGCGAGTCACCGAGCGCGTTGACCCGGCCCAGCAACCGGCGGGGGATCCGCTCGATGAGGACGGCCCCGATCACCGGGTTGAGGAAACCCGCGCCGAATCCACTGACCGCGAAGACGGCCAGCATCACTCCCAGCGGAGCGTCGACGGCGAGGATCAGAAATCTCGGGGCACCGGCCAGCAGGAACCCGCCGAGGAACACGAGCCGCCGACGCAGCCGGTGTGCGGCCAGGGCCGCTATCAGGCTTCCCGCGACCGCCGCGGCCCCCATCGCGCTGCCGGTGAGACCGATCGCCGACGGCCCGTTGCCGGACTCCTTGGCCCAGACGGGCATGAGAACCGTCATGAACGCGGCGTCGAGCAAGTTGGTGATCCCCACCATGACGATCACCGTGAGCAGCAGCGGCTCGGTCCGCAGAAAGGCGAAGCCCTCGCCGAAGCGTGTCCAGTAGCCCGCCCCCGTCTCCCCTGCCGGCGGCGAGGCGCCCTCGGCGTGCTCCGCCACCCGGCGAGGCAGCGCCACCACGGTGATCACCGACCCGAGAGCGAAGCATCCCGCGTTGAGGACCAGCACGGACAACGGGCCCAGCAGCGCCACCAGCGAGCCACCGACGGCCGGGCCGACGGTGGACGCGAGCCGCTCCGTCGCGCCGGACAGGCCGGTGGCCCGCTCCAGCCGCACCCCACCGCGCTCCGCCGCCTCCGGGACCATGACTTCCTTGGCCAGGTCCCCGGGTCCCCTGGCGGCGCCGATCACCGCGACCAGGACCAGCAGCAGCGGGAACGACAGCAGGTCCAGGGCGTGACACAGGGGGACGGCGGCTACGGCGGTCGCGCTGGCGAGGTCCGTGGTCCAGGAGACGGTCCGGGGACCGGCCCGGTCCACCAGCGGCCCGATGAGCGCCTTGACCACCACGTACGGAGCCGTCTCGGCGAAGGCGACCAGGCCGGTCAGTGTGGCACTGCCGGTCGTGACCAGGACGAACCAGGGCAGTGCGACCGCCGACACCCGCGTACCGGTCAGCGACACCGCCATGGCCGCCAGCACCCCGCCCAGAGGCCGTAAGGACGACCGTCCTCCGGGCAGCGCGCCGTCGGTGCCTAAGGCGTCCCCCGTCACGACGTCCCCCTCCCCGCCTCGGTCTCCGACGCGGCGGGCGCGTCCAGTTCCGGCAGGATGTGGGCGACGACACCGATCCGCCGGGCTCCCTCCGGGGCACTCGCCGCCTCCTCGGGCGTGTCCTTCCGGTACCGGGCGATGACGTCCCGCAGCTCCTGCCGCAGGCCGACGGCCTCCTCGGGCGTGAGCCGCAACGCCCAGTCGCTCATGTCGAAGGTGTCCCGCCACGCGCTGGGCATCGTCTGCAGCTCGTTCAGCGTCTGCTGGGTGCGCAGGGTGTACGTGGTGGCGACGGACTGGAGGAACGCCATGGTGGCCTCGGGCTCACGTTCGACCAGTTCGCGGTCGTTGAGCTCCGTCGTCTGATGCACCGAACGCCACCAGCGCTCGCGCGCGTTGCCGCGCCCCGTGTCCTCCTCGACGAATCCGGCCGCGCCGAGCTGCCGCAGGTGGTAGCTGGCCGTCCCGGAGTTCACGCCCAGCCGCTCGGCGAGCCGGGTGGCCGTCGACGGGCCGTACTTCCGCAGCAGCCCGATCAGCTGCACCCGCACCGGGTGCGCCATCGCACGCAGCCCCTTGGCATCCAGAACGACGGAGGTCTCCTCGACACTCACGCCCTCGGGCCTGTTCATCGCATCGGTCACCCCATGAGGCTAAACCACAAAGAGTTCTTCGCAAAGAGTTCTTTGCGAATATTCCTTTGCGAAGAAATCTCCGCGAAGAGCCCCCTCCCCCCTCCGGTTCAGCGCCTCGGCGCGCGAGCCGCCAGCGCCTCCAGCAGCAGGTCGACCGCGTCCTCGAAGGAGCTCCCGCCCATCGCCCGCAGATCCTGGCGCACGGCCGTCAGGGCGGGGTACGCCGCCGGGTCCAGCCCTTGGTAGACCTCGCTCCACGCCCGCTCGTCGGCCTCCCGCTGCCCGCGCGGGAGCGCCTGGAGCGCCGCTTCCATCGCGGCATGGCTGAGCACGGTGTCGATGAACGTCAGATACAGGCGGGTCGCGTCGGCCGGCCCGAAGCCCGCCGCGAGCAGCAGTCCGATGCCGGTGTCGACGGCGCGGATCTCGTTCGGGCGCCGGGTCACCCGGTACGAGGCGAAGGCGGCCGCCCTGGGGTGGGCGAGGTAGCCGTCGCGGACCCGCAGCGCCATCTCGCGCAGGGCGACCACCCAGTCGTCGCCGGGGACGAAGCCCGCCATCGCGTCGCCGATGATGCGGTCGGCGATGGCGAGCACCAGGTCGTCGGTGCCGTGGAAGTAGCGGTAGAGGGCGCTGGGGTCGCAGCCCAGGGAGGTGCCGAGCCGGCGCACGCTGAGCGCCTCCGGGCCGTGCTCGCCGATCAGCCGCAGCGCGGTCTCCACGATCAGCTCCTCCGAGAGGATCACGCCCGAGCGGGTGGGACGGCGGCGGCTGCGTTCCTGCGGGACACGGCTGGACATCGGGGGCTCCTGTCGGTCGGGACGCGTACCGGCAGTGAAGGGGTGGGGGACCCTTATGTCAACAGCATTGACGCAAGACGAACGCCGGGTGTTCCATCAAAGTCCCGCGCGGCTCTACCCTCGTCACTCTCCCCACGAGGAGCCTCCATGTCATCCACCCCCTTGCGCCGCTCCCTCGGCGTGGTCGACGGCGTTGCCATCGCCGCCTCCAGCACGGCCGCCACCACCAGCATCGCCATCGGCATGGGCACGATCGCGACCATCGTGGGACTCCAGGGCCCGGCCCTCCTGCTCCTCGCCTTCCTGCCGGTGCTCGGCATCGCCACCGCCTACGCCCGGCTCAACCGCTCGGAGCCGAACTGCGGCAACGGCTACACCTGGGTCGGCCGGACCCTGGGCCCCTGGCCCGGCTTCCTCACCGGCTGGGTCACCCTCGTCGGCTCGGTCATCTTCTGCGCGTACACCAGCGCCGTCATGGGCTCGGTCGTCCTGGCCTTCGCCGACAAGGCCGGGCTGCACAGCCTGGCGGGCGTCGCCCTCGATCCGACGTCCACCGGCGTCAGCACGGCCGTCGGACTCGTGCTCCTGCTGGGTCTCACCGCCCTCGCCGTCACCGGCACCCGAGCCACCACCCGCTTCCAGTTCGCGCTGCTGGTCTTCGAGTACGCCGTGCTGATCGGGTTCTGCGGCTGGGCCCTCGTCACCGGCGAACAGTCGTTCTCGCTGTCGTGGTTCAACCCCTTCGAGATCGGCGACGGCACCACCTTCGCCCAGGGCATGGTCCTCGCGGTGTTCTTCTTCTGGGGCTGGGACGCGGCGTTCAGTGTCACGGAGGAGACCAGGAAGCCGGACGACGCCGCCAGGGGCGGCCTGATCGCGCTGTTCGCGATGCTGGGCCTGTTCCTCTTCGCCTCGGTGGCCTTCCAGCGGGAGATGAGCCTCGCCGAGCTGATCGAGAACGGTCCGCAGGCGCTGCCGTACCTCGGGCAGAAGCTGGCCGCCGAGCCCTGGGCCACCCTCCCCCTGGTCGCCCTGATGTTCTCCGCCGCGGCCTCCGTGCAGTCCACGCTGATCCCGACGGCCCGCGGCCTGCTAGCGATGGGCCGGGACCGCACGATGGGCCCGCTGTGGACCCGGGTCCACCCGCGCCACGGCACCCCGGCCGCCGGTACGGTCGTCGTGCTCGCCGTCGCGTCCTCGATCGCGCTGCTGGCCGTCGCCCTGCCCAAGCTGAGCGACATGCTGCTGGCCGCCGTCAACGCCATCGGCCTGCTCGTCGCCCTCTACTACGGCCTCACCGCCCTCGCCTGCGCCGTCCGCTTCCGGTCCGCGCGACACGAGGGGCTGCGCACGGCGGTGCTCGCCGTGGGGGTGCCCGCGGTGTCCGGGCTGATCCTGCTCGGCCTCGGCGGCTACCTCGGCTACTCCTACCTGACGATGAGCGACCACTTCGAACTGAGCCCCGACAACGGGTGGTTCATGTTCTCCCTGCCGGCCGTCATCGTCCTGGCGGGTCTGGGGATGGCAGCGGTCGCCAAGTACGTCCGCCGGTCGCCGTACTTCGCCACCGGCCGCGGCACGGACGCCGAGGCCCTCACCCTGCCCATGGACCGCACGCCGGCCTGACCCGCAGGCCCGAGCGGCCCGCACGCCTGTCGCGCCCGCAGGTCCGGCCGGCCCGCACGCCCGCCGGCCCCTCGGACCCGTCCGGCCCCATGCCCGTCCGCCCTGTCCGCGCCCCCGCCCCCACCTCCACATCCGCATCCGCATCCGCCAGGGAGTTCCCCCGCATGCCCCAGCCCCAGGCCACGGCCCCCGCCGACCTCGTCCTCACCGGCGGGCCCGTCCACACCGTCGATCCCGCGCGCAGCCGGGCCACCGCCGTGGCCGTGCGCGGGGGACGGATCACGGCCGTCGGCCACGACGAGGTGCACGCCCTCGTCGGGCCCGGCACCGAGGTCGTCGACCTCACCGGGAAGCTGCTGCTGCCCGGCTTCCAGGACGCCCACGTCCATCCGCAGGGCGCCGGCCTGGAACTGGGCCAGTGCCACCTCGCCGACACGGTCGACCCCGCCGAGTACCTGCGGCGGATCCGGGCGTACGCCGACGCGCACCCGGACGCCGAGTGGATCACAGGCGGCGGCTGGTCCCTGGAGGCCTTCCCCGGCGGCGCCCCCACCGCCGCCGCGCTCGACGCGGTCGTCCCCGACCGGCCCGTCTTCCTGCCCAACCGCGACCACCACGGCGCCTGGGTCAACTCCCGGGCCCTGGAGCTGGCCGGGATCGACGCCCGCACCGCCGACCCCGCCGACGGCCGTATCGAACGCGACGCCGAGGGCCGGCCGACCGGCACGCTCCAGGAGGGCGCCGTCCACCTCGTCGGCCGGCTGGTGCCCGACCCCACCCCCGAGGAACAGCTCACCGCCCTGCTGCGCGCCCAGGCGGTGCTGCACTCCCACGGGGTCACCGCCTGGCAGGACGCCATCGTCGGCGCGTACGCCAACATGACCGACCCGGCACCCTCGTACCGCGCGGCCCTGGACCGGGGGCAGCTCACCGCCCGCGTCGTCGGCGCCCTGTGGTGGGACCGGGAGCGCGGCGCCGACCAGATCCCCGAACTCCTCGCGCGCCGCGAGGAGTTGAGCGGGGGCCGGTTCCGGGCCGGCACGGTGAAGATCATGCAGGACGGCATCGCCGAGAACCACACGGCCGCGATGCTCGACCCCTATCTCAGCGGCTGCGGGTGCGCCTCGGACGGCAGCGGCATCAGCTTCGTCGAACCGGGCGAGCTGAAGAAGTACGTCACCGAACTCGACGCGCACGGCTTCCAGGTGCACTTCCACGCCCTCGGCGACCGCGCGGTGCGTGAGGCGCTCGACGCCGTGGAGGCCGCCCGCACCACCAACGGCCCTCGCGACACCCGCCACCACCTGGCGCACCTCCAGGTGGTGCATCCCGACGACGTACGACGGTTCCGGGCGCTCGGCGCCACCGCCAACCTGCAGATGCTGTGGGCGGCCCACGAGCCCCAGATGGACGAGCTCACCCTGCCGTTCCTCGGCCCGGAACGCGGCGCCCGGCAGTACCCGTTCGGCGATCTGCTGCGCGCCGGGGCCACGCTCGCGGCGGGCAGCGACTGGCCCGTCAGCAGCCCCGACCCGCTCCAGGCCGTGCACGTCGCCGTCAACCGTGTCTCCCCGGACGCCCCGGAGGGCACCCCGGAGTTCCTGCCCGCCCAGCGCCTCGACCTCGGTACCGCCCTCGCGGCGTACACGGCGGGCAGCGCCTACGCCAACCACCTCGACACCCTCACCGGCAGCATCACCGTCGGCAAGGCGGCCGATCTGGTCGTCCTCGACCGTGACCCGTTCGCGCACCCGGCCGACGAGATCGCGGCCACCCGGGTCCTGCAGACCTTCGTGGACGGGATACGCGTCCACGCGGCACCCGACGCCTGACCGTCCCCGGCACGCGGCACCCGAGGACCCGCGCCCCACGGCTCGCGGGCGCGGGTCCGGCCGTACGGAGATGGGTCCGACCCCTTGACGCCGGCCCTATGACTGCGTAGACATGACTACGCAGACATGACAGCGCAGTCAGAAAGGTGATGTCTGACATCATTGGGTCGGTCCGTGCGGTCACCGGGAGGCATCATGACGCGAGGTACAGGGCGGGGCGGGAGCCCCGCGGCACCTAGCAGCACGGATGTGGCACGGCTGGCCGGGGTCTCGCAGAAGACCGTGTCGAGGGTCTTCAACGACGAACCGTACGTCTCCGCCGACGTGCGCAGACGGGTCACGGAAGCCGCGGAGCGGCTCGGTTACCGGCGCAACAACGCCGCCCGGGCGCTTGCCTCCGGGCGCACCCGCTCCATCGGGGTGGTGACGCTGGGAACGGCCCTGTACGGCCCGGCCTCCCTGCTCATGGGGGTCGAACGGGTCGTCCGGGACACCGGTTACGCGCTCCGCGTGGTCAACACCGTGGAGGGCGACCCGGCCGGGATCGCCGGTGCGGTGGACTCGCTGCTCGACCAGGGCGTGGACGGCGTCGTCATCTCCGAGCCGATCGACGAGGCCGGCGAGAACGGCGACACCCCCCGTCTCTCCGTGCCGGTGCTGGTCATCGGCGCCCCGCCGTTCGTCACCGCCCCCGCGGTGCTGAACGCGGGGGACGGGGCCGAACTGATGGCGCGGACCGCCACCGAACACCTGCTGGCGCTGGGCCACACGACGGTCCATCACCTCGCGGGTCCGCAGCGGTGGTACGCGGCCCGGGACCGGCTGGAGGGCTGGCGGGCGACCCTGACGGCACATGGGAAGGACGTGCCCGAGGTCGTCACCGGCGACTGGTCGGCCGCGTCCGGCTACACGGCCGGCCGCGTGCTGGCCGAGAACCGGGACGTCACCGCCGTCTTCTGCGCCAACGACGACATGGCGATCGGTCTGATCCGCGCGCTGGCGGAGGCCGGCCGCCGGGTGCCGGAGGACGTCAGCGTCGTCGGCTTCGACGACATCCCGGTCGCCGCCTATGTGACTCCTCCCCTGACCACGGTGCGCCAGCCGTTCGACGCCGTGGCCCAGGAAGGGCTCAAGCGGCTCGTGCACGCCATCGAGAACCCCGACGCGGACCCGCTGCCGCCGAGCGATCCACCCATCGACCTCGTCGTCCGCGCCTCGACCGCGCCGCCACCGAGCCGGACGCCCCCGGCCCGCGGCCGACGCACCGCACCCCGCCGCCGGGCCACCCCCGCCCCGGTGCCCGCGGACGGAGGTGGCCCGGCACAGCACTGAACCCCGCCCACCCGCACCTCATCACGGCCGTCCCGGCCGACGCGTGACCCCGAGAACGAGCCGCATCACCCCTCACGCCCCGCCGCCCCCGCGCGCCCCGCACCGGGTCGACGCCGGGCCGCCCCCGTACCCCGCTGTGCGTCCCGAGCCGAGTCCCCACACCTGCCTCGGTCGTCCACGCCCCTTTCGCCCGACCTGACGGCGTCGACGCCGGTCGGCGCGTCCTCGCGGATCCCGCACACCTCCGCACGCCTGTGTCCGGCGTGCCACCACCCTCGCCACCAGCCGGAGTTCACCATGCCCAGAAACCCCTTCGCAGCCGCCTCCTCCTCTCCCATGAGCCGTCGGCTGTTCCTCACCACCACGGGTGCCCTGTCGCTCGGGGCCGCCCTGACCGCCTGCGGCGGCGGTGACTCCTCCGGCTCCTCCGGCTCGGCCGCGCCCGTCAGCCAGGCCGACATCGACAAGGCGATGAAGACGCCCACCGAGCTGACGTTCTGGACGTGGGTCCCGAACATCGCCAAGGAGATCGCGCTCTTCGAGAAGAAGTACCCGGCCGTCAGGATCAAGGTCGTCAACGCCGGTCAGGGCACCCCTCAGTACACCAAGCTGCGCACGGCCCTGAAGGCCGGCAGCGGCGCCCCGGACATGGTGCAGATCGAGTACCAGGCCATCCCGACGTTCACCATCACCGAGAGCCTGCTGGACCTGCGCCCGTACGGCGCCGCCGAGCTCAAGGACCGGTTCGTCGACTGGACGTGGGGTCAGGTCAGCGGCGCCAAGGGCGAGGTGTGGGCGATCCCGCAGGACACGGGACCGATGGGTCTGCTGTACCGCAAGGACATCTTCGACAAGCACGGCATCGACGTGCCGGGAACCTGGGACGAGTTCGCCGAGGCGGCCCGCAAGCTCCACAAGGCCGACCCGGACGTCTACCTCACCAACCTCGCGGCCAGCCAGCCCGCCGCCTGGCACGGGCTGCTGTGGCAGGCCGGCGCAAAGCCCTACGCGACCTCCGGCAAGGGCGACATCACCATCAGCGTCGACGACGCGGTCTCCAAGAAGCTCGGCGCGTACTGGGGCGGACTGGCGAAGGAAGGCGTGATCAGCACCGACCCGGACTTCACCGACGGCTGGTACGCCGGGCTCAACAAGGGCAAGTACGCCACCTGGATCACCGCCGCCTGGGGCCCGGCCTTCCTCTCCGGCTCGGCCAAGGCCACCGCCGGCAAGTGGCGCGCGGCCCCACTCCCCCAGTGGGACGCGGCCGAGCCCAGCGCGGGCAACTGGGGCGGCTCGACCACCGCCGTCATCCGCTCCACCAAGAACCCCGTCGCGGCGGCCGTGTTCGCGCAGTTCCTCAACAGCGACCCCGCCACCGCCAAGATGTTCGCCACCGAGCAGTTCTTCTTCCCGGCGACCAAGGCCCTGCTCACCGACGCCGAGTTCGTGTCGGACGCGCCGTCCTTCTACGGCGGCCAGCAGGTCAACCAGGTCTTCGCCGACGTCAGCGCCACCGTGGACCCCGCCTTCCAGTGGCCGCCGTTCCTCGACCAGGCGGCGACCGACTGGACCGAGACCGTGGGCAAGTCCCTCGCCGACAGGAAGGACACCGTCGCCGCCCTCGGCCAGTGGCAGTCACGGCTGACCACGTACGCCAAGGGCCAGGGCTTCACCGTCAAGGGATCCTGAGATGGCCGCCACCACGCCTGCCACCACCACCCCTGCCACCGCCCCGGGCCGTTCGCGGCCCGGGGGCACCCGGCGCCGCCGCTCGGCGGGCCCCCTCTTCGTCGCGCCCTTCCTGGTGCTGTTCCTGCTGCTCTTCCTCGCGCCACTCGTGTACGCCGCCTACCTCAGCCTCTTCCAGACCCGGCTGATCGGCGGGACGGTCTTCGTCGGCCTCGACAACTACGCCCAGGCCTTCGGTGACTCCCAGTTCCTGCACGGAGTCGGCCGTGTCGCGTTGTTCTTCGTGGTCCAGGTCCCCGTGATGCTGCTGCTGGCCCTGCTGTTCGCGCTCGCGCTCGACAGCGGTCTGCTGCGCCTGTCCCGGGTGATCCGGCTGGGCATCTTCGTCCCCTACGCCGTCCCCAGCGTGGTCGCCGCGCTGATGTGGGGCTATCTGTACGGCCCGGACTTCGGGCCGTTCGCCCAGCTGGGCCGCAACCTTGACCTGCCGGTGCCGAACTTCCTCGGCGAGAGCTGGATGCTCGGCAGCCTCGCGAACATCGTGACCTGGGAGTTCGTCGGCTACAACATGATCATCCTGTACGCCGCCCTGCGCACGGTCCCGCACGAGCTGTACGAGGCGGCCGCGATGGACGGCGCCGGTGCCTGGCGCATCGCGTGGTCCATCAAACTCCCGGCGCTGCGCCCGGCGTTGCTGCTCACCCTGCTGTTCTCCGTGATCGGCAGCTTCCAGCTGTTCAACGAGCCGAAACTGCTCAAGGACCTCGCCCCGGACGTGATCAGCAGCTCCTACACCGCCAACCTCTACGCCTACACGCTCGCCTTCACCGGCCAGCAGGTCAACTACGCGGCCACGGTGTCCTTCCTCCTCGGCCTCGTCATCGTGATCGCCTCCTACGGCGTCCTGCTCACCGCCAACCGCAGGAGGACCCCGTGACGACGACCACCCCCGCGCCCACGGTCACCGCGACGGCGAGCAAGCCGGCGCGTGTCGCGAACCGCAGGAGCCGCCCGGACCGTCGCAGCACCCCGCTGACGATCGCCATGCTGGCCGCCCTGGCGTACTTCCTGCTGCCCCTCTTCTGGTTGCTGATCGCCTCGACCAAGAGCACGCAGGACCTGTTCAACAGTTTCGGCCTGTGGTTCTCCGACGCCCCGCAGCTGCTGACGAACATCAAGGAGACCTTCACCCAGAGCGACGGCGTCTTCGTGCGCTGGCTGCTGAACACGGTCCTGTACGCCGGGGTCAGCGCGGTCGGAGCGGCGCTGCTGGCGGCCGCCGCGGGATACGGCTTCGCCAAGTACCGCTTCCGCGGCGACCGTCTCGCCTTCAACCTGGTCCTCGGCGCGGTCATGGTGCCCACGACCGCGCTGGCCATCCCGACCTATCTGCTGTTCGCGCAGGCGGGTCTGGCCAACACCCCCTGGGCGATCATCCTGCCCTCGCTGGTCAACCCGTTCGGCCTGTATCTGATGCGCGTCTACGCGGCGGACTCCGTTCCCGACAGCGTCCTGGAGGCCGCCCGGATCGACGGCGCCGGCGAGGCACGGATCTTCTTCCGGATCGCCCTGCGGCTGATGGCCCCGGGCGTGGTGACGGTCCTGCTGTTCACGCTGGTGGCGACCTGGAACAACTACTTCCTGCCGCTGATCATGCTCAACGACCCCGATCTGTACCCGATCACCGTCGGCCTGGCCTCCTGGGCCGCGCAGGCGCAGAACGGCGGGGCCGGCGCCAGCAGCGACATGCTCGCGCTGGTCGTGACCGGGTCCCTGATCTCGATCGTCCCGCTGGTCGTGGCCTTCCTCATGCTCCAGCGGTACTGGCAGAGCGGTCTGGCCGCCGGCGGTGTCAAGCAGTAGGGCCACCGGCCCTCGTACCACTCCCCCACTCTTTCTCCCGGAGGTTCTTCTTCATGGCGGCTCTGCCTGACCGCGTCCTGTTCGGTGCCGCGTACTACCACGAGTACCAGCCGTACGAACGGCCCGCCGAACGCCTCAAGACCGACCTGGACCTGATGGCCGAAGCGCATGTCTCCGTCATCCGGGTCGGCGAGTCGGTGTGGTCCACCTGGGAGCCGGAGAACGGCACGTTCGACCTGGACTGGCTCCAGCCGGTGCTGGACGGCGCCCACGAGCGCGGCATCTCCGTGGTATTCGGCACCCCGACCTACGCGGCGCCGCCGTGGCTGGCCCGGCAGTACCCGGAGATCACGGCCGAGCGGCGCACCGGCGAGCGCATGGGCTGGGGCGCCCGCCAGGAGATCGACTTCACCCACCCGGCCTTCCGCTTCCACGCCGAGCGGGTCATCCGCAAGGTCGTCGGCCGGTACGCCGACCACCCCGCCGTCATCGGCTTCCAGGTCGACAACGAGCCCGGGCTGCACCTCTTCCACAACCACGGTGTCTTCCAGCGCTTCGTGGACCATCTGCGCGAGAAGTACGGCGACGTGGAGACCCTCAACCGGGAGTGGGGACTGGTCTACTGGTCCCACCGGCTCTCCACCTGGGCCGACCTGTGGACGCCGGACGGCAACGAACAGCCCCAGTACGACGTCGCCTGGCGGGAGTTCCAGGCCCGCCAGGTCACCGAGTTCATCGGCTGGCAGGCCGACCTCGTCCGCGAGTACGCCTCGCCCGAGCAGTTCGTCACCACCTGCATCTCCTACACCCGTCAGGGCGTGGAGGACGACGAGTTGACCGACCGCCTCGACATCGCCTCCGGCAACCCGTACTACGACATGCAGGACGGTCTGCTGCTTCCCGATCCCACCCCCGACGGCCACGAGCAGAAGTGGAAGACGACCGGCGTGTGGGCGCTGTACCAGACCGCCGACTGGATGTTCTCCTCCCGTCAGGAGCCGTTCCTCGTCACCGAGACCAACGCGGGTTCGATCGGCATGGCCTGGGACAACCGCCCGGGCTACGACGGGCAGTGGCGCCAGGCGGCCTGGGCTCTCGTCTCGCGCGGCGCCCGGATGATCGAGTACTGGCACTGGCACACCCTGCACTTCGGCGCCGAGACGTACTGGGGCGGCATCCTCCCCCACACCGGGCAGCCCGGCCGTACGTACGCCGAACTCGCCCGGCTCGGCGCGGAGTTCGAGACGGCCGGACCGCTCGTCGCCGGACTCGAACCGGACGCCGACATCACCCTGGTGTACTCGACGCCCAGCAAGTGGCTGATGCAGAAGTACCCGCCGCTCGCCACGCCGGACGGCGAGCCGGACGCGGCCGCCTACCACCGGATCCTCGACCCGTTCTACCGGGGCGCGTTCGAGGCGGGCCGGCAGGTCCGGATCGTCCACGCACGTCAGCTGCACGACCCGAGCGGGGAGCGCGGGGGCCTCGCGCCCGAGGAGGCCGTCCGCCGCCATCCGGTGCTGGTCGTCCCGGCGCTGTACCTCGCCGCCGACACCACCCTCGACTGGTTCGCCGCGTACGCGGAGGCCGGCGGCCATCTGGTCCTCGGCCCGCGCACCGGCTACGCCGACCACGAGGCCAGGGCCCGCACCGAACCGGCCCCCGGCCGGCTGACGGAGCCGGCCGGCGTGCACTACGACGAGTTCAGCAACCTGACCCGCGAGATCCCGGTGCGCCCGGCACCGGGCAGCCCGCTCCGGCTTCCGGACGGCGCGGCGGCGACCCGCTGGGCGGACGGGCTCACCGTCGACGACGCCGAGGTGCTGGCCGCGTACGACCATCCGCACTTCAGCCGCTGGCCCGCGCTCACCACACGCCGGCACGGGGCGGGGCGGATCACGTACGTCGGTACGGTGCCCGACCGGCGCCTCGGGCGCGCGCTGGCCGAGTGGCTGGCGCCGACCGCGCGTCACGGCTGGGCGGACCTGCCGGAGTCGGTCACCGCGACCACCGGAACGGCGGCCGACGGGCGGCGTGTCCACATCGTCCACAACTGGAGCTGGGAGCCCGCGAGCGTCCCGGCCCCGACCGACCTCGCCGACGCGCTCGACGACACGTCCGTCGCGGCGGGCACCGCAGTGGAACTCGGCCCGTGGGACGTACGGGTCCTCGTCGCCACCGACCTCGACTAGGAGAGACCATGCACAGAAGACGAGCCGCGAGAGCGCTGGGGACCTTCACGGCGGCGTCCGCGCTGCTGCTGGTGCCCCTGGCCGGTGCGGGGGCGTACAGCCCGACCGGTGGGGTGATGTACCAGCTCGGCGGCGAGGCCTGTCTGAAGGGGCGGGGCAACTGCGCGGTCTACCCCAAGTCGGCGCAGTTGCCGACCGGTCGGCTGGTCGCGTCGTTCGAGAAGTCCACCGTCGTGAAGTCGACGGGCAGCGCCGACCGGCAGACCCTCCCGGTGTACAAGAGCGACGACGACGGCACGACCTGGCAGCCGCTGTCCGAGGTGAAGGCACCGGCGTATCTGTCGAAGGACCCCCGCTACGCGAAGTACACGAGCAACTGGACGAACCCGTACCTCTACGTACTCCCGCAGCGCGTCGGCACGTTGCCGGCCGGCACGCTGCTGCTGGCGAGTGTCGTGTCGGGCGACGACGCGTACTACGAGGAGCACAAGGCCGCCGACCCGGACTGGACGCCGTCCAACGACGGAGACCGCGCCGACATGGCCATCGCGCTGTACTCCAGCGCCGACGACGGCAGGACCTGGAAGGTGGTCAACGTCGTCGCGACCGGCGGCTGGCAGGGCGGCAGCGCGGGCGCGGTCGGACAGAACATCGCCGACGCCAACACGCACCGGCAGGTGGATCCCCTCTGGGAGCCGTACCTGATGGTCCACAAGGGCAAGCTGGTCTGCTACTACTCCGACGAGAACGACTACCTCGGCTTCGACCCGGTCACCGGCGTCCCGAAGCTCGACCCGGCGAACGACACGGCCGAGGACTCGCACGGGCAGATCCTGGTCCACAAGACCTGGGACGGCCGCAGCGCCAAGTGGAGCGCTCCGGTCGTCGACATCGCCGGGTCGACCGAGGACATGGGCGGCGGGAAGTCGGAGATCGGCGGTGGCCGGCCCGGCATGACGAACCTCGTCCCGACGGCGGACGGCAAGTGGCTGCTCACCTACGAGTACTGGGGCGGCGGGGCCAACACCCGCTACCGCGTGGCGTCCGACCCGCTGACGTTCTTCCGCGGCTCCCCCACCGGCATGGGTGTCGACGCGCTGCCGGTGGTGGCCGGCTCCCGCCCGCTCGCACAGGGCGGCAGCCCGGTGCTCATCCGCCTGCCCGACGGGCGCCTGGTCTACAACGCCGCCGGCAGCGGCGACGTCTGGGTCAACGACAGCGGGCGCGCCGACGGCGTGTGGACGCAGTACCAGACGACGTCGCGGGCGGGCTACAGCCGCAACCTCCAGTACGTGAAGGACACCGGCCGGGTGGTGATCCTCAACAACCAGGGCACCTCGACGATCGCGTTCGCCGAGGTCGACCTCGGTGGATCCGCCGGTGCCTACCGGAAGCTGGTGAACCGGAGGACCGGTCAGGTCATCGGTACCGGGAACAACCCCACCGACGCGAACATCGGCAACGGGGACGTGCCCGACGTCGTCCTGGAGGACGCCGGGGCGGCGGCGGACCCGGACACCCAGTACTGGCACGTCGTCACCAAGTCCGACGGCGGTGTGACGCTGCTCAACAAGGCGGGCGGCCGGTCGGCGGCCGTCTGGACCGGCAACGCGACGGCGGGGCAGCGGATCGGCCAGTGGGTCGACGACAGCGCCACGGGCACCTGGGACGTCGTCAGGACCGGGGACGGTCACATCAGGCTGCGCTCGGCGAAGAACAAGGACCTCTACCTGACCGGCGGTTCCGCCGACGCGCCGCTGACCCTGCGGACCGCGTCCACGGACGGTTCGCAGGACTGGAAGCTGGTCCGGTAGCCGGGCCGGCGACCGGCTCCATGGCGGGCCCGGAGCCTTGACCGGGTCCCGGCGGTGACTGTCAGGATGGTCCGATGACCGACGGACTCCGCTGGGTGTGCGAGGCGTACCCCTTCGGCCACACCCTCGTCTTCTGTGAGGGTGTGGCCCCGGAGCAGGTGCTGCTGCGGCTCGGTGCGCCGCGCGAGTCGCTCTTCCCACTGACGCGTGTCGAGGCCCAGGAGATCGAGGTCCGCAACGCCGCCGACGAGCCCTACGACCTCGACCACCTCGACGGCCTGGACGTGGGGGCCGTCGAGGAACGGGGGTTCCTGCGGCCGGAGGTCGACGCCGTGCTCCGGGCGGGGGCGATCGAGGGGTGGGGCTTCGCCGTCCAGACCTCCACCTCGTACGTCTCCGCCCGGGACTATCTGCCCGCGCTCTCCCGTGGGACCCGTGTCGTCACCGCCTGCCGGGACGTGAACGCCACGGAGCGAGTGGAGTACGCCGTCGACGGGCGGGTCCTGTCCTCCTTCGACCCCGGGATCCCCGCCTACGACGACGGGGTCGACCCCTCGGCGACGGGCCGGTCGGCCGTCGCCGGGCCCATGACCTCGCCGCAGGTCATGGAGTGGCTGGAGCACCGCTTCGGGCTGTGGCTGCCGCGGGACTCCGAGCACCGGCGGCTGCCGGCGGCTGCCTTCGTCACCGGCCGCCCAGCCAACCCCGGAGCACGGTGAAGTCCGCCGCGGTCAGGCCCACTTCGGGTTCGACACGGTGCAGGAGGGCCCGTCCGGGGTGATGCCGTGCCACCCAGGCGCGGTCGAGGCCGGTGATCTCGTCGTCGAGCCAGATGAACGGGCGCCCGGCGGCGGTCCGGACGAGGGCCCGGGTCTTCCAGTGCAGCAGATCCGCCCGGTCCTCCTCCGGTGCCTCCGGCAGATCCACGACCGGCAGCCGCGGCAGGCCGAGCAGCGGGGCGATCACCTCGTTGGCGTCGTCCATCCACGCGGTGGCCCACATCGGTTCGCAGAGCAGCCGCAGCAGGCGCGGTCCGTGCGCGCGGTCGATCCGCGCCAGATGCGGATTCGACGTGTGCTGCCAGTCGACCCACTCCTCGGCGGCAGCGGGGAGCCGTGCGCCGCCGTAGGGCAGAAGGGTGCCGTCGACGTCCAGGAAGAGCAGCGGGCGTGGCGTGGAAACGTTCATGGCCGCGCTCCGGCCGTGGCGTCGTCGGGGGCCACGGTGTGGTCGGTCTCCCAGCGGAGCAGGTCACCGGGCCGGCATGCGAGTACCTCGCGGAGCGCGGCGAGGGTGGTGAAGCGGACGGCCTTGGCGCGGCCGTTCTTGAGCACCGCCAGATTGGCGGGGGTGACGCCGACGCGTTCCGCGAGTTCACCCACGGACATCTTCCGCCTGGCCAGCATCACGTCGATGTCGACGGCGATCGGCATCAGATCACCTCGGCCGGCTCGGCCCGCATCCGCGTCGCCTCGATGTCACGGTCGACGGCCTTCGCGAGCGGCATCCGCAGCACGAGGACGATGAGCGCCATCCCCAGCACCGCCAGACCGACGCCGCCGAGCAGCAGCACGATCCCGGGGGCCACCGCCTTGCCCGGGGCCAGGACCACACCGAGCGCGAACACCATGGCAGCCTCCTTCACCCCTTACTCGACCAGCGATAGAAATCTATCGAGTTCGATAGGGCGGGCAAGGTGTGGCCGTCAGAACGACACGTCGAAGTAGTCGATGTCCTGGAGGGCGACCTCCAGGCCGGCGGCGCGGCGGCCGCCGTCCTTGAAGTACACCTCCTGCAGTCCTTCGGCCACGATGTCGCGCAGGCGCTGGTCACCCGCCCCCTGGGCCTGCGCGTCGAACAGACGGCGCGCGTACTCCGGGGGAAGGTGCACGGTCAGGCGCCGGAAGCGGGCGTCGTCGGTCGTGCCGATCGGTGCCGTGTAGCCGAACTGGGCGCGCGTCTCCACGGTGATCCCGCCCGTGGTGGCGGCCTGCCGCTGCCGGCGTCGGCGCACCACGGGTTGCCAGCGGGAGCGGACGGCCGCGTCGATCCGCTCCTGGATGTGCCGGGGCGGATGTCTGCGGGCGCCGCGCCGGTAGCGGTTGACCGAGTCGGCGGTGATGCCGAGTTCGGCCGCGACGGCCTTGGCCGACTTCAACTGCCTGATCAGATAGCCGATCTGGCCCTTGAGGGTCTTGGGCGGCGCCTTGGTGAACGCCTCCTGGTCGGCGCGCTCCAGGGCGTCGTCGATGTGGCCCACTGTCTATTCCCCTTCGTCGAACCGGGCGTCGTGACCGTCGCCCTTGATGTGGCGGGCGGGGTTGTGACCCTGCTCCATCAGATCGACCGCCCAGGCCGTCTCCTGCACACCTTCCAGCTTGCAGAAGCCGGGACTCGCGCCGATCCGGAAGGTGCCGTAGACGGGGGTGCCGTCACCGTTGGAGGGCAGGAAGTGCAGGGGTGAGGGGCCTCGGGAGGCGTAGACGACGCAGTCGGAGAGGACCGCCAGCGGATGGAGGCCGGTCAGTGCGGCGAGCCGGGCGGCCTTGCGGTGCAGATTCACCCGCGCCTTGGCGATGACGGCCGCGCGGATGTACGGGTTCCAGGTGGGGCGTTCCAGGGCGGGCCAGCGCTCTCCGTCCCTGTAGTGGCGGCCCTGGGGGCGTTCACGGAGCTTGCCGATGCCGCCCTTGACCGTCGATTTGATCGCCGCCAGCACCATCGCGCCCTGCCGGTGCCTACGGACCAGGGTCGCCAGTTCCCCGTCGCTCACGTCGGCCCGTGCGCCGGGCAGTTCGGCGAGGGCGGCACGCAGCGCGTCGAGCCGGGTCTCGTCGGCGGCCGCGTACGTCCGGTGCAGGGCCATGGCGTCCAGGTATGCCGCCGGGTCGGCGTCCTTGTGGACGGGGATGCCCATGTCCGCGCTGGTGGTGAGGTAGGCGTCCTTGAGCCGGTCGTGCCACGGGTCCAGGTACGCGCCCGTCTCGCGCCGCAGGTACGCCTCGACCGGGCGGATCTCGTGGCCGAGTTCCTCGGCGTAGGCCAGGGTCGGCGTGCTGTACCAGCCGGGGCCCTCCGGGCGCCAGCCGGTGGAGGTGAAGGGGTTGGGCAGGCGGGGGTCCAGCTCGATGAAGGAGAGGTCGACGAGCCAGGTGCCCGGGGCCTTCTTGTCGAACGCGGGCGCGGTGTGGTGCTCCGGTTCCGACAGGCCTACGGTGAGACGGGAGGCGGCGGCGAGGAAGGCGGTGTTGACGTCGATGCCCACGGCCCAGGGCCGCAGGCACTCCTCGTCCGACAGGAGCGCCGGATCGCGCACCCACTGGTGGGCCTCCTCGTCGAGGAAGCCACGGTCCCAGCCCTGCGCCACCGGGTGTTCGAGCGGCGCCTCCGGCGGTGCCGGGTCCAGCGGCCGGGTCAACGCGCCGGGGTTCGGGCCGGAGACCCATTCGCCGGTCGTCTCGTCCTTGACGGGGCGGGTGGGCGGCCGTGTCGCCGTCATCAACTCCAGGCCCGTCACCGCCGTCGAGCCGCGCGGCGTGAGCACCCGGGTCGCGAACACGCCGAGGACGCGGGCCAGATCGGCCGGGTGCAGCCGGGCGGCGTCGCCCCAGGCCCGGTTGTCCAGGGCGTCCCACGGCAGGATCGCCAACTGCACGCACTGCCGCAGGCCGCCCTGAGCGGGCCGGTAGATCCGCGGCCACGGACCGAAGCCGCGCTGGGTCAGCTTCCACTTGGCCCCGGTGATCTGCCGGACGACCGGGTGGTCGTCCGCCAGCCGCAGGCCCCGGCGGTCCTCCAGTCGCTGCGGCAGGCCGAACCGCTCCGCCGCCGAGGCGGTCAGCACGATCAGCGGATCGGCGTCCTTGCCGTGCCGGTGCAGCCGGGCCGCACCGATCCCGGACTCCCGCAGCACCCACTCCGCCAGCCCCGGGATCGTGTCGGCCGTGCACTCCAGCAGCACCCCGCCGAGGCAGTGGACGGTGCCGTCACCGTCCAGCACGCCGAGGGGGCCGTGCGGGAAGGGAGCGTCGGCGGCGGGCGCGGACACCCGCGTCCGCGAGGGCCGCCGCGCCGCGGGCGCGGGCTGCCGCACCGGCACGGCCTGCCCCACCGGCTCGGCCTGCCCCATCGGCTCGGGCGACAGGGCCTGGCCCGACGGCTCGGCGGAGGGGGCTCGCACCTTCGGCTCGGCGGACGAGGCCTGCCCTACCGGCTCGGTGGAGGGGGTCTGTCCCACCGGTTGAGAAGGCAGGTCCTGCCGCTTCGGCTCGGTCGCCGACTCGGCCGGGTACTTCGCCGCCCAGCCCTCCAAGAGCCGCAGATACGCCTGGCGTTGGGGCGGGCGCGGCTCGGATCGTCCGCTCTCCCAGTTCTTCACGGTCTGTTTCGTGGTCCGCAGCACCTGCGCCAGCCGGGCCTGACTGACGCCGGCCGCCTCCCGCAACCGCCCCCGCTCGTCGGGCGCGGGCAACTCGGGCTCGCCCGCGAGCAGTTCGTCCACCGCCGCGAACAACTCTTCCTGACTCGGCTTCTGCTGCACACGTCACCTCCATCCGTCACGCTAGCAGCAATTAACCTCGAATTAGCCCTCTTCCTTATCCCTGAAACAGAATTCTCCCGCCTTCCACGGCCATGGACGCAGAACGAACGGGCACATGGCCCGGAAGGCCAAGAACAAGCGCCGAACGCGCCCGGGAAAGGCCCCTGCACGCCCCTCGAAGGGACCACTGCCGCGTTCCGGAGGAGGCCGCCGGACGCACGGCCACCCGACCCCACACCGCCGCTCACGGGCCCGCCCAGCCATTCACCAAACCGGCTCTGACCTGGTGCTTTATCAGAAATCGCCTAGGCTGAAGTCCTCTGCCCGACTCCCTCGGAGGGGACTTCGTGAGTGAGGAAGCCGTGGTGTACGACGCCACCCGTATCGAGGTGCTGGAGTGGCCGGAAGCCGTGCGGAAGCGGCCCGGTATGTACGTCGGATCAACCGGTGAACACGGAGTGCACCAGTTGGTGTTCGAGATCGCCGAGCGGTCGGTGCGCGACGTCGTGGCCGGCCGTGCCCGGTCCGTCGGGATCACCCTCATGGCCGACGGCGGTGTGCGGGTCACGGACGACGGCCCGGGGGTGCCCGTCGAGGCGGCCGGTCACACGGACGGCCCCGGTCTCGAAACGCTGCTGACCGGTTCGACCGGAAGGACCGGGCCTGTCGACCGTCATGCCCCCTACCTGGGCCTCTTCGGCGTCGGTCCCAGCGTCACCAACGCCCTCTCCAGCCGGCTGACCGCCGAGGTGCGGCGCGACGGGATCCGCTGGGTCCAGGAGTACGCCCGCGGCCGTGCGAGCACCGAGCCCACGGCCGTCGGTGCGGCGACCGGCAGCGGGACGACCGTCACCTTCTGGCCCGACGCCGACATCTTCCCGGCGGTGCGGTGCTCGTCCGCCGTCCTGACCGAGCGCTTCAGGGAACTGGCCCTCCTGAACCGACGCCTGGACCTGCGCCTGACCGACGAACAGTCACCGGGCGGGTCCCGCTCGGAGCGGTTCCGATTCCCGGGCGGGGCCCTGGACTTCGTCGCGTTCCTCGACGAGGAGTGCTCGGGGACCCCCCTCCACCCGAACGTCATCGGTGTCGAGCGGGAGGACGCGCGCATGGCGGGGACCGTGGAAGTGGCCTTGCGGTGGTGCGAGGGTCACGGGGAGGAGATCCGCGGCTTCGCCAACAGCCGGCCCACTTCCGAAGGCGGCACCCACCTGACGGGCTTCCGCGACGGGCTGACGGCCGCGATCGACGCCTACGCACGGGGGCGGCGGTTGCTCACCGCGTCGGACCCCGATCTCGGCGCCGACCAAATCACCGAGGGCCTGACGGCGGTCGTGTCGGTGAAGCTGGACCGGCCCGAGTACGTCGGCGCCACCCGCGGACGGCTCGGCGGCGCGGACGTGCGGGCCGGCGTCGCGGAGGTGGTCCGTGAAAGCCTGGGGGCCTGGCTGGAGGCCCATCCGGAACAGGCCCGAGCCGTCGTCGGCCGCCTTCTGCGGCGGGGCCGGTAAGTGGCTTTGCGTGATCGGCTGCGCAAGGGGCGGGCGGGCTGACCCGGGCGGGCGGGGAGGCCGGGTGGGGGTGGTTGGATGCGGAGGTCGGATGATGATGTCTGAGCATGTCGTCGAGGACCTGGTGGCGGAGTCGATTCGGCTGCTGGACCGCCACGCCGCGTCGGACGACCCCCGTGTCCGGGACTGGTTCGCGGCTCTGTACCGCTTCCAGCCCGGGTACGACTGTGCGTTCACGCACTTCCGTGTGATGGACATCCTCCTGCGCCGCGGACACACGTACCGTTTCCCGCTCGCCCGGCACCCCGACCACGCCGCACGGTCCGCGCACTTCGACGCGCTCACGGTGGTCGAGCACGGTCCGGCACGCACTCCCCCCTGTCTTGGACACACGTCAGCCCCTACGGGCGGTTCGGGCTCGACATGGACCGGCGCCTCGCCTGGACATGACGGCCCGCACCATGCCGGGCCCGCGCACCCCCGCCGATGAACCGGCCGCGGTCTCGGGGTGTTGGCGCAGCATCACCCCGGAGTACGCCATCGCCTTCTGAACCCTCGTCTCGCTGAAGCGGTCAGACTTCCCTCTTGTTGTCCGGGCCGCCAGGCACCGGTGAGTGGTCCGGACCTGCCCTTGGACCGGACCACTCACCGCGTGCTACTCCTCGCTAGGGCCCGCCGGGTGGAAGTTGATGC
This sequence comes from Streptomyces sp. NPDC034049, assembly GCF_055575575.1. Lineage (NCBI taxonomy): Bacteria > Bacillati > Actinomycetota > Actinomycetes > Kitasatosporales > Streptomycetaceae > Streptomyces > Streptomyces sp. NPDC034049. The sequence goes on from NZ_JBVISJ010000016.1 coordinate 91,190, forward strand.
GTTCACTGATGACGGGGAAGCCGGCCTTGGCGAAGTTCGCGGCCATGGGGAAGTTGCCGCGGTCCGTGGCTCCGCTGACGGACTCCGCGCCCTGCTCGACGAGGAAGTGGGTGCACTCCGCGAGGAGGTCGTAGGCGTAGCCGTGGCCGCGCTGTTCCGGCACGACTCCGATGAAGCCGATGGTCGGGCCGGACGGGTTGTGGGCCGGGATGTGGATGCCTGCCAGGTCGCCCTCCGGGGTGTGCGCGACCTGCCACCACTCCCGCGGGGAGGGGCACCAGTGGAAGAAGTCGAGTTCCTCCTGGGCGGCCCGGTCGAGGCCGCCCTTCTCCGCGGCCCTGAGCGCGTGGGCGTCCAGGGTGACGGAGTGGATGCGGCGCAACGCGTCGAAGAACACGGCGTCGTCGGGTTCGGCGCTGAAGCGCAGCCGTCCGGGCCGCTCGGGCAGGCCCTGCTCCGGGCTCCAGCGGTAGAGGAAGCGTTCTACCAGGAGTTCGTACCCCGCGGCGCGTGCGGCGGCGAAGCGCGTCTCGGCGGTGGCGCGCAGGTCGTTCCTCTCGCTCCAGCCGCCGGGCAGGTTGATCTCGAGTTCGACCTGCCAGGGAGCGGTGCGCAGGAGTTCGGCTCCGGCCTCGTCCTCCCCCTCGGCCACATCGAACCAGTTGATGTTGACGGGCTCCGAGTCGCCGGGGCCGCCCCACCATGCGCCGCGTGCGACGACCTCGCCGTCGCGCAGGGCGACGCGCTTCCAGTCGGGGCGGAACCGGGTACGCCGGTGGGCTTCACGGGCGCCCAAGGGGTCGGGGAGTGCGTCGAAGAGATGAGCATCGCTCGCGGAGAGCGCGCGGATGACCAGATCGGTCATGGATTCCTCCGGGCTACAGGCTGCTTGGAGCGCTCCCGGTCAGAACTGGCGAACCACGCCGGGACAGCGGAAAAGGGAGCGCTGGAAAGTTGTGAACTGCACGGCACTCGCCTCCTTCCGTCCGTCTCAGGGCGTGGAACCACACCGTACGTGATCTTCCGCGGGTCCGTCCACGGATTTCCGTACCCCTTGGAGGGAGGGGTGGGCGGGACGATGCAGAGCGCTCTCGGCGGCCCGCGAGGCCCCAGCCAGGCGGACTGCACCCTTCTAGCTGTACGGGAACAGGGCCTCCCCTGATGTCCGGGTCAGGACATCAGGGCGAGGAGTCCGATCTCCGGGGCCAGGGCTCCGGGCTGGGCGAGGGCCCGGAAGTCGTGCTCGACCGAGGCCAGGTCAAGGACGCCGGCGCGCACGGCGCCGTAGCGGACCAGCGGCCACGGGAAGACGTCGAGGTTGTCGTACTGCGTGTCGGCCTCGATGACCTGCTCCTCGTGGAACCACACCGCGAAGCGGCCGTTGGTGAGGACGACGTAGTAGTTGCCTCCGCCGTCGCAGCCGACGGACCACACGTCGTCGCCGGAGAGCTCCGTCTCGTAGTCCGAGTCGAGGATCGCCTCGTCGTTCTCGGCGAACTCGAAGGCGTCCGCCCAGTCGTCGATGTCGAGGAACCGCGGCATGGCTCCCGAGCGGACCCTGCGGTCGAACGCGGCCGGCGCGGTCGCGGCTGCGGGCGGGAGCCGGGTGAGGAACGGGGCGACCGGGCGGGTCGACGCGGGCAGGTCGACGCGCTCCTCGTCGGGGAACCAGCGCGCCAGATCAGCGTCCAGCCCGCGCTCCACATACCCGGCCAACTGATCGACGGTGAGAGGCATGCGGCGAGGCCAACCGAGGGAGGCGGACCGGCGAGTGCCTGTTCAGCGGGTTACGTAGGCCAGTACGTACTTCCACCGACCTGCGGCCCGCGCGTCAGCCGGCCGGTCCCCCGGCCGCCCAGTCGCGGATGAGCCGGATCGTGCGGTCGGTCCGCTCCTCGTGCACATAGTGGCCGGTGTGGGGCCAGTGCTCGACGCGCGAGCCGGGCACGCGCAGCGTGCCGCGCTCCCACTCGGCGTACTCCTCGAACGACCACACCGTGAGCGCCGGTTGGGTCCGGCGGCGCAGATGCGTCTCGCTGTCCGGGCGGACCCCCACCGCGCCGGGATCGGTGTACATACCGGCGTACGCCTGGGCGATGACGTGGTCCGGTGTGCCGAGTACGGTGCGGATGTGTGCGGTACGGAGTCCGGCCGGGGCCTGCGAGGAGAAGGCGCCGGCCACGAGGTCGGCGGCGGCGCGGGCGCCGTGCTCCTGGTACGTGGCGAGGCGGGCGGGGATCCGGGCGGCCTCGGCCGCGTCGGCGCCGTGCGCGGGGTCGAGGGCGATGACCGAGCGCACGGCCCTCGGGTGGCGGACGGCGAGCAGGTTGACGACCTGGACGCCCATGGAGTGGCCGACGGCGACGACCGGACCGACCTCCAGGGAGTCGAGCAGCGCGGCCAGGTCCTCGGCCATCTCCGTCGGGGTGTTGCCCTCGTCCGGGACCTCGGAGCGGCCGTGGCCGCGCAGGTCGGGGACGAGGACGCGGAACCGGTCGGCGAGCGCCTCGGCGTGCGGCGACCACTCCCGGCCGTCGCCGCCCCAGCCGTGCACGAGCAGCAGCGCGGCGGCGCCCTCGTGGGCCTGAGAGCCGAGGGAGGTGCAGAAGAGGCGGATGCGGCCGAGGTCCAGCAGGGTCATGAGGGGTCGTCCGAGGTGGGGTCGTCCGAGGTGGTGCGGTGGGTGGCGTGCGCGCATCCGCGCGGGACGGGGGCGTGGGTCACGGGGCACTCCGCCGGGTCGGTGGTTCAGAGCGTGCACAGCAGTGTGCCGGACCCGGCGGGGTCGCACCGGTTCGGCGCGCCCTCGGGCCGGAGCCGGACCGCCGCCCGGGGCGGTGCCGGAGGGGGACGGACCCTCGTAGCGGAGCGCCGACGCGGTCTCCCGTACCGCGCCGGCGCCCCTGGTCGGTCAGCGGCCCCGGTGGAGGACCAGCGTGCTGCGGGGGCCGAGCCTGGGACGTTCCCCGGCGCCGATGGTCCTGCCGGTGGCCAGGTCGCGGGCGGGGCCGAACCCGCGGCGGGCGGGCAGGGTGAAGGTCCGGTCGATGGTGGTGTTCATGGCGATCAGATAGTCGCCGTACTCGCAGAGGTAGAACGGCGCGCGGCCGACGAGCATGGTCTCCACGCCGTCGAAGTGGACGCCGGGGGTGGGGTCGGGGATGTCGTCGGGGATCGGCGCCAGGCGGTGGACGTCGCCTTTCTGGGACTGGTGGAGGGTGTCGCCCGGCGGTGGGAAGCCGCCCGGCGGGAGGTGGGCGGCGCCGGGGTCGTTGATGGCGTAGTCCCAGAGGATCCAGTCCCGTGCCATGAACGTCTCGTCGGTGGTGCCGGCGCTGCGCTGGCGGATCGTGGCCGAGCGCGGGTCGACGGGGGTGAGGTGGTGGACGCGGGCGTAGTCGTTGACGCCCTAATGGGACCGCCAGTAGAGGGAGGCGAACAGCAGTTCCTCGCCGTTCTTGACGGCCAGGCAGCCGTTCTCCTCGTCGGTGAGGACGAAGTCGGGCTCGTTCCAGGCGGTGGGGATGCGGGCGGGCCGGGCGGCGAGGGCCTGGAAGGTGTCCCAGTCGCGGGAGACCAGGCGCAGCGCGGCGAGGCCGACGCGGGTCCAGGAGTGGTGGACCAGCAGGTCGAGCTGTCGGTGGAACGGGCCGTCGGCCACCATCTCCTGGGTCCAGCCGACGATGTCGGGGTCCTTGAAGACGGCCGCGGACATCACGGGATGGGAGTCCCAGGCGGTGCGGGAGGCGTAGGCGATCTCGCCGGGGTAGACCTCGTTACCGGGCCACTTAACGACCCTCTGGAGTGGAAGCCGTTTACTCCGCCGAGTGCCGTCCGGTCGCCGCCGCACCGCCCCGCAGCCCCGGCGAAGATGGGGGCATGACTCGGGACCCCGAAACCCGCTATCTCCTCGACAACCGACGGTCCGAGGCCGGCGAGCGGTTCGTCGCCCTCTCCACGCTCTTCGACGCCTCCACCTTTCGCCATGTCGACGACCTCGGCATCGCGGCGGGCTGGCGCTGCTGGGAGGTGGGGGCCGGGGGCCCGTCGGTGGCCCGGGGGCTGGCCGAGCGGGTGGGGCCCGCGGGGCACGTCCTCGCGACGGACATCGACACGTCGTGGATGGCCGACGCGTCGGCGCCGCAGATCGAGACGCGGCGCCATGACGTCGCCGCCGACGACCCCCCGCCCGGCCCCTTCGACCTGGTCCACGCCCGGCTGGTGCTCGTCCACGTCGCCGACCGCGAACGGGCCCTGCGGGCGATGGTGGACTCGTTGCGCCCCGGCGGGTGGCTGCTGCTGGAGGACGCCGACCCGGCACTGCAACCCCTGATCTGCCCCGACGAGTCCGGCCCCCGGCAGCGTCTGGCGAACAAGCTCCGCCACGGCTTCCGCGCCCTCCTCGCCGAGCGTGGCGCGGACCTCTCCTACGGCCGCCGCCTCCCTCGTCTGCTGCGCGAGGCCGGGCTCGTCGACGTCCAGGCGGACGCGTACTTCCCCGTCACCGGCCCGGCCTGTGCCGCGTTGGAGGCGGCCACCGTCCGCCAGGTCCGCGGCCAACTGGTCGCCAGGGGCCTCGCGACACCGGAGGAGATCGACTCCCATCTCGCCGCCGTCGCGTCGGGCGACCTGGACCTGGCGACCTCCCCGATGATCTCGGCCTGGGGACGCAGGCCCGATCCCCGGGACGACCTGGAGGCGGGCCGGGAGGCGTCGGCGTAGCGCGGTCTCTGGGTACCGGCACCCGCGAAGTTGAGTACGCGCACTCAAGATCCGGTGCCGGGGTCGCCCCGACGATGGGGGTCTTCCTCGTCGAGATCGGGAGAGACCACATGTTCAGCCGCCTCGCCGACGTCCTGGTGCCCGCCGTCGGACGTCTCACGGTGACCGCCGATGCCGGATCCGTCTGGACGCCGGGCAGCATCGTCGTCGCGAACCACACCTCGCTCGCCGACCCCGCGATCGTGCTCGCCGCGCTGCACCGCCTCGGCGTCGAGCCCGTCGCGATGGGCGCCGCCGGGCTGTGGCGGATCCCCCTGCTGGGCCGCGCGCTCACCCGCGAGGGGTACATCCCGGTGTACCGGAGGGACCCGCGCGCCGCCGACGCGCTGGATCTCGCCGCCGACGCGCTGGCGCGGGGCCGGACGGTGCTCATCTACGCCGAGGGGGGCATCCCGGTCCGCAAGGACGCCGCCGAAGCGGCGCCCGGGGAGTTCCGCAGCGGCCTGACCCGGCTCGCTGCACGCACCGGAGCGCCCGTCGTCCCGGTCGGCCAGGCCGGGGCCCGCCGGGTCACCTCCGGCAGCACGGTCAAGCAGGTGGCGGGGCTCGTCACCGCGCCGCTGCGCCGCCCCGCACTCCATGTCCACGTCGGCGCGCCGCTCTCCCTCGTCGCCGATCACACGTCGAACACCCGTCAGGCGCACGCGGCGGTGACCGCGGCCTGGCGCACGGCCGCCGCCCGCCTCGGTGAACCGGCCGCGCTCGCCGCGTGAGGGGGCGAGCGGCCGCCGTACCACGGCCCGCCGCGCCCCATCGATGCTGTCGTCGGCATCCACGTAAGGTCGGCGACGGTTGTCGCGAGGCGGGGTCGAGAACGGTGATCGCGGCACGCGCGCCGTACGGCTGCACCTCCTGGGGCAGGAGTCGCCGCCTGCGTCCCGGCGACGGGCCCGTGACCTGTACGAGTCGCACACCGGGCGGCTGGTGAGCACCGGGGTCCTCGCGGAGGGCGAGGTCGTGGGGCTCGGGACGCTGGGTCTGCTGACCTCCCGAGAGGCCGGGAAGCCGGTGGCCGAGCTGTCGACGGGGCAGCAGCGGCGTCGCGACCTCGCCCAAGGCGCTGGCGCTGGCGCTGGCCACCCGGCCCCACGTCCTGCTGCTGGACGCGCCGACCAACCACTTGTCCATCGCCCTCGTCGACGAACTCACCGAGGCCCTGCACACCACGGACGCGGCCGTCGTCGTCGCCACGCACGACCGGCAGCAGCGGCGCGACATCGAAGGCCGGCCCCGTCTGGCGCTCTCCGCGCACGAGGGGGCGGGCGCCATGGGCCACGTTCCCGCCTGACCATGGCCGGCGCGGCGGGCACGGCCTGCCGCGCCGTCACCACCACCGGTGGCGGTCGCCGACGACGCGCCGGTCACCGAGCGGCTGTACGGCGCGGGCGTTGCCCTGGGGGAAGACCGTCCGGTAGTGGGCCAGCGCGGTGGCGGAGGCCTGGACGGGGTGGGTGAGCAGGATCCAGCGCACTCCGGAGGTGTAGGGGCAGACGGTGGTGGAGCCGAGGTAGCGATACGACTCGGTACAGGACGGCAGCAGGGCGTCGAGCTCGACGCCGGGGACCTCCCAGGGTTCCGCCGAGCGGCGGGCCGAGGTGAGCAGGCGGTCGAGGGAGTCGTTGGCCCGGCCCGGGTGCACGAAGGCGCCGACGACCGCGAACCCGCTGTCCTCCCCCGCTCCGGACGCGTCGGCGTCCTCGGTCACCCGCCGGTACTTCATGTGCTGTTCCATCGGGAACGCCACGCCCGAGACAGTGTGTTCGGACGGCGTGTGCCAGTGCACGTCGACCAGTTCGTAGCGGTCGGAGCCCACCCGTGTCAGACACTCCTCGCCGGGTGGCGGGGTGGCCTTCACGGTGCCCTCGTCGTCCCGTACGCAGTCGGGCCGGCCGCCCTGGGCGGGGCTGGGCTCGGGTCGCCGATGGTTCCCGGGGTCGTCGAAGTGCAGTTCCAGGTCGAGCGCGGTCGGGTGGGTGAACCGCAGGGGCGGCAGCGCGGAGGGGTGGACGTCGTGCGGTCGGATGTCGACAGGGCTCTGCTTCCCGTGCGAACGGCCGACGGTCACCGTCGCGGGCGCGGGCGCGGGCAGGGACATGGGCGAACACCTTCGGCTGGGGCGGGGGTCGGGGTCGGACGCACCGCATCCCTCCCCCTGCCACCGCGCCGAAACGCACGGGCTCGCCCGGACTGATGAACGGGCGCCACGGCCTTGACGCCACACGCGTCCACGTCCACAACCACGTGCGCGTCCCTTTCCGCGTCAGACGAGGGTGTCCTCGGTCGGCGAGGGCACGGCGCACGGGCGCAGGACCATGAGCGGGCCTTCCCGCGTCGCGACCATGGCGAAGGGGAACCGGTCGAGTTCCAGACAGAGCGCCACGTCGTCGGGGTGGACTCCCTGACGCACGCCCTCCGCCAGTTCGGCCGCGGCTCGCGACCCGGCGGCACGGCGGAGGTAGTCGTCGGAGTCCGTCCCGGAGCCGGACCCGGCCCCGGTCTCGGCCTCGGTCTCGGCCGCTCTCCGGGCGATGTACTGGGCGCAGGCGAGATCCTCGTCGGCCCGCCCGTCCTCACCGGTGACCACGAACGTCACGCTGTCGCTCCCGCGCGTCCGCAGGACCGACGCCGTGGCCTCCGCCACCACGAAGGCGGCGCACAGCACCAGGGAAGCGTCCTTCACGGCGAGCGCGCCGACCGTCCCCGCCGTGGTCTTCTGGACGACGGTCCGTCCGCCGAGATCCATGGACCGCATCAGCCCCGGCGAGTTGACGGCGTCGAACCCGGGCGCGGGCGGACCGTCCTTGAGCGCCACCCAGTCCGGGTGAGCGGTCTTGAGCGCCAGCGCGTCGTCCAGCGACTCCGCGAGGACGATCTTCTCCGCGCCCTGGGCGAAGGCCCAGGCGGCCACGGTGTAGGCACGCATGACGTCGATGACGACGGCGACGGACGGGGCTTCGCGCACCTCGGGGATGCCGACAAAACGAGGGTTCATCCGGATCATGATCACGTACGCGGGCCACGAGGTGCCCGGGGAGTGGCACACGCCACAGCGGCAGTCGGCCCCTCCCCCGCCTCAGCCCCACAGCGCCCGTGACGCGGCGTTGATCATGGCGCCGACCACCGGGTGCCCGGCGAACGCGGAGGGCTGGATCAGGGTCAGGGAGCGCACGAGGTCGGGGCGGCGCCCGGCGGCCGGCATGGCGACGAGGCCGCCGTCGGCCCCGGCGGTCCACCAGGAGCAGACGGTGGCGGCGGGCCGACGGCCGCTGGGCGGCGAAGCCGTACGTCTCGTCGCTGCCCCAGGTGAAGATGTTGTGCGCGAAGACGGCGGGGACGCCTGTGCCCCCGGTCTCGTCCCACACCGTCACAGGGACCGGTGTCGTCGGCGGACTCCCTTCCGTCACGGGAGCGGGTCCGGGGCCGGAACGAGAACGCGAACGCGAACGCGAACGGGAACAGAAGGGGGAGACGTGCGAGCGTCGGAGGGTTCGGAGTCGGTGGAGGGCGCGCCGGTGACCGGGGGCGCGCTGGAGAGTGGGGGCGACTGGCTCGGCGATCCGTGGCAGGGGGTGGACCGGGAGGAACTGACGCGGGCCGTGCGCGAGCAGGCCGGGCGCGCGGTGGCCGGGGTGGACGACATGGCGTCGTATCTCGCGGCCCAGGTGGCGGACGTGTCCCATCGGGAGGTGGTGGGGCCGCTGCTCGACGGCGGTGGTGCCAGTGGTGTCGTGGTGCGGCGGGGCGAGGTCATCGCCTCGTGGGGCGATCCGACGCGCACGGAGATGGCGTACAGCGCGACGAAGAGCGTGCTGTCGCTGGTGGCGGGCGTCGCCTTCGACGACGGCCTGTTGCGGCTGGACGAGCCCGTCGCCGACTCCGTCGCCCTGCCCCAGTTCGCCGACTCCCACGGGCGCGCCATCACCTGGCGCCATCTGCTCGACCAGACCAGCCAGTGGGAGGGCGAGCTGTGGGGCAAGCCGACGCGCGTCGACGCCCAGAGCACACGTGAGGGCACGGAGTCGGCGGGCGGTCCGCCCGGCGCGGGCTGGGCCTACAACGACGTGCGGGTCAACCTCACCGCGCTCGCCCTCACGGCCCTGACCGGCCGCTTCCTTCCCGACCTCCTGCGCGACCGCGTCATGACACCGATCGGCGCGTCCGACGGGTGGTCGTGGCACGGCTACGGCACCTCCGAGGCCGACATCGACGGCGTACGGGTGCCCGTGGTGTCCGGCGGCGCGCACTGGGGCGGCGGCCTGTGGATCAGCGCCCTCGATCTGGCCCGCCTCGGTCACCTCTGTCTGCGGGGCGGGGTGTGGGGCGAGCGGCGGGTCGTCTCGCGGCGGTGGATCGAGGAGTCGTGGACGCCCTGCCGGGTCAAGCCGAACTACGGCCTGTCCTGGTGGCTGAACGACGACCGCACGGTCTGGCCCTCGGCGCCCGCCACCGGACGCTGCGCCCGGGGCAACGGCGGCAACCACCTGCTGTGGGTCGACCCGGCGCGTGATCTGGTGATCGCCTCACGCTGGGGCGCGGAGGTCGAGACGCTGCTGGCGCGGGTGTCGCGGGCGGTGACGCCGGAAGCGTGAGCTGCGGCGCTGCTCTAAATTCGGTGGGCCCGGAGCCTCTTGGCACGTGACAATCAGGGGCCATCCAGGGGAGGAACACATGAGCCAGGCACACCTGACTCTTCATGAGCTGCTGCCGTCCGAGGAGCTTTCGGCGGCGCTCGAAGCGGGCCACGTCACGCGTAAGTCGCACCCGGAACTGCCGCTGTCCATCTACACGTACACGAGGACGTGCCAGTACGAGCGGGTGTGGAACCGTGTGACGACGCGCTGCCGGGGTCTGGTGGCCGACGACACCACCGGGGAGATCGTCGCGCTGCCGCTGCCGAAGTTCTTCAACGTCGGTGAGCACGAGTCCGGTCAGCCCTACGCCCCGCGCCTCCCGGACGAGCCGTTCGAGGTGTACGACAAGGTCGACGGCAGTCTGGCGGTGGTGTTCCACTACGCGGGCCGGTGGCGGGTCGCGTCCAAGGGGTCGTTCGTGAGCGTTCAGGCCACCTGGGCGCAGCGGCTGCTCGACGCGAAGGACACGTCCGGTCTCGTGCCCGGGGTGACCTACCTGGCCGAGATCCTCTACCCGGAGAACCGGATCGTCGTCGACTACGGCGACCGCCGGGACGTGGTGCTGCTGGCCGCGTTCGCCCAGGACGGCACGGAGGTCGCCCTGGCGGAGGCCGCCGTGGGATGGCGGGGCATCGGCTCGGTCGTCACCGTCCGGCCCGCCGTGCCGCTCGCCGAGCTGCTGGCGATGACGGAGGGCAACCGGCTGCCCGGCGGCCGGGCGGCCACGGGCACCGACGCGGAGGGCTTCGTGCTGCGCTTCGCCTCGGGGGTACGGGCCAAGGCGAAGTTCGCCGAGTACGTGCGGCTGCACAAGGTGCTGACCGGTGTGACCGAGCGGGACATCTGGCGCGGTCATGGCATCCAGCGGTTCGCGGGGCTGCCCGCCAAGCAGCTGGCGCAGGCGCTGAACTGCTCGGCCGAGGACGTCGTCGCGTCCGGCGGCCGGCCCCTGGACGCGCTCCTGGAGCAGGTGCCCGACGAGTTCGACGCCTGGGTGCGCGGGGTCGTCGCGGGCATCGACAAACAGGTCGAGGACCGGGAGCGGGCGATCGACGAGGCGTTCCGCTCGCTCGCCCATCTCGCGGGCGACCGGGGCGCGTTCGCCCGCGCGGTGCGCGAACTGCCCGACGCGGCCGTGCGCCCCGCCATGTTCCTGCGCCTGGACGGGCGTTCGACCGTGCTCGTGACGTACCGTTCCACCCGGCCGGAGGCGTCCGACCCCTTCAAGAACGACGAGGAGAACTGACCGTGCCCGTGGTACACGTCATGACGGGGCTGCCCGCCTCGGGGAAGACGACGGCCGCGCGCGGGCTGCAGGCGGAGTCCGGGGGCCGGATGCGCCGTGTCAACCTCGACGATCTGCGGCAGATGCTCGACATCCCCCTGCCCGAGGGGGCCGAGCGCCGGTCGTACGCGCACGAGCAGACCGTGCTGGCGATCCAGGACGCGGCGGTACGGGCGGCCGTCGACGGCGGGTTCGACGTCGTCGTGGACAACACCCACATGACCCCGCACATCCCGAAGCGGCTGAAGGCGGCCGTGGCGGGGCTGGCCACGTTCGTCGTGCACGACTTCACCGACGTACCGGTGGAGGAGTGCCTGCGGCGCGACGCCGCGCGGGAGCGGCCGGTCGGCGAGGAGATCATCCGGATCCTCGCCGACAAGCACGAGAAGTCCCGCAGGGGTGGCTGGCGGCTCACGGCGGAGTGGCTGAACGACGAGCCCGCCGTCGAGCCGTACACCGCCGACCCGGCGCTTCCCTCGGCGGTCATGTGTGACATCGACGGCACGCTCGCCATACGCGGCGACCGGGGCGCGTACGACTTCACGCGCTGCGAGGAGGATCTGCTCAACGTGTCGGTGCGCGGTGCGCTGCGCTCCTTCCGCAGCGCCGACGGCGATGTCGTCGTGCTGCTCTCCGGGCGCGGTGAGGAGCACCGGAGCCGGACGGAGGCGTGGCTGCGCGCGCACGAGGTGCCGTACGACGAGCTGTGGATGCGGGCGGCCGGCGACCACCGTCGCGACGACGTGGTGAAGGCGGAGCTGTTCGACCGGCATGTGCGGCACCGCTTCGCCGTACGGGTCTCCCTCGACGACCGGGACCGGGTCGTCGCGGTGTGGCGCCGGATGGGACTGCCGACCTGGCAGGTGAACTACGGCAACTTCTAGCCGCCGGGGCGAGGACCGGCGGGCAGGTCGGCCCGCCGGGGTCCGCTGGTAAAATGGGGGCACGCTTCGACACCGCCGGGGCCCGTACCGAGGGGTACGGGCCCCGGCGCGTTCCGGGCGACACACCAGGAAAGGTTCCCCATTGAACGCACAGCCGTCGTCCGCCACCGAGCCCCAGAGTGACTCCTCGGCACCGGAGGAGGCGTCCCGGGAGCTGCCGCCCGCGGAGTCCTTCGACGCGCTCGGGCTGCCGCCGGAGCTGCTGCGGACCATGACCGAGCTGGGGGTGCGGGAGCCGTTCCCGATCCAGGCGGCGACGCTGCCGAACGCGCTCGCCGGACGGGACGTCCTCGGCCGGGCGCGGACCGGCTCGGGCAAGACGCTGGCGTTCGGGCTCGCGCTCCTGGTCCGGACGGCCGGGCGGCGCGCGGAGTCCAAGCGGCCCCTGGCACTGGTCCTGGTGCCGACCCGGGAGCTCGCGCAGCAGGTGGACGACGCGCTCACGCCGTACGCGCGGACCCTGGGGGTACGGCTGACGACGGTGGTCGGCGGGCTGTCGATCAACAAGCAGCAGGCGGCGTTGCGGGCCGGCGCCGAGGTGGTCGTCGCGACTCCTGGGCGGCTGGCCGATCTGGTGTCGCGACGGGACTGCCACCTGGACCAGGTACGGATCACGGTGCTGGACGAGGCGGACCAGATGTGCGACCTGGGGTTCCTGCCGCAGGTCTCGGAGATCCTGGACCAGGTCCGCCCCGACGGGCAGCGGCTGCTGTTCTCCGCCACCCTGGACCGCGATGTCGACCAGCTGGTGCGCGGCCACCTGAACGATCCGTTGCTCACCTCCGTCGACCGGGTCGCGGGCTCGGTCACCACGATGGAGCACCATCTGCTGAACATCCACCCCGCCGACAAGTACGCGACCGCGACCGAGATCGCCGCGCGGGACGGCCGGGTGCTGATGTTCCTCGACACCAAGGCCGGGGTGGACCAGTTCACCCGCCATCTGCGCGCCAGCGGCGTACGGGCCGCCGCCCTGCACAGCGGCAAGTCGCAGCCCCAACGCACGCACACGCTCGGGCAGTTCAAGGACGGCGCGGTCACCGTGCTGGTGGCCACCAACGTCGCGGCCCGGGGCATCCACATCGACGCGCTCGACCTCGTCGTCAACGTCGACCCGCCCGCCGACGCCAAGGACTATCTGCACCGCGGCGGGCGCACGGCTCGGGCCGGGGAGTCCGGGAAGGTCGTCACCCTGGTCACACCCAACCAGCGGCGCGACGTCAACCGGATGATGTCGGAGGCCAAGATCCGGCCGACGGTCACCCAAGTGCGGTCCGGCGAGGCGCAGTTGACCGCCATCACCGGGGCGAAGCGGCCCCCGGCCGGGACGAAGTCCAACAGCGGCAACGCGCCCTTCCGGGGCCTCGGCACCCGGCCGGGCCGCCCTGCGAAGGAGTCCCGCAAGACCGCCGAGGCCCGCAAGACGGCGGAGGCCCGCGCGGCCGCCCGGGTACGCAAGGGCCGCTGACGCCTGCGCGCCACCGGTGCGCCGCGGTGAGCGGACCGCGCCGGGGCGGCCGGCTCACCCGGGTGCGCGGCGACGCTCAGGAGCCGGGGGCGAGGCCGAGGGCAGTGAGGGACGCCGTGCCCGTGGCGGTGTGCTCTCCTCCGGCGAGGAGGTGGGTGCGGGCCGACTGGTAGGGGCAGCCGGCTGCGTCGAATGCCGTGGCGGCCGCGAGCAGGCCGGGCAGGTCGCCGTCCAGGAGCGCCTGCGCGCGGTCCAGTTGGGCGGTGGCGACCGGGTTGCCGGCGACGAGGTGCCGGGCGGTGGCGACGCGCGCCGGGGCCTGGGGGTGACCGGCGAGGACGGAGGCCTCGGCGCGCAGGCCGACGTACCAGTGGTGCCAGATCCAGGAGACCCACTTCCACACCTCGTCCGGCTCCGGTGCGACCCGGGCCAGGGCCGCGTCCGGCTCGCCGTGCTGGAGGAGCACCATGGCGTCGAAGACCGCGCCGTAGCCGTGGTGGTGCTCCGCCGCGGTACCGGCCTCCGTGACGACCGCCAGCCAGCTCTCCCGCGCCGCGTGGTCGCCGCGCAGACCGTGGATCATCGCGACGCCCGCGGCGGCGGGGCCGAGGGAGTACGACCGCTGCCGGCCGCTCCGGCGCCATGCGTCGAGGAAGCCCTCACTGGCGGTGAGTACGTGCTTGCCGTTGCCCGCGAACGCGTCCGCGACCATGAGCCAGGACGTGGCGTGGTGTTCCACCTCGGCGAACAGGGGGTGGTCGGCGAGCTGCCTGCCCCACCGGCGGGCCTGCGCCAGCTCGCCCACGCCGAGGGCGGTGCCGGCCGCCATGGCGAGGGCGTCCATCAACTCCTGCGTGGCGGCGGGTGCTGGCGGCAGCGGGGTGAGGATCGCGATCCGGCGCCGGGCGGCCGCCGCCGCGCCGAACGAGTCACCGGCCCAGGTCCGGGCGCCGGACAGCGCGTCCAGAGCGGCGGACTCGGCCACCGGGTCCCCCGCCGCCCGAGCCAGCCGGACCGCCCGCTCGGCACAACCGACCGTCTCCCGCGCACTGTTGTCGACGTCCCCCTGCACGGCCCCGAAGGCATCCATCACCACTGCGGCTTCGGCGAGCGCGAGAGCGGCGACGAGGGAGACGTCGGCGGCAACTGCCGGCTCGGGCGAGGGGGTGGGGGGTGAGGAGGCCGACGGGTGGGGTGTTGGGGAGACCTGCGGGTGGGGTGTTGGGTCAGTGGCCATGGACGGCAGGTCGGGGGCGAAGGAGGTCGGGCCGACAACAGGCAACGAGCCGGTGGCACCGGGCGGTGGATCCGTGACGCCGGACGGCAACTCCTCGCCACTGGACGGCCGGTCAGCAGCAGCGGGCGGCAGACCTGCGGCTCGGGCGGGCGAATCCGCGGCGGCGGGCGGCAACTCCACGCCACCCGAGAGCACACCGGTGGCACCGGGCGGCGGATGCGTGGCGCCGGACAGTTGGTGGGCCGCTGTCAGGAGCGCGGTCGCTTCGGCCGGAGTGGGCAGGTGCGCGAACTCGCTGGAGAAGCGGTACGCGACGGTGGCGGCGGCCGCCAGATCGCGAGCCGCGCCGGTGTGGTCGCCTGCGCGCAAGGCGGCCTCGGCGGCCGCGCGGTGCAGACGGTACATGTCATCGCCGAGCCGCCGGCAGCCGGCCACCCCAGCGGCCTCCCGCAGAGCCTCGGCAGCGGCGGCGGCACCGTCCGCACCACGAGCCCGACCAGCCGCCTCACCTACCGCACCGGCCGTACCCACACCAGCCGCGCGCCCCATCGCACCGGCCACGTCCGCAACCGCGCGGTTCGTGCCGCCGCCGTGGACAGTCTCGCCGGTGACGCCCGCGGTCCCGGCGATCTCTGCCGCGCCGAGCGCACGCACGGCCTGGTCGGTGCCGTCAGCCAGCCCGGCAGCGTCAGCCGCGCCGGTCCCAGCCTCAGCCCCGACCCCAGCCCCAGCCTCAGCCCCGACCCCAGCCCTCGTGTCTGTTTCCCCGGCCATGTCATCGGCAAGCGCCGCCGCCTGTTCGTAGCGTTCTTGGCTCTCGCCGAGCAGGTTGCGGGTGAAGGCCAGGCCCGCCAGGGCGACGGCGAGGCGGTGGGCGGTCGTGCGGTGGGGCGGGTGGGTGGCGGCCCAGGCCAGGGCCGCTCGGAGGTCGTCGGCGACGGCGTCGAAGCCTGCGCGGAAGTCCGGGCCCTCGGCTTCGGCGAGAGCGGTCGCACCGGTCAGGCACCAGGCGGCGTGGCGCGACCGCACAGCCGTCAGCTCGTCGGCGTCGGCGAGCCGCTCCGCCCCGTACTGGCGGATGGTCTCCAGCGCCTGGTAACGCGTGCCGGTCTCGGTCGGTGTCGCGGCGAGCAGGCTCTGTTCCGCGAGCCGTCCGAGCCCGTCGGCGACCGCTGCCGGATGGAGCGGCGCGAACCCGGCGACGGCTCCGGCCGCCTCCGCGCTGAACGGCATCACGAACACCGAGATCCGCCGCAACAGCGCCCGGTCCGCCGGCTCCAGCAGATCATGGCTCCAGTCGAGCGCGGCCCGCACCGACCGGTGCCGGTCGTCCGCACGCGGCCCGCCCGCGAGGATCCGCAGCTGGTCGGAGAGGCCCGCCGTGAGACCGTCCAGCCCGAGCGTGGGCCAGCGCGCCGCCGCCAGTTCGATCGCGAGGGCCATGCCGTCGAGGCGTTCACAGATGTCCGCGATCCGGTCGCGCAGGGCCGGTTCCGGTGGCCGGCCGACCGCCGCCGCCCGTTCCAGGAAGAGCGTCACGGCCTCCGAGTCGGCGCCGCCGTCCGAGGACAGCGGCGGCACCGGGAAGACCCATTCGAACGGAACCATCATCCGGGCCCGGCTCGTCGCGAGCACCCGTAGCCCAGGGCAGGCGATCAGCAGTCGCTCCAGGAAGGGCACGACGCCGTCGCGTATCTGCTCGCAGTTGTCCAGGACCAGCAGCGCCTCGCGGTCCGCCAGTGCGGCCAGCACCGACTCCTCGACGTCGCGCCCGGGCTGTTCGCCCGCTCCGACGGCCGCCGCGACCGCCGCGCCCACCCGCGCCGGGTCGGTGACCGGGGCCAGGTCGACGAACCACACCCCGTCGGCGAAGTCACCGGCCGCGTCCGCCGCCACCGCCAGGGCGAGCCGGGTCTTGCCCACCCCGCCGGGACCGACCGCCGTCACCTGCCGACGGGTCTTCACCGCCTCGGCCAGTTCGGCGCGTTCACGCACCCGGCCGATGAACGCGGTCAGCGGTGCGGGGAGGGCCGGTGCCGGGCTGCGCCGGTCGGCGCGGGCGAGGTCGGCCGCGCGCCGGGAGAGCGCCCGCCGGTCCGGTTCGTCGAGCTTGCGCAGCAGGGCGGAGACATGGGACTCGACCGTGCGCACGGAGATGAACAGGCGCGCGGAGATCTCCGCGTTGCTGAGGTGCTCCCCGAGCAGCGCGAGCACTTCGGCTTCCCGAGCCGAGACCACTGGACTGGACACCGGGTCATTATCCGCTGCTCGGTGGTCTCTCCGTGGCTTGTCAGTGGTGGATTCCGTGCTCACCACGGAGGCGGCCCGTGGCCCCCTCGGGGGAGGCTGTGACCACGGCGATCGCACCCGGCGGACACACCGGACGGGGTGCGGCCCCGTCCCCCGTGAGCCCGAGCGATTCAGGAGTGACCATGCCCGGTTCGTCCGCCACCCAGCCGGCCCACCGGCCTGCCGACCAGCTTGCCGACCTGTCCGCCGCCCCGCCCGCCGGCCCCCGCCCCCGCGCGGTGCGTCGCCGGGACACGGAGCACCGGCTCACCCACGACGCCGATGTCTGGGTGGCCAGCGCCTCGGTGGACGGTGTGCCGTATCTGGTTCCGCTGTCCTTCGACTGGGACGGCGAGACGTTGTTGCTGGCGACGCCGGGCGACAGTCCGACGGGCAGGAACCTGGCCGCGACCGGCACCACCCGGCTCGGGCTGGGCCCCACCCGCGACGTGTCCATGATCGAGGGCGAGGTGGAGACGCTCCCGATCGACGCGTTGCCGGCGGAGCGGGCGGACCGCTTCGCCGCGCGCACCGGTTTCGACCCCCGGGTCTCGGCGACGTCCTACCACTGGTTCCTGGTCACCCCGACCCGGGTGCAGGCCTGGCGTGAGGCGAATGAGCTGACGGGGCGTCAACTGATGCGCGAGGGCCGCTGGTTCGACTGACGAACATCATCACTGTGCTGTGCGAGGAAGGAAGACTGCCATGACGAACACACGGAAGACCCCCCGGAGCTCCGCTACGGCTGAGAAGAAGTTCGACGGGTTCTCGGCCGAGGAGCGCGAAGCGATGCGGGAGCACGCGCGGGATCTGAAGACGTCCGCCCGCCGCGGGGCGCGTGCCACCAAGGCGGACGGGGAGAGCGATGTGCGCGCGAAGATCGCCGCGATGGAGGACGCGGACCGCGTTCTCGCCGAGCGGGTGCACCGGATCGTCGCCACCGCCGCACCCGACCTCTCGCCCAAGCTCTGGTACGGCATGCCCGCGTACGCCAGGAACGGCAAGGTCGTCTGCTTCTTCCAGAGCGCGCAGAAGTTCCGGACCAGGTACGCCACCCTCGGCTTCAGCGACCAGGCGCAGCTCGACGAAGGCACCCTGTGGCCGACCACGTACGCCCTGACGGAGCTGACGGCCGAGACGGAGGCACGGATCGGCGAACTCGTCCGGAGGGCGGCGGGCTGAGAGGAGAGGGGCTCCCCCCGCACACACAAAGAGGCCGACTTCCTTCACAGCAAGGCACCTTGACCCCGGTCCCGCTCACTGGTTCCGTGGGGAGGCTGCTCATGGGAGCGCTCCCAACCGGTGAGAAAGGATCCCCATGCTGACCTTCCCCCACAGGTCCGGCAGAGGCGGCGTGGCCGCCGTCCTCACAGCGGTACTCCTCGCCTGTCTGCTGTCGCTGGCCGGCGTCACCCGGGCGCAGGCCGCGCCGGGTGACGGCTCGGTCTCCGACCCGAACATCGTGTACGTCGGCCGCTGGGACACCGGTTCCGGTACGACGGCCGTCGCCAACTGGACCGGCGCGTACGTGCAGACGTCCTTCACCGGCACCACGGTGAAGGTGCGTGCCAGAGACGCGGTCAACTTCTACGTCAGCGTCGACGGCGGCCCGGACGTCTTCCACGCCGGCGTGCGCGGCACGGTGAACCTCACGCCGCGCCCCCTGGCGCCGGGCACGCACTCCCTGCGGATCGCCTACCGGTCCGGCGACACGGTCTTCCAGGGCCTGGTCCTGGACCCCGGCGCCCGTACGGTCGCGACGGGCGCGTCACCGGGACTGATCGAGTTCGTCGGGGACTCCATCACCGCCGGGGCGCTCACCGACCGGCTGGCGCTGGACTCGTACGCGTGGAAGACGGGCGAGCGGCTGGGCATGCGGCACACACGGATCGCGCGTGCCGGGTACTGCCTCGTCGCCCGGTCCGGCTGCACGGGTCTGAGCGGACAGTTCTTCAAGGTCGGCAGCACGGGTGGCGCGGACTGGGACTTCTCCCGCTACCGGGCGAACGCGGTCGTCATCAACCTGGGCACCAACGACATCGGCCACGGGGTGACCGGCGCCGAGTTCCAGGCGGCGTACACCGCCCTGCTGCGGGACGTCCGGGCCAAGTACCCGGACGCGTTCCTGTTCGCCGTGCAGACCCTGAAGAAGCGGTACGTCACCGAGACCAGGGCGGCCGTCGCCGCGCGCGGCAACGCCGGGGACAGCAGGGTGCGCTATGTCGACACCACGGGCTGGCTCACCGACGGCGCCGACTACGAGGACGGCAACGGCCATCCCAACGAGGCGGGGCACACCAAGTTCGCGGACCGGCTGGCGCCGATCGTCAGCGGCGCGCTGAACGGGACGGCGACCGCGACCGCGTCCGCCACCGCCCGGGCCGCCGCGCCCGGCCAGCCCGGCGACCCGAACATCAAGTTCGTCGGACGCTGGGACACCACGGGTTCGGCCACCGCGTACACGCCCTACTGGGCGGGTGCCTACTACCGCGTCGGCTTCACCGGGCGGACCGTCCAGCTGAAGCAGCGGGGCACGATCGACTTCTGGGCGCGGATCGACGACGGGCCCGTGAAGTTCTACGACGACGTGAAGGGGACGGTGAATCTGACACCGGCCGCGCTGCCGGCGGGGCGCCACACCCTCCAGGTCAACTACCAGGTGGTGGCGGGCTCCTACCGCGGTGACGCCGTCTTCCAGGGGCTCGTCCTGGACAGCGGCGCGACGACCTTCGCCCCGTCGGCGCCGACCCGGACGGTCGAGTTCGTCGGCGACTCGATCACCGTGGGCACGACGACGTCGCAGAACGCCCGTACCGCGTACGGCTGGCTGATCGGGGAACGGCTGGGCACCGAGCACACCCAGATCGCCCAGGGCGGTGCCTGTCTGGTGGCCGCGGCGGACGGGTGCGTGGGGCTGGAGCGGCAGTACGGCAAGCTCAACCCCAACGCGGCGACGCCCGACTGGGACTTCGGGCGCTACCGGGCGGACGCCGTCGTCATCAACCTGGGCACCAACGACGTGGGCCACGGCGTGAGTTCGGCGCAGTTCCAGACCGCCTACGCCAGTCTGCTGCGCAAGGTCCGCGCCGCGCACCCCGGGGCCTGGATCTTCGCGTTGGAAACCTTCCGGGGACGGTTCGTCCCGCAGACCGAGGCTGCCGTGCAGGGGGCGATCGCGGGCGGCGACTCCCGGGTGTCGTTCGTCGACACCACGGGCTGGCTGGGCTCCGGCGACCTCACGGACTCCGTCCACCCCAACGACCGGGGGCACCGCGCCGTCGCCGACCGCCTCGCCCCGGTCATCGCCGCCCGGATCGGAGGCTGACGCACACCGTGTGAGGGCACGGGATCCGCTCGGTGCGCCGCCGTCCAGGCCACCGAGCGGCGGGCCCGCGACAGGATCACGTCCACCCCGGGGCGGCCAGTGGCCCCTACGATGGCAGCATGGCCGTCGTCCTCTTCGCAGGTATCCCGGTGAACGACTACGCAGCGGCGCTCTCCTGGTACGAGCGCCTGCTGGGCTCCCCGCCGACGTTCTTCCCGAACGACACGGAGGCCGTGTGGGAGCTGGCGGAGCACCGCTATGTCTATATCGAGCACCGGCCCGGACGGGCCGGCCACGCGCTGCACACCGTCTTCGTCGACGACCTCGACGCCCGGATCGCCGGGATCACCGGCCGGGGTCTGGAGCCCAGCAGCCGCGAGACCTACGCCAACGGCGTACGCAAGGTCACGTACCACGACCCGGACGGCAACGAGATCGGGCTGGGCGGCGGCCCGCTCTGAGCCGTCATCCCGCCGGGGCGGTGATCTCCCGCTTGAGGATCTTGCCGCTGGGGCCCGTCGGCAGGCTGTCCATGAGCCACACCTCCCGCGGGTACTTGTACGCGGCGACCCGGTCCTTGACGAACTCCCGCAGCTCGTCGGGGGTGGCGTGGGCGCCGGGCCGCAGGACGACCGCCGCCGCGATCTCCTCGCCCAGGCGGGCGTGCGGCACCCCGACCACGGCGGCCAGGGCGACGGCGGAGTGCTCGTGCAGGGCCTCCTCGATCTCGCGCGGGTAGACGTTGTAGCCGCCGCGGATGATCATGTCCTTCTTGCGGTCGACGATGTAGAGGTAGCCGTCCTCGTCCTGGCGCGCGAGGTCGCCGCTGCGCAGCCAGCCGTCCGGGATCGCGGCCGCCGTCTCCTCGGGCCGGTTCCAGTACCCCTTCATCACGTTCGGCCCCCGCACCGCGAGCTCGCCGACCTCGCCGGGCGCGACGTCCTGGCCCTTGTCGTCGAGCAGACGCACCTCCACGTCCTGGATCGGGGTGCCGATGGAGCCCGCCTTGCGGGGGCGGTCGGGGTGGTTGAACGTGACCACCGGGCTGGTCTCGGACATGCCGAAGCCCTCCAGCACCGCGCAGCCGAAGCGTCGTTCGAAGCCGTGCAGGACCTCCACCGGCAGCGAGGCCCCGCCGGAGACGCACATCCGCAGCGTCGACACGTCCGCCCCCGCCGGGTGCTGGAGCAGCGCCGCGTACATCGTCGGAACGCCCTCGAAGACCGTGGCCCCGTCGCGGGCGATGGCGTCCAGCACGGCCTGCGGCTCGAAGCGGGGGATCAGGGTGAGCGAGGCACCGGCGCGCACGGCCACGCTCATGGTGCAGATCTGGCCGAAGATGTGGAACAGCGGCAGACAGCCGACCACCACGTCCCGCGCTGTCATCCGCTGGACGTGGACCGTGTTGACCTCGGTGTTGTGCCGCAGTCCGCCGTGGGTGAGCGTGGCGCCCTTGGGGCGGCCGGTGGTGCCGGAGGTGTAGAGCAGCACGGCCACGTCGTCGTCCGCCGTCTCCGCCACGCCGGGCAGCGGCTCGTGCCCGGCCAGCGCCTCCGCGAAGGCCGCGGGCTCGACGGCCGTGTGCCGCACACCGGCGGCGGCGGCGCCCTGCGCGCCCTCGCCGGGTGCCTGGTGCCATTCGAACAGCAGCACCGCCCCGGAGTCGGTCAGGTGGTACTCGGTCTCCCGGGTCTTCAGCAGCGGGTTCATGGGGACGACGACGCCTCCGGCACGCAGCACGCCGTAGTACAGGACGACGAACTCGGGCACGTTCGGCAGCATCAGGGCGACCCGGTCCCCCGGCCGTACGCCCTCGGCCCTCAGCAGCGCGGCGGCGCGGGCACTGCGCTCGTCCAGCTCACCGTAGCCGGTCACCCGGTCCCCCAGACGCAGCGCGGGACGCCCCGGCTGTCGCTGTGCCGTCTCCACCAGGTACTCCGCCAGATTGGCCATGACCCGTCCTCCACGAAAGTCGCCGTCGAAATCCGCTGTTCACCTGCACGACATCGTGCTGCCGCACCTGGCGGCGGCCTATGGGCCGTACGACAGCGCACGCCCCACACGGTTGTCCGGGTGCACAAAACAGGGGCGTTAAGCTGCGGTGATGGACATCTCGGGCGTGGCCGCGGCGCTGCATTCCAGGCTGCCGGAACTGGGCGAGCGGATCGCGGGGCGCATCCGGTCGGACGTCGACGCCTACGACGACGAGTCGCTGATCCCCTTCGACTCGCTGCGCCGCTCGTGCACGGCCAACGCGGACCTGATCCTCAACCATCTGCGCGCGGGTGCCACCGCGGACCCGAGCCCGGCCCGGGAGACGGGGCGGGTCCGCGCCGAGCAGGGCGTGCCGCTGGCGGACACCCTGCACGCGTACCGGGTCGGCTTCGAGCTGCTGTGGACGGAGATCGTCGCGGAGGCGCGTACCCATCCGGAGGTGTCCGCCGACCAGTTGGTGGCGAAGTCCGCGGAGGTCTGGGCACTCTTCGGGCTGTACGCGGAGGCGGTCGCGGCGGCGTACCGGGAGACGGCGGCCGAGTTGACCTCGCGGGGGCAGGCCCGGCGGTCGGCCCTGGTGGAGGCGCTGTTCACGGGTGTGATCGCCGACCGGACGACGCTGTGGGAGGCCGCCCGTGAGCTGGGGCTGCCCGAGCGGGGGCCGTACGCGGTCGCCGCGGCGGCGGCCGGGGCTCCCGGGGAGGAGCCGCTGGCGGGGGTGGAGGCCGGGCTGCGTCAGGCGCAACTCCCTTCTGCCTGGCGGTTGTTGCCCGACCAGCAGATCGGTCTGATCGCCCTTCCGACGGCCGCGGCCGAGGGCGCCTGTCTCGGTGTCCTGCGGCGGACCCGGGCCCGGGTGGGGGTCAGCCCGAGCTTCGACTCGCTGCGCTACACGCCTCAGGCGCTGCGGTTCGCCCGGCTGGCGCTGGCCGGGCTGCGGGGCGACGGCCCCGGCGTGGCGCGCTTCGACGACGACCCGCTGGCCATGGTGGTCGCCGCCGCGCCGGCCGAGGCGGCACATCTGGTGGGGGTGGTCCTCCGGCCCGTGCTCGACCTTCCTGTCGTGGAGCGTGCGCGTCTGCTGCGGACCCTGGAGCACTGGTTCGCCGCGGCGGGCTCGGCCACCGCCGCGGCCCGGAGCCTGTTCGTCCACCCCAACACCGTCCGCTACCGGCTACGCCGCATCGAGGACCTCACGGGCCGCTCCCTCTCCGACCCCCGAGCGGTGGCCCACATCGGCACGGCCCTCCTGGCCGCCCGCGTCCCCGGCACCGGCACCGGCACCGGCACCGGCCACATGGACCACCCACCGACCGAGGAGAGCTGAACGCGGGGCGGGACCGGGGGGTGGGTCGGTGGGGCGGTGGGGCGGTGGGCCGGTGACTCAGACATCGCTCAGTGCCCCGCCCGCCGGTCGCCCCATCCGTATGCTGCCTCCGCACCGTGGGCGTATGGTCCGCATATGGGTGGCGTTCGGCGGATCTCCGCTCGCCCCGTCGGTGTGGTCCGGGGCGGGTGAGGACGTGTCTGGTGGCGGCTCCGTCGGGCCCGAGCTGCTGGAGTCCGCGCTGATCGAGGTCGCCAAGGAGAGCGGCACCTCGGTGACGGCGGCCTATCTGCTGCTGCCGGACGAGCCCGTCCTGCAGTTGGCCGTGCTGGGCGGGGTCCCCTGGGAGATCTCCATGCCCTGGGCGCGGGTGGCGCTGAAGGCCCCCTCCCCGGTGTCCGAGGCCGTACGGGAGCGGCGGCTGGTGTGGGTGAGCGGCCAGGAGGAGCTGGCGCGCCACTACCCACGGATGGCGCTGATCGTGCCCTACCGCTTCACCCTCGCCGCCGCCCCCATCACCACGGGCCCGGACGTCTGGGGAGGTCTGGTGCTGCAATGGCCGGCCTCGCACCCGCCCCGGCCGAGCCCCCGGGAGCGGGAGGAGATCACCGGCGCCTGTCATCGGCTGGGCGTGCTCCTGCGGAAGGCGGCGGACAGCGGTCACCCGGTCAGGCCCGCCGCCGAGCCGCTGATGCTGCCCCCGCTGCGGCGCAGGCTCGCGGGACCGGCCGAGGCGCAGGCCGCGGTCGACTTCGCCGAGCGCCTCCCCGGCGGCTCCTGTTCGCTGGACGCGGACGGGCGGATCACCTTCCTCAGCACCGAGGCCGCCGAGCTGCTCGGCGCCGACATCCCCGAGCTGCTCGGCGCCAAGCCGTGGGAGGCGCTGCGCTGGCTGGCCGACCCGACCGCCGAGGACAGCTACCGGGCGGCCATGCTCAGCCGCGAGACGGTGTCGTTCATCGCCCTTCGCCCACCGGACCGGTGGCTGTCCTTCCACCTGGTCCCGGACGCCTCCGGCATCAGCGTGCGCATCATGCCCACCCACTCGGCACACACCCATGCCGCCGTCTCCTCCCCCGCCGGGCCAGGTCCGCCCGAGCCGCCCACCACGGGACGGGCCACGAACCTGTACCACCTGATGCACCTGGCCGCGACGCTCACCGAGGCCGTGGGCGTGCGCGACGTGGTCGACCAGGTCGCCGACCAGGTCCTGCCGGCGTTCGGCGCGGCCGCGCTGGCCCTGATGACAGCGGAGGACGGCCGGCTGCGGATCACCGGCTACCGCGGCTACACCGCCGAGTTGATGGAACGCTTCGACGTCGTCCCGCTCACCTCGGACACCCCCGCCGTGCACACCCTCACCACGGGCGTCCCCGCCTTCTTCGCCACGTTCGAGGAGCTGAAGCGGGCCCATCCGCCGGCCGTCCTCCAGGACGCGATGGGCGCCTGGGCCTTCCTGCCGCTGATCACCTCGGGGCGTCCGGTCGGCTCCCTCGTCCTGGCCTACGAACAGCCCCACCCGTTCCCGCCGGAGGAGCGTGCCGTCCTCACCTCCACCGCCGGACTGATCGCCCAGGCCCTGGACCGGGCGCGGCTGTACGACACCAAGCACCAGCTCGCCCACAACCTCCAGGCGGGGCTGCTCCCGCACACCCTGCCCCGGGTCGCCGGGCTGGACGTGGCCGCGCGCTACCTCCCGGCCACCCGCGGCATGGACGTCGGGGGCGACTTCTACGACCTCATCCAGCTGGGCCCGACCACGGCCGCCGCGGCCATCGGGGACGTGCAGGGGCACAACGTCAACGCCGCCGCCCTGATGGGGCAGGTCCGCACCGCCGTCCACGCGACCGCCGGCGCGGCCCCCGACGAGGTGCTCACCCGGACCAACCGGCTGCTGACCGACCTCGACCCCGACCTGTTCACCAGCTGCCTCTACGTCCGTCTCGATCTGGCGGCGCACACCGCCTGCCTGGCCGTGGCCGGCCACCCGCCCCCGCTGCTGCGCCACCCGGGAGGCCGCACCGAGCCCCTTCTCCTGCCCGCGGGCCTCCTCCTCGGCATCGACTCCGACGCCGACTACGCGTCCACGGAGATCCCGCTGCCGCCCGGTTCGGTCCTGGCCCTCTACACGGACGGGCTCGTCGAGGCCCCCGGCATCGACATCGAGGACGCGGTCGACGATCTGGCCCGCGTCCTCGCGCGCTCCGATCCGTCGGGCCCGCGCGCCATGGACGCCGTGGCCGACTCCCTGGTCCAGCACGCCCGTCGCTCCGCGCCGCGCAGCGACGACATGGCGCTGCTCCTCATCCACCCCACCCCACCGCCTAGTTCACATACGTGATCAACGGATCAACCCATTGACCCGGAGGCGAGCCCTCCGTAAGGTTCCCGCCATTCCTGCGTACGTGACGGCTGTTCAGGTACATGAACGGTTGGAGGGAGACAACGATGTCAGACGTCCTCATACCTGATGCCGAACGGCGTGCGGTCGGTAAATTCCTGCGCCGCATGCTGCCGATCCTCGTCCTCATGCTGCTGATCAACCAGATGGACCGGACCAACGTCGGCTTCGTCCAGGACGAGTTGCGGGCCGACGTCGGGGTGAGCGCCACCGCGTACGGGCTCGGCGCGGGGCTGTTCTTCATCGGGTACGCCCTCTTCGAGGTGCCGAGCAACATGCTTCTGGAGCGGTTCGGCGCCCGGGTCTGGCTGACCCGCATCATGATCACCTGGGGTCTGGTGATCGTGGCGATGTGCTTCATCCACAACGTATGGATGTTCTACGGGCTGCGCTTCCTGCTCGGTGTCGCGGAGGCAGGGTTCTTCCCCGGTGTGCTGCTCTACTTCACCCAGTGGCTGCCGGATTCCAGCCGCGGCCGGGCGAGCGCGATCTTCCTGGGCGGATCGGCCACCGCGTACATCGTGACCGGGCCGATCACGGGCGCGCTGCTGGAACTGCACGGGGTCGGCGGATTCGCCGGCTGGCGCTGGATGTTCGCGCTCGAGGGACTGCTGTCGATCGTCGTCGGTTTCGTCGCCGGTTTCTTCCTCGTCTCCCGCATCCAGGACGCCCCGTGGCTGACAGCGGAGGAGAAGGCCGCGCTGGGCTCTGCCGTGGCGCGGGACGAGGAGGCGCGCAGCCGGGCTCCGAGGGTGTCGCGGCTCAAGCTGCTGATCCACCCTCAGGTGGCGCTGCTGACCACGGTGTTCTTCGCGATGGCCCTCACCGGGTACGCGATCACCTTCTGGCTGCCGAGTCTGGTCGAGGAGATCGGCGGGCTGTCGCCGTTCCAGGTCGGCCTGCTGTCGGCGATCCCCTGGATCTGCGCGGTGATCGCCATGTACTCGATGAGCTGGTTCACCGACCGTGCCCCCGACCGCCGGCCCTACCTCGCCGTCGCCCTGACGCTGTCCGCGACGGGCACTTTCCTGGCCACGCTGGGCTCGCCCTGGTTCGGCCTTGCGGCCATCACGCTCGCCGCGGTGGGCGGCAAGTGCGCGGCCACCCTGTTCTGGCCGATGGCGCAGTCGGGACTCGACCTGAAGATCGCGGCGCCGGGGCTCGCGGTCGTCAACTCCATCGGAAACCTGGGCGGTTTCGTCTCGCCCACACTCTTCGGCTACCTCAAGGACACCACCGGCACGACGAACGGGGGCCTGTACACACTGTCGGCGGCCTCGCTCCTCGCGGTGCTCGGGGTGGCGCTGATCCGCAGGAACGGCGGGAGCGCGGGCTCGGGGTCGGGGTCGGACGCCGGTGAATCCGCCCTGGCGAAGGGGCGGTTGGCGACGGGCGAGACCCGGTAGGGACCCGGACGGCGCGCCGGCACCGCGCCCGGTTGCCCCCTCGGTCGGTCGCGCGAGTCCCCGCGCCCCTCCCGACCGGTGACACGGTTCAGGGGCCCTCTTCGCTCATCTCGCCCTGCGGACCCGTCGCTTCACACGGGGCACGCGGTCGAAGATCGCGGCGAGGCGGGCCCCCTGGGCGAACAGGTTCTCCGGCCGGGAGCGGTCGCCGTCGAGGTGGGTGAGGGTCTCCATGCCGAGGTAGAAGGCCACGGCCGCCCCGGCCAGGACCCGCACCCGGACCACGGACGCCAGGGGTTTGCCGCGTAGGAGGACCGTGAGCTGTTCCTCGGCCAGGTCCTCCCATTTCGTTGTCTCCAAGGCCAGTTGGGCGGCCAGCCGCGTTCCGGGACGTGCCCCGGCGTACAGCTCCTGGACGGCGGCGATGTGCCCGGTGCGGCTGTCCTCGTCGTACAGCTCGCGCAGCCGCGCGATCATGGGCACGGCCCGGTCGAGGCCGGACAGTTCGGCGCGGTAGCGGTCGATACGGGCCCCGCTGGTCCGTTCCAGCGTCGCCACCAACAGGTCGTCCAGGTCGGCGAAGTGGTAGTAGATGACCCCGGGCGCGAAGCCGCCGACCTGGGCGATCGCCCGTGCGGTGGTCCCGCCGTAGCCGTTGCCGACGAGGCACGCCAGGGCGGCTTCCAGCACCCGGTCACGGGTGGAGCGGGCGTCCCGGTGCTCAGACAACGCGCACCGGCCGTACCCCGTGCGCGGCGAAGTGGCCTTCGAGTCTGCGGGCCAGCTCCGGCAGCCGGTGGCTGGGCACCCTCGGGTACAGGTGGTGCTCCAGGTGGTACGTGAGTTCCAGGAAGACGGCGGGGATGATCCTCCCGCGCAGGGTGCGGGTCTGCGTCAACGGGGTGTCTCCGTAGTCATGGTGCGGCAGATACACCGTCAGCAGCGGGTACACCCAGCTGCCGACGATCGCCATCACCGTATAGACCAGCGGTCCCGGCGTGTACGGCAGCAGCAGCACGCCCCCGGTGAGCGCGGCGAACGGGGCCGCCGCCTCCGCCAGCAGCCAGCACCGGTCGCGGCCCCGCCGGTAGGACCAGAGCCAGAGCCGTACGAGGAAGACGGGGCCGTAACAGACCGCGCCGAGGAGGGACAGTTCGGCGGGGTGGCCCTCCGGGTCATCTGGGTGCGGGAAGAGACGGTGGTGCTGGGTGTGCGTGGCCCGGTAGGCGTGCCCGCTCTCCAGCAGGGCCAGCCCCATCGCGAACAGCGCCCAGTCGGTGGCCCGGGGGGACAGCCCGATCGTGCGGTGCACCACGTCATGGGTGACGGTCACGACGGCGACGAAGATCCCGAACACGATCAGCGGTGTCAGCCACCACCAGCCGAGCCACACCGCGCCCGTGAACAGCAGCACCCCGACGCCCGGACGGACCAGTGCGACGATCCGCTGCCGACGCGTGGTGACGAGCAGGTCGTCGCCGAGTTCGGCGAGGGTGGGCAGGCCCGGGACCGGGCTGTGCGAACCGGTCGTGCCGGGGTCGTCCGATGCGTTCATCCGGCGCGTCTCCTCTCCTTCAGCAGTCCTTCGGCGACGATGCGGCTGCCCAGCACACAGGCGACCGTGCCGAGGCCCGGCCAGGTCGTGTCGCCGGCCAGCCACAGGCCGGGGCCGCCGAGGTCGTGCGGTACGGCGTGCTGGTTGGTGTTGGCGAGGCGCTGGCGCACACCTCCGACGGCGCCCTCCGGGCGGAAGCCGAACCGTTCGTAGCTGCGGGGCGTTCCCGTCTCGGCGAACACGGCCCGCTCCCCGAGCCGTGGGTACGCCCGCCGAGCGAGGGCGAGAAGTCGTTCCCCGGCCTCCTTCTTGCGCTGCCCGTACTCCGCCGCGTCGAGGTGTCGCCAGTCGGCGAGGTCGGTGTGGGTGGAGAGCATCACGGCCCGATGGCCGGGCGGCGCGCTGAGGGTGTCACCGGGCGCGGAGACGGAGACGAACATGTTGTTGCCGTCGCCCAGGGGACGGTCGTAGGAGTGCAGGAGCTGATGATGCGTCAACTCCTGTGCTAAGACCTCCGATTCGGGGACGCCCAGGAAGGCGACGACCGCGCCGCCGACGGCGTCCGCGTCGCGCTCCAGATAGGCGCGCAGCCTGCAGGCCACCGGCAGTCCCGCGCAGATGGTCGCGGTGGCGGCCACCGGGACCGCGCACACGATCCGCCGTGCATGGAACGCTCCTTGACGGGCCGTCACCTCGTAGGCGCCGGGCGCGCCCCGGACCCGGGAGACACGGCAGGCGGTGCGGAGCGTGCCGCCCAGTTCTCGGTAGCGGGCGACCAGCACACGCCAGAAGCCGTGCATGCCGCCGTGGTGCCTGCTGAGGCCCGCGCCCCGGATGGTCACCCCGAGCGCCGCGTTGATGAGGGGCGCGTCGTCGACCCCCGTGTGGACGGTGTCCTCGACCAGCACGCCGAGCAGTCCGACCAGCGCGGAGTCCCCGCGCAGGCCGTGCTCGCGCAGCGCGTCACCCAGGGTCCGGTTCAGATGGCGGGCGCAGGGAAGCCCCGACCGACCCACCGCCCGTAGGTCGTGGAGGGCGTCGGCGGGACCACGGATCGGCAGTCGTACGCCCGCCCGGCTGGCCCGCCAGAAGGTGTCGGCGAGCCGGTCGAGCAGGTCCCAGAACGCGCGGTGCCGATCGCTGTCACCGAGTCGGCGCAGCCGTTCGGCGTGCCAGGCGGCCCGGTCGCGATGGAGTACGACCTGACGGTCCGGCAGATGAGCGCGGTAGCCCGGGAGTTCCTCGGCGTCCAGCGGTGGAATCCCGACGGTGGCGAGGAGTTCGCCGCCGACACCTCCGGGACCGAAGTCGACGAGCGTCGTCGCGCCGACGTCGAAGGAGAATCCGCGTTTGCGGTAGTAGCCGGCGCAGCCGCCCGCGTGGCCGTGCGCCTCCAGCACGATCGTGGACAGGCCCGCCCGTTGCAGGCGCAGCGCGGTGGCCATGCCGGCCATACCGCCGCCGATCACCACCACGTCGGCGCACCCCTCGCCCCGACCGGCGTCTGCCCGGGGCCCGTTCTGAACATTTGTTCTGAACATCCGTTCAGAGTGCGGCCGTTCATCCTCCGCGTCAATGGTTCTGGCATGTGCGAAGAGACTCGCGGGAACCGCTCACGCCGGGATTGCGTACCTCTGTACGATCACCGGTCACACACGGGGTACCGCGGTGGAGGGGGCGGGTGTTGGACGACAGAGCAGCTGGACGAAGAGGTGGTTGGCGGCTGAGGGCCGCCGCGTCGGGGGCCGCCGCCGCGGTGTTCCTCGGCGGTTGCAGCGCGGGCGCGGCGGAGCGGTCGGGCGAGCCCGGGACCAAGTCCTCCGGCTCGGCGACATCTTCCGCTTCCTCGTCCGGGCAGTCGGCGGCCGAGGGCGCGGAGCCGACGGCGACACCGTCCGCCGCACCGTTCACGGCGGCCCCGGACCGCGTGCCGCGTGGGCGGAAGGACGGAGCCGCGTTGGCGCAGGCGGTCGCGATGCGGCCGCAGGACTGGGGTTCCGGCTTCCAGGCCCAGCCGCTCGCCCGCAGCGCCGAGGGAACCATCGCCGTGCTCGACGACGAGTGCCGCTGGCAGCGCCGCCCGCTCCCCGACGACGTACTGGCCTCCCTGTCGCTCTACAGCCAACTGCCCGGCACCGGAAAGCGCGGCACGGTCAGGGTGACCGCGACGGTGACGGTGCACACGGGGGTGCCCGACGCCGACGACCATGTGTCCGCGACGTTGGAGGAGGCACTGCGCTGCCCCGAGCAGCAGGTCCGCGCCGACGAACGGATCGCCGGGCTGATGTCCGTGGGCACCCCGCGGGGCATGCGCGGCAACAACTACGCCGACGACTCGGTCCTGGAGACCGGCGTCTATCTCATCGGCACCGGCAAGGCGGACTACCGCTGGATGGTCACCCGGCTCGGCCAGGTCACCATGACCGTGTCGATCAAGGGCGCCGAGGGCTACACCGTCGACGAACTGGAGCAGTTCATGACGCGCGGTACCACCACCATGCTCGACCGGGTGAGATACGAGCTGGGCGGGGGCGAGGGCTGATGGAGCGGCTGCGTTCGTCCGACCCGGCGCGGATCGCCGGCCACCGGCTGCTCGGCCGGCTCGGCGCCGGCGGCATGGGCGTGGTGTACCTCGCGCGTACGCCGGCCGGTTCGCTGGTGGCGCTGAAGGTCCTGGCGGCGGAGTACGCCGAGGACGCGGGTTTCCGGCAGCGGTTCCGGCGCGAGGTCGCGGTGGCCCGGCGGGTCGACAGCCCCTGGGCAGTGCCGCTGATCGACGCCGACGCCGACGCGGAGGCGCCGTGGCTGGCGACGGCGTACGTGCCCGGGCCGTCCCTGGCCGAGGCCGTCGCCGTGCACGGGCCGCTCGGCGAGCACGGGCTGCGGGTCCTCGGCGGCCGGCTGGCGCTGGCGCTCGCCGAGGTCCACCGGGCCGGGCTGGTCCACCGGGATCTCAAGCCCGGCAACGTCCTGCTGGCGGCGGACGGGCCCCGCCTCATCGACTTCGGCATCGCCAGGGCGCCCGAGGACAGCGGACTCACGGCGACGGGGCTCGTCGTCGGTACGCCCGGCTATCTCTCCCCGGAGCAGGCCGAAGGGCGTGGCGGCCGGACCGTCGGCGCGCCCAGCGACGTGTTCTCCCTCGGCTGCGTGCTGGCGTTCGCGGCGACGGGCCGGCCGCCGTTCGGCACGGGGGCGCTCGACGCCCTCCTCTACCGGGCCGTGCACGACCTGGCCGACCTCGACGGCGTACCGGCACCGCTCGGCGCACTGCTGTCGCGCTGCCTGGAGAAGGACCCGGCCGACCGGCCCGAGGTGGCGGAGCTGATACGGGAGTTGCTGCCCGCGGAGGCGGAGACGGTGGGGGACGCGGCCGCCACCGGCGCGTCCCCGGCAGATGCCACCGAAGGCTCCGCCGTCGAAGGCCCGGCAGACGTGCGCTCGGCGGACGAAGGCTCGGTTGGCGGGACCGCGGCCGGAACCGCCGAAGGCTCCGCCGACGAGCCCTCGACCGCCGAAGCCTCGACCGCCGAGACCGCGGCCCAGCCCTCCGACGCACCCGCCGACGGGCCCGGCGGCGGCTCCGAGTCCTGGCTGCCCGACGAGGTGGTCCGGCTGATCGCCCGGCGCTCCGCCGAGGCGCTCGCCCTGCCGGACATCGACCGCACCGAGATCTCCGCGGGCACCTCGGCCGCGGGCACCGCCTCGACAACCGCACCCGACTCCGCCTCGACGACCACACCGGACGTCGGCCTCCCCGGCACCCCCGCCCCACGGAGCGCCCCCGGCGACACCGTGCCCGTCGCCGCGTCCGGCGCCCCTGGCGCCCCCGCGAGGCGGCGCGTCCTCCTCGCCGGCGCCGGTGCGCTGCTCGCCGCAGGGGGCGGCGCGACCTGGTGGGCCGTGGGCCGGGACGGCGGCGGTTCGGGGGACGGGCAGCCGTCCGCCTCCTCGCGGCGGCCCGCCCACATCGTCGCGCTGCACGGCGACCTGAGCGGCGACCAGCGGGACACCGGCCGGGCCCAGGAGAACGGACTGCGCCTGGCCGTCGCGGAGTTCAACGCCCGACGCGACGCGCCGTTCCAGGTGGAGGTGCGGGCCGAGGACGACGCAGGAGACCCGGCCGAGTCCGCCCGGGTGGCGAAGCGGCTCGCCGACGATCCCGACGTGCTCGCCGTGGTCGGACCGACCACGGACGCGACCGCCCAGTCGGCGCTGGCCGCCTACGACGCCGCCCTGCTGCCCGTGGTCGCCGTGTCCCCCGGCGCCATCGCCCTGTCCGTACAGGGCTTCCGTTCGTTCCTGCACGCCCGCCTGCCCGACTCCCTGCTGCCGTTCTACATGGACGCGTTCCTGCGGAGCACCCGGCCCCGCCGGGTCGGTGTGGTCGTCGACCGGGCCGCCGACAACTACGGCTGGGAGGTCAGCGCCAATCTGAGCAAGCAACTGCGGGCGGCCGGGCAGCCGTACGTGCCCCGTGTGGTCAGCACGATGCACACCGGTTTCGGGGACACGGTGGACGACCTGCTGGCCGCCGACATCGACTCGTTCGCCTTCGCCGGGCTGTCCGACCGGGCCGCGTCGTTCGCGCGGACCCTGCGCGAGCGCGGTTTCACCGGTGCCCGCGCCGCCGGACCGGCCCTGCTCGACGCCCGTTTCCTCACGGCGGCGAAGGAGGCCGCCGACGGCTGGACGATCGTCGCACCGGTCGTCGAACCGGCGGACGTCCCGGAGGCGAAGGCCTTCGTCGACGGCTACCGGAAGCGGTGGAAGAAAGCGCCGCCCCGGTACGCGGCGGAGGCCTACGACGTGACGTCGATGGTGCTCACCTCGCTCGCGGACCTCCCCTCCGGGAGCCGTACCCGCGAGGACCTGCTCGCCGCGCTGCGGGCCGTCAAGTACCAGGGCGTCACCCGGACGTACGCGTTCCAGAAGAACGGTCTGCCGGTCATCGACGGCACCGGCGGCTACCTCTGGCGCGTCGAGAACGGAGCGTTCGTGTACGGCGGCCCGGCGCCGCTGACCGCCTGATGGAGCCACTGCGCACCGCCGATCCGTCACGGCTGGGCGACTACCGCCTGCTGCGGCGGCTCGGCGCCGGCGGCATGGGCGTCGTGTTCCTGGCCCGCGCACCCGGCGGCGCCTACGCCGCGGTCAAGGTCGTCCGGTCGTCCCACGCCGACGACGCCGGGTTCCGGGCCCGCTTCCGCCGGGAGATCGAGGTGGCCCGGCGGGTGGACAGCCCCTGGGTGGTCCCCCTGCTGGACGCGGACGCCGACGCGGAGGATCCGTGGCTGGCGACCCCGTTCGTACCGGGCCCCTCGCTCTCGGAGGCGCTGGAGGGACACGGCCCGTGGTCTCCCGCGTCCGTGGCCGTGCTGGGGCTGCGGCTCGCCGAGGCACTCGACGCGGTCCACCGGGCGGGCCTAGTGCACCGCGACGTCAAACCGGGCAACGTGCTGCTGGCCCCGGACGGTCCGCGCCTGATCGACTTCGGTATCGCGCGCTCGCCGGACGGGGCGGCGCTCACGTCCACCGGGGTCATCGTGGGCTCGCCCGGCTTCCTGTCCCCCGAACAGGCACGGGCGCGCGGCGCGGGGATCGGCCCGCCCAGCGATGTCTTCTCGCTGGGCTGCGTCCTGTCCTTCGCCGCGACCGGTGTCCGCCCGTTCGGCACCGGCGCGGCCGCCGGGGTGCTGCTGCGCACGGTCTACGACGAGCCGGAGCTGCCCGGAGTCCCGGAAGCACTGGAGCCGGTCGTACGGGCGTGTCTGGACAAGGATCCGGCACGCCGGCCCACCGCCGTCGAGGTCGGTGCGGCGCTGGACGCGGCCGTGCCCGTCGATCGGGAGCGGTGGCTGCCGGAGCCGGTGACCCGGCTGATCGTGGAGCGGTCGGCGGCGGTGCTCGCGATGGGGGCGATCGAGCCGACCCGGGTGAGCGCGCCGGCGCCGTCCGCGTCGGCACCGGTCCCGGCGGCGGCGGTCTCGGGCGCCGCCCCGGACGTGCTGACGGTGACGTCGCTCGGCGAACCGGGGCGCGAGGCCCGGACACAGGATCGGGCGCGGGCCACGAGTCGCCGCGGTTTCCTGGCGCTCGGCTCCACGGGGGCGGCCGGACTGCTGGCGGTCGGCGGCGGCGCCTGGTGGTGGCGGAGCCGGGGCGAACCCGAGCCCGGTGCGGGAGCCCCGCCGACGTCCGGTGCGCGCGCGGACCTCGTCGTGGCCTTCCAGGGCGACCTCTCGGGCGCGACCGGCGAGATCGGGCGGGCCCAGCTCGACGGCGCCCGGCTGGCCGTCGCGCACGTGAACGCCGACGACGACCGACCGCTGCGGCTGACGCTGCGCGCGTACGACGACGGGGGCGAGCCCGACCGGACCCTGGACCGGGCGACGCGGCTGGCGAAGGACGACAAGGTCCTCGCGGTGCTGGGCCCGACCACGAACGCCTGTTTCCTCGCCACGGAGGCCACGTACACGAAGGCGGTGCTGCCCGTGGTCACCGTGTCGGTGGGCGTGTCGTCCCAGGTCAGGAACGCCGATGCGTCGACGTTCCGTTCGCACGCACAGCTCTCGCCGGAGGAGGAGTTGCTCGCCGCCCCGTGCAACGTCTATCTCACGGGCGAGACCGACGCCCGCAAGGTGTTCCTGGTCGAGGACCGGGCCGAGGGCGACTTCGCCTGGACCCTCTGCAACTACATCCAGCGGGCGCTCGGCCGCGACGGCAGGGACACGAGCCTCACGAGTGTCGCCGCCGGGACGTTCGACCACACCGCGCTCGCCGCGC
Source organism: Streptomyces sp. NPDC034049 (assembly GCF_055575575.1). Classification (NCBI taxonomy): domain Bacteria; kingdom Bacillati; phylum Actinomycetota; class Actinomycetes; order Kitasatosporales; family Streptomycetaceae; genus Streptomyces; species Streptomyces sp. NPDC034049. Next base: position 126,621 of record NZ_JBVISJ010000016.1, read on the forward strand.
GGGTCGTCGCATCCGGGTCGGACGCGGTCGTGTTCAGCGGAGGGCAGGAACGAGCGGGCGCCTTCGCCGCGGCGCTGCGCGAGGCGGGGTTCTCGGGAGCGCGGGTCGCCACCCAACGGGCGTTCGGTCCACGGTTCTTGAAGCGCGCGGGCCGGGCGGCCGACGGCTGGGTCCTCGCCACCACCTTCATCGATCCGACGGCGACCCCGGCGGCCCGCCCGTTCACCGAGAAGTACGAGGCACGGTACGGCGAGCGGCCCGGCCGGTACGCGGCGGAGGCGTACGACGCGGTGCTGTTCCTGGCCGAGGCGTGCACCGACGGGAAGGCGGCCCTGCGGGAACGCGGCGCGATCGTGCGCCGTATGCGGGAGGTCTCCTACGCCGGCATCAGCCGGACCGTCGCGTACACCCCGGAGAACGGGTACAACCACGACGCGTTGTTCCTGTACCGCGTAGCCGAAGGGGAGTTCGACTTCCTCGGGCAGTACCAGCGGGCGAAGGTATGACGGCGGCGGTCGGACCGGGGGCCGGGGGCGAGAGTGGTCATCGGGGCCCGTCCCGAGGGGCTATCGTGCCTTCATGTCGCAGGACCTGATTCGTATCGTCTCCCGAGACTCGCCCATGGCTCTGGCGCAGGTGGAGCGCGTACGCGCCGAACTCGCCGTGCTCCACCCGGCGCTGCGCACCGAGGTGGTCCCCGTGAAGACTACCGGGGACAAGTGGATGGGCGATCTCTCCCAGGTCGAGGGCAAGGGAGCCTTCACCAAGGAGGTCGACGCCGCGCTCGTCGCGGGCGAGGCCGATCTCGCGGTGCACTGTGTGAAGGACATCCCGGCCGACCGGCCCCTCCCGGCCGGCACGATGTTCGCGGCGTTCCTGAAGCGGGACGACATCCGGGACGCGCTCGTGGACCCCGCCGGGCGCACCCTGGACGAGTTGCCCGCCGGAACCCGTATCGGCACCTCCTCCGTACGGCGTACCGCGCAACTGGCCGCCTCCCACCCGCACTTGGACTGTGTGCCGTTCCGCGGCAACGCCAACCGCAGGCTGGAGAAGCTGGCCGCGGGCGAGGCGGACGCGCTGCTGCTGGCCGTCTCCGGGCTGGAGCGGATCGGCCGTGCGGACGTGATCAGCGAGATCCTGTCCGTCGAGACGATGATGCCCCCCATCGGCGCGGGCGTGCTGGCGCTCCAGTGCCGGGAGGGCGACACCGACACCATCGACACGGTCAGTGGGCTCGGCGATCCCGACACCCACCGCGAGACCCTCGCCGAGCGGATGTTCCTGCACGTGCTGCAGGGCCACTGCAACAGCCCCATCGCCGGGTTCGCCCGCACGGACCGCGGCGGCGAACTCTCCCTGCGGGCCTCGGTGTTCACCCCCGACGGCAAGACCGTCCTCAACGCCCACGAATGGGCGGGCCGCCTCGACCCCGCGACCCTGGGCACCTCCGTCGCGGTGGCCCTCCTCCGTCAGGGCGCCCGCGACCTCATCGACGGCATCGCGCACTGAACCGTGCCGGCTCCTCTCCGGCGCCCGGCCCGGACGGTCAGCCGAGTCTGCGGGCGAGCACCTGGCCCGGCCAGGTGCCGGAGATGAAGGGCGTGGTCCGGGTGAAGCCGTTGCGTTCGTAGAACGCGACGAGGCGGCCGCCGTCGCCCGCCCAGCAGTCGACACGGAGGAGTTCCACGCCGGCGCGACGGGTTTCGTCGACGGCGTGGGAGAGCAGGGCCGCGCCGATGCCGTGACCGGCGTGCCGGCGGTCGGAGACGAGTAGGCGGACGTAGCGCTCGGGCTCGTCGGCCGGGGGGATCGGCATCTGCGGGCTGGGGCCGGAATCCAGGACGAGGGCCCCGACGGGTGTGCCGTCCCACTCCGCGATGTACGGGGAGTTCTCGGTCGTGTAGCGATCGATCCGTGACGGTCCGTCGGGTCGCGCCGAGTACGGGATCGTGCCCCATTGTTCGGTGTTGCCGCGCGCGTTCATCCAGGCCACCGCCGCGTCGAGCATACGGAGGACGGCGGGCGCGTCGGCCGGGCCGCCGGGCCTGATCCGGAGGGACTCTGGGGCTTCGGGGGTGTGGGGGGTGTGGGGGGTGTGGGTCACGTCGGCAGCCTAGGTGTTGTCGTGTTCGGTGCGACCGGGGCCGAGGCCGAGTTCGCGGTCGCCGAGCGGGGCGAAGAAGCGGCGCACGTCGCCGTCGGTGACGTCGGAGAGCGTGGCCGGGGTCCAGCGGGGGCGGCGGTCCTTGTCGATGACCTGGGCCCGGATGCCCTCGACGAGGTCGGCGGTGGCCAGCGCGGCACAGGAGACGCGGTACTCCTGGTCCAGCGCCTCTTCCAGGGAGCCGAGGGCCCGGGCCCGCCGCACGGCCGTGAGGGTGACCTTGACGGCGGTGGGGGACTTGGCCAGCAGGGTCTCGGCGGTCTCCTTCGCCGCCGGGTCGCCGTGGGCGAGCAGTCGGCGGACGATCTCCTCGGCCGTGCCGGCGGCGAAACAGGCGTCGATCCAGTCCCGTCGCTCAGCCAACTCGCCCGGCGGCGCCTGTCGTACGTGCCGTGCCACGGCCTCCCGGGCGGGCAGGGCGGCGAGGTCGTCCAGGAGCGCGCCGAGCGACGCGGACGGTACGTAGTGGTCGGCGAGACCGCACAGCAGGGCGTCGCCGGCGCCGACGGCCGCGCCCGTGAGGGCGAGGAGGGTGCCGAGTTCGCCCGGCGCGAGGGCCAGCAGACGGGTGCCGCCGACGTCCGGGACGAAGCCGATGCCGGTCTCGGGCATGGCGATCCGCGACCGTTCGGTGACGATCCGGACGCTGCCGTGCGCGGAGATCCCGACGCCGCCGCCCATCACGATGCCGTCCATGACGGCGACATAGGGCTTGGGGTAGTGGGCGATACGGGCGTTGAGGTGGTACTCGTCGCGCCAGAACGCAGCCGAGGCGGTGCCGTCCTTGTCGCGGGCGTCGTCGTGCACGACCCGGATGTCGCCGCCCGCGCACAGTCCGCGCTCCCCCGCGCCGGAGACGACGACCGTCTCCACGGCCGGGTCGTCCTCCCAGGCGGTGAGTGCCTCGTCGATGCGCCGCACCATGGTGTGGTCGAGGGCGTTGAGGGCCCTCGGGCGGTTGAGGACGATGTGGGCGGCCCGGCCGGTGGTGTGCAGCAGGACGGGCTCCTCGGCGCCGGTCACCTGTCCGCCCCCGTCCGACGTCGGGTCACGTTCACTGGGACACACATGATCTGGTCGTTCCTTCCGGCTCCGGACCGGCGACCGCCCGTCATCAGACGGACCCCGCTCCCCGCTGGAGCTGGGCGGACACGGTCACCGGCGACGCCCTGAGCTTGCCGGTACCCGGGCCCGTCGAGCCTACTCGCACGTGATCACCGACCGACAGCGAGATCCCGGGCCCGCGAGGGGAAGCGCGGTCGGCGGGTCAGCCCGTGTCGGCCGTCCCCCGCGCGTCCGCCTCCGCCAGCAGCGCGTGCGCGGCCGCGTTGACCGCCTCCACCGCGCCCTGCCGGTCGAAGCGGAACAGCAGGGTGCCACTGGTCTGGGCCCAGGTGCGGGCCTGGGGGGTGTAGCCCGCGGCGGAGAAGAAGACGCCGGTCTTCTTCTCCAGGGCGGCGACGCCGTGCAGTTGCTGCACGGTGGGGCGGCCGGTGGGCTTGCCCTCCAGTTTGACCTGGGCGACGGCACGCGCGCTGACCACGTCGACGCCGCCGTCCGCGCCGACGGGCGTGGCGACCGCGTCGGTGAAGCCGAGGTAGCGCATCCACTCGGCGGCGATCAGTTCGGCGTCACGCGCCTCGCGGATCAGCCGCTCGGCCGGCCGGCCGGAGGACGCTGGGGGCGTGCGGCGCGGGACGGAGGCGGCGAGTTCGCGGGCGGCGACGGCCGTCTCCAGGCCGTGGTTGGTGGCGAAGGAGAACACGCGCGCGCCGGAGGCGAGGAAGCCGTGTGCGCCGGGCCGGGTGTCCGGGGTCTCGTCGCGGTAGACGACGTCCCGGTCCTTGACCACCAACGCCCGGTCGGTGAGGACCGCGAGGACCCGGCCGTTGCCGGAAGGGCCGGAGCGGCCGGAAAGGCCGGGAGGGCTCTGCTCCGGGCCGACGGCCAGACCGAGTATGCGCTCGTCGGCGGCCACATGGGCCCGCGCGAGCTTGGTGAACCGCACCGCGAGCGGTTGCGGGTCGAAGGGGCGCAGCCGGTCCATACAGGCGGCGACCGCGTCCTCGACCGTCGAGCCCAGGGGAGGCAGCTCCTCCAACAGCCGCTCCGCGTCCGCCTCGACGTCCCGCGCGGGCGGGCCGGTGCCCGTCGTGGCCGCTCCCTCGGCGACCGCCCGGACCGCCCGTCGGTCGGCGGCGGCCACCCGGGCGGCGGTGCTGAGGTTCGCCCGCCAGACGATCACACCCACCGAGGCCAGCAGGCCCAGCCAGAGCACCGGCCACGAGCCGGACACGACCGCCGCGAGCACGCTCAGGGCCATGGCGCCACAGCCGAGGGCGGGAGTGCCGATCGCGGGGGCGGCGCGGTCGTCCGGCAGGCACGGCGCGCCGTCGGCCCGCTGATGCCGGGCCATTCCCTGCCGCGTCGCCGCCACCTGCTGCCCGCACAGCGGACACGCCAGCCTGCTCATCCGCCCACCCCACGCCGGTACTCGTCGATCACTCCCCGGCCGGGAGACTAACAGCGCCCACCGACAACACCGCCGGTCGGACGACGGACCCGACAGACCGACGACGGACCGATGACGGACAGACGACGGACAGACGACGAGGGCACCGCTCACTCCAAAGACTTCTGCTCCCGCGCCCACTACCGCTTGCGTTCCCGCTCCCGCTCCCGCTTCCGCTTCCGCTTCCGCTTCCGCTCCCGCCAGATCCTGATCTCGGTCGCCGGAAGGCGCTCCGCGAAGCGGCCGTCGGGGGCCGTGTCCGCCAGCAACCTCCGCAGGTCCCGCTCGAAGTCCGGCAGTCCGTCGCCGAACAGGTGGGGCGCGGAATCGGACCGGGAGAACGCCCACGCGACGATGTCGTCCTGGGAACGGGTGACGATCTCCCCCGCGGGCACGACCAGGCGCGTGAGGTCCTCGAAGCCGGCACGCTCGATGATCGCCGCCTCTCCGCCGGGCGTGCCGTCTACCAGCACGCCCTGCCCCGCGCGCCGCACCGGGCCCAGATAGCGGCGTACCAGCTCCCGGATCCGGTCGTACGGTGGCGCGGGCGCCGACGGCGGCGCGGGGGAAGGGACCGGCTCGGGGTGCGGCCCGTGCAGGTCGCTGACGTGGACGAGCGCGCCGTCCGGCTCCAGCATCCGCAGCACGGTGGCCGCGACCCGGTCCCGGTCCGTCCAGTGGAAGGACTGTGCGAAGACCACGGCCCGGAAGGTCCCGAGCCCCGCCGGCAGGTCCTCGGCGCGGGCGGCCGTCCAGCGCGCGTTGGTCACTCCCAGGCGTCGGGCGCGGCGCTCGGCCTCGGCCAGCATGTCCTCGTCGGGATCGACGCCGACGGCCTCCGTGACGTACCGCGCCATGGGGAGCAGCACAGTCCCGGGCCCGCAGCCGACGTCGAGGAGCCGGCCGCGACCGTCCAGCCCGAGGGCTCCGGCGAGGACGTCGGCGAAACCGGTGGCGTACGGAAGCCGCCCCCGCTCGTAGTACGCCGCGCTCCCCCGGAAGAGCGTGGGGTCCCACTCCCATCCGTCCGGCACGCCGCCTCCCTTGCCTCTCCGCTCACCGCCCCCGGTGTCGGAGCGGGCCGCTCCCACAGGTTCCGTCGAACCCCTCACCGCACGGGCCCCGCCCGACACAGCACGGCCGTCGCCCGATGTGGTGTCAGGCGCCGAAGCCGAGCAGGGCGACCTCCAACGGGAGTGCGGGGCGCTCGGGGAGGGCCGGAGGGGCTTCTCCGCGGCCGGTGTGGGTGGGCGGGACGGCACGCAGTGCCTTGATCCCGTCGGCGGCCCATCCCGCGTCCGTCGGAGGCAGCGACAGGGTCATGCGCCGGCCGTCGGTCAGTGTGGTCTCGATCGTGCCCGGGTCGTTCGTCGTCATGGCAACCCACCTCCGTCGCAGGCCGGATGCGTCCGGCCTCACCCGATGGACGCGTGGCGCCGCCCGAGAAGTTCCCGGGATGCCCCACCGGACGCGTCCGCGCCGGGAAACGCCTGCTCGGACGTCGCAGAAGTGTGAACTGGCGTACGAGGCAAGGGGGTCGGGACGTAGGTTGTGTCCGGAACTCTTCGCTTCGGCTGAAAGACGGACGGTAGACATGACCGACCACACGACCACGCCCGGTCCTGCTGCGCATCAGAAGATCGACACCTCGGTGCCGCACTCGGCCCGTATCTGGAACTACTGGCTGGGCGGGAAGGACAACTACCCCGTCGACGAGCAGGCCGGTGACGCCTACACCGCCGTGTTCCCGGGCATCGTGACCATCGCCCGCGGCAGCCGTGCGTTCCTGCGCCGCACCATCACCCACCTGGTCGCCGAGGCGGGCATACGGCAGTTCCTGGACGTCGGCACAGGCCTGCCGACCGCCGAGAACACCCACGAGGTGGCCCAGCGGATCGCCCCGGAGTCGCGGATCGTCTACGTCGACAACGACCCCCTGGTCCTGGCCCACGCCCGCGCCCTGCTCTTCTCCACCCCGGAGGGCGCGACCGCCTACGTGGACGCCGACGTGCTCGACCCCGACCGCATCCTCGCGGCCGCCGCCGACACCCTGGACCTCCACCGGCCCACCGCGCTGATCCTCAGCAACATCCTGGGTCACGTGGCCGACCACGACCAGGCGCGGTCCGTCGTCGACCGCCTGATGGGGGCGCTCCCGGCCGGCAGCTACCTGGCCGTCAACGACGGCTCCCGGGGCATCGACCCGGTCTTCGAGCAGGCCCAGGACAGCTACAACGAGAGCGGCGCCGTACCGTACAACCTGCGTACCGTCGACGAGATCACGGCCTTCTTCGACGGCCTGGAACTGCTCGACCCCGGTGTGGTCTCGGTCCCCCTGTGGCGCCCGGACGCCACCGACCCCGCCCCCGAGGTCGTCGCCGAACACGGCGGCCTCGCCCGCAAGCGCTGAGGAGCCCCACAGATCGTACGTAGGGCCCGCAGAGAATCGGCTGGTCCGGTCGGCCGCTCCGGCAGGCTTTCCGGCGATGACCGATGCGCGTCACCAAACCCTGTCGTCCATCACCATCGGATCTGACGGGATTCGAGCCGCCGTGAACCCCGGATTGCACGGGTTGACGGGACGGTCGTGCAGCCTCTCGTCAAACGATGGCGAGCTCAAGCGGTCAGCGCATTACCGCTGTTCAGGAGGCCGGCGTAGAGGGCGTTGACCGCCCCGGCACTGGGCCGGGGCGGTCATGGGACTCGGTGACGTCCCGCCGGTGGGCGTGGACCGGGCGGCGAGGCCTTGATGACGCCCGGTCAAGCCAGCAGGACATGTTTGCGTAGGCGTTCGAATCCTGCGTGGCCGCACAGCATCTCCCGGACCGGCGAGGCCGCCCACCCTACGGTCGACTCCGGCGGATTTTGCCGGTACGGCGCGTTTCTCGGCGCACGCCCATCCCCGCGACTGAGCAGCGGGACGGGGACGGAAATGTCGTGGCGCGGGGCAGGGTCAGCCCGGGGCGACACGGCTGAGGTGCTCCCAGGACCGGTACAGATCCGCTTGGGCCTGGTCCATCTCCAGGACGTGATCGAAGGACTGGCTGCCGACGATCAGCCGTCGGGGCGGGTCCGGCAGTGCGGCCAGCTCCATGATGACCGGAGCAGCCGTGCCGGGCTCCGGGGGGATGGCATCGCCCCACATCGCCTCCATCTCGGTGCGCAGGGGCTGATACTCCGTCAGGGGCTCGGTGGTCGTGGTGCCGGTGGTGAACAGGCCGGTGTCATAGCCGCCCATCTGCACGATGGTGACCTTGATGCCGAACCCCTCGACCTCCATCGCCAGTGCCTCGCTGACCGAGTCCAGCGCGGCCTTGCCTGCGCCGTAGAAGCCGACGGTGGCCATGCCACCGCCGCTACCCATCGAGGTGACCTGGAGGAGCCGTCCCCCGCCTTGGGCGCGTAAGTGGGGAAGGACCGCCTGAGCCACCCACACAGCGCCGAAGAAGTTCACATCCATATGTGCCCGGATCTGCTCCTCCGTGGCTTCCTCCACCATCCCGTAGAGCATCCCGCCGGCGTTGTTGACGACGACGTCCAGCCTGCCGAACGCAGCTGCCGCCCGCTCCACCCCGTCGAACACGGCCCGGCGGTCGGTGACATCCAAGGCGAGCGGGACCAGACAGTCGGGGTATTTCTCGGTCAGTTCCTCCAGAGGCTCGACGTTGCGGGCGGCAGCCACCACGCGGTCGCCGCCCGCCAAGGCGGCCTCGGCGAAAGCCCTGCCCAGGCCCCGGGACGCGCCGGTGATGAGCCAGACTCTTGCGTTCGTCACAGTCCCTCACTCTCAGTAAACGAAACGGTTCGTTTCGATTCCTTTTCAGCCTAGGGCACGCCCCGGGTTCTTTCAACACGGATCGTCTCGTTTCGTTTACGGGTTAGGCTGGCCGCATGTCCAACGAGAAGGGGCCGGACCACTCCCGGCGCAAGGAACGGTCCCGGCAGGCAATCCTCGCGGCCACCCGCGCCCTGGTCGCAGAGGAGGCGTACGAGAAGGTCACGATCGAAGCCATCGCTGCCCGTGCCGGCGTCGGCAAGCAGACGATCTATCGGCGGTGGCCGTCGAAGAGCGCGGTCGTCTTCGCCGCCCTTCTGGCTCTGAGTGAGGATGCGGACGGGCAGTCGGTCACGCTGCCGGACACGGGCGACCTCGAGGCCGACCTCAAGCTCGTCATGCGTGCCACGGCGGAGGAGTTCGCCGACCCGTCCTTCGACAGGCTGATCCGGGCCCTCAACACCGAGATCGTCAACGATGCCGCGCTGGCGGCCGAGTACCGGGAGAAGCTGGCCCAGCCGCTGGAAGAGGCGAAGAGGGCGCGCTTGCGCAGCGCCCAGAAGGCCGGCCAGCTCGACGCCGACGCCGACCTCGACCTGGCCCTCGAAGTGCTCTACGCCCCCCTCTTCCAGCGGTGGCTGCACCGCAGCGGTCCGCTGACCGCCGCATACGCCGACTCACTTGTCGACGCGACTCTCAGAGCTTTCGGCCCCTGAGCAGAGCGAATCCACAACCGCAAAGCTCGGCCCGGTCGGCTCCTGCCCCCTGAGCGCCCGTCATCAAGCGTTCCAGCGCGGAGACGTAGATGGTGACTCCGGGACCGGACCGCTTTCGATCGCGCAGGCCTGCGGCTCTCCGCCCTCGGCATCGTCCGTCTCGTCGTCCGTCTCGTCGTCCGTCTGCGGGTCGCGCAGCTGCCGCGGGCCCGGCGCCGGCGGGCGGGTGAAGGCATAGCGGCCGAGGAAGCCGATGTGGTCGTACTGGAGTGGGGAGAGCCGGGCGAGCAGTTCGTCGGTCACGGGGAAGCCGTCGGCCGAGAGTTGCTCGACGGCGGCGTCGCCGATGCAGCGGCTGTGAAGAGCGCGAGGGCGTCCAGAACCAGGCCGAGCGCGCCGAGTTGGTCCTCCATTCCTCGGCGCCGGCCTCGACCGCGCCGAGGCGTTCGTTGATCGATCACTTTCCGGCCAAACACTTGTTGTGCCCCTGACACAACAGCTCCACATCTGTCACTCTGTGCACACTCCGTCGCACGGCGGGGCACGCGCATCCGCATCGCAGCACTCCCTGCACCACCCGGTGCCTCGACCCGTGCACCGGGTCCTTCGTACGGCCGCTCGTCCACGCGGCCGCAGCAAAGGAGTTCGCGTGAGATCCACCCCCCACAGACGCACCACGGCCACAGCCGCCCTCGTGGTCGCGGCGGCGGTACTCGCCGTCGCCGTCCCGGGCGCCCCCGCGATCGCGCGTGGTGACGGCGGCGAAGGCACCGTCCGTCCCGCGGCGGCCCGGGCGGACCGCGGGGCACTCCCCGCCCAGCTCACCCCCGCCCAGCGGGCAACCCTCGTCCGGCAGGCCGAGAAGGCCACGGACCGGACCGCGGACCGCCTGGACCTCGGCAGCCAGGAGGAGTTGCGGGTCCGCGACGTCGTCAAGGACGCCGACGGCACCGTGCACACCCGCTACGAGCGCACCTACGCCGGTCTGCCCGTGCTCGGCGGCGACCTGGTCGTCCACGCCGCCAAGTCCGGTGCGGTCGAGAGCGTCACCCGGGCCTACAAGCCCGAGTTGAAGGTGTCGGACCTCAGTCCCGAGGTCAGCCGGGCCACCGCCGAGAAGCAGGCGCTCAAGGCGGCGAAGGAGGAGGGGTCCACCAAGACCGCTCCGGACAGCAGCCGCAAGGTCGTCTGGGCCGCGAAGGGCACGCCGACCCTCGCCTACGAGACCGTCGTCAGCGGCTTCCAGCACGACGACACGCCCAGCGAGTTGCACGTCGTCACCGACGCGCAGACCGGGAAGAAGCTGTACGAGTACGAGGCCGTGCACACCGGCACGGGCAACACCCGCTACAGCGGCACGGTCACCCTCGGCACCAGCCAGTCCGGTTCGTCGTACACGCTGACCGACGCGGACCGCGGCAACCACCGCACGTACAACCTGAACCGGGGCTCCTCCGGCACCGGCACGCTGTTCAGCGGCGCCGACGACGTCTGGGGCGACGGCACCACCGCCGACCTGGAGACGGCTGGCGCGGACGCCCACTACGGCGCCGCGCTGACCTGGGACTACTACAAGAACGTGCACGGCCGCAACGGTCTGCGCAACGACGGCGTCGCGCCGTACAGCCGGGTGCACTACGGCAACAACTACGTCAACGCGTTCTGGCAGGACTCCTGCTTCTGCATGACGTACGGCGACGGGTCGGGCAACGCCAACCCGCTCACCTCCATCGACGTGGCCGCGCACGAGATGACCCACGGTTTGACCTCGGTCACCGCGGGCCTCAACTACAGCGGTGAGTCGGGCGGGTTGAACGAGGCGACCTCAGACATCTTCGCCGCCGCCGTGGAGTTCGCCGCGGGCAACTCCGACGACGTCGGGGACTACCTCGTCGGCGAGAAGATCGACATCAACGGCGACGGCACGCCACTGCGGTACATGGACAAGCCCAGCAAGGACGGCTCCTCGCGCGACTACTGGTCCTCCACGCTCGGCAACGTCGACGTCCACTACTCCTCGGGCCCGGCCAACCACTGGTACTACCTGGCCTCCGAGGGCAGCGGCGCCAAGGTCGTCAACGGTGTCTCCTACGACTCGCCGACCTTCGACGGGCTGCCGGTGACCCCGATAGGCCGGGACGCGGCCGAGAAGATCTGGTTCCGGGCGCTCACCACGTACATGACGTCCACGACCAACTACGCGGGCGCCCGCACCGCCACCCTCCAGGCCGCCGCCGACCTGTACGGGCTCGGCTCGGTGACCTACAACGACACCGCCAACGCCTGGGCCGCGATCAACGTCGGCTCGCGGATCCTCGACGGCGTGACGGTCGTCCCGCCGGCCGCCCAGTACTCCCTGGTCGGCCAGTCGGTCACGCTCGACGTCCAGGCGTCCTCCACCAACCCCGGCGCCCTGTCGTACGCGGCCACCGGGCTGCCGGCCGGGCTGTCCCTCGACGCCGCCACGGGCCGGATCTCCGGCAGCCCGACCGCGGCCGGCACCTCGACGGTGACGGTCACCGTGACGGACGCGGCCGGCGAGACCGGCACGGCGAGCTTCGCCTGGCGCGTGGACGAGGAGGGGAACCAGTCGGTGTTCGAGAACACCGCCGACTACCAGATCCCCGACAACTCCACCGTGGAGTCCCCGATCAACGTCAACCGGGCCGGAGCGGCGCCCAGCACGCTCACCGTGGACGTGAACATCGTCCACACCTGGCGCGGTGACCTGGTCGTGGACCTCGTGGCCCCGGACGGCACGGCGTACCGGCTGAAGAACTCCTCGTCCGCCGACTCGGCGGACGACGTGATCGCGACGTACGCGGTGGACGCCTCCTCGGAGACGGCCGCCGGCACCTGGAAGCTGCGGGTGCAGGACGTCGCCAGCCTCGACACCGGCTACATCAACAGCTGGAAGCTGACGTTCTGACGAACCGTCAACTCTCCTCCCGCTGAAGCGGGTCAGCTGCCGAGCGGTCGGTCCCTCCCCGTCGGGACCGGCCGCTTCGCCGTGTCCCCCTCCGCGTCGATGTGCGGCATCACCTTGTCCAGCCAGTGCGGGGTCCACCAGGCGTGGCGGCCCAGCAGGGTCATCACCGCGGGCACCATGAGCAGGCGGACGACCGTGGCGTCGATGAGGACGCTGACGGCGAGCCCCAGCCCCAGCATCTTGACCACGATGTTGTCGCTGACGATGAACGCGGCGAAGACACTGACCATGATCAGGGCGGCGCAGGTGATGACCCGGGCGGTGATCTCCAGCGCGTGGGCCACGGAGGCGCGGGCGTCGCCGGTGCGCGTCCATGCCTCGTGGACGCGGGAGAGCAGGAAGATCTCGTAGTCCATGCTGAGGCCGAAGATGATGGCGAACATCATCATCGGGACGTAGCTCTCGATGGGCACCTTGCCGTTGACGCCCAGGGCGGGCCCGCCCCAGCCCCACTGGAAGACGGCGACGACGACGCCGTAGGAGGCCGCGATCGAGAGCACGTTGAGGACCGCGGCCTTCACCGCGACCAGGAGGCCGCGGAAGACGGCGAGGATGATCAGGAAGGCGAGGGCGACCACCACGGCGATGATGACGGGCAGCCGGCTCGCCACGATGTCACGGAAGTCGACCTGGGAGGCCGTGGTCCCGGTGACGTACCCCTCGGCCGCGGTCCCGGAGACCGAGGCGGGAAGGGTGTCGTCGACGAGACGGTTGGTCAGGTCCGTGGTGTCGGCGCTCTGCGGGGACTTCTCGGAGTAGACCGTGCCGACCAGGACGTCCCCGTCCTGGGTGGGGGTCAGCGGGGTGACCGCGTGGGCCCCCTCCACCGCGTCCAGGTTCTTCTGCGCGGTGCTCTGCAGGCTCTGACGGTCCGAGGACGGCACCGAGGTCTGGTCGATGACGACCGTGAGCGGACCGTTGGAGCCCGGCCCGAAGGCGTCCGTCATCAGGTCGTAGGCGCGGCGGTCGGTGAAGGAGGTGGGGTCGGCGCCGTCGCCGATGTGGCCGAGCTGGATGGAGAAGAGGGGGATGGCGAGGATCGCGACGGCCGTGACACCGGCCGCCAGGAACCGCCACGGATGGTGCTCCACACGTTGGGCGTAACGGTGCCAGGTGCCGGTGATCTCCTCACCCGTCTCCGCGCCGGTCTCGGCGACGGGCTTGCGGAGGTGATAGCGGTCGATGCGCCGGCCGATGAGACCGAGCAGGGCCGGGACCAGCGTGAGCGCGCCGATGATCGCGGAGACGACGGTCACGGCGGCGGCGAGCCCGAGCTTGCCGATGAAGCTCACCCCGGACGCGTACAGCCCGGCGAGGGCGACGACCACCGTGCAGCCGGAGACGAGGACGGCGTGGCCACTGGTCGAGGCGGCGCGGCCCGCCGCCCGTACCGGGTCGTCGCCGTCCATGAGGTTCTGCCGGTGACGGGTGATCAGGAACAGGGCATAGTCGATGCCGACGCCGAGCCCGATCATCGTCGCCAGGGTCGGTGAGACGGTCGCGAAGGTGAACGCGGCGGCCAGCAGACCGAGACAGGCGAGTCCGCCGACGACGCTCAGCAGCGCGGTCACCAGGGGGAGTCCGGCGGCAATGACACTGCCGAAGCCGATCAGCAGGACGACGATCGCGACCGCGAAGCCGATCAGCTCGCTCACCCGGTCGTCGGCGGCGGGACGGGCCAGTTCGCCGAGCGGTCCGCCGTACTCGACGTCGGCGCCCGCGGAGCGCAGCGGCTGGACCGAGTCGTCCACGCCGTCGAGATAGCCGTCCCCGAGGGTCGAGGGCTGCACGTCGAAGCGGATCGTGATGTACGCCGTCTTCTGGTCGGAGGACAGGGGGCCGACGTTCGGCTGCTGCGACTGCCCCGACGACTGCGACGACTGGCCGGAGGGCGCGGTCAGCGGGTTCTGCACCGACAGCACGTGCGGCAGTCTCTGCAGGTCGTCGACCGTCTGCGACATCTGGGAGCCGAGCGAGGTGAGGGCCTTGTCCGCGTCGTGCAGGACGATCTGGCTGCCGTAGCCGCCGGCCGCCGGGTCGTGCTTTTTCAGCACGTCCAGGCCCTTCTGGGACTGCACGCCCGGGAGGGAGAAGTTGTCGGAGTAGTCTCCGCCGTAGGACCGGTTCAGTACCTGCACGGCCGCGAGGGCGACCAGCCAGGCCACGATCACGATCACGAAGTGCCGGGCGCACCACTCCCCGAGTCGCCGCAGCGGGCCCCCGGCGTCCTCGGTCTCGCCCTTCCCAGCGGTACGGCGTGAGCGCATCGTCTCTCCCACGGAAGCGATCTCCGGCCCTCATTACACGCCGCTCCCGGGGGCCCGGCACCTCAGGAGAGAGACGCTCCCCCGGTTGGCGGCCCCGGCTTGACGGGCGGACGATGAGGGGGGTGGGACGGAACGGAAGGAGCCGTCATGCTGGAGATCAAGTCGGTCGAGAAGCCGGACGAGCGGCGCGACTTCCCTCGGGGCCACCTCGAGGCCGTGCACCTCACCGGGCTCGACTTCGCCGTGGCCGTCTTCGAGCCGGGCTGGCGCTGGTCGGAGTCCGTCGGCCCCATCGCGGGCACGGAGAGCTGCCAGGTCCACCACAACGGGTATGTGGTCCAGGGCCGTATGCAGATCCGGATGGACGACGGTGGTGAAGGCGAGGTCGGACCGGGCGACACCTTCGTGTGTCCGCCGGGGCACGACGCGTGGGTCGTGGGCGACGAGCAGTGCGTGCTGTACGACTTCGCCGGCCAGATGGCCAAGGACTACGCGAAGGCGAAGGGCGACTGAGCCGATTCCGGGTGCGAGAGGGAGCGGAGGCGGGGCGTGCCGTGCCCCGCCTCCGTCCACGCCCGCCGCGCGGGCTCACCCGCGCAGCCGCACACCCGCACACCTGTCGGACCGCGCCTCGCCCGCCCTAGATACCGTCGGACTCCCGCAGGTTGTCGAGGGTCGCGTTCGTGTCGTTCTTGAGCCAGTCCACGACGTCGTCCACGTCCGGCATGGTCACGCTGTCGTAGCTGGAGCCGTAGGCGCTCCACCGCATCTCGTACGTCATCCAGCCGTCGCGCACCGCGAGGGTGGCCGACCGGCTGCCGCTGGTGTCGTCGCCCGAGGTGGTGTCCTCGGTGATGAGGTACGCCTCGTCCCCGAAGCCGTCGAGCTTCTCGACCTCGTAGTCGTCGTAGCGCTGGTCGTACTCGGACCACAGGGCGGTGAACTCGGGGCCGGGGTCGGTCTTCTTGTGCAGGTCCATCTGGACCGAGAAGTACGCGTCCGACAGGGTGGACGACGAGGATTCCTTGAGGGAGATGCTGCAGTAGCTCTGGTCGAGGGCCGCGTGCTTCAGGGAGTTGTTGACGGGGGCGTCGTCCTCCTCCGGGTACTCGGTCTTGAAGGACGAGTAGTCCACCGACGGGCAGATGTCCGACTTGGCCCGGTAGCCGCGCAGGTCGGCCTCGGCATCGCCCTTGCCGAGCAGGAACACCCCGCCCGCCCAGGCGGCCGAGGCCACCGCCGCGCCGACCAGCGCCCACAGCACGGCGCGTCCGCCGGCCCCCTTGGCGGGCGGTGCCCCGAGGGGCGGATAGCCGCCCGGCGGGTAGCCACCGGGCGGGTAACCACCCGGCGGCTGCCCGTAGGGGTTGGCCTGGGTGGTCACGGGGGCGGCCGGAGGGCCGTAGCCGACCGGGGGCTGGGGGTTCGGGGCCGGGGACTGCGGATTCGGGTACGGGTAGGCGCTCGGCACGGCCGCCTGCGTGGGGGCGTGCGGCTGGGCCTGGGCCGGCTGGGCGGGTATCTCGGCCTGGGTGGGTGTCTGTGGCGGGGCCTGCCCGGGCGGGGGCACCGACGGGGACGCGGACGGCTGGTCCTGCGGCTGTGGCTGGGCCGGCGCACCCTCGGGGCGTTCGGTCATCGGGGTCTCCTCGGTCGTGGCGGACGGGGTGCGGCGGCGGAGCCGGATCGCCCCGCGGGTCCGCGGGGCGGGGTGGCGTGACGGCGTGGTCGAAGGCGTGGAGGAGGGATACCCACGGCCGGATCCCCTCCATGCGGCCTCGCCGGTCCCGGCCGCACCTGAAGATCCGAGCCTCGCAGAAGCCCTCCGGCGCGGTCGTCCGTAGAACTACGCACCCTGGTTACGGAACCTGGCGCCCCGGCCGGGGCGGGTCCCGGCACGGCGGTCGTCCTGGGGCGGGCGCCCGCGCCCGGTGCTTTCATGGGAGGCATGACCAGCAGAAGTGTCGTCGTCGAGCGACGGGTGGCCGCTTCCCAGGGCCGGGTGTGGGAGGCCCTGACGGACCTCGGCGGCATGGATCGGATGCTCAGCGGTGTCACGAGGGTCGAGGTCCTCACGGACGGGGGCTTCGGAGTGGGCACGCGGTGGCGGGAGACCCGTCGGATGTTCGGCAAGGACGCCACCGAGGAGATGTGGGTGACCGTCAGCGAGCCGCCCGAGCGCTATGTGGTGGAGGCCGAGTCGCACGGCTCCCGCTATGTCTCGGAGTGGGTGCTGCGGGCCGACGGGCCGGGGTCGACGACGATCCTGATGACGTTCTCCGCCCGGCCGACCGGCTCCGTCGCGGGTCTGCTCGCCCGGGTCATGGGTCCGGTGGGTGCTCGAGCCGTGCGCAAGGCCATCGCGAAGGACCTGGACGAGGTCGCCGGGTGGGTGGAGGGCCGCAGGGGCTGAGCCCCCGCGGCCCTCCGGTCACCGTGGCCGGGCGCCCGTCAGGAGTTCAGTCCGTAGCCCGAGGTCACATAGGCGCACTCCGTGTAGATGTAGCCGGACTCCAGCTTGGCCGTGTCGGAGGCGGCGCTGGAGGCGTTGTCGCCCTTCGGCTTGTGCAGGAAGTACGTGGTGCCGACCGGCAGGCTGATCGTGCGCTGCGGGTACTTGTCGTTGCCGCTGCACGGCTTGAAGGTGGAGACCAGGGTGCTGCTCCAGGCGTAGCTGGTGCAGGTGCCGCATCCCTTGAGGGTGAAGGTGCCGGTCACCGGGCCGGTGTACATGACCTGGATCTCGTCGGGGCTGTCGTTCTTGACCGTGACGGAGATGCTGCCGCCGGTCCGGGTGGTGGGCAGCTTCTTGCCCGCGGCGGGGACCTCCTGCGCGATCTCGGCGGCGATCGCTATCTTCTTGGCGCGCGGCGCGTTCTTGTGCTTCTTGTTGGCGTCGACGAAGTCGTTCATCGACGTCACCGCCTCGGCGAACTCGCCGTCCTTGTACTGGTCCACACCGCAGGTGTAGACCCCGGCGGAGGCGGAGTCCTCGGCCTTCTTCGATGCGGCGGCGAGGGCGTCGGCCACCCCGGCCTTCTCTCCCGGCAACGCCTTGACCTGGGAGCCGAGCGTCTCCAGCCGGTCCACGGCGGTGCACGGGTCGTCGCCGCCGACGGCCTTGACCGCCTTGTCGACGGCCGCCTCGACGTCGGGTTCGACCTTCGCCGCCTGGTCGGAGTCGGGGAACGTGGTGAGGAGGTCGCTGAACTGGTCCTGCCAGCCCTCGGTGTTGCCCGCCAGGCTCTCCGAGGCGCACTCGTACAGCGAGGTGGCGAGACGGTCGTCGGGCCAGGCCGCCAGCGAGCCGAGGTCCTGCTCGCTCACGGTCTTCGGGACCGTCCGCAGGTATTCGAGGGGAGCGACCGCGTCGCAGTACCGCTGCTCCTCGTAGGGGGCGCCGACCGTCGTGTAGAAGGTCTTCAGCCGGTCCGGGACCTTCTCGGCGGCCCGGGAGTCGGGGTGGTCGGTGCTGAGGTCGTCGTAGGCGGAGAGCGCCCTGCGGTACTCGGACTGGGTCGTCGAGAAGGACTCCCCCGAGGCCTTGTCCACGAGTGCGTCGGCCTTCTCCAGCCGGTCCAGGAGCATCTCCTCGACGGCTTCCTTCCGCGCGGTCTCGTACAGCAGACCGCCCGCGACCGGTACGGCCAGGAGGAGGACGCCGAGCGCGATGGCGAGCGGGGACTTCGCGGGCCACACCAGGCGGTTGCGCAGGCCGAGGAAGGCGCCGTGGGCCGCGGCGAGGAGGAGGAAGAGGACGTAGACGGTGAGGGTGGTGCCCGAGACGCCGTCAGGGTCGGCCGGCAGGACCGAGAAGAGCAGCAGGCCGGTGGCGGCCCAGCACAGCAGCGTCAGGAGCGGGCGGCGCATCAGCGCGTAGCCGAGCCCCAGTCCGCTGAGGTTCAGCAGGCCCACCCCGACGGCCCGCCAGCCGTCCGCGGGGCCGGGGGGTGGTGCCGACGGCATCGGCGGCACGACGTAGCTGTGACTCCACCCGTCCTGGTCTCTTACACCGTACTGATCCCCGGACATCTCGGATCCCCCCGTCAACTCCACCCGCATGCTTACGAATTGTCAGTGTACGGCCGAAACTAGATGCCGCGACAGGTGATTCTCGGGCGCAGGCGGAGATCGATTTCACTTCGTGACCACCGCCCGAGAGGTGGCGCGAAAGCATCGGTCGCACCGCCGGTCGGTGCGTGCAACGTACAGGCCTCACAGCTGGTTGACGCACCCGGGTCAGCTTCCGGTTCGCCCGGCGGGCGACGGATTCCCCGCCGCCGGGGCGGGATCGGCGGCGCGGCGGGCGGGGGACGCCCGGGCGAGGATCACGGCAGCCGCCGTACCGGTCGTGAGGACACTCGGGGTCCCCGTCGAGCACCATGCGTCCCGCGCCGGCCTGCACCAGCATGGCGTTCACCGAGTGGCCGACGACGTCGTGCGACTCCCGCGCGATGCGCACCCGTTCGGCGACGACCGTCTCGCGGCGCAGCGACCGCCGCAGTTCCTCCGTCTCCCTGCGGCGGGCCGTGGGCCGGCACCCCGGGCGGCACGAGGAGCGCCCCGAGCACGGCCCTGCGAGGAATCGCGTACAGGCCCAGCGAGTGGACGCCGATGAGGTTCGCGACCGGCGTCCACTGGCCGGGGCCCATGGGCCCACCCACAGGGCCTCGCCGACGAGCCCCGCCGTGCCCACCACGTACCCGGCGAGCGGACCGCGCGCCGCCATGCTCCGCCCGCCCCGTCAGCTGATGCAGGAGCAAGTCCCGCTCAGGCTGACAAGGTTGGCGGAGCATGGACATCGCATCCGGTCGGCGTAGGGGTCAGTGGTTCCCGCGCCTGACCCGGCGCAGCAGTACGACACCGGCGAGCACGGCCACGCCGCCGATCATCGCGGGCCACAGCTGCGAACCGGTCTCGGCGAGGCTGCCGCTCGCCGAGCCGGACCCCTGTGCGCCGGGCTGCCCGGCGGCCGACGGCACGTTCGCCGCGGGTGTCTGCCCGGGGGCCGCGTTCGCGTCGTCGCCGGTGCCGGTGCCGTTCACGTCCTTGCCCCCGTCGGCGTCAGCTGCGGAGTCGGCGGGGTTGCCGCGCTGGGTCGCCTTCACCGAGCCCAGAACCTGGGGTTCCTTGTCACCGCCCTTGTCCGTTTCGTCGACCTGGTCGCCCTGGTCGTCCCCGCCGCCGGGTGCCTGGGCGGTCTCGGTGGGCTCGGCCGCGTTCTCGTCCTGATCCTGGTCACCGCCATCGCCTTGACCGTTGCCCGGCTGCTCCTGGCCCTGGCCCTGGCCCTGGCCCTGGCCATCGTCTTGTCCCTGACCGTCACCCTGACCCTGGCCCGGGTCCTGCCCCTGGTCGTCACCCTGGCCGCCGCCGCCATTGCCCTGGTCGCCGCCGAGGTCCGCCGCGTCGCACTCGCGCCCGTCGTTGATGCAGTCCACCATCGCCCGCATCAGGTCCTCGTCGAAGACGTTGATGAAGTCGCCGTGGTCGGTGCCGGGCTTGTGGAGCTGCTCGGGGAAGGAGTCCACGGCGAACAGCGGCGTCGTACGGCCGCCGTCCTGGAGGCTCGGGGCGTCGACGTCGTAGACGATGCGCTGGACCAGCTGCGGGATGGCCTTGAACCCGGCCGCGCAGCCGCCGTCCGCCGCGGCGAAGGCCACGTGGGTGCGGTGGTTGGCGCTGTCGATGTTGCGGCCGTCCCAGCAGCTCTGGAACTTGAACGTGCGGACGACGTCGCTGCCGGAGGGGCACAGCGGGTACTTGTCCTTCAACTGCCGGTCCTCGAAGCCGGTGCAGCTCCAGGACGCGTTGGCGTTGACCGGGCCGTTGACGAAGGCCTTGGCGTCACCGGTGATGATGCGCAGCAGCCGCGGCATCTCCACGACCTCGCCCCGCGGGCTGCCGACGAAGGTCATCGTGACGTCCTTGGGCGTCACGATCTCGCCGGCGTTGCCCTCGATGCCGCCGCCGGGCGAGTCGGCGTCCTGCTCGGCGGTGCCGTTCTGCAGTCGGATCACGGGCCAGAAGTACGACGACCTGTCGCCCTGGTTCTCACAGCTGGTGTCGGCGGCGGCGAGGTCCTCGTCACTGGCGAACGCGCTGTTGCCCTGGTTGCCGACGTAGTCGTGGAAGTGGTGGGCGCCGTTGGAGACACCGGGGGCGACGATGACGTTGTCGGAGTTGAACACGCCATTGGCGTTCACCCCGCAATCGGTGCTGAAGGACCCGGTGGAGCCGTTCCCCCCGCCCCGGTTCCCGGCGTTCGGCTGGACGGACCTGATGTCGGCGTAGTCCGCGGCCACCGGCCCGTTGCCGGCCTGCCCGCCGTTGCCCTGCTGCCCCTGACCGCCCTGCTGCTCGCCCTGGCCGTCCTGGTCTCCCTGGTTCTGGTCGCCGTCGCCGTTCTGACCGTCGTCGTTCTGGCCGTCGCCGTTCTGGCCGTCGCCGTTCTGACCGTCGTCGTTCTGGCCGTCGCCGTTCTGGCCGTCGCCGTTCTGCTCTCCGCCGTTCGGACCGCCGTCCTGACCGGCGTTCTGGTTCTCGGCGGGACGCAGTTCACAGGCGGCGAGGGAGTCGAGCCCCTCGGGGCGGTCCCCCACGCGGTCGATGGCGATCGCGATCCGCTCGATCGTGGCCGCCCGCTTCTCCTCGAGCGGGTTCATGATCGCGTCCTCGGCGAAGCCGCCGTCCTGCTGCTGGGCCCGGCCGGAGTTCTGCAGCCGCTGGTAGGCCTCGGCTATCTGCTGGTCCAGGGCGGCGAGTTCCCTGTCGACGCCCTCCCGTGCCCCCTCGGGCACCTCCGTGAGCCCGCTGCCGACGTCCGGGCAGTCGATCGTGCCGGCCGCGGAGCCGACCTGTTCGACCCAGTCGTCGGGCGCACCGTGCTCGGTGGCCGACGCGTAGACATTGACGGCCACGAGACCGCCTCCGCCCAAGATCAGCGCGATCGCGGCGGAAGTCGCGCGCCGTGCTCCGGATGGGCGTCTGCGCCTGGTGGTGCGTCCCACGGATAGCTCCTACAACGTCGTGGCCGGGTCCGGGCATAAAAAACCCCAGCCTTATACGGATCCGGACCCCGATGTGTTCAAACGTCTCGCAGATTCACAGGAATCCGACAGGTAGCAGGGCATCACACATGGTCAAAGCGGTAGCAAGCGCTCTCGCGGCCGAGCCGCCGACGGCCTCGGCCGGGACCGCGCACGACCCCCTCTCGCCTCTGGGCGCGGGGCAGTGTAGACATGGGCACATGGTCCGTCTCCTGGGTCGATCTCGCTCTCAGTCGACCCGCCGTCCCCAGAGCCGGCCTGCGCAGGGCCGGGACGACCGTGCCCGGCGGGTGCCGCACGGATCGGACGGCGGCGCAAGTCGGGAGCCGGGGCACGGCTGGGGCCCGCTTTCGGGGCTGCGCGCGGCGCTGAGCGGGCGCAGTGTCGCCGGGCAGGTGTTCCTGCTTCAGGTCGTGATCGTGCTGGTACTGGTCGTGTCGGCCGTGGTGGCGCTGGTCCTCCAGGTGCGGCACGACAGCTCCAAGGAGGCGCACAACCGTTCACTCGCCGTGGCGGAGACCTTCGCCAACGCGCCGGGGACCCGGGAGGCGCTGAGCGCCCCCGATCCGACGGAGGTGCTCCAGCCGCGGGCCGAGGCCGCCCGGGTGCAGTCCCAGGTGGACTTCATCGTCGTGATGAGCACCGACGGGATCCGCTACACCCATCCGAAGCCGGACCGCATCGGCAAGAAGTTCGTCGGCACCATCGAGCCCGCGCTGAAGGGCGAGTCCTTCACCGAGGAGGTGAACGGCACCCTCGGCCCGCTGGTCCAGGCCGTGGTGCCGGTCAAGGATCCCGACGGCAAGGTGGTGGGCCTGGTGTCGGCCGGGATCACCACCGAGAACGTGGGCGGGGTCGCCGAGCAGCAGTTGCCTCTCGTGCTGGCCGCCGCGGCGGCGGCCCTCGCCCTCGCCACGGCGGGCACGGCGCTGGTCAGCAAGCGGCTGCTGCGGCAGACCCACGGGCTCGGCCCGTCGGAGATGACCCGCATGTACGAGCACCACGACGCGGTGCTGCACGCCGTACGGGAGGGCGTGATCATCGTCGGCGGCGGGGGCCGGCTGCTGCTCGCCAACGACGAGGCGCACCGGCTGCTGGACCTGCCCGCGGACGCCGAGGGGCGGGACGTCCACTCCCTGGGCCTCGAAGCGCCCATGGCGGACCTGCTGTCCTCGGGCCGGGTCGCCAACGACGAGGTGCACCTGGTGGGCGACCGGTTGCTGGCGGTCAACCAGCGGCCCACCGATCTCCAGGGCGCGCCCTCCGGCAGTGTCGCCACGCTCCGCGACTCCACGGAGCTGCGCGCCCTCTCGGGCCGCGCGGAGGCCGCCCGGGAGCGGCTGAGGCTGCTCTACGACGCCGGGGTGGGCGTGGGCACCGGCCTGGACGTGACCCGTACCGCCGAGGAACTGGCGGAGGTGGCGGTCCCCCGGTTCGCGGACTTCGTCACCGTGGACCTGGCCCCGGCGGCGCTCAGCGGCGACGAGCCCGAGACGGCCACCACACTGCGCCGTACGGCGTGCAGCGGGATCCGCGAGGACGCGCCGCTGTACAAGGTGGGCGAGCGGATCGACCTGGTCCCCTCCTCGCCGCAGGCCCGCAGTATCGACAGCGGCAGCTCGACCCTCGTGGCCGACCTCAGCCGGGCGCCCGGCTGGCGGGCCCAGGACCTCGAACGGTCCGCCCAGGTCGTCGAGTACGGCATCCACTCGCTGATCACCGTGCCGTTGCGGGTGGGTCAGCTGGTGATGGGGGTCGCCAACTTCTGGCGTTCGGAGAAGCCCGAGCCGTTCGACCAGGAGGAGCTGGCGCTCGCCGAGGAGCTGGTGGCCCGCGCGGCGGTCTCCATCGACAACGCGCGCCGCTACACCCGCGAGCACACGATGGCCGAGACACTGCAACGCAGCCTGTTGCCGCGCCATCTGCCCGAGCAGAGCGCCCTGGACGTCGCCTACCGCTATCTCCCCGCGCAGGCCGGGGTGGGCGGCGACTGGTTCGACGTCCTGCCGCTGTCCGGCACCCGGGTCGCCGTCGTCGTGGGCGACGTGGTCGGTCACGGTCTGCACGCGGCGGCCACGATGGGCCGGCTGCGCACGGCGGTCCACAACTTCACCGCGCTGGACCTGCCGCCGGACGAGATCCTGGGACTGCTGGACGAGATGGTCAGCCGGATCGACCAGGACGAGGCGGTCCTCGACGGCAACGCCCCGATCACCGGGGCGACATGCCTGTACGCGATCTACGACCCGGTCTCGCGGCGCTGCACCGTCGCCCGCGCCGGCCATCCGCCGCTCGCGGTGGCCCGGCCCGACGGCACGGTCGACTTCCCCGAGGTGCCGGCCGGTCCGCCGCTCGGTCTCGGCGGACTGCCCTTCGAGACGGCCGAGCTGGACCTCGCCGAGGGCAGCCGCATCGTGCTGTACACCGACGGTCTCGTCGAGGACCGGGAGCGGGACATCGACGACGGACTCGAACTGCTGCGCACCGCGCTGACGGGCGCCGACACCTCACCGCAGGGCACCTGCGAGGCCGTCCTCGACGCGCTGCCGCCGAGCCGGGCGAGCGACGACATCGCGCTGATCGTCGCCCGCACCCGGGCGCTGGACACGGGCCGGGTCGTCGAGTGGGAGGTGCCCGGCGACCCGGCCGCGGTCCGCCGGGCGCGCTCCGACGCCACCCGGCAGCTGGCCGAGTGGGGCCTGGAGGAGCTGGAGTTCACCACCGAGCTGATCCTCAGCGAACTGGTCACCAACGCCATCCGGTACGGCGGCGGCCCCATCCGGGTCCGTCTGATCCACGACCGGCAGCTGATCTGCGAGGTCACCGACGGCAGTCACACCTCGCCCCATCTGCGGTACGCCGCCACGACCGACGAGGGTGGCCGGGGCCTGTATCTGATCGCCCAGCTCACCCAGCGCTGGGGCACCCGCTACTCCCCCACCGGCAAGACGATCTGGACCGAACAGGCGCTGCCCTGACGGCCGTCGGTAGGACCCGTCCCCGAGGACCCCGAGGGCTCCGAAGGACACGGCACCCAACGCACAAGGAGAGACCGAGGCATGCGTATCGGACTGCTCGGAACCGGACCGTGGGCCGAGATGACCTACGCCCCCGCGCTGAGCGCGCACCAGGAGCTGGACTTCGCAGGGGTGTGGGGCAGGCGCCCGGAGGCGGCCGAGGAACTGGCCGGCCGGCACGGCGGGCTGCCCGTGTACAAGGACGTCGACGCCCTGTTCGCGGACGTGGACGCGGTCGCCGTGGCCCTGCCGCCGTCCGTCCAGGCGCCGCTCGCGGTGCGCGCGGCGCGGGCGGGCTGTCACCTGCTGCTCGACAAGCCGCTGTCGACCGACGTCGAGCAGGGGCGGGCCGTCGTCCGGGCGGTCGAGGAGAGCGGGGTCGCCTCGGTCGTGTTCTTCACCGCCCGGTTCCAGACCGCGATCGACGCGTGGATCACCGAACAGGCCGCCCGTGACGACTGGTTCACGGGCCGGGCGGAGTGGTTCGGGTCGCTGTTCGACGACGAGAGCGGCAGCCCCTTCGCGGACTCGCCGTGGCGGCGGGAGAAGGGCGGTCTGTGGGACGTGGGCCCGCACGCCCTGTCCGTGCTGCTGCCGGTCCTCGGGGACGTGGAGAAGGTGGCCGCCGCCGTGCGCGGGCCGAGGGACACGGTGCATCTGGTGCTTCTGCACACCGGTGGGGCGTCGAGCACGCTCACCCTCAGCCTCACCGCCCCGCCCGCGGCCTCCGGCGCCACGGTCGAGCTGCGCGGCCGGGCCGGGACGACCGTACTGCCCACGACCGACGAGGGGGCCGTACCGGCTCTCGTGCGGGCGGGGGACGCGCTGTCGGCGGCGGCCCGTAGTGGTCGTCCGCATCCGTGCGACGCCGCGTTCGCGTTGCGTGTGACGGAGCTGCTGGCCACCGCGGAAGGGCAGTTGACCGGCTGACCCGTCCGACTCGCGGGCTCACGTTCGAGTTTGCGTTCGACCGGTGCCGGACATCGTCCGGTGGCGGGCACGGCTTCGCCTCGCGTGTACAGGTGAGGAGGTGCCCGTGAGCGCTACGGACGCGGACGCCGCCGAGCCCCCGCGGCGCGGGGCGGCGGCCCGGACGAAGGACCAGGACGCGCGGACGGTCATGCGGCTGCGCCTGGGGGTCGGGGTCATCGGTGTCCTGCTCCCCCTCGCGCTGCCGGCCGGCAACTGGATCGCGGCGCGGCTCGACGGCCGGTCCGGTGCGGACGCCTGGCCCGGTTCCATGAGCGGCGCCTACCACACGAGCACCCGGGACGTGTTCGTCGGCGCGTTGTGCGCGCTCGGGATCTTCCTGATCGTCTACCGGTTCGACAGGTCCAACGACATCCTGGGCACCGTCGCCGGCACCTGCGCCCTCGGCGTCGCCCTCTTCCCCACGGCACCGGGGTCCGGGGGCGATGCGGGACAGACGACGGTCTCCGTGCTCCACCAGGTCTTCGCCGTCGCCCTGTTGACGGCGATGGCGGCCTTCTGCCTCTCCATGTACCGGGCGCCCGGCATCGCGGACCGGCCGTACGCGCGGCGCCCCTATCTCGTGGCCGGGGTGCTGATCCTCGTGTTCATGGCGCTCGCCGCCGTGGCGGCGGTCACCGAGGTGGGCGACGACTGGCCGGTCACACCTCTCTACCTGTGCGAGTGGCTGTCCGTGTGGTCCTTCGGCTTCGCGTGGACGGGCGCGGCCCTGGCCCTCGCCGCGGACATCGACCGGCTGCCCCGGACCCGCGCCTTCGTCGGCGCGGTCCTCGGGCGGCTGCGCTTGCTCGGCGGTCTCGGCGCGTGGGCCGGCGGCGGGCTCAGACCCGGGAGCCGCTGAGGAAGCGGTCCAGGGTGGCGGTCAGCTCCGCCGGCTTCTCCACGGGGAGTTCGTGCCCCGCGTCCAGGATCCGCACCTCGGCGTCCTGGTAGGCCTTGGCCATGCGGAGCATCTGGGCGACGGGGAGCTGGATGTCGTGGTAGCCGTGGACGAGCAGGGTGGGGGTGCTGACCTCGCCGAGGCGGTCGAGGACGTCGAAGGCGCGCATGGCGCCGTACAGGGTCCTCACCACCTCGCGCGGGGTTGCCGTGGAGGCGCGGATGTACGACCGGATCTCCTCGCGCGGGTAGCCGGGCGCGAAGGCGCGCTGGATGTTGGCGGCGACGAACAGCTTGAAGGGGACCCGGGTGGAGACCGCCATCAGCAGGCCGCGGCCCCTGCTGTAGGTCATGCGGCCGATGGAGTTGACCAGCACCAGGCGTTCCACCCGCTCGGGGTGGGCGAGGGTGATGGTCTGGGAGATCATGCCGCCCATGGAGTGGCCGACCAGGACGAACCGCTCGATCTCCAGATGATCGAGGAGGGCGAGCACGTCCGCGGCCAGTTCCTCGATCGTGCGCACCCCGGCGCCCCCGCTGTCGCCGTGCCCGCGCAGGTCGAGGCGGATCACGCGCCGCTTCTCGGCGAAGTGCGCGACCTGGTGGTCCCAGCGGTGCCGGTTGGCGGTCCAGCCGTGGACGAACACCAGGGGGACGCCGTCGCCCTCACGGGGGCCCTCGTCGTCGTACGTCAGCGTGGCGCCGTCGACTTCGAGCTGCGGCATGGGGCCTCCTGCTGTCCGGTCCGGCCCGGTGCGGTCCGGTTACTGACCGGTACGGTAGCCGGTGGCCCGGCCCGCGTAAATCGTGCGCACCCCCTGCGCCACCCTGCTAATTTCCCCCGGTGTTCTCCCTCCAGCAACCCCCGTTCTTCACACGGCTGCGCGACGCGCGGCGTGTTCTCATAGCCGGTGCCGGCGGCGGCTTCGACATCTACGCCGGGCTGCCGCTGGCCCTCGCCCTGCGGTCTGCGGGCAAGGAGGTCCATCTCGCCAACCTCTCCTTCGCCGATCTGTACGGCCTGAGCCTCGACGTGTGGCTGGAGCAGGACGTCGCGGCTGTCGGCCCCGACACCGCCTTCCGGGGCGACTACTTCCCCGAGCGCGCCCTCGCCGAGTGGCTGGACCTGCACGGCATGCCGAGCACCGTGTACGCGCTGTCCCGTACGGGTGTGGCACCCCTGCGGGCCGCCTATCGCGCGCTGATCGGCCATCTGGGCGGGGTGGACGCCGTCGTGCTGGTGGACGGCGGCACCGACATCCTGATGCGCGGCGACGAGCACGGCCTCGGGACGCCGGAGGAGGACATGGCGAGCCTGGGCGCCGTCGCCGGTCTCGACGAGGTGCCGGAGCGGCTGGTGGCCTGCCTGGGCTTCGGCGTGGACGCCTACCACGGGGTCAACCACGCGCTGGTCCTGGAGAACCTGGCCGCGCTCGACCGCGACGGCGCCTATCTGGGGGCCTTCTCGCTGCCCCGCGACAGCCGCGAGGGCACGCTCTACCTGGACGCGGTGGCGCACGCCCAGCGGGCCACGCCGACCCATCCGAGCATCGTCAACGGCTCGGTCGCGGCGGCCGTACGCGGTGAGTTCGGCGACGTCCGGTTCACCGAGCGGACCCGGAACAGCGAACTGTTCGTCAACCCGCTGATGGCGCTGTACTTCTGCGTGGACGCGGTGGGCCTGGCCCGTCGCAACCTGTATC
The DNA here is from genome assembly GCF_055575575.1 of Streptomyces sp. NPDC034049. NCBI lineage: Bacteria > Bacillati > Actinomycetota > Actinomycetes > Kitasatosporales > Streptomycetaceae > Streptomyces > Streptomyces sp. NPDC034049. The sequence continues at coordinate 154,685 of NZ_JBVISJ010000016.1, forward strand.
TCGACCGGCTGGAGAAGACCGAACTCACCCGGCAGATCAGCTCGGTCGTCGCGGAGTTCCGGGACGAGCTGCCCCGGCAGCGTCCGCCGCGTGCCTACCCGCACTGACCACGGGGAACAGGTGACAGACTGACGCCATGGAAGAACGCGCATTCGGTAGGTCGGGTCAGCACGCGTCCGTGGTCGGTCTCGGCACATGGCAGCTGGGCGCCGACTGGGGAGACGTCGACGACGGGGAAGCCCTCGCGGTGCTGGAGGCCGCGGCCGAGTCGGGGGTGACCTTCTTCGACACGGCCGACGTCTACGGCGACGGACGCAGCGAGCAGACCATCGCCACGTTCCTGCGGAGCAGGCCCGATCTGCATGTCCTCGTCGCGACGAAGATGGGCCGTCGCGTGGAGCAGATCCCGGAGAACTACGTCCTCGACAACTTCCGGGCCTGGAACGACCGCTCCCGCCGCAATCTCGGCGTGGACCGCCTCGACCTGGTCCAGCTGCACTGCCCGCCCACCCCGGTCTACTCCTCCGACGAGGTGTTCGACGCGCTCGACACCCTGGTGGAGGAGGAGCGGATCGCCGCGTACGGCGTCAGCGTGGAGACCTGCGCCGAGGCGTTGACGGCGATCGCGCGGCCGAACGTGGCGAGCGTGCAGATCATCCTCAACCCGTTCCGGATGAAGCCGCTCCTCGACGTCCTCCCGGCGGCGGAGAAGGCGGGCGTCGCGATCATCGCGCGCGTTCCGCTGGCCTCGGGTCTGCTGTCCGGCAAGTACACCAAGGACACGGTCTTCGCGGAGAACGACCACCGCACCTACAACCGGCACGGCGAGTCCTTCGACCAGGGAGAGACCTTCTCCGGTGTCGACTACGGCACGGGGGTGGAGGCGGCCGTCGAGTTCGCCGCGCTCGCCCCCGAGGGCTTCACCCCGGCCCAGCTGGCGCTGCGCTGGATCATCCAGCTGCCGGGCGTCACGACGGTCATCCCGGGCGCCCGCACGCCCGAGCAGGCCCGCGCCAACGCGTCGGCCGCCGCGCTGCCGGAGCTGTCCGGCCAGACGCTGACGGCGATCCGGGAGCTGTACGACCGGCGGATCAAGGAGCAGGTGGAAGGCCGCTGGTAGGACGGCCTGCGGGGGTCGTCCGGCGTTCCGCGCCGGACGACCCCCGCAGGCAGGTCGAGGCAGGTCAGATACGACCGCCGGTGAGCCGGGTGATCGGGCCTTGGACTTGGCGGCCCGAACGGCGGCCGACCGCGTAGGAGGCGGCCGTCAGGGCGGTCAGGCCCGCGCCCACACCGGCGGCGACGAGCTTGCGGTGGGCGATGACGGTCATGGCCGTCTTCGCGGTGGCGGCCACCTGGCCGGAGGCCTGCACCACCGCCTGGCGGCCCGCCTCGACACCCTTCACCGCACTGTGCACGGCACTGTTCGTGCTGTCGGCGGCGCGCTTGGCCGCGTCGGCCGCGTGTCCGGCCCCGGCCTTGGCGGACGATGTCACGTCGTCCATCTTGACCGCGGCCGTCTTCGCGGACGCGGTGGCCGGTGCCGTCGCCTTGCCGGCGGTCCGGCGGGCCTTGGCAGCGGTCGTCTCGGCGGACGCGGAGTTCTGGTTCGGGTCCTTGTTCGGCTGAGTCATGGAAACCGCGTTGCCGTTCACCGCCGAGGCAAACACGTCAGGTCGACAGAGGAGACCGCGGACGGGCCTCGGAGGTCTCCACCGGCCGTTCCCAGGCCTCCCCGCCGTCCGCCCATTCCCCCGCATGGCATAAGATCGCCTTATGAGGTCATAGACCCGACCCCCGTACCTGGTAAGGGTTACCTTAGTTTAGGGTTGCCGACGAGACGCTTTTCTTCCGCTCGAAGGGAACCTGAACATGCCCCGCCCTCTGCGGGTAGCCATTGTCGGAGCCGGACCCGCCGGGATCTACGCCGCCGACGCGCTGCTGAAGTCCGACGTCGCCACCGAGCCCGGTGTGTCCATCGACCTCTACGAGCGGATGCCCGCCCCGTTCGGACTGATCCGTTACGGCGTGGCCCCCGACCACCCCCGCATCAAGGGCATCATCACCGCCCTGCACCAGGTGCTCGACAAGCCGCAGATCCGTCTCTTCGGCAACGTCGACTACCCGACGGACATCAACCTGGACGATCTGCGCGCGTTCTACGACGCCGTGATCTTCTCCACCGGCGCGACGGCCGACCGCGCGCTCGACATCCCCGGCATCGACCTCGACGGCTCCTACGGCGCGGCCGACTTCGTCTCCTGGTACGACGGCCACCCGGACGTCCCGCGCACCTGGCCCCTGGAGGCCGAGAAGGTCGCCGTCCTCGGTGTCGGCAACGTGGCGCTCGACGTCGCCCGGGTCCTCGCCAAGACCGCCGACGAGCTGCTGCCCACCGAGATCCCGGCCAACGTCTACGAGGGCCTGAAGGCCAACAAGGCGCTGGAGATCCACGTCTTCGGCCGCCGCGGCCCGGCGCAGGCGAAGTTCTCCCCCATGGAGCTGCGGGAGCTGGACCACTCCCCCAACATCGAGGTCATCGTCGACCCCGAGGACATCGACTACGACGAGGGCTCCATCGCGACCCGGCGCGGCAACAAGCAGGCCGACATGGTCGCCAAGACCCTGGAGAACTGGGCGATCCGCGACGTCGGCGACCGCCCGCACAAGCTGTTCCTGCATTTCTTCGAGTCGCCCACCGAGATCCTCGGCGAGGACGGCAAGGTCGTCGGTCTGCGCACCGAGCGCACCGCCCTGGACGGCACCGGGAACGTCAAGGGCACCGGCGAGTTCAAGGACTGGGACGTCACCGGCGTCTACCGCGCGGTCGGCTACCTCTCGGACAAGCTGCCCAAGCTGCCCTGGGACGTCGACTCGGGCACCGTCCCCGACGCGGGCGGCCGGGTCATCGAGGAGACCGGCGCGCACCTGCAGTCGACGTACGTCACCGGCTGGATCCGGCGCGGTCCGGTGGGCCTCATCGGGCACACCAAGGGCGACGCCAACGAGACCGTCTCCAACCTCCTGGACGACTTCGCGAACGGCCGGCTGCACGAGCCGTCCGCGCCCGCGCCGGAGGCCGTCGACGCGTTCCTGGCGGATCGGAACGTGCGCTTCACGACGTGGGAGGGCTGGTACCGGCTCGACGCCGCCGAGAAGGCGCTCGGTGAGCCGCAGGGCCGTGAGCGCGTGAAGATCGTCGAGCGCGAGGACATGCTGCGCGCCAGCGGCGCGTAGGCGCTCCGCTGGAAGCAGGGGGGACTGCGGGCCGTTCTGACGCCGCGGGTCGGCCGTGGCTGGTCGCGCAGTTCCCCGCGCCCCTTTCAGGGGCCTGCGGCCCCATCGAGGGCCGTGCGTCGCTCGTGGGCATAAGCTCGTCCAATGGCCAAGTACTACGACGTGCACCCCGACAACCCCCAGCCGCGTGCCATCTCTCAGGTCGCCGACAGCATTCGTCAGGGCGGGCTGATCGCCTATCCGACGGACTCCTGCTTCGCGCTGGGGTGCCAGCTGGGCAGTCGTGACGGCATCGAGCGGATCCGCACGATCCGGCAGCTCGACGACCGGCACCACTTCACCCTGGTGTGCGAGAACTTCGCGCAGCTGGGTCAGTTCGTCCATGTCGACAACGACGTGTTCCGCGCCGTGAAGGCGTCGACGCCCGGCAGTTACACCTTCATCCTCCCCGCGACGCGGGAGGTGCCCCGCAAGCTCCTCCACCCCAAGAAGAAGACCGTCGGGGTGCGCATCCCCGATCACCGCGTGGTCCAGGCCCTGCTCGCCGAGCTGGGCGAGCCGCTCGTCTCCAGCACCCTGCTGCTGCCCGACGAGGAGGAGCCGCTGACGCAGGGCTGGGAGATCAAGGAACGCCTGGACTACCTGGTCGACGCGGTGGTGGACTCGGGCGACTGCGGCACTGAGCCGACGACCGTCATCGACTTCTCCAGCGGCGAGGCGGAGATCATCCGCAAGGGCGCGGGCGACACGGCACGGTTCGAGTGATCCCGCGAGCGGCGGCCGGGATCAGGTCTGCCGCAGCGGTGCGTACGCCTCGGCGCTCAGGCCGAACGTCCAGGCGACGCCCTCCCGTGCCGTGGTCGTGGCGGGCGGCACCCGCAGCCAGTAGGTACGGCTCGTGCCGTCCGGCTCCGGCGTGGAGTTGACCACCTCCACCATCACCACGTCCTCGTCGCCCGGCAGGGCTATGCGCCACAGCACACCCGTCTCGTCGCGGTGCACGGGCTGTGCGCCGGACTCCTCCAGATAGCGGTCGTAGCCGTAGAACTCGAGCATCACGCGGCGCAGTTCCGCGTTCTCCTCGGCTCTGATCAGCTGCGGGGTCAGTGTGCCGAGCCGGTCGAGGAACGGACCGGGGACGGGCAGTCCGCGCCAGGCGTGCAGGGCGAAGCCGTCGGAGAAGGCGAGCGCGGGACCGTCGCCGCGGTCCAGCCGGCCCGCCTCGTCTCGGTGCAGTTCCACCGGCCGTTCGGCGACGACCGCGACGCTCGCGTACGGCCACCACCAGCCGGCCGTACGGGCCACCTCCGCGAGTCCGTCCAGCTCGGGAGCCGCGTCGAGGGCGGAGAGCCAGGCCGCGTCGTGCTGGCCGAGGACCGCGTCCAGGAGCAGCAGCCGAACGCCGGTCTCCTCCTCGCGGCCGGCGGGGGCCAGCGCCTCGACGACGCCGGTGCGGACACGATCGACCAGGGGCCGGGTGGTCTCCCAGAGGTCGGCGCCGGTCGCCCTCCAGTGGTCGCTCCAGCCGGTGGGGCCCAGCCGCGTGTGCAGCCGGGCGCGGGCGGCGGCGACCTGTCTGTCGCGGACGGCGTCGCGGACGCTCGCCCCGGTCGCGGGGAGGACCTCGCCGTCCTCCGCGGCCCCTCCCGAGAGCAGGCGCACCGCCGCCAGGGGCGAGGGCGCCCAGACGATCCGCTCGGGCTCCGCGAGCCCCGCCCGCCGGTACGCGAGGCGCACGCCCGCCTCGGTCCGCGCCCGGTCTCCCGCTCCCGTGGCCGCCGCCACCGCCCGCCAACTCGTCTGCCGCGTCACGCCGTTCCTCCTGGATCCCGATGCCTGTCCCTGCGGCTGCCGTACCTCACGGCCGCCCTCTCCCCGTCCCACGGGGTTCAGTCGGCGACGATCCGCACCGACCCCGGCACGTACTCGCGCTGGCGGACGACGCGGTACCAGCCCTTCGGCAGGGAGATCGCCGCGTGCTCCTCGTGGACGACGCGGGCGCCCTCCGGCACGTGCAGCAGCATCGGCCCGAACACGCTCGCCTCGCGGATCAGGCGGCCGGGGCCGACCACGGCGTGCGCGTGACCGGTGACCTCGCCGAGGGCGAGGACGAGCCGTCCACGTCCGTCACGCGGCTCCGAGGGAGCGTCGAGCGCGCCGCGCGGCACCGCGCTCTCCGCCAACGGCGCGATGAGGACATCTCCTTGCCGGTACATGGGTCTCCCTCCCGTCGGGCACTCCCCGTGCCACGAGACGACCGTAGGGGCAGCCACTGACAATCGGTCCCGCGCGGCGGTTCCCCGGGCCGAGGGCGGGTGTTCGTCCACAGGACAGGGGTCCGCCGCACACGGTGTCAGTGCGGCTTGGTAGAACTCCTCTACCCGGCGGCGCAGTGCGCTCCGGGTGCGCAACGGGCGGACCGGGCAGGGACTCTGCCACCGTCCACGGACATGGAACGAAGGGGCGGGGCGCACATGACCATCGGGAGCCATCTGGAGGAGTTCCACGGCCTGCCGGTCCACCGCTTCCCCACGTCGGTGAAGGACCCGCAGGGCTCCGCCGGTCTGCCCGAGCCCGAGTCGGTGGCCTGGGCCATCGCCGTGGACTCCTACGACAGCGAGGAGTCCTGGGAGGAGGCGTTCGCGCGGTTCCTCGCCTCGGTCGACACCGAGAAGGTGCGGGCGCTGGTGGTGGGCGCGTGGAGCGACGCCTACGACAACGGCCCCGAGGAGATCATCGAGGCCCTGGTGGCGGCGCAGGACCGGCTGCCCTCGCTGCGCGCGCTGTTCCTCGGCGACATCGTGGTGGAGGAGTGCGAGATCTCCTGGATCAACCAGGGGGACGTGGGCCCGCTGCTGAACGCCTTCCCGGCGCTGGAGGAGTTCGGGGTGCGCGGCGGTCAGGGGCTCGTCTTCCCGGCGGTGCGGCACGAGCGGCTGCGGTCGCTGACGGTGGAGACCGGCGGCATGCCCGTCGAGGCGGTCCGGGGTGTCGCGGGCAGCGATCTGCCGGCCCTCGTCGCGCTGGACCTGTGGCTGGGCACCTCCGAGTACGGCGGCGACTGTGAGGTGGCCGACCTGGCGCCGATCCTCGCGGGCACCCGGCTCCCGGCCCTCAAGCGTCTGGCGCTGCGCAACAGCGAGATGCAGGACGACATCTGCGCGGCCCTGGCCGCCGCCCCGGTGGTGGCCCGCCTCGATGTGCTGGACGTGTCGATGGGCGTCCTCACGGACGACGGCGCGACCGCGCTCCTCACCGGTCAGCCGCTCACCCACCTCACCACACTGGACCTGCACCACAACTACCTCAGCCCGGCGATACGCGACCGCCTCCGGGACTCCCTGGAGGCCGCGGGCGTCCAGGTCGACGCCGACGCCGACGACGCCGAGTCGGACGAGGAGGAGGACGGCACGGTGTGGCGGTTCGTCGCGGTGGGCGAGTGAACACGTAGGAGTGCGGGGGTTCTTGGACGAGGGGGGCGGTGTGGCCGGCTGGACCGGTACGACGGGAGCGGGGCCGGGCCCGTACAGGTGGGTGGTCGTCGGGAACGGCGAGAACCGCAGGGTCGGGCTGTTCGTGGCGGCGGCCGAGGCGGCCGGGGCCGGGACTCCGCGTGTGGTCGAGTGGCGGGACGTGCTGCGCGACGGCGGCCACGTGTTCGCCGACGACGAGATCGTCCGGCTGGACTCGCCGGGTGAGAACGCCGAGGTGGACCGGCTGCTGCGGGGGGTCGACGACCCGACGCGGGTGGAGGGCTCGGCCACCTGGTACGCCCGGTTCCTGGCCGCCGTGGGCTCGCTGCGGGGCGGGGTCCGGCTGGACGGTCCCGCGGACCTGGCGGTCCTGTTCGACAAGCGGCTGTGCCATGCCCGGCTCGACGCGGCGGGGGTGCCGGTGCCGCCGTCGCCCACCTCGGGCGACACGCTCGTGGTGCGCGGCTGGGACGACGTACGGGCGGTGATGCGGGACCACGGCATGCCGCGGGTCTTCGTGAAACCGGCCCACGGCTCCTCGGCGTCCGGGGTGCTGGCCGTGGAGTCGTCGGCGGGCGGACGGCTACGGGCCACCACCTCGGTGGAGGTCACCGCCGCCGACGGGCCACACGCACCGCCCCGGCTGCACAACTCCCTGCGGGTGCGGCGCTATTCGGACGAGCGGGAGATCGCCGGCGTCGTCGACGCCCTCGCACCCGACGGCCTGCACATCGAGCGCTGGCTGCCGAAGGCGTCCGCGCAGGGCCGGTCCGCCGATCTGCGGGTGCTGGTCGTGGCGGGCCGGGCCACACACGCCGTCGTCCGCACCAGCCGCTTCCCGATGACGAACCTCCATCTCGGCGGGGCACGGGGCGATCTGACCTCGGTCGTGGACGCGGCGGGCGACCGCTGGCGGCAGGCGCTGGACATCTGCGAGCGCGCCGCGGCCTGTTTCCCGGAGACGTTGTGCGTCGGGGTGGACCTGCTCCCGGCGATCGGCTGGCGCCGGTTCACGGTGGGCGAGGTCAACGCGTTCGGCGATCTGCTGCCCCGGCTGACCGGACTGCCGGGTGGCCCGGCGGAGGGCCTCGACACCTACACGGCACAACTCGCGGCGGTGCGCGGCGCGATGCTCACGCCGTCCTCGCACCACCCCCAGGCAAGGAAAGACCATGCACCCTCCTGACCGGACCGACACGGCCCCGGGGCCCTCGGAAACCGTCCGGCCGCCCGACATGAACGAGGTGGTGGGCCGCGACGACCTGCTGCTGCTCACCCTCGACACCCTGCGGTACGACGTGGCGGAGCAGCTCGCGCGGGATGGCCGGCTGCCGAACCTGGCCGCCCGGCTGCCGGGCGGCACCTGGGAGAAGCGGCACGCGCCCGGCAGTTTCACCTACGCCTCGCACCAGGCGATGTTCGCGGGGTTCCTGCCCACCCCGGCGGCGCCCGGGCCGCATCCCCGGCTCTTCGCGGGCCGGTTCGCCGGCAGTGAGACCACCGAGGGGCGCACCTTCGTCTTCGACAGTCCCGACCTGGTCTCGGGGCTCGCCGCGCACGGCTACCGCACGGTGTGCATCGGCGGTGTCGGCTTCTTCAACAAGCAGGGCGCGCTCGGCAGCGTCCTGCCGGACCTGTTCCAGGAGAGCCACTGGGAGCCGGAGTTCTCCGTCGCGTCACCGACGTCGTTCGAGTCCCAGGTGGCCCGCGCCGAGCGGGTCGTGGCCGAACTGCCCGCAGACCGGCGGCTGTTCCTCTTCCTCAACGCCTCGGCGCTGCACCAGCCCAACTGGTTCCATCTGCCGGGCGCCACCCGTGAGGCCGGCGACAGCCTGGCCACGCACGCGGCGGCCCTGGAGTACGTGGACCGGCACATCGGCCGGCTCTTCGCCGCGATGAGTTCACGGCGCCGCTGCTTCGCGGTCGTCTGTTCCGACCACGGGACCACCTACGGCGAGGACGGCTACACGGGGCACCGCCTCGGCCACGAGGCCGTGTGGACCGTCCCCTACGGCCACTTCTTCCTGGAGCCGTCCGCATGACCGTGACCGCGCCACTGGTCCGCCCCTACCAGCACTATGTGTACGCCTACCCGCACAAGACGGCGTACCGGAGGCTGCCCGGCGAACCCCGGCTCGCCGACCTGTGGGCCGGGGAGTCACGGCAGGCGCTGTCGCTGTACGCGCACATACCGTTCTGCGAGGTGCGCTGCGGCTTCTGCAACCTCTTCACACGGATCGGCGCGCCCGACGGGCTGACCGGCCGCTATCTCGACGCCCTCGAACGGCAGGCGATCGCGGTGCGGGAGGCGCTCGGGGACGCGGAGCCGGTGCGGTTCGCGAACGCCGCGTTCGGCGGTGGCACCCCGACCTATCTGGAGGCCGCGGAGCTGGAGCGGCTGTGCGACATCGCCGAACGGCACCTGGGCGCGGACCTGCGGGCGATCCCGCTGTCGGTCGAGGCCTCCCCGGCCACGGCGACGGCCGACCGGCTGTCCGTGCTGGCCGAGCGGGGCGCCACGCGGCTGAGCCTCGGCGTGCAGAGCTTCGTGCCCAAGGAGGCGCGTGCGGCCGTACGACCGCAGCGCCGCGCCGATGTGGAGGCGGCGCTGGCCCGGATCCGGGACGCCGCCGTGCCGGTTCTCAACATCGACCTCATCTACGGCATCGACGGGCAGACGGCGGCGAGTTGGCGGCTGTCGCTGGACGCGGCCCTCGCCTGGCGGCCGGAGGAGATCTACCTCTATCCGCTGTACGTCCGGCCGCTCACGGGCCTCGGCCGGAACGCCGACCCGGCGCTCGCGGACCGCGACTGGGACGAGGAGCGGCTGAGGCGCTACCGCGAGGGCCGCGACCATCTCCTCGCGCACGGCTACGAGCAGGTCTCCATGCGGATGTTCCGCCGCGCGGACGCTCCGCCGCAGGGCCCGGACGACCACGCCTGCCAGACCGACGGCATGATCGGCCTGGGCTGCGGCGCCCGTTCGTACACGTCGACGGTGCACTACTCCTTCGACTACGCGGTGGACATGGGCCAGATCCGCACGATCATCGACGACTACACCGCCACACGGGACTTCGGCCGTGCGGTGCACGGCCGGGTGGTCGACGAGGACGAGGCCCGGCGTCGCCATCTGCTGCAGTCGCTGCTCCAGGCGCGGGGGCTGCCGGTGGCGGAGTACCGTCGGCGGTTCGGGTCCGACCCGTACGCGGACTTCGCCCCGGAGCTGGACCTGCTGGCCGCGCGCGGCTGGCTGGCGGACACGGGCTCCGGTCTGTTGCAGCTGTCCGCCGAGGGGCTGGCGCACTCGGACGCCATCGGCCCCGGGTTCTTCTCCCCGGCCGTCCGGGCGGCGATGGCCGCCTACGAGCCGAAGTGACGGCGCCCGTGGACCTGACGATCCTCTACCGGGGCCCGCTCGCCTCCTGCGACTACGACTGCCCGTACTGCCCGTTCGCCAAGCGCCGCGACTCGACGGAGCGGCTGCGGGCCGACCGGGCGGCGCTGGACCGTTTCACCGCGTGGGCGCGGGAACAGACCGGCGACCGGCTGTCGGTGCTGTTCACGCCGTGGGGCGAGGGGCTGGTGCGCTCCTGGTACCGCGAGGCCCTGGTCGAGCTCTCCCACGAGCCGCACATCGACCGGGTGGCGATCCAGACGAACCTGAGCTGCCGCACGGAATGGCTGTCGGAGGCGGACCCGGACACGGTGGCCCTGTGGTGCACCTACCACCCCGGGCAGACCCCGTACGAGCGGTTCCTCGGCAAGGCGCTCCGGCTCGCCGCGAACGGGATCCGCTTCAGCGTGGGGATCGTCGGCCTGCCCGAGCACCTGGAGCACGCCCGACGGCTGCGCCGGGAGCTGCCGGGGCAGGTGTACCTCTGGGTGAACGCCGCCGAGGGACACACCTACACCGACGAGGAGGCGGCGCTCTGGACCGAGCTGGACCCCCTCTTCCCCTTCAGCCGCCACCCGCACCGCTCGGCGGGCCGCGCCTGCCGCACGGGCTCCTCGGTGGTGTCGGTGGACGGGGACGGCACGGTGCGGCGCTGCCATTTCGTCAGGACCGAACTGGGCAACCTCTACGACGGATCCTTCCGTACGGCACTCGCGCCCCGCCCCTGCCCGTTGTCCGTGTGCGACTGCCACATCGGCTACGTTCACCTCGAGACGCTGCCCCTGTACGACGTCTTCGCGGGCGGCGTCCTGGAACGCGTGCCGACGCCGGTGGCGCGAGAAGGAACCGGAAGGCGAGTGAGTCCATGACCTCAGCGGTCAACAGCGGTCCGTGGCTGCGGAACTACCGACCCGCCCCGGATGCTCCGGTGCGGCTGTTGTGTCTGCCGCACGCGGGCGGTTCGGCGAGCGCCTACCACCCCATGGCGCTGGCGCTCGCCCCGGCGGCCGATGTGCTGGCCGCGCAGTACCCGGGGCGCCAGGACCGTTTCGCCGAGCCGCCGTCGTCGAGCGTCCGGGAACTGGCCGAGCGCATCGCCGAGGCCGTCTCCGGCGACGACGACCGGCCGCTCGCCCTCTTCGGGCACAGCATGGGCGCGCTGGTCGCCTACGAGGTGGCGCTGGCGCTCCAGACGGCCGGGCGGCCCCCGGTGCGGTTGTTCGTCTCGGGGCGCCGCGCTCCCTCCACGCCCCGGACCGGCCCTCGGCTGCACCTCGGCAGCGATGCCGAACTGCTGCGGGCGGTGCGCCGGTTGGGCGGCACGGACGGGCAGGTCTTCGAGGACGAGGAGCTGGTGCAGCTCGTCCTGCCCGCGCTGCGCGGGGACTACCGGGCGCTGGAGACGTACGAGCCGCGCCCCGACGACCGGCTGACCTGTCCGGTCACCGTCCTCACCGGCGACGCCGACCCCGTGACACCGGTGGCGGAGGCGCGGGCCTGGACCGGCCACACCGACGGGCCGACGGAGCTGTGCGTGTTCCCCGGCGGCCACTTCTACCTCAACGAGCGGCCGGAGGAGGTCGTCGCCGTCGTACGACGGCACCTGGGGCTGTAGCCGGGCGAGGGCGGCGGGAGGGGGTGGGCCCGCGCCCCGGGGGCCCGGGCCTCACACCCGCCAGCTGTAGCGCCGCTCCGGGCGCCCGGCCACGCCGTAGCGCAGGGAGACGTCCGCGCTGCCGGTGCCGTGGAAGTACTCCAGGTAGCGGCGGGCGCTGACCCGGGAGATGCCGGCGAGGGTGGCGCACTCGGTGGCGGAGAGGGTGCCGTCGGCGGCGCGCAGGGTGGCCTCGATCAGCTCGGCGGTCTCCACGCTCATGCCCTTGGGCAGGGCGCCGGCCGTCGACGCCGGCGCGGCGGCTCCGGCGAGGACGCGGTCGACGTCGGCCTGACCGCGGACGACGGTGGTGAGCAGCCGGCCCCGCTGGGCGGCGTACCGCTGGAGCCGGGAGCGCAGCTCCTCGAACTCGAAGGGCTTCAGGAGGTAGTCGACGACGCCGTGGCGGACCGCGCCGCGCACGCTGTCGGCCTCCCGGGCGGCGCTGATGACCATGACGTCGCAGTCGTGTCCGGCGGTGCGCAGCCGCGGTATGACGTCGAGGCCGAAGCCGTCGGGGAGGTAGAGGTCGAGGAGGACGAGGTCCGGGCGGAGTTCGTCGACGGCGGCGACGGCCTGTTCGCCGGTGCTGGCGACGCCGACGACGTGGAACGGCTCGACGCGTTCGACGAAGGTGCGGTGGACCCGGGCCACCATGAAGTCGTCGTCGACCACGAGCACGTCGATGGTGCCGGGCGGGCTGCTCGTGCCGGTCATGGTGTCGCTCCTTCCGCCACCGCGTCGGCGAGGTGGCTGACGGTCATGCGGGCGGTGAACATGGCCCCGTCGGGGGTGTTGGTCACCGAGATCTCCCCGCCGTGGCGTTCGCACACCAGGCGGGTGAGGGCGAGGCCGATGCCGCGTTCGCCTTCCCGGGCGGCCTTGGTGGTGAATCCGTGGGAGAAGACCTCGCGGGCGAGTTCGGGGGCCACACCGGGGCCCGAGTCGCGGACGACGATCTCCACGCTGGAGGCGTCCTGGCGCAGTTCCACCTCGACCCACGCCTCACGGGCGCCGGTGCCGGTCCAGCGGTCGGTGTCGTCGGGCGGGGTCGTGGTGGCGGCCGCGTCCACGGCGTTGTCGACGAGGTTGCCGACGACGGTCGCCACGTCGGCGGCGTCCTCGGGGGCGAGCCGGTCGAGGTTGGTGGCGTCGGAGATCCGCAGGGTGACCCGGCGTTCTGCGGCCAGCGAGGTCTTGGCCGTGAGCAGGGCGGCGACGGCGGTGTCGCGGACGCGGCGGCTGAGGGTGACGTCGAGGGAGTGGCGGTGCCGGCTCAGCGCCCGGATGTAGTGGACGACCTCGTCCTGCTCGCCGATCTGGATGAGCCCGGAGATGGTGTGGAGCTGGTTGGCGAACTCGTGGGCCTGGGCGCGCAGCAGCTCGGAGGAGCTGCGGAAGGAGCCGATCTCGCGTTCGAGGCGGGCCAGTTCGGTGCGGTCCCGGAGCGTGGTGACGGAGCCGAGGTGGCGGCCGTCCTTGGTGACGGTCATGCGGTTCATCACCAGGACCCGGCCCCGCCGGATCACGACCTCGTCGCGCTGGTGGGACGCCTCCTCCTGGGCCCCGGCGAGGACGTCCCGCAGCCGTCCGTCGACGCCGAGGTCGGTGAGGCTCTTCCCGACGCAGTCCTCGGGCAGGTCCAGCAGACGCCGCCCCATCTCGTTGACGAGGGTGAGCCGGTGGTGGGGGTCGAGGGCGATCACGCCCTCGGCGATGCCGTACAGCATGGCCTCGCGGTGTTCGGCGAGGCCGGCGATCTCCTGGGGCTCCAGGCCGAGGGTCTGCCGTTTGACGCGGCGGGCGAGCAGCCAGGAGCCGACGAGGCCGAGGCCGCTGGCGATGCCGAGGTAGGCGAGGAGGTAGGAGGAGGCGCCGCTGAGGCGCTGCCACACGGTGGGGGACGCCTCGCCGATCATGACGGTGCCCAGCAGCATGCCGAGGTTGTCGTCGGTCGTCGCGCCGAGGACGGGGACCTGGGCCACCAGCTCGCGGCTGCCGTCCAGAGTCAGTGAGCCGGACCAGCCGCGGCCCGCGACGGCGCCCTCGCCCACCGGCATCGGGTCGCCGATCGCTGTGGGGTCGGTGGAGCTGACGATCCGGCCGTCGGCGTCGGCGACGGTGACCGAGGTGACCCCGGACTGGGTCTGGGTGGAGTTCACCAGGGGGGCCAGCGCCTCGTGCGCGACGGGCCGCGCGAGCCGGTCCCGGACCAGGGGGTTGGCGGCGAGCTGCTCGGCGAGCGCGGTGACCCGGCGGCCCTCGACCCGGTTGAAGGTGGCCGCCGACTGTGTGAGCGAGACCGCCGCGACCGCCAGCAGCACCACCACGACGATGGCGAGCTGGAGGACCAGCATCTCGCCTGCGAGGGTATGGCGACGGAACACCACGACGGACTCTTCTCTCGTGCCGACGCCGCCCGGGGCGTCCCGATCTTCTCTCGTGCCGACGCCGCCCGGGGCGTCCCGATCTTCTCTCGTGCCGACGCCGCCCGGGGCGTCTCGCGGCCGGGGTGCGGCCTTGTGCGGTGGGTCGCACAATCATGGCGCCCGCGTGCCGTCCGGGAAAGGGAGGTGTGGGGGACGTGCCCATAAGGTGACAGGGGCCGTGACCACTACGACCACAACCTCCGTTGCTTCCGCAAGGGCGTCGGGACCGTCCCGCGCGGGCACGATGTGGCCCAGGTCACCCTCCCCCTCGACCCGACCGACAGGTGGTGGCATTCGTGCAGCTGCGCACCCCGTTCGCCCTGCTCGGGGCGGCCGTGCTCGTGCTCGTGGGACCGCCCCTGCTGACCACCGGCGGCGGCACCGAGAGCGGCACGCAGATCCCCGGCCTGCGTTTCATGGTGCCGAACACTCCGGGCGGCGGCTACGACATCACGGCGCGGACGGCCGCGAAGAACGCCGAGGACGCCGGGCTCACCCACACCATCGAGGTGTTCAACCTGCCGGGTGCCGGGGGCACGGTCGGTCTGAGCCGGCTGGTGAGCGAGCACGGCAACGGCAGGCTCGCGATGTCGATGGGGCTCGGTGTCGTCGGCGCCGTCCGCTCCAACGACGCGCCGAAGACCCTCGCCGACACCACGCCGATCGCCCGCCTCACCGAGGAGCAGGACGTCGTGGTGGTCGCCAAGGACTCCCCGTACAAGACGATCGACGAGCTCGTCGGGGCCTGGAAGGACGACCCGGGGAAGCTGCCGGTGGGCGGTGGTTCGGCGCCGGGCGGGCCCGACCATCTCGCGCCGATGCTGATGGCGCGGGCCGCCGGGATCGCGCCGAAGGACGTCAACTACATCCCGTTCGACGGCGGCGGTGAGCTGCTCGCCTCGATCCTGGGCGACAAGGTCGCCTTCGGGGTGTCCGGGGTCGGCGAGTACCTGGACCAGATCAAGGCGGGCGAGCTGCGGCTGCTCGCGGTGACCGGCCCGAAGCGGGTGGCCGGGCTGGACGCGCCGACCCTCCAGGAGGCGGGCTACGACGTGGACTTCACCAACTGGCGCGGCATCGTCGCTCCGCCCGGCCTCACCGAGGCCGAGCGCGACAAGCTCACCCGGCTGATCGAGGAGCTGCACGACTCGCCGGAGTGGCGGCAGTCGCTGAAGCGACACGGCTGGGACGACGCGTTCCTCACCGGCGAGAAGTTCGGTGACTTCCTGTACGCCCAGGACAGGCGCGTGGTGTCGGTGTTGAAGGAGCTGGGGCTGTGACGGCGGAGACGGACAGCACCGGCACTCCCCCGCCCGCCGACGAGCACCGTTCCTGGCTGCGCGACCACTCCGAGCTCGGCGTCTGCGTCCTGCTGCTGGCGCTCGGCGTCCTGGTCCTGACGGACGCGCTCACCATGGACGTCGACATCGCGCAGCGCGGGCCGGTCGGCCCGAAGACGGTACCGATCGTGGTCGGCGGCGGTCTGCTGCTGATCGCCGCGCTGCTCGCGGTGGACGTGCTGCGCGGCGGCCGGGGTGAGGCGGAGGGCGGGGAGGACATCGATCTGTCCGAGCCCGCCGACTGGCGCACGGTCCTGCTGCTGGCCGGGGTGTTCCTCGGCGCGGCCGTCCTGATCGAACCGCTCGGCTTCCCCATATCCGGCGCCCTGCTGTTCTGGGGCGCGGCGTACGCCCTCGGCAGCCGGCACCTCGATCGTGACCCGCTGATCGCGGCCGTCGTCTCCCTGGTCACGTACGCGGTGTTCAACCACCTGCTCGGGGTGCCGCTGCCGGGCGGCCCGCTGATGGGAGTGCTCTGACATGGATGCCTTCAGCTCCCTCCTCGACGGGTTCGGTACGGCGCTGACACCGATCAACCTGCTGTGGGCCGCGACCGGTGTCCTGCTCGGCACGGCGATCGGGGTGCTGCCCGGGATCGGGCCCGCGATGGCGGTGGCGCTGTTGCTGCCGGTGACGTACGGGCTGAACCCGGTCGGGGCGTTCATCATGTTCGCGGGCATCTACTACGGGGCGATGTTCGGCGGTTCCACCACCTCGATCCTCCTCAACACGCCCGGGGAGAGCGCGGCCGTGGTCGCGGCCATGGAGGGCAACCCCATGGCCAAGTCCGGGCGGGGCGCGCAGGCGTTGGCGGCGGCCGCCATCGGGCACTTCGCGGGTGGCATGGTCGGCACGGTCCTGCTGGTGGCGCTGGCGCCGAAGGTCGCCGAGCTGGCCGTGGACATCGGCGCCCCGGACTACCTCGCGATCATGGTGCTGGCGTTCATCGCCGTGACGTCCGTCCTCGGCTCCTCCCGCATCCGGGGCCTCGCGTCCCTGCTCATCGGCCTGACGATCGGGCTGGTGGGCCTGGACCAGATGACCGGCCAGCAGCGGCTGACCTTCGGTTCCCTGCAACTCGCCGACGGGGTGGACGTGGTGATCGTCGCGGTCGGGCTCTTCGCCATCGGGGAGGCCCTGTGGGTGGCCGCCCACCTGCGGCGCAGCCCGCCCGAACCGATCCCGGTGGGCCGGCCGTGGCTCGGCCGCTCCGATGTGAGGCGGACCTGGAGGTCCTGGTTGCGGGGCCCGTTCATCGGCTTCCCCTTCGGCGCGATCCCGGCGGGCGGCGCGGAGATCCCCACGTTCCTGTCGTACGTCACCGAGAAGCGGCTGTCGAAGCACAAGGACGAGTGGGGCAAGGGCGCCATCGAGGGCGTCGCGGGCCCGGAGTCGGCGGCGTCGGCCTCGGCGGCGGGCACCCTCGTCTCCATGCTGACCCTGGGCCTGCCGACCACGGCGGTCGCGGCGGTGATGCTGGCCGCGTTCCAGCAGTACGGCATCCAGCCGGGCCCACTGCTCTTCGAACGTGAGCCGGACCTGGTGTGGGGCCTGATCGCCTCCCTCTTCGTCGGCATGGTGCTGCTGCTCGCGCTCAACCTGCCGCTGGCCCCGCTGTGGGCGAAGCTGCTGCGGATCCCGCGCCCGTATCTCTACGCGGGGATCCTGTTCTTCGCGGCGGTCGGCGCGTACGCGGTCGGCGGCGAGGTGATCGACCTGGTGATCCTGCTGGTCATCGGCCTGATCGGCTTCGGCATGCGCCGCTACGGACTGCCGGTGCTGCCCGCCGTCATCGGCGTGATCCTCGGACCCAACGCCGAGCAGCAGCTGCGGCGGGCCCTCCAGATCAGCGACGGCAGCGCCACCGGCCTGGTGAACACACCGTTCTCGGTGACGGTGTACATGATCATCGCCTTGCTGCTGGCGTGGCCGCTGCTGAGGCGGCTGGTGGCCGGCAGGCGCAGCGCCGAGGCAGGGTGAGCGGCGGCCGTGCGCTCAGCTCGCGCCCCGCTCCGCCTCCTCGTGCAGGAACGCGGTGATCTGCCCGGCGATGTCCGCGCGGCCCTGGCCGCCCGTAGGGTCGAGGAGGTCCTCGTCCACGCCGATGCCGCCGGACCACAGGTACCGCTCGGTCCACTCCTCGTCGGCGCGCAGCTGGACCTGGATGTCGAACTGGGTGAGGTGGGCCTCCGGGGCGGCCGCGTACAGGACGGAGGTGGCGCGGCGCAGCGGGTAGAGGTCGAAGCCCTCGATGAACTTGGAGTTGCGCCAGTCGAGGAAGGCGCTCTCGCCGTCGGGGCCGGTGCGGATGTCGAGCTGGCCGTCCTCCAGGTGGAGGCCGACGTGGTCGCTGCCGCGGTTCTCCACGGTGACCCGGAAACGGAAGTACGTCAGGCCCTCGGCGGCGTCGTCACGGCCCCGTGGCGGCTCGGCGCACTCCACTCCGTGGACGCGCACACGCAGGCCGGCCAGATCGCCGTCGTACTCCTGCCAGTCCCCGATCACGTTGGGCTCGCGCACCGTCCACCTCTCCACATCGGCGGGACACCTCCCGCGTCGCGCGCACCACAGTGCCACACCCGTCGGACGTCCGGATCCGGGGCATCACCGCCGGTCAGAGGTGATCAAGCCGTGGGCAGCGACGATTCCCGGGAGGGTCCCACGAAGGAGGTCGCCCACGTGCCGCACATCACGTTCACGGCCCACGGTGCGGATGCGGGGAGGCCGACTTGCCGATTCCCCGGGCGGGCTTCGGCGCCGTACGCTACGTTCGATCACCGCCGGTTGGCGCACCGTCGGCGAGTCGCGTGCAGGGAAGGTTCTGAGCGTCGCATGGGCAACTTCGGCATCGCTCCACCGACGGGACCGGTCATGGCCGGAGGGCTGGCCGATGCGCTGTTCGACACGGCGATCCGTGATCCCGCGCTGCCGCAGCTCGCCCGCCGCGACACCACCTCCCCCGACACCTGGACGCGGGTGAGCGCGGCCGAGGCCCGGGACGAAGTGGCCGATCTGGCCAAGGGGTTGATCGCGTCCGGGATCCGGCCGGGCCACCGGGTGGCCGTGATGGCGCGGACCCGGTACGAGTGGACGGTGCTCGCCGTCGCGCTGTGGGCCGTGGGCGCCGAGATCGTGCCGGTCTGTCCGACGTCGTCGCGCGACCAGATCGAGTGGATCCTTAGGGACGCGGCCTGTGTGGGCGTGGTCGTCGAGGACGAGTTGGGTGTGATGACCGTCGGGTCGGTGTGCGCCAAGCTGCCGCTGCTGCGGTACGTGTGGCAGCTGGACACCGAGTCCCTGCCGCAGCTGGTCGAGGCGGGCCGGGACGTACCGGACGCGACCGTGGACTCGCTGCGCCGTATCGTCATGCCGGACTCCACCGCCGTGATCGCGTACACCTCGGGCACCACCGGCCGGCCCCGGGGGTGCGCGCTCTCCCACCGCAGCCTCGCCAGCCCCTGCGACGCCCTGCTCGCCGGCTGGCGGCAGACGGCGGCGGCGCCCGGTGAGCAGCCGGCGATCCTGGCCTTCCTGCCGTTCTCGCACGTCTACGGCCTGATGATCCAGGGGATGTGTCTGCGCGGCGGGCTGCTCCTCGCGCACGAGCCGGAGTTCAGCGAGGAGGCGCTGTCGGCCGCGCTGCGCTCGTTCCGGCCGACGTTCCTCTTCGGTGTCCCGTACCTCTTCGAGAGGATCTACAAGAACTTCCTGCGCAAGGCGCAACAGGCGGGCCGGGGGCCCCTGTTCGAACGGGCCGTGCGCACGGCCCAGGACCACGCCCACGCCGTCGAGCGGCAGCGGCTGGGCACGGGTCCCGGGCCGGCGATGGATCTGAAGCTCCAACACGCCTTCTACGAGAAGACGGTGTACCGCAAACTGCGGGCGGCGCTGGGCGGCCGGGTGCGCGGCGGCACTTCGGGCGGCTCCCCCCTCAACCGCGATCTGGCGCTGTTCTACGCGGGCATCGGCATCCTCGTCCACGACGGGTACGGGCTGACCGAGACGGCCGGGGGCATCACCGCCCAGCCGGTGGGCCGGGAGAAGTTCGGGACCGTGGGCCGGCCGCTGCCGGGCACGGAGATCCGGGTGGCGCGGGACGGGGAGATCCTGGTCAACGGGCCCTCGGTGTTCCAGGGGTACGTCAACGACGAGGCGGGCACCCGGGCCGCGCTACAGGACGGCTGGCTGGCGACGGGGGACATCGGGCGGCTGGACTCCGAGGGCTATCTGTCGATCACCGGCCGGAAGAAGGAGATCATCATCACCAGCGGCGGCAAGGGGGTGGCCCCCGCGCCGCTGGAGGAGCAGCTGCGGACGCATCCGCTGATCCACCAGGCGGTGATCGTGGGTGACAACCGGCCCTGTGTGGGTGCGCTGCTCACGCTGGACCCGGAGTTCCTCGCGCACTGGCGGATGTCGTTGTCCGCGCCGGGCGAGCTGCTGGGGCGGGAGGCGCGGGAGGAGAACGCGCTGCGGCAGGAGGTACTACGGGCGATCGCCGCGGCCAACAGCACGGTGTCGCGCTCGGAGTCGATCCGCGTCCACCGCATCCTGCCCGAGCCGTTCGACCTCGCCAACGGGATGCTGACGCCGTCGATGAAGCTGCGCCGGGACACCATCGTGCAGCGGTACGAGGCCGAGATCGAGGCGATGTACGCGACCTCGGCACGCACCGCCCGCCGCACCCTCTCGGAGGAGATCACGGGCTGGGACGACTCGGACTCCGACGACGTGTTCCGCCGCGCCCGGCGCTGACCGCCGCGCCCGACCGTCGCAGACCGACCGACCACAGGTCGGGCCGCTGTTGACGAAACGGTCCTTCGGATGCGGAGATGCTCCAGGCGCCGGCGGGGGAAACCGCTTGCCCGAACGCACTCCGCACCACCGTGAGACGAAGGCAGAGGACCCATGGCACTGCAGATCAGCGCCACCAACCCGGAACACCCCGCGCTGCTGCTCGAACTGCCGTGGCACCTGCCGCTGGAGGAGTGGCCCGAACACCACCTCGTGCCGCTCCCCCGGGGCATCTCCCGCCACGTGGTGCGCTACGCCCGCGCCGGTGACGAGGTCGTCGCCGTCAAGGAGCTCGCCGAACGGCCCGCCCTGCGCGAGTACGAGCTGCTGCGCGACCTCGACCGGATCGGCATCCCCGCGGTGGATGCGCTCGGCGTCGTCACCGGCCGTCTCGACGAGGCGGGCGACCCGCTGGAGCCGGTGCTGATCACCCGCCACCTCGGCGGTTCGATGCCGTACCGCTCGATGTTCGAGACGACCATGCGGCCGGCCACCATGCACCGGCTGATGGACGCCCTCGCCGTCCTGCTGGTGCGGCTGCACCTGGCCGGATTCGCCTGGGGCGACTGCTCGTTGTCGAACACGCTGTTCCGGCGGGACGCGGGCGCGTACGCGGCGTACCTGGTGGACGCCGAGACGGGCGACCTGCACGCGCGGCTCAGCTCCGGGCAGCGGGAGTACGACCTCGATCTGGCCCGGGTGAACATCAGTGGCGAGCTGCTGGACCTGGAGGCGTCGGGGGCCCTGCACCCGTCGGTGGACCCGATCGACTTCGGCAACGAGATCTGCTCCCGCTACCAACGGCTGTGGGAGGAGCTGACCCGCAGGTCGGTGTACCCGGCCGGCAAGTACCACTACATCGAGCGTCGCATCCGCCGTCTCAACGACCTCGGTTTCGACGTCGCCGAGATGCAGATCGAGCATGCCGACAACGGCGACACGGTGACCTTCGTGCCCAAGGTCGTCGACGCGGGCCACCACCAGCGGCAGTTGCTGCGGCTGACCGGTCTGGACACCGAGGAGAACCAGGCCCGGCGGCTGCTGACCGACCTGGAGAGCTGGATGGCCACCCAGGACGACTACGCCCCGGGCGACCCCCTCGGCGCCCGCCCCGAGGTGCTGGCGCACCGCTGGGTGCGGGAGGTGTTCCGCCCGACCGTGCGGGCCGTCCCGCTCGAACTGCGGGGTTCGATGGACCCGGCGGAGATCTACCACCAGCTCCTCGAACACCGCTGGTACCTGTCCGAGCGGGCCCAGCACGACATCGGCCTGGACACGGCGGTGAAGGACTACATCGACAACGTCCTGCCGAAGACGCTCGCGCTGCTGCCGCCGAAGGTGGACGACGTCACCACCGGGTGAGCCCGCGTCACTTGTGGGGGACCACCGCGACCGGGCAGTGCGCGTGGTGCAGGACGCCGTGGGCGACCGAGCCGATGCGGGCGCCGACGGCCGTACGGCGGGCCCGGCGTCCGACGACGACCAGCTGCGCCCGCTGGGTCACCGACAGCAGCACCTGCCCGGCGCTGCCCATCTCGACGTGCTGGGTGACCCGCACCTCGGGAAACCGTTCCCGCCACGGCTCCAGCGCGGCGGCCAGCGCCTTCTTCTCGTACGGCTCCAGCCCGCCGGCCTCGTCGAGGAGCTTCAGCGAGCCGGGGCTGTACGCGTACAGCGGGGGCAGCGTCCACGCCCGCACCGCGCGCAGGGACGCCCCCCGGGCCGCCGCCGTCTCGAACGCGAACCGCAGCACGTCGGCGCTGTCCTCCGGGGTGCCCTGCTGTCCGACGACGACCTCGCGCCCGGCGGCCTCGGCGCTCGGGATGTCCTCGGCGCGCACGAGCACGACCGGACGCGGTGACTCGACGATCACCTGCTGCCCCACGGAGCCCAGCAGGAAGCCGACCACCGCACCGTGCCCACGTGAGCCCAGCACCAGGGTCTCGGCGTCCTCGGCGGCGCCGACCAGCGTGTCGACCGGCGGGCCCTCCAGCAGGTCCGTCGTCACCTCCAGCTCCGGATGGCGCTCGGCCACACCCCGCGCGGCCTCGGCGAGGGCCTCCCCCGCCCACCGCTCCTGTCCTTCCCGGTCCACGCTGATCGCCTCGTGCGGCTCCCACCGCCACGCGTGCACCACCCGCAGCGCCAGGCCCCGGCGTACGGCCTCCCGGCCGGCCCACGCCAGCGCGGCGAGGCTCTCGGGGGTACCGTCCACTGCGGCGGTGATCGGGCGCGTCGTCATCGGCCACCTCTCGGTCGTCACATGGCTGACGGGTCCAGTCTTCACTACGCTCGCCGCATGACCTTGGTGTGGGAGCAGGTGCTGGTGGACGCGGCCGATCCGGCGACGCTCGGGCGCTGGTGGGCCGAGGCGCTCGGCTGGGTGGTGGTCGACGAGTCGCCCGAGGAGTACGAGATCCGCCCGGCGCCGGACCGTCTCCCCGGCCTGCTGTTCGGGCGCAGCCCGGACGCCAAGAACGGCAAGAACCGCCTCCACCTCGACTTCCGCCCCGCCGACCAGGAGGCGGAGGTCACCCGCCTGCTCGCCCTCGGGGCCCGGCACGCGGACGTCGGGCAGACCGGGGACGAGCCCTGGGTCGTGCTCCAGGATCCGGAGGGCAACGAGTTCTGCGTGCTCGCCCCGCGCCGGAACTGACACCGCCGTCGGCGTACCGGCCCGTGGCGCCGGGGAAACCGCGCACATCGGCGCGGTCGAACATACGATGGGCCCGTTGGTCTCGGGGCGGAGGAGTATGACGCAGGCGGTCGGTCCGGCGCGGAACGTGATCCTCACGGTGGATGACGATCCCGGGGTGTCCCGTGCGGTGGCGCGGGATCTGCGCCGCAGGTACGGCGAGACGTACCGGATCGTGCGGGCGGAGTCCGGACAGACGGCGCTGGAGGCCCTGCGGGAGCTGAAACTGCGCGGCGACCAGGTGGCGGTGATCCTGGCCGACTACCGGATGCCGGGGATGAACGGCATCGAGTTCCTGGAACAGGCCCTGGACGTCCATCCGGGGGCGCGGCGGGTCCTGCTCACCGCCTACGCCGACACCGGCGCGGCGATCGACGCGATCAACGTCATCGACCTCGACCACTACCTGCTGAAGCCGTGGGACCCGCCGGAGGAGAAGCTCTATCCGGTCCTGGACGACCTGCTCCAGGCCTGGCGGGCCGCCGACCGCTCCTGTGTGGGCACGACGAAGGTGGTCGGGCACCGGTGGTCGGCACGGTCCTCGGGCGTACGGGAGTTCCTGGCGCGCAACCAGGTGCCGTACCGCTGGTTCTCCTCGGACGAGCCGGAGGGGCGACGGCTGCTCGCGGCGGCCGGGACGGACGGCGAACGGCTGCCCCTGGTCGTCACCCCGGACGGTACGCCGCTGGTGGCGCCGGAGGACCCGGAGCTGGCGGAGAAGGTGGGGCTGGCGACCACCCCGGCCCAGGAGTTCTACGACCTGGTCGTCATCGGCGGCGGACCGGCCGGGCTCGGCGCCGCCGTGTACGGGGCCTCCGAGGGGCTGCGGACGCTCCTCGTCGAGCGGTCGGCCACAGGCGGACAGGCGGGGCAGAGTTCACGGATCGAGAACTACCTCGGGTTCCCCGACGGGGTGTCCGGAGGCCAGCTCACCGGCCGGGCCCGCCGTCAGGCCACCAAGTTCGGCGCGGAGATCCTCACGGCCCGCGAGGTGAGCGGGCTGGAGGTGAACGGGGCGGCGCGGACCGTCCGGTTCACCGACGGTTCGGCGGTCGCCGCGCACAGCGTGATCCTGGCGACCGGCGTGTCGTACCGGCAGCTCGCCGCGCCGGGCTGCGCGGACCTCACCGGCTGCGGGGTGTTCTACGGTTCCGCGCTGACCGAGGCGGCCGGCTGCCAGGGGCACGACGTGTACATCGTGGGCGGCGCCAACTCGGCCGGACAGGCGGCGATGTACCTGGCCCGGGGCGCCAAGTCGGTCACCCTGCTCGTACGCGGCGAGTCGCTCACCGCCTCCATGTCGCACTATCTGATCCAGCAGCTCGCGGAGGCGCCGAACATCTTCGTGCGTCCCGGCACGGTCGTGGAGGCCGCGCACGGCACGAACCAGCTGGAGCAGCTGACGCTGAAGGACGTGGCGAGCGGGCGGGAGGAACTCGTCGACGCGCAGTGGCTGTTCGTGTTCATCGGCGCCGAGCCGCACACCGACTGGCTGGAGGGGACCGTGCTGCGCGACGAGCGCGGGTTCATCGTGGCCGGACCCGACATGACCGCGGACGGGAGCCCGCCGGCGGGCTGGGAGCTGGACCGGCCGCCGTACCACCTGGAGACCAATGTGCCCGGTGTGTTCGTCGCCGGGGACGCGCGGTCGGAGTCCGCGAAGCGGGTCGCCTCCGCCGTGGGAGAGGGAGCGATGGCCGTGATGCTGGTGCACCGGTATCTGGAGCAGTCATGACCGGCGCGGAGGCCTCGGGGGCCGCGTCATGAGCGGGCAGCCGTCGCCGTGCGACCGGGCCGAGCTGGGCCGGCTGTTCCTGTTCGAGAAGCTGGACGACGAGCAGTTGGACCGGCTGTGCCGTGAGGGCCGCGTGGAGCGGTTCGAACCGGGTCACGTCTACCGCGAGGGCGAGCCCGCCACCTGCTTCTTCGTGCTCCTGGAGGGCACGGTGGTGCTGTCGCGACAGGTCGGCGACGACGACGTGGAGGTCAGCCGCAGCTCCCAGGTGGGGGTGTACGCGGGCGCCTTCCAGGCGTATCTCGGCGACCAGGCGGACCAGGCCCGCTACAAGGGCTCCATGCGGGTCACCGTGCCCTCCCGCTTCTACGTCCTCCCGGCGGCCGCCTTCGCCCGGATCATGCGCGACTGGTTCCCCATGGCCGTCCATCTGCTGGAGGGGCTGTTCTTCGGGAACCAGAACACCCAGCGGACCATCAACCAGCGGGAACGGCTGCTGGCGCTGGGCTCGTTGGCGGCCGGTCTGACGCACGAGCTGAACAACCCGGCCGCGGCCGCGGTCCGGGCGACCTCGGCGCTGCGGGAGCGGGTGGCCGGGATGCGGCACAAGCTCGGGGCGATCGCCGCCGGGCCGCACAAGCGGGCCATGCTGGAGTCGCTGGTCGATCTGCAGGAACGGACGGCCGAACAGGTCGCCAAGGCCACCCCGCTCAGTCCGCTGGAGGCCTCCGACCGGGAGGACGAGCTGACGGACTGGCTCGACGACCACGGCATCGCGGGCGGCTGGCAGCTCGCGCCGAACTTCGTGCAGGCCGGACTCGACACCGCGTGGCTGGACCAGGTCGCGGAGGCCGTGGACGAGCACACCCTCGAAGGGGCGGTGCGCTGGCTCAACTACACCGTCGAGACCGAGCTGTTGATGAACGAGATCGAGGACTCCACGACCCGCGTCAGCCGGCTCGTCGACGCGGCGAAGCAGTACTCACAGCTCGACCGCGCGCCCTACCAGAACGCCGACGTCCACGAACTCCTCGACAGCACCCTGCTGATGCTCTCCGGGAAGATCGGCGACATCGAGGTGGTCAAGGAGTACGACCGCACGCTGCCGCGCATCCCCGCCTATCCGGGTGAGCTGAACCAGGTGTGGACGAACCTGATCGACAACGCGGTCTCGGCGATCGACGACACCGGGGGCGCGGGCACGCTGACGGTACGGACGGCGCTGGACCACCGGGACCAGGTGCTGGTCGAGTTCCGTGACACCGGTCCCGGCATCCCGCTGGAGATCAAGGGCCGTATCTTCGACCCGTTCTTCACCACCAAGCCGGTCGGACAGGGCACTGGGCTCGGCCTCGACATCTCCTGGCGCATCGTCGTCAACAAGCACCACGGGCACATCGAGGTGGACTCCCGGCCGGGCGAGACCCGCTTCCAGGTCTTCCTGCCGCTGACGGCGCCGGCCGCCGACCTGGACCTCAGGCTCGCGGACGATCCCGAGGACGGCTCGGCCCCCCGACCCCCGCACGCCCGAGGAGACGACATGACCCTGCCCGCCGGAATCGACCCCGCCGTCCCGCCGAGCGGCGACGGGTGCGTGGAGTGCGACGCGGCCGGCGGCTGGTGGTTCCACCTGCGGCGCTGCGCCCAGTGCGGTCACGTCGGCTGCTGCGACTCCTCCCCCTCCCAGCACGCGACGGCCCACGCGGGCGCCACCGGGCACCCCTTCGTGCAGAGCTACGAGCCCGGTGAGTCGTGGTACTGGAACTACGAGACGGACGAGATGTACGAGTCGGGTCCCGACCTCGCGCCGCCGCTCAGCCATCCGGAGGGCCAGCCGGTGCCGGGCCCCGCGGGGCGCGTACCGCGGAACTGGACCGAGGCACTGCACTGACGGGGCTGCGTTGTCGGGTGCGGCTCCGGTGGGGGCTGGTCGCGCAGTTCCCCGCGCCCCTGGAAGACCAGGCCCCGCGGGCCTGAAAAGCACGGGGCGCAGCCCCTGTTTTTCAGGGGCGCGGGGAACTGCGCGAGAAGCCCCACCCACCCGCACCCGACAACGCACCCCACTGAATCCAGCCCCACCGAACGGAGTGACATCGTGTTGATCGGGATCGGCGAGATCCAGGACGCCGCCCACCGGATCGCCGGCCATGTCGTGCGGACCCCCACCGTGGCGAGCCCGGGGCTGTCCGCGCTCCTCGGTGCCCCGGTGACCACGAAGCTGGAACTGCTCCAGCGCACCGGCTCGTTCAAGGCGCGCGGCGCGACGGCGAAGCTGCTGACGTTGACGGACGCGGAGCGGGCGGCCGGGGTCGTCGCGGTCAGCGGTGGCAACCACGGCATCGCGCTGGCGCACATGGCCGCCGCGCTGCACATCAAGGCGACCGTGGTGATGTCCCGGTCCGCGCCCCGGCGGGCGGCCGACCTCGTCGAGGCCGCCGGTGCCTCGCTGCGGCTCACCGACGGGATGGCGGAGGCGTTCGCGCTCACCGATCGGCTCCGGTCGGAGGGGCTCACCCTCGTCCACCCGTTCGACGACCCCTTGGTGATCGCCGGGCAGGGCACCGTGGGCCTGGAGTTCGCCGAGGACCTGGAGACGTCCGGGTCGACGTCGGACACCGGCGCGCTCACGGACGTGCTCGTCAGCATCGGTGGCGGCGGGCTGATCGCCGGCGTGGCGGCGGCCTTCGAGCACCTGCTGCCGGGTGTCCGTGTCTGGGGCGTGGAGACCGTCGGAGCCACGGCGATGAGCGAGGCCGTCACGGCGGGCGGCCCCGTGACGGTCCCGCTCTCGTCCGTCGTCACCACTCTCAGCGCGCCCTCCGTGTCCCGGCTCACCTACGACCATGTGGCCGCCCTCGTCGAGGACGTCCTCGTGGTGCCCGACGCCGAGGCGGTGCGGGGGGTCCTCGACTTCGCCGAGCACGGCAAGGTGTGGACGGAACCGGCCGCCGGCTGTCTGCTGCCCGCCGCCCGGCAGGTCCTGGAGCGCGTCGGCGACGGCGCCCGGCTGGGCCTCGTGGTCTGCGGCGGCAACGCGACGACGGCCGACATCTCGGAGTGGGCGCGCCGGTTCGAGCTGCGGTGACACAGCAGCCGGCTCGGTCAACGCCCTTGCCCCGCACGGCAGTTGAGGCCGCTCACCGGTCACCCGGCATAATGCTCGGGTGACCAACCCCGCTCCCCTGCCGGGCCCGACTCCGCCCGAGCGCACCCCCGTCGTCATCGTCGGCGCCGGACCGGCCGGGCTCACCGTCGGCAACCTGCTGCGTGCCGCCTCGGTGGACTGTGTGGTGCTGGAGACCGAGAGCCGCGCGTTCATCGAGCGGCGCCCGAGGGCCGGGTTCCTGGAGGAGTGGGCGGTGCGTGCGCTCCAGGGACGCGGACTGGCCGACCGGCTCGTGGAACGGGCCCCGGTGCACACGGAGTTCGAGTTCCGTTTCGGCGGTGGGCGGCGGCGGTTCCCGTACACGGAGATCACCGGTCACCACCACTACGTCTACCCGCAGCCCCTGCTGGTGACGGACCTGGTCAGGGAGTACGCCGACGTCCGGGGCGGCGACATCCGCTTCGGCGTGCGCGACGTCGAGCTGCACGACCTCGACGGTGCGCAGCCGTCCGTGTCGTACGTGGATCCGGCGACCGGCGAACGGCACGTCCTGCTCTGCGAGTTCGTGGCGGGCTGTGACGGGGCCCGCGGTGTCACCCGGACCGCGTTGCCGGCCGGGCATGCCACGGTCGCCCGGCACGACCATGGGGTCGGCTGGCTGGCGCTGCTGGCGGAGGCGCCTCCGTCGTCCGACTGCGTCGTCCTCGGGGTGCATCCCAGTGGCTTCGCCGGGCACATGGCGCGCAGCCCCGAGATCACCCGCTACTACCTGGAGGTCCCGGCCGGCGACGACCCGGCGAACTGGCCGGACGGCCGGGTCTGGTCGGAGCTGCACACCCGCCTCGCGGCATCCGGCGCTCGGCCGCTCACCGAGGGCCCGTTGGTCGAGAAGCGGGTGCTCGACATGCACAACTACGTCACCGAGCCGATGGCGTACGGCCGGCTGTATCTCGCCGGTGACGCCGCGCACCTGGTCGCGCCCATCGCCGCGAAGGGCATGAACCTGGCCCTGCACGACGCCCTGCTCCTGGCGGACGCCCTGGTCGCCCGCCTCGGCAAGGGCGACGACAGCGGGTTGCGCGGCTACTCGGACGCCTGTCTGCGCCGGGTCTGGCACTACCAGGAGTTCTCGCAGTGGCTGGCGGAGCTGCTGCACGGGCCGTCCTCCGGCGACCCGTTCCGGGCGGGTGCCGCCACCGCGAGGCTCCGCCGTGTGCTCGACTCGCCCGCCGCCGCGTCGACCTTCGCGGAGCTGTTCATCGGCAAGGGCACCGATCACTGACGTCGGCCGGTCCTCGGGGGCGGCACCGTCGTCGAGACGTCAGTGGCCGTCGTGGCAGCAGCCGTCGCGGCGCATCGTCCGGCCGACCTCCAGCCAGTCCTCCTCCGTCCCGGCGGCCTTCGCGCGGCGGGCTGCGGGCCGGTACGCGGCCACCAAGTCCTCGGTGGTGTAAGGGTTTCCGCCCCGGAGGACGGACACCGTGCGGATGAGGTCGGCGAAGTCGGTGAAGGGGTCGCCGTCGACGATCGTCAGGTCGGCGAGCTTGCCCGTCTCGACGGTGCCGAGGTCGTCGTCGAGGCCGAAGAGACGGGCCGGGAGGACGGTCGCGGTGCGCAGGGTCTCGGCGGGGCCGAGACCGCCGGCGTGCAGGGCGCGCAGGGCGAGGTGGAGGAAGAGGCCGACGGGTCCGAGCGGCTGGTCGGTGCCGAGGGCGACGACGCCGCCGTCGGCGAGGATCCGCCGGTAGATGTCGGTCTCGGTGCGCAGCGCGGCGAGCTGGGCGGGGGTCGGCGGGATCCCCGCGCCCTGCCGGACGACGGCGGCGTCCCACGGCGGCATGACGACCGTGACCCGAGGGTCGTCGGCGAGGGCGGGGTCGGCGCCCATGAGGGGTGCGGCGGTGAAGGGGGTTGCGATCAGGGAGAAGTCGACGCCCTGCCGGGTGTAGATCTCCACGACGTCCTGGTGGGCCCGGCCGCTCGCTGTGACGGCGTGGCCGAACTCCGCGCGCTGGGTGGCCTGGAGATGGGTCGTCAGGTCCTGGCCGAGCTGGACTCCCGGGGAGAGCAGATGGCCGCCGGTGCGGACGCCGAGGCGTTCGTGGGCGAAGCGCGCCGCCTCGCTCATGACCCAACCGGGCGCCCGCACATAGGTCTTGACGAAGTCCCAGTCGAGCGCCTCGGCGCGTTCGAGCGAGCGGCGCAGTCCGGCCCTGGTGCGGTGGGCGCGTCCCATGCTGTAGGCGACCCGGGCGCCGTCGAGGAGTTCGCCGGTCGTGAGGAGCCGGGGTCCGGCGAGCCGGCCGGCGTTCACCTCCTCGCGGATGCGGGCCTGTTCGTGGGCGAAACCGCCGAGGGAGACGGCGGTGGTGACGCCGTAGGCGAGCTGTGCGGTGGCCTGGCGGCTGCCGTAGGTGCTCTGCCAGGGGTGGGTGTGGCTGTCCCAGAGGCCGGGGATCACGGTGTGCGCGGAGGCGTCGATCCGGCGGAGCGCGGCGCGGCGGTTGCCGCGGTGCGGTTCGACGGCGGTGACGCGGCCGCCGCGCACGACGATGTCGACGTCGTCGCGGACCGTCTCGCCGGTGCCGTCCCACAGCTGCCCGGCATGGACGACGGTGTCGGCGGGCGTGGGCCGGGTGCGGTCGAGCGGCACCCGGACGGTGCGGGCGTGGGCGCCGGAGACGTCGATCAGGCGGAGCCGGGTGCCGGACTGGTGGAGCAGGGTCCTGGAGTCGCCGGACCAGGTGGGGTGGTCGGCGGGTTCGGTGGTGAGGGTACGGAGTCCGCCGCGCGGGGTGCCGTCGGGGTCGACGGGCAGCAGGCACAGCGCGGATTCGACGATCACGGCCATCCAGCGTCCGTCGGGTGACCAGACGGGCCCGGAGTCGTAGCGGTCGGCGATGGAGGTGTGGGGCGCGACCGCGTGCAGCCGGTCGGCACCGGTCGTCGTGTCGACGATCCGGATCAGGTTGTAGCCCTCCCGGAAACGGGCGCCCAGGCGGTTGCGATCGCACAGCGCGAGGTACCGGCCGTCGGGCGACCAGCTCGGCCTGCCGGGGATGCCGCCCCCGCCGAGCGGTGCCACGAGGACGCGCTCCGCTCCGCTCGCCAGGTCCCGAACGACGAGCCGGCCGGCCATGTCGAGGCAGGCGAGCCGCTCGCCGTCGGGCGAGAGCGCGGGCATGACCCGGCCGCCGGTCGCGAGGGCGGTCTCCTCGCCGGTGGCCGGATCGTGTCGGTACACGCCGAGCAGGCCGTCGCGGTCGTCGGCGTAGACGAGGGAGCGCCCGTCGGGTGCCCAGGAGGGCGCGAGCAGGGTGCGGGTGGGCGGCGACCGGCGCAGCCTCTTCGGCCGGCGGCCGCCCGACGTGTCCGCCAGCCAGAGCGAGTTGAGGGCGGCGAAGGCGATGCTGCGGCCGTCCGGCGACAGGGCGGGCAGGTGGATGCCCCGGGCGGGACGTACGCGCTCCTCCCCGAGATCGTACTTCTTGACCCGATAGCGGGGCCGGTCCACCGGGAGCACCCCCTCGAAGGGGATCTCCTCCGGCTGCGCGGGTTCGTCGGGGCGTACGAGGCTGAACCGGCCGTCCAGTGTGAGGAGCAGGCGGCCGTCGGCCGTCCAGCGGGGCGGCACGGGCGCGAGGTCGCCGTCGACGGGGACGCGCCGCCCGTCGACGACAAGGGTGCAGGAGCCGTCGGGGGAGGCCGTGGTGCGCAGGTGGGCCAGCCGGCCGTCGGCGGCCACGGCGGGGGTCATGACCTGGGCGGCGGTGGTCTCGGTGTGCTCGACGGTCACCGCGCCGGTGCCGTCGGCGGCCACGGCGGCGATCGTGCGGGACTCGACGGACGGGGTGGTGCCGGTGGTGACGACCTTGCCGCGCACGAACAGCAGCCGGGTGCCGTCCGGTGACCAGGAGGGGTCGAAGTCCTCCCACGGGCCGTCCTGGAGGGGGCCGTCCTGGTCGGGCAGGCCGGTGACGCGGGTGATGTCGCCGGTGGCGAGGTGCAGGACGTGGATGCGGTAGGGGCTGCCGCCCGAGGGGGCGTCGGGGTCGCCGCCGCGTTCGGAGCCGAAGGCGAGCCGGGTGCCGTCGGGCGACCAGGCCGGTGCCCGGTCGTCCCAGGGGCCGTCGGTGCGCTGTCGCAGGTCGGAGCCGTCGGGGCGCATGGTCCACAGGTGGAAGCCGCCGCCCTGGTAGGCGCAGAAGGCGACGAGAGCGCCGTCCGGGGAGTGCACCGGCCGGTTGGGTTCGAGGCCGGCGGGGGTGAGGGGGACCGCCCTGCCTCCGACGCGCGGGAGCGACCACAGGCCGCTCTGGATCTCGGCGATCAGGGTGTCGCCGGCGGGCGCGAGGGTCGCCGAGCCGTTGGTGGCGCGGGTGAAGGTGAGGGAGAGGCCGGTGCCGGCGGTACGGGGCCGGGCGGCGGCGGGTGCGGCCGGGCCGGCGGTGCCGAGGACCGCGGCGGCCCCCGTGGCACCGGTGGCGGCGAGGAGTCGACGGCGGGTCAGGGGTGGGGTGGGGCGACTCTGGTCACGGTCCATGACATGGCACGCTCGCGCACCACCCGGCCCACGGGCAACACCGCCATTCACGCCATCGGGGGACGTCACCCACGGGTGTGACGGCGCCCGGCCGCACCCGTCGGCACGGCGGCGCGTGGTGTCACCGGTCGACGGGCCGGCGCGCCGGGGGTTCGTCGCCGGCGTGGCGGCGGCGGATCCAGGCCGGGAGCGCGAACCAGCACAGCAGGTACCACAGGACCACGCAGCCGACGAGCCACGGCACGTACGCGTCGTGGGTGGCCACGCGCAGGATCAGCAGCAGGGCCGCGGTCATCGTGGCGAGGAGCAGGACGAGACCGACGACGGTCAGTCTGCTCGCCCACTGCACGGCGGCCGGTTTGATGCGGCGTCCGGCGACGATCCGGTGGAACGAAACGGGGCCGATCAGGGCGCCGGTGGCGGCGGCGCCGAGGACGACGGTGACGATGTAGATGGTCCTCTCGGTCTGCGGCAGGTCGTCGTAGCGCGGGGTGAAGACGACGGTGAGGAGGAAGCCGAAGAGGATCTGCACGCCGGTCTGGGCGACCCGCACCTCCTGGATGAGTTCGCTCCAGCGGCGGTCGGCCCGTTCGTCCTCGGTCTCGTCGCGGCCTCGGCCCTGATTGCCGTGCGCCTCGGTCACAGGTCCTCCCGGTCGGTCGATGTCCCCTTCCCTGGATGGTGCCGTGACCGCGCGGCACAAGCACACCCCTGCGCGCCTTCACTCACACGAGTGAATCCACTTGACGGATCGGTCACGTGTGTCATTTTCGGCCTAGCGTGATCGTCGTGACCGACTCCTCAGCACCGTCCCGCCGGGGTTTCCTCCTCGGCGCCGCCGCGCTCGCCCTCACCCCGCAGTTCGTCCGCCAGGACCCGGCCGCCGCCGCGGCCGAACTGCCCGGCTTCCCCCCGGACGTCGAGCTGTACAGGTCGGTGTACCGCAACTGGGACGGGGAGATCACCGCGCCCGCCCTGTGGGCGTGCGCCCCGGCCGACGCGGAGGAGGTGGTGGCGGTCGTCAACTGGGCGCGCGGGCAGGGCTGGACGATCCGCGCGCGGGGCCTCTCCCACGGCTGGTCACCCCTGACGATCACCCCCGGCACCGACTCCGACGCCCCGGTGCTGCTCGTCGACACCACCACGCACCTCACCGGCATGACGCTGGAGTCCACCGACCCGGCCGCCGTCCGGGTGGGCTCCGGCGCCTCGCTGGAAGGACTGCTCACCTTCCTGGAGGGCCACGGCCTCGGCATGACCGCCTGCCCGGCGCCCGGTGACCTCTCGATCGGCGGCGCCCTCGCCGTCGACGCCCACGGCACGGCCGTACCCGCGCGCGGGGAGACCCGGCCGCCCGGTCACACCTACGGCTCGCTCAGCAACCTCGTCCTGTCGCTGACGGCCGTGGTGTGGGACGCCGACCGCGACGCGTACGTGCTGCGGACGTTCCGGCGGGACGACGCGGACGGGGCCGCGCTGCTCACCCATGTCGGCCGGGCGCTGGTCACCGAGGTCGTGCTGCGCACAGGACCCAACGCCAACCTGCGGTGCCTGAGCCGCACCGACATCTCCGCCGGGGAGCTGTTCGCCGCGCCCGGCAGCGGCGGGCGCACCTTCGCGAGTTTCCTCGACGAGGCGGGGCGCCTGGAGGCGATCTGGTTCGCGTTCACCGAGTTCCCCTGGTTCAAGGTGTGGAGCGTCGAGCCGACCCGCCCGCTCACCTCCCGGCACGTGACCTCGCCGTACAACTACCCGTTCTCCGACAACGTGCCGACCGTCGTCGCCGACCTCGTCGGCCGGATGGTGTCCGACGCCGCCTGGTATCTCGCGCCGGTGCTGGGCAACGCCCAGTTGACCACGGCCTCGCTGGGACTGACGACCACGCTCTCGGCGGACATCTGGGGGCCGTCGAAGAACACGCTCCTGTATCTGAAGCCGACGACCCTGCGGGTGACGGCCAACGGGTACGCGG
Organism: Streptomyces sp. NPDC034049; assembly: GCF_055575575.1. Lineage (NCBI taxonomy): Bacteria > Bacillati > Actinomycetota > Actinomycetes > Kitasatosporales > Streptomycetaceae > Streptomyces > Streptomyces sp. NPDC034049. Next base: position 189,060 of record NZ_JBVISJ010000016.1, read on the forward strand.
TGCTCACCTCGCGGGACCAGGTGCAGCGCGTGGTCTCCGAGTTCGCGGCGTTCTACCGGGAGCGCCTCGCCGCGTACGCGGCCCGGGGGCGGTACCCCGTCAACGGGTCGGTGGAGATCCGGGTGACCGGCCTCGACGAACCGGCGGACGTCGGGGTGACCGGCGCCCGGGCCCCGCTGCTGTCGGCGCTGCGGCCACGCGCCGACCGTCCCGAATGGGACACCGCCGTGTGGCTGGACGTGCTGACGCTGCCGGGGACGCCGGACGCCGAGGCGTTCTTCCGGGAGCTGGAGCGGTTCCTGCTCGCCACGTACGACGGGAGCCACGCCCTCACCCGGGTCGAGTGGTCCAAGGGCTGGGGCTACACGGACGAGGCCGCCTGGAGCGACGAGGAGGTGCTCGGCACCGTCGTACCGGAGTCCTTCGACGACGGCGCGGGGCCGGGCTGGGTCGGCACCCGGGAGATCCTGGACCGGCTCGACCCGCACCGGGTGTACGGGAACGCCTTCCTCGACCGACTGTTCCCGTGAGCGAATCCGGCACCCGGCCGGAGGCGAGGCGTCCCGCGCTCCGGCCGGATCGTCCTCCCGGCGTCCCTCACACCTTGCGCCAGCGCGCCATGGAGAACGAGAACAGCCCGAACAGGACCAGTCCGGCCGCGACACAGGCCAGGAGCGCCGGGCCCGCGGGGGCCTCGGCGAAGGAGCGGAGGGTGTCGTCGAGACCCTTCGCCTTGTCGGGTTCGTACTCGATCGCGGCGCGGACGGCGAAGACACCGGCGGTGGCGAACACCAGGCCGCGGGCGACCCCGCCGACCACCCCGGTGACGTCGACGAGACGGCGCGTGCGCCGTGACATCTCGCCGAGCCTGAGGTGCTTGTGGTACGAGCGCATCGCGGCCCGTACGCCGATCCACCCGCCCGCGGCGATCACACCCACGCCCGCCGCGCCCACGAGCCACTGGCCGCCGGGGAGTTCGAGCGCGCGTGCGGTGATGTCCCGGGACTGCTCGTCGCTGGAACCGCCGCCTCCCCCGCTGCCCCCGCCCGCCGCGAAGGTCAGCACCGAGTAGGCGACGAAGGCGTAGAAGACGAAGCGCGCGGCCGACGCGAGCCGCTTGGTCCACTTGCGGCCGTCGGGGCCCGCCGCCCCGAACACGGCCTCCGACAGCCGCCACAGCGCCATGCCCACCAGGCCGATGCCCAGGGCCCACAGCATCACGGAGCCCAGCGGCTTCTCGGCGATCTCCTCCAGGGCGCCCTTCCGGTCCGCCTGTTCCGAGCTCCCGCCGAAGGCGATCTGCAGGGCCAGCGCCCCGACCAGCAGATAGATGACGCCGCGCGCGGTCAGTCCGGCACGGGCCGCGCCCTCGGTCACCGAACTCCGGGCCGCGCGCCCGGTGCCCACCCCCAGAGTCGTCATCAGACCCGCCCCTCCCGCCCCTCGATCCGCAGCTGGAGCTGGACCTCCTGGTCACCGGCGTCCACGCCGACCTGACGCACGGCGTACTCCTCCTCCAGGGCGGACCGCAGCAGCCGTACGGCGGGCGGGCTGCCCTGGACCTCGACGGTGACGGGCGCGGACGGCGGCTCGGGCCGGCGGCCGGCGCCGGTGGAGACGGCGGCGGTGTCGTACATGCCGGTCCACATCGTGGGCCGGTCGGTGCCGGTCTCGTGCGGCGGGTCGTCCGGGCGCCGGTCCGACTCGAAATGGGCACGCAGACAGGCGAAGACGCGTTCGGCGTCCTGGGCGGAGCAGTCGCAGAGCACGACCTCCACCTGGGACACGGGCAGACTGGGCAGGGTCACGAGCCTTCTCCCTCGGGTGAGCGACAGGGTGCGGGTACCCCGGGTACCCCCATGGTGTGCCCGAAACGGGGTTCTCGCAGGTCGCGGGATCCGCCCGGCCCGGCACGGGCCGTGGGCTATGTTGAGTGCTCGTGGGAGACGAAGGAGGCGCGCGGGTGCCATCGCCGCAGCAGGCACGTGCGCAGGCATCAGCGATCACGTCGGGGCGGACCGCCCCGGACACCGAGCAGTCGCCCACGTCCCGGCTCAGGGAGCTGTTCGACGGCCCCCGGCTCTCCCCGGGGCAGCGGCGGATCGCCCAGTACCTGATCGAGCACATCACCGAGGCCGCGTTCCTGTCGATCACCGACCTCGCGGAACGGGTCGGCGTGAGCCAGCCCTCGGTGACCCGGTTCGCGGCGGCCGTCGGCTTCAGCGGCTACCCCGCGCTCCGCGAGCGGCTCCAGGCCATCGCGCTGGCCACCCTCGGCAGCGCCCCGGGCGTTTCGGTGGCGGACCGCAGCAACGAACTGCAGGCCGCCGTGGACGCCGAGATCGAGAACCTGGAGAACCTGCGGCGCGACTTCGCCGACCCGGACCAGGTGATCGAGGTCGGCCGCGCCCTGTCCCGCTCGGCTCCGCTGACCGTCCTCGGCCTCAGGATCTCCGGCGCGCTCGCCGAGTACTTCGCGTACGCCGCGCGCCGTATCCACCCCGACGTGCGGCTGGTGACGAAGGGCGGCACGGTCGCCTACGACGCGCTGCTGCAGTCCCGTGAGGCGGGCGGTACATGGGTCCTGGCGTTCTCCATGCCCCGGCACGCGCAGGAGACGCTGACCGCGCTGCGGGTGGCCCACGGTGCCGGGCTCAAGGTGGCCCTGGTGACCGATCTGGCGCTCGGGCCGCTCGCGGACGAGGCGGACGCCGTCTTCGCCACCGGCACCGGCTCCCGCCTCGTCTTCGACTCCTACGCGGCCCCCGTGATGATGTCCTCCGCCCTGCTGCAGGCCATGACCGACGCCGACCCCGAGCGCACCCAGGCCCGGCTGGAGGCGTACGAGCAGGTGTCGGAGCAGCACCAGTTCTTCCTCAGGGACTGATCGCGCTCCACCCCCCATGCCAGGACAGCGGGGGATTCTTCCTGTCTTTCCCGGCATGAATTTTTCCATGCCCTTGCATACTCAGGGGTATATATAAATACTGCTCGCGGATCGTGACCCGGTGGAACGCCGGGTCACGTCGTCCACCGGGGACCGTCCGCTCCTACCCGCCACGGCACCCCGGGAGGCGGCCCCGGCCATCCCCTATGCCGGGGCCGCCCGGACTCCCCCCACCCGCTGCTGCACCCACGGCGTCGATGCAAGACCGGAGTGTTGAAACATGGCCCTGACCACCTCGCCCCTCCGCACGGACTGGCCGTGTCAGGTCAAGACACCCGGCAGTTACGACTGGGAGAGGTCCGCGGCCAAGTGGCTGCGCGAGCTGGTACCGGCCCGCTACGGCACCTATCCGGCGATGATGCGCCACCCCGTGCTGCTCGCCCGCCACGCGCAGATCCAGGTCCAGCACGAGATCCGGGTCGCCCGCACCGCCCTGCAGACCGCCCGCTCCGAGCTGCCCAGCCTCGGCATGTCCGAGTCGGTCATCGAGCACACCATCAAGATGTACGCCGCCGAGGTCATGCAGCTGAACCACATGGCCCGCTCCATCCGGGCCGTCAGCCAGGCCCTCGTCGACCACAACCTGGCCCGCGCCGCGCACTGACCCGCCCCCCGTTCCCGCGCGCCTCGGTACACGGCGCCGCCGGGGGTAGACGATGGACAGGCACCGGCCGGGCGCCCCGCCCGGCCCGACGGAGGGGCGGGAGAGATGGATTCCTGGACGTGGGTGATCGTCGCGGTCGCGGTGGTCGCGGCCGCGCTGCTCGGAGCGGCCCTCTGGCTGCTCCTGCGGCTCGTCCGCACCCGACGCGAACTGCGCCGGGCCGGACTCCCCACCGGCCCCAAGTGGGTCTTCTGGGGTGCCGTCCTCTATCTCGTCCTGCCGACCGACCTGGTGCCGGACCCGGTCTACCTGGACGACATCGGGGTCCTCCTGCTGGCGATCAGGTCCATGCGCTCCGGCCGCCAGGACGCCCTGGCGGCGATGGAGCGGCAGGAGGGCACGGGAACCGCCGTACGGGGATGAGGCGTTGTCGGGCTGACGGTCACTGCGACGGACGGCACCGATGAACGAGCTGGTACCCGGGGGCAACGTCCCTCTGCCGAGCGGCACCCTGACGATCAGGGTGCCGGGCCCCTTCGACGTCTCCGCCCTCGTCACCGACGACACCGGAAGAGTCCGCGGCGACGCGGACTTCGTCTTCTACAACCAGCCGACAGCCCCGGGGGCCCGGCTGGCGGGTGACACCCTGACGGTGGATCCACCGGGCCTCCGCCCCGGCGCGACCCGTCTCACCGTCGTCATCAGCCCCGCCGAGCCGGGCACCCCGTTGGGCCATCTGCCCGCCCCGACCCTGCTCGTCACGACCCCCGACGGCCGCACGATCACCCGCTTCACCCCGCCGAGGCCCCAGCGCGAGACCGTACTGCTGTTGGCGGAGCTGTACCGCAAGGGGCCGGGCTGGAAGCTACGGGCCCTCGGCCAGGGATACGCGGATGGACTGGCGGGGGTGGCGCGGGACTTCGGCGTGGAGGTGCTGGAGGACGCGACGGCGGGCGCGCCCCGTCAGGGGCGCGGGGAACTGCACGACCAGCCCCCACCGACCCGCACCCGCCCCACAACCCCACCCTCCCCCACCTCCGTCCCCACCGACTTCCTCGACCTGGTCAACTCCGCCCGAGCCGCCGCGGGTTCTCCGCCCGTCTCACCCGACGCCCGCCTCTCGACCGCCGCGCAGACCCACGCCACCGCGATGGCCGCCCGCGGCCGGCTCGCCTCGGAGAGCGAGGGCCTCTCCGTCCACCAGCGCGTCACCTCCACCGGTTACGCCTACCTCACCATCGGCGAACACCTGGTCTCCGGCCCCCGTACCGCCGCCGAGTTCGTGGACCACTGCCGCTCCGACCCCAAGGCCAGGCGCACCCTCTGCGAACCCGCCTGCACCCAGGCGGGCTTGGGCCAGGCCACCGACCCCCGCTCGGGAACCGTCTACTGGACGGCCCTCTGGGCGCAGCCCTTCTCCCCCGCCGGCCTCCGCCGGACCGCCACCGAGGTCATCACCCTCACCAACACCGAACGGGCCAGGGCCGGCCTCCCCCCGCTCTCCCCCGACCCCCGTCTCACCGACGCCGCCCAGGCGCACAGCGCCGACATGGTGGCCCGCGCCTTCTACGCGCACACCTCCCCCGACGGCCGCGAACCCTGGCACCGCGCGGCGGCGGCCGGCTCCACCCTGCGGTCCATCGGGGAGAACATCGCGTGCGGCCAGCGGTCCGCCGCCGAGGTGGTGCTCGGCTGGATGAACAGCCCCGGGCACCGGGCGAACATCCTCAAACCCGGCTTCACCCGTATAGGTATCGGATTCGTCGGCGGCGGCGCGGCCGGCACGTACTGGACCCAGCTCTTCGGCGGCTGAAACCGATCCACCCGACTGTCCCTCTTTCGGGTCGGGCAACTCGCCCCCAGACCTGGCTACTTGACTCTCCGTGATCACTCGACTCCAATGCACGTGTCGATGACGGCGGGCAACAGGAGACGAATCGGATGGTTCAGATGGTTTCGAGAACGCTGGTTTCGAGAACGGTGGGCACGGGTGTGGCGACACTGGGCGCGGTCGTCCTGTCCTCCCTCCTGACGGCCCCGGCCCACGCGGCCCCCGCGGCGGGGCCCGATACGACCGAACTGCGAAAAACGCTGCGCACGGCGCTGTCGCAGGGGGCGCCGGGCGCGTTCGCGAGGATCGACGACAACGGCAAGGTGCACCACCTGGCGGAGGGCGTCGCGGACCGGTCCACCAAGCGGGCCCTCGGCACCGGGGACCGCATCCGCGTCGGCAGTGTCACCAAGACGTTCACGGCGGTGGTCCTGCTGCAACTGGTGGACGAGGGCAAGATCAAGCTCGACACCTCCGTCAACACCTATCTGCCGGGCCTGCTGCCCGACAAGAAGATCACCGTGCGCCATGTGCTCAGCCACCGCAGCGGGCTGTACGACTACGCCAACACCCTCTTCTCCCCCAGCGTGGCGGGGTTCGAGAACGTGCGGAACAAGGTGTTCACCTACCGTCAGCTGGTGGACCTGTCGCTCGCCAAGCCGCTGACCAACAAGCCGGGCGCGTCCTACGCGTACTCCAACGCCAACTTCGTCGTCGCGGGCATGCTCATCGAGAAGATCACCAAGAAGCCGGTGGCGACCGCGTACCAGGACCGGATCATCAAGCCGTTGAAGCTGGCGGACACCTTCTACGTCCACCCGAAGAACACGATCCCCGGCAAGCACTCGCGCGGTTACATGACCGCCGACTCCTCCGGCAAGAAGATCGACTCGACGTTGCAGACGACGTCGTGGGCGCAGAGCGCGGGCGGTCTGGTGTCCGGGGCCAAGGACCTGAACAGGTTCATGTCGGCTCTGGTGCAGGGCAAGCTCACCTCGGCGGCCCGGCTGAAGGAGATGCTGACGTGGACGCCGGTGAACAGCACCCAGGCGTACGGGCTGGGGCTGCGCCGGCGCGACCTGTCGTGCGGGGTCTCGGTGTACGGGCACACGGGGACGGTTCAGGGCTACTACACCTGGGCGTTCACCTCGAAGAACGGCAAGCGCAGTGTGACCTCGTTCGCCAACACCTCCAACAACGGCACGGTGTACGCGACGGTCAACCGCACGCTGGAGTCCACCTTCTGCGGCTGACGGCCGCGCGGGGCACGCCCTCGGCCGCCCGGCGTCTCAGCCCGCCCTCCCCCGGTGGCGTCCGGGGCGGCGGTGCGGCGGCTGGTCCGGCGCCGGGCCGGGTGAGGTCGGCGCCGGGATGTCCAGCCGCCGGGGCTTGTCCCCGTCGAGGGTGACCGGCTCGCCGTGGTGACGGATGGTCAGCGTGTCGCCGGACAGCAGGGTGTAGGTGGCGTGGCGGGGTTTGATCTCCACGCGCAGACAGGTGTCGAGCAGCCCGACGTTGAAGGCGAGCCTGCTCAGGCGCTCGGGGAGGCGGGGTGCGAAGCCGACGGTCGTGCCGTGCTGGCGCATCCCGCCGAAGCCCGCGACCAGCGCCGTCCAGGTGCCGGCGAGGGCGGCGATGTGCAGGCCGTCGCGGGTGTTGTGCTCCAGGTCCGCCAGATCCATCAGCGCCGACTCGGTCAGATAGTCGTAGGCGAGACCGAGGTGGCCGACCTGGGCCGCGATAACGGCCTGGCAGCAGGCGGACAGGGAGGAGTCGCGGACGGTGAGCGGTTCGTAGTAGGCGAAGTCGCGGGCCATCTGGTCGTCGTCGAAGTGGTCGCCGCACTTGTACATCGCGAGGACCAGGTCGGCCTGCTTGACGACCTGTTTGCGGTAGAGGTCGAAGTAGGGGAAGTGCAGCATCAGCGGGTACTGGTCGGGCCCGGTGTTCTCGAAGTCCCAGCGCTGGTGGCGGGTGAACCCCGCGTGCTGCTCGTGGACGCCCAGCTCGTCGTCGTAGGGGACGTACATGGCCTGGGCGGCGTCGCGCCAGGCGGCGCTCTCCTCCTCGTCGACGCCGAGCTGCCGGGCGCGGTCGGGATGGCGTTCGACGGCGTCGCACGCGGCCAGCAGGTTCCGGCGGGCCATGAGGTTGGTGTACGTGTTGTCGTCGACGACGGCGCTGTACTCGTCCGGGCCGGTCACACCGTCGATGTGGAAGGCCCCGTGGTGGTCGTGGTGGCCGAGGGAGCGCCAGAGCCGGGCGGTCTCGACGAGGAGTTCGACGCCGGTGTCGCGTTCGAAGGCCGTGTCGCCGGTGACGGCGGTGTGGCGGACCACGGCGTCGGCGATGGCGGCGCCCACGTGGAAGGCGGCCGTGCCGGCGGGCCAGTACGCCGAGCGCTCCGAGCCGTCGATGGTCCGCCAGGGGAACGCGGCGCCCTTCAGGCCGAGTTGAGCCGCGCGGTCACGGGCGGCGGGCAGGGCGTTCTGCCGCCAGCGCAGGGCCTCGGTGACCGCGCCGGGGGCGGTGTGGGTGAGCAGCGGCAGGACGAAGGTCTCGGTGTCCCAGAAGGCGTGGCCGTCGTAGCCGGACCCGGTGAGGCCCTTGGCGGGGATGGCGCGCTGTTCGGCACGGGCGCCCGCCTGGAGGACGTGGAACAGGGCGAAGCGTACGGCCTGCTGGATCTCCTCGTCGCCGTCGACCTCGACGTCGGCGCGGGCCCAGAAGTCGTCGAGGTAGGACCGCTGTTCGTCGACGAGGCCCTGCCAGCCGCCGTACGCGGCGGCGGAGAGGGCGGCGTCGACCTGGTCGCCGACCGCGGGCAGCGAGCGGGTGCTGGACCAGCCGTGGGCGACCGTCTTCTCCACCCGCAGCCGCTCGCCGGGCGCCAGGACGGTGGTGGCGGTGAGGCGGGCGACGTCGTCCCGGCTCTCGGCGCCGGTGGTGATCTGGCCGGGCCCGGTGACGACGTGGTCGGCGGCGGCCGCGACGCGCAGACCGCTGCGCCGGGTGCGGTGGACCAGCCGGAGCCGCGTCCCGTCGGCGAAGTGCTCCTCCGCCTCCAGCGGGGCCTCCAGGGCGACGGCGGCCCGGGGATCGCCCTCGCGCCGGGGCAGTTGCTCGTTGGCGACCAGCTCCGACTGGACGACGACGCGTGCCTCGCCGTCGACGGCCTCGACCTCGTAGGCCACGGCGGCGATCGCCCGCTGGGTGAAGGACACCAGGCGGGTGGAGCGCACCCGGACGGTCGTGCCGGCCGGGGAGGTCCACTCGCAGCTGCGGCGCAGCACGCCCGCGCGGAGGTCGAGGACGCGTTCGTGGGAGCGCAGTCGGCCGTAGCGCAGGTCGAAGGGTTCGTCGTCGACGAGCAGGCGGAGGAGCTTGCCGTTGGTGACGTCGATGACCGTCTGCCCGGACTCGGGGTAGCCGTAGCCGGCCTCCGCGTAGGGCAGCGGGTGCAGTTCGTGGACGCCGTTGAGATAGGTGCCGGGCAGCCCGTGCGGTTCGCCCTCGTCGAGGTTGCCGCGCCAGCCGACGTGCCCGTTGGCGAGGGCGAACACGGATTCGCTCTGGGGCAGGACGTCGAGGTGGAGGCCCTGTTCGCGCAGCGCCCACGGATCGACGCCGTACGACCTGTGTGTGATCACGCCCACTCCCCCAGGTCCGTGAGGTCCGCCACGACGGTGTCGGCGCCGTGGGCGCGCAGGGCGTCGGCCTGGCCGACGCGGTCGAGGCCGACGACGTGTCCGAAGCGGCCCGCGCGTCCGGCGTCCATGCCGGCGAGGGCGTCCTCGAAGACGGCGGCGTCGGCGGGTTCGACGCCGAGGTCGTGGGCGGCGGCGAGGAAGGTGTCGGGGCGGGGTTTGCCCGGCAGGCCGCGTTCGGCGGCGACCACGCCGTCGATCCGTACGTCGAAGAGGTCCTCGGCGTCGATGGAGCGCAGGACGTCCCGGCAGTTGGCGCTGGAGGAGACGATGGCGGTGCGCAGGCCGTGGGCGCGGACGCGTTCGATGTAGCGCAGGGTGCCGTCGTAGGCCTCGACACCGTCGGTGCGGATGAGGTCCAGCAGGATGTCGTTCTTGCGGTTGCCGAGGCCGTGCACGGTGGGGGCGTCGGGCGGGTCGTCGGGGGTGCCGTCGGGGAGGTGGATGTCCCGGGAGGCCAGGAAGGTGCGGACGCCGTCGGCGCGGGGCAGGCCGTCGACGTACTGGTCGTAGTCGGCGGCGGGGTCGAAGGGCCGGAAGTCGTCACCGTCGCGTCGGCGCAGGAACTCGTCGAACGCCTTCTGCCATGCGGCGGCGTGCACGACGGCCGTCCTGGTGACGACCCCGTCGAGGTCGAAGAGGCAGGCGCGGATCCGCCGGGGCAGACCCAGTTCGGTGAGTTCGCTCGTTGCGGTCATGGAGGTGGGGTTCCCCGTCGTACGGAAGTCAGTGTGCCGGGCGGGTGAGAACCGGGTCATCGGCGGCTGATGCTGCCGCCGCCGCCCTGCGCGCGGCCGAGGGTGTGCAGGTGCTCCAGAGCGTCCAGGACGACGGTCCGGTCGTGCCAGGCGAGCCACTCGCCGGTCTCAGCGGCCGCGACGGTGAGCGCCTTGAGCTGAGCGCGCGTCAACCCCTTGAGCGGGCGTTCGAAGTGGGCGGAGACCATGCCCACGCACAGTCCGGAGGACGTGGTCAGGGGCACGCTGTGGCAGGCGCGGCTGCCCGCGCGCAGGATCGCCGTGCGGGCGTCCTCGGTGAACACCGGGTCCGTCGCCACGTCCTGGACGGTGACCTGGGCGACGTCCCGCGCGGCCTTGGCGCAGGCGGTGCCGTCCTCACCGACGTGCGCGAAGAAGTCGACGAACTCCGCCGGGTGGCCCGTGTGCCGTTCGATGCGCAGTCCGCCCTCGGTGCGGTCGGCGATCTGCACGTTGCCCATGTCGGTGCCGACGACGGTGAGGGCCTGGCTGAGGACGGAGGTCAGCACCTCGCTCCGGTTGCGGCGTCCGGTGCGGCGGTCGCGTGCCTCCCCGAAGCTGAGGGCCGGCTCCGCGTGCCGGGCCCGGCCGGGGAACCACAGCGCGTCGCGGGCACCCGGACGCGGTGCGCTGACCGCCGCGTCGGCGAGGGTGCGCAGTTTGACGTTGTACTGCTGCGAGGCCCGCTGGAGCAGCGCGAACGCGGACTCGGCGTCCGGCAGGGCGTAGCGCTCCCGCAGCATGCCCTGGGCCTGGGCGACCGACGCCCGGCTCTCCGTCCGGGTGCGCAGCTGTCGTACCTCGGCGCGCAGCCGCGCCAGTTCCTCCCGCACCGCCTCGTCGTCGCCGTCCGGCTCCGACCAGGGTCCTGCACGCATGGGCACCTTCCACTTGTCCCGCTCGAATGACAGCAGGGGTCGTCTGCCCGGCCCGGGTCGGAGTACGCCGGTCGGGTCTACCGTCTTCCTCATGCCTCTGACCTTCGACGACCTGCTGCGCCGGGCCGCCGCCCTGGCCCGCCCCGACCGCCGCGCCCTCCTCGGAATCGCGGGCGGCCCCGGCGCCGGGAAGACCACCTTGGCGGAGCGGCTGACCCGGGAGCTGAACGGCGCCGGCGAGCCCTGGGTCGCCCATGTCCCCATGGACGGTTTCCATCTGGCGGACGTGGAGCTCGACCGCCTCGACCGCCGGAACCGCAAGGGCGCGCCGGACACCTTCGACGCGGCGGGGTACGCGGCCCTGCTGGAGCGGTTGCGGGGCGACGAGGACGACGTCGTGTACGCGCCGGGGTTCGAGCGGACCCTGGAGCAGCCGATCGCGGGGGCGATCCCGGTCCCGCCGTCCGCGCGGCTGGTCGTCACCGAGGGGAACTATCTGCTGGTGCCCGGCGAACCCTGGTCGCGTGTCCGTTCCCAGCTGGACGAGGTGTGGTTCTGCGAGCTGGACGAGGCCGAGCGTGTCCGTCGTCTGGTCGCCCGCCACGAGGAGTTCGGCAAGGGGCATGACGAGGCGGTCGCCTGGGTCCTCCGCACGGACGAGCGCAACGCGGAGCTGGTGGCGACGACCAGGCCGTACGCGGACCTGGTGGTGCCGGCGTCGGCGATGCCCGCGGTGGAGGCGGGAGCGTAGGAACGGGCCGGGGGAATGAGGCAGCCCGACGTCGTCAGGAACGTCGGGCTGCCGGCTTGTGCGGCTTTTGGCCGGGGGCGGGAGGTCAGGGGCGCAGGGTCAGGGTCGGTTCGCCCCGGTCGTCGCCCGCCGGGTCACCGATCACGGCCGTGAACGCCTCCGTGCGGACCCTCAGCCCCTCCGCGACGCGGTCGAACGTGGGGTCGAAGATGTCGCCGGAGCCGCCGTAGCGGACGGCGAAGACGCTGAGGTCGTCCGGCGCACCCGGTGCGGGGGTGGCCTCGATGGCCGTGGAGGCCACCAGGTGGGACCAGCCCTCGTCGGGGTTTCCGTAGCCGCGCGGGTCGGCGGCGAGGGCGAAGGCGGCGCGTTCCTGGGTGGTGTCGGCGCGGGCGTCGAAGAACTCCGGGCCCTCGGCGGCCGGGTGGGTCAGCCACAGGTCGCCGGCCGAGGTCACATCGGCGTCCGCGATCCGGCGCAGGCCCTGGGCGTCGTCCGCCACGTACGGCAGTCCGGCGAGGAGGTACGGCTCGCCCGGTAGGCGTTCGACGGCGACCGTGGTCCACAGTCGGGTGCCGTCGGTGACGTACAGGGACTGGACGTGCCGCAGGACGTGGTCGCGGGTGACGACGGGCTTGGTGACGAGCTTGGCCGCGAGGCCGTCGGCGCGGACGTCCCGGACCCGGGTCTCGCCCATGGGCCGGCAGAGCAGGAAGCCGTCGACGACCGGCCCGAAGCCGTGCTGGCGGTCGACTGCGGCGGGGAGGAGATAGGTCCCGTCGGCCTCGATCAGGGCGGGCGTCATCCTGGAGTCGAAGGCGACGGAGACCCGGCCCGCCCGCAGTTGGTGCCGGGCCGGCCGGGTGGACGGGGCGCGGTGCCAGGGTGTGGTGTCCAGGATCTGCCAGACCAGCATCCACGCGAAGTGGCCGTCGACGCCGCCGTCCGGCTTGACCGCGTGCCGGCCCCATCGGGTGTCGCCCCGGTAGCGGCCCAGGTCGGCGCCGATGCGGTGGCCGAAGTAGCGCAGGCCGAGCACGGACTCGAAGCCGGAGTGCTGTTCGCTGTAGCGGGGGCCGCCGTTGTCGAAGCCGCCGACGGTGAGGCGTGCGTCGATGTAGCGGGCGACCGCCTCCCCGTCCTCGGCGAACATCTCCTCGCCGCTCACCCGGTGGGCCTGGGCGAGGAAGGACAGGGAGATGGGGCCGTAGTTGTTGTCGTAGGCGCCGCCGTGCTCGGGTGGGAGGAGGGCGCCCCGGTCGCGTACCCGGTGGGCGCGGATCTCGTCGGCGTACAGGGTGATCGCCTGTGCGCGGACCCGCTCGCCGTCCTCGGGCGGAAGGTGGCGGGCCAGCATCAGGCCGCCGACGACGCAGCCGATGGCCTGGTTGCCGGCCTCCTGCGGGTTGAAGAAGGTCGCCTCGGTGAGCCAGCGCCAGTAGCCGCGGCTCATCTCCCGCAGGGCGCCGGTCTGTTCGTCGGTGAGGAGGCCCTCGGCGAGGTCGAGCAGGTTGACGGCCTGGAGGAGCGCCCAGACGGTGCTCGGCCAGTCGCCGATCGGGTGGGCGCCGGGCGCCAGGGTGTAACGGGCGTACGGGAAGCCGGAGTTGCGCACCCGCAGGTTCGGGTAGCCGGGGTTGTCGTCGGTGAAGACGCGCTCCCGGAGGTGGAAGTCGGTGCTGCGGCCGACCGCCTCCGGCAGACGCGGGTCCTTGGTGCGCTGCCAGGCGAGGGCGAGCAGGGAGGTGATGCCGAGGGAGGTGTCGCCGATGTCGTCGACACAGTCGGGGTGTTCGAGGTTGCCCTCGGGCGTGATGCGCGCGAGGGCCTGCTCGACGACCTCGGTGAGGACCTCGTCGTACGCCTCGGGGGTGGACGGCAGGTCGTGCAGGGGCCGGCGCTGGTGCGTGAGGTGCACGGGAGGGGACGTGAGGTCCACGGGGATCAGCCCTTCGTACCTGGGGTGGCCATGGCGTGGTGCGTCGGAGTCACACGACGGGTGCGGGCCGGCGGGCACGCAGTGCGACGGTCAGTGTGTGGGGGCCCAGTCCACCGAGGTAGACACGGTTGCCGGTCGTGGCGTCGGTGCCGCCCACCACGGTGTGGTCCTGGCCCGGGTCGTACCGCAGTACGTCGCTCCGGTCCGGCCCGGCCGGCGGTTCGCCCGCCTCGATCTCGGCCTCGACCCGGATCTCGTCGTCGCCGACCCGGTAGGTCATCGGCCCGTTCGTCAGGCACCAGCGGCCGTCGCCGATCGGTACGGCCCCCTCCGGCTCGCCGCCCGGCCGGAAGGTCAGTTCGAGGGCCCAGGGGACCCGGGGTCCGCTGATGTCGATCCGCAGGTCGGCGCCGTCCTCCCGGAGTTCCACGTCGACGCGGGTCGTGTGGGAGACCTCGTCCCTGGGCCGGTCCGGGAAGGCCATCGAGGCCGAGAAGCGTCCGTCGTCCACCAGCCGGTAGGCGCCGTCGTCCCGCCGCCGGTCCTCAGGGAGCGGCTGGTAGTAGGCGGCGGTGAGGGTTTCGGTGAGCCGGTACCGGTGGTCGGCGATCTGTCGCATGTCGGCGGCACGGAACGGGCCCAGGTCGAAGAACCCCCGCGAGAGACGAACCGCGTCGAGGACCGCGTCGCCGGCGAACAGGCGCAGGAAGGTGGGGTTGCAGGCGAGGCCCGAGCGGATGCGTCGGTGTTCGGGCACGTCGGAGCCGCCATGGACCACCGTGTGCGCGGTCGCCGAGGCGCGCGCGGCCAGGCGTGCGGTGGTGAGGTACCGCTCACGCGGCAGGGTCTCCGCGGCCGGGGCCGGCAGCGCGCGGCACAGGTCGGGGGTGAGCAGGGTCTGCGCGAGCAGGTCGGGGTCGTCGATGCCACCGGCGGCCGCGAGCCGTGCCGCCCTGGCGAAGTCGCCCCGGCCGGTGCGGATCGCGAGCAGCCGGTAGTGCGGCAGGTAGGGCGCGAGCGGGAACGGGTGGTACTGGTCCTGCCGTCGCGAGTGGACGGTCTCCACCGTGCCGTCCGGCCTGATCAGGTCCAGGGTGGTGGCGAGATTGCGTTCGACGGCGCCCTGGAGGTCGGCGCGGCCGAGCACCTCGGCGAGGAGCAGCAGCGACGGGTTGGACACATGGGCCGCGTAGTTGGCGCTGCGTTCCGAGTACAGGCCGTCCGCGTCGATGTCGACGCCCTCGGCGAGCCACTGCTCGACGCGGTGGAGCAGCCGGTCGTCCGGGAACGACCGGTGCAGCCGGGCCAGCGCCGCGCACAGCTCCCAGCGGTGGTTCGGGGTGTGCACCCCACCGGTCAGGAGACTGGCCGTCGCGGCGCCGGCGATGTCGGCGAGCGCGGCGGTGACGTCGCGCAGTTCGGGCCCCGCGCCGGCGGCGAGGACGTGCGCGTCGCACACGTCGTTGACGGTGAAGGCGGAGTCCGGCGGTGACTGCACGTTGTCGCCGCCGGCGAAGAGTCCGGTGGTGGTCTGCGTGGCCCGCAGGGCACGCAGGTGGGTCAGCGCGGCGGCGACGGCCGGCCCGCTGCCGTGCAGGGCCGAGTCCGGGGAACGGTGGGCCGCGACCAGGGTCTTCACCCGCCACGCCAGCCCACGGTGCGGGACACCGGTGGGTTCCCTGTCGGGGTCGGCCGCCAGGGGGGCGGCCGACCGGTCGGCGGCGCGGGCCGCCGACCGGACGAACTCGTGGTCGAGCGGGGAGGGCAAGGTCAGTCCTTCAGTCCGGCGTTGATGTCGGCGTTCATGACGTACTTCTGGAACACCAGGAAGACGACGATCAGCGGGACCATGGAGATGACCGATCCGCCGAGCAGCACCGACCAGTTGATGTTCTGTGCGCCGACGAGGCTCTGGATGCCGATCTGCACGGTGAACTTCTCGGGGTCGTTCAGCATCAGCAGCGGCCAGATGTAGTCGTTCCACCGCCACTGGAACGACAGGATGGCGAGCGTCAGCATGATGGGCCGGGAGAGCGGCACCATGATCCGCAGGAAGATCGACAGCTCTTTCGCGCCGTCGATGCGGGCGGCCTCGATGAGCTCGTCGGGGACCGTCAGGAAGAACTGGCGGAACATGAAGCAGCCGGTCGCGGTGAGCAGGGCCGGGAGGATGATGCCGGAGAGCGAGTTGTAGAAGCCGAGGTCGCGGACCACCAGGAACAGCGGGGCGAGCATGACCTCGGCCGGCAGCATCGTGGTGGCCAGGATGCAGAGGAAGAACGCCTTGAGCCACTTGTTGTCGTACTTGGCCAGCGCGTACCCGGTGCAGCAGCTGACTCCCACCGTGAGGATCGTCGCGATCACACACACGATGGTCGTGTTGATGAAGTACTCGGAGAAGTTGGCGCTCGCCCACGCCTCCTTGTAACCCGACACGGTGGGGTCGTCGGGGAACACCGTCAGCGGAAGGGAGAACAGGTCTCCGGCCGGTTTGAGGGAGCTGAGGACGAACCACAGCACCGGCACCCCGTAGAGGGCCGCGAGGACCCACAGCAGGGTCGTCGGGGCCACCGCGCGCCGAAGCCCACCGGTGGCCGAGCCGCCGGCCCGCTTCTTGCGGACAGGTCGTCCGGGTCCGGCGTCGACCTTGCGTGGCATGTCTGTGGTTGTCATCGGTTCTCCACCCGCCGGTTCACCATCATCTGGATGATCGCGACGGCCATCAGGATGAGCATGAGCACGAACGACGCGGCGCTCGCGTAGCCGATCTGGCCCGACTTGAACCCCGTCTGGTAGATGTACTGGACCAGCAGGTTGTTCGACGTTCCGGGTCCACCGTTGTTGAGGGAGGCGAACACCGCGTATTCCTTCATCGCGTGGATCGTGTTGAGCAGGATGACGATGAAGGACGTGGGGGCGATGCTCGGCAGGGTGATGCTGAAGAACTGGCGCCACGGACCGGCGCCGTCGAGCGCGGCCGCCTCGTAGTACGACGTCGGGACGTTCTTGATCGCCGCGATGAACAGCAGCATGGAGAAGCCCGTCCAGGCCCAGGCCGCCGCCACCACGACCACGAGCAGTGACAGGTCCGCGTTCGACTGCCAGGGAACGGCGCTGCCGCCGACCTTCTCGATGAAGTAGTTGACCAGTCCGAAGTTCTCACCGAACAGCCATCGCCACAGGACACCCACGATGATGGGCGACAGCAGCCACGGGATGAAGAAGAAGATGCGGGCGACCGACGCGCCCTTGGCGTGCTTGCTCACCAGCACGTTGGCGATGAGCAGCGAGAGCACGAAGTTCAGCGGGACGAAGAGCACGGTGTACAGCAGCGTGCGGGTCGTCGCGGCGTAGAAGGTCGAGTCCCCGAGCAGCTTCTGATAGTTGTCCAGTCCCACGAACTGGAACGCGCCCACGCCCGTGTAGTTCGTGAAGGAGTAGACGAGCCCGATCACCGCCGGCCAGACGAAGAACAGCGCGAAGAGCACGACGTTGCCGGAGATGAGGACGAGCGGTGCGAGGGTGTACTTGCTTCGTCTCCTGGGCGGGCTCACGGACACGTCCGAGGCGTCCGGGGCGCGTTTGGTCATCTTGCTGACTCCGTGCTGGTGGAATGGGTTCCTGGAGGCTCAGGCCATGAGCCCGGCATCACATGGGTGGGGTCCGCGGTCCCGGGGGGGGGGGGGGGGGGAAAGACGCCCAGGAACGCCAGTTCCTTCTCCGCCCCCCCCCCCCCCGTTTTCCTCCTCTCCCCCTCTCTTCCCGGCCCTTTTCTGCCAACCTTA
>NZ_JBVISJ010000017.1:0-200301 GCF_055575575.1 Streptomyces sp. NPDC034049
CCGCCTGGCCTTCCTGGACCGGCCCACAGGCCAGGTCATCCGCCGCTACGAACGCGCCCGGCCCGGCGAAATGGTCCACGTGGACGTCAAGAAGCTCGGCCGGATCCCCGACGGCGGCGGCCACAAGGTGCTGGGACGCCAGGCCGGCCGCGCCACCCGCAGCTCCATGGGCTTCGACTACGTCCACTCCGCCGTCGACGACCACAGCCGCCTGGCCTATAGCGAGATCCACAGCGACGAGAAGGCCGACACCTGCGCCGGCTTCCTGCGGCGGGCCGCAGCATTCTTCGCCGCATCGGGTATCGACCGCATCGAGCGGGTCCTGACCGACAACGCCTGGCCCTACCGCAAGAGCTTCGCCTGGCGAGAGGCGCTGGCCGACCTCGGCGCGACCGGGCAAGCTCACCCGCGCCTACCGGCCCCAGACCAACGGCAAGGTCGAACGCTTCAACCGCACCCTGCTCGACGAATGGGCCTACCTACGGCCCTACACCACCAACACCGAACGCACCGCAGCCCTGGCAGACTTCCTGCACACCTACAACCACCATCGCTGCCACACCGCACTCGAGGGCCAGCCACCAATCAGCCGTGTGAACAACGCTGCGGGTCAATACATCTAGCGCCGTTTCGGAAGCGCCACCCGCAGGAGGTCGTGGGCCACGGTCAGCTCCCCCTCGAACCCGGCGGCCCGTGCCTGCCGTTCGAACTCCTCGGGCTCGGTGTACCGCTGGCTGAAGTGGGTCAGCACGAGGTGCCGCACCCCGCAGTCGCGGGCGACGGAAGCGGCCTGACCCGCCGTCAGATGGCCGTGGTCGACGGCGAGTTCGATGTCCTCGTTCAGGAACGTCGACTCGATGACGAGCATGTCGGCCGCGTCGGCGAGGGCGTAGACGCCGTCACAGAGCCGGGTGTCCATGACGAACGCGAACCGTTGTCCGCGCCGCAGTTCACTGACGTCGTCGAGCCGGACGGCACCGATGGCGCCCTCCCGCTGGATCCGTCCGATGTCCGGCCCCTTGATCCCGTGTGCGGCGAGCCGCTCGGGCAGCATCCGGCGTCCGTCGGGCTCGACGAGGCGGTAGCCGTAGGACTCGACGGGGTGCGAGAGCTTGCGTGCGTCGAGCGTGTAGGCGGGGGTGGTGACCAGTACGCCGCCCTCACCCTCGACCGGCGCCTCGATCAGCTCGACCGTCTCCCGGTAGGCGGTGGCGTACCGCAGCCGGTCGAAGAACCGCTGCCCGGAGCGCGGGTAGTGCGCGGTGACGTCGTGCGGGACCCGGTCGAGGTTGATCCGCTGGATCACGCCGGCCAGCCCCAGCGAGTGGTCGCCGTGGAAATGGGTGACGCAGATGCGGTTCAGGTCGTGCGCGGCGACCCCGGCGCGCAGCATCTGCCGCTGGGTGCCCTCGCCGGGGTCGAAGAGGAGCCCCTCGGCGCCCCAGCGGAGCAGATAGCCGTTGTGGTTGCGGTGCCGGGTCGGGACCTGGCTGGCGGTGCCGAGGACCACCAGTTCACGTACGGACACGGCTCGTCACCCGGGGGGCCACTGCAGGCCGCGGCCGCCGACGACGTGGGCGTGCGCGTGGAAGACGGTCTGGCCCGCGCCGGTACCGGTGTTGAAGACGATGCGGTAGCTCTCCAGCTTGTCCTCGTCCGCGACGACCTGGGTCTCGCGCAGGACGTCCGCGGCGAGGCCGGGGGCGGCGGTGGCGAGTGCGGCGGCGTCCGCGTAGTGCGCCTTCGGGATGACCAGGACGTGGGTCGGTGCCTGGGGGTTGATGTCCCTGAACGCGACCGTCGTCTCCGTCTCCCTCACGATCGTCGCGGGGACGTGTCCCGCCACGATCTTGCAGAACAGACAGTCGTCCTGCGGCTCCCCAGCCATACGTCGCCTCCCAGCCACCGGTGATCGCCTACCGGGGCATGCTATCGCCAGGGGGCGTTGTCGCGGTGCGGGTGCGTTGTCGGGTGCGGGTGGGTGGGGCTTCTCGCGCAGTTCCCCGCGCCCCTGAAAGGCCTCCGGCCTTTCGGGCCGAAAAGCACGGGGCGCAGCCCCTGCTTTTTCAGGGGCGGGGGGGGAACTGCGCGACCAGCCCCCACCGGACCCGCACCCGACAACGCCCCCCCGGCCCCTACGACTCGGGCAGCGCGGGTGCCACCTTCGCCGGCGTCGACTCCAACCCCTCCAACGCGATCCGGATCGCCTCGTCAAGCTGGGGGTCACGCCCCGCCGCGTGGTCCTGGGGCGCCTGCACGACCTCCACGTCAGGATCGACCCCGTGGTTCTCGACGCCCCACCCGTACCCCTCCAGCCAGAACGCGTACTTCGGCTGTGTCACGAGCGTCCCGTCCACCAGCCGGTAGCGGCTGTCGATCCCGACGACCCCGCCCCACGTCCGCGTCCCGACCACCGGCCCGATCCCGAGCGCCTTGATCGCCGCGTTGACGATGTCCCCGTCGGACCCGGAGAACTCGTTGGCGACGGCGACGACGGGCCCCCGGGGCGCGTCGTCGGGGTAGCTGCTCGCCCGCATCCCGCGCGGCAGGTCCCATCCGACGATCCGCCGGGCCAGTTTCTCCACCACGAGCTGGGAGGTGTGCCCGCCCCGGTTCTCCCGGACGTCCACGACCAGCCCCTCCCGTGCGACCTCGATGCGCAGATCGCGGTGGAGCTGGGCCCAGCCGGAGCCGACCATGTCGGGCACGTGCAGGTACCCGAGGCGGCCGCCCGACTTCTCGTGGACGTACGCCCGCCGGTCCGCGACCCACGCGTGGTACCGCAGGGGCTCCTCGTCGGAGATGGGCACGACCACGGGATGCCGGAGGTCACCGCCGCCGGCCGGCAGCACGGTCAGTTCGACGGCCTTGCCGGCCGTGCCGACGAGCAGCGGTCCGGGTCCGGCCAGCGGGTCGACCGGCTGTCCACCGACCGCGAGGATCGCGTCCCCGGCGCGCACGGCCACCCCGGGCGCGGCGAGCGGCGAGTGCGCGTCCGGGTCGGAGGTCTCCGACGGGAGCACCCGGTCGATGCGCCACACCGGGGTTCCCTGGGGGCCGTCCTCGTGCCGGGAGACGTCCGCGCCGAGCAGGCCCTGCCGCCGGTCGCCGGAGCCGCCCCGGCCGCGCGGGGTGACGTAGGCGTGGGAGGTGCCCAGCTCGCCCTGCACCTCCCAGAGCAGGTCCACGAGGTCGTCATGGGTGGCCACCCGTTCCAGGACGGGCCGGTAGCGGTCCAGCACGCCGGACCAGTCGACGCCGCCCAGGTCGGGCCGCCAGAAGTTGTCCCGCATCAGCCGGCCGGTCTCGTCGAACATCTGGCGCCACTCGGCGGCCGG
This sequence comes from Streptomyces sp. NPDC034049, assembly GCF_055575575.1. Lineage (NCBI taxonomy): Bacteria > Bacillati > Actinomycetota > Actinomycetes > Kitasatosporales > Streptomycetaceae > Streptomyces > Streptomyces sp. NPDC034049. The sequence goes on from NZ_JBVISJ010000017.1 coordinate 3,339, forward strand.
GTCGACGGTCCGCCGGATGCGCGAGAGGTCGACCGTGACGTTGGAGTCGCTGTCGTCGTCGCCCGAGGCGCGCCGGTCGCTGGGGACGACCTTGAGCTTGCCGTCGGTCCACAGCAGGACCCGTTTGCCGTCGCCGCTGACGGCGAAGTGATCGGCGTCGGACGCCAGGTACTCCAGGCGCCGCTGGGCGAGGTCGTAGCGCTCCAGGGAGGTCTTGGGGTCCGGGTCGTCGGGGGTGGCCCGCAGGTGGCCGAGGACGCCGGTGACGGGGTGGCGCAGCCACAGCACACCGTCCTTGGCGGCGCGGAGCGTGGAGTAGCGGGCGGCCTCGACCGGGAAGGGGACGATCCGGTCGGCGAGCCCTTCGAGGTCGATCCGGGTGGCGGGGGCGCCCTCGCTGTCCGGGGTCTCGTCCTTGTCGGGTGCCTCGAACGGCCGGCCGTGGCGCTGCGGTCCGAAGGGGGACGGGGTGGTCGCCGCGAGCGTGATCAGGTGCGGGCGGGCGCCGCTGACGAAGTGCAGGTCGAAGACGTGTTCGTCGTAGACCGGATCGAAGGCGCGGGCGGAGAGGAAGGCGAGGTGCTTGCCGTCGAGCGTGAACGTCGGCGAGAAGTCCTGGAAGCGCAGCGGGGTCGCCTCGGTGACGGACAGGTCGGCGGTGTTGGCGAGCTTGAGCTGACGCAGCGGGCGCGGGCCCGGGTGCGACCAGGCGAGCCAGGCGGAGTCGGGCGAGAAGACGAGCCCGGTCACCTCGCCGTCCTCGCTGCGGTCGACCTCGCGCACCTCGCCGGTCTCCCGCTCGACGAGCAGCACCCGGCCGTCGTCGGCGGCGACGGCGACCCGGCTGCCGTCGGGGGCCACGGCGAGCCCGAGGACGCGGCCGAGCTGCCCGGCGGCGAGCCGGCGCGGCGTGGCACCGGGACCGACGCCGGTCGCCGGGGCGAACTCCAGCGCGTCGTCGCCCTCCGCGTCCGTCACCCACACCACCCACTCCTCGCCCTCCACCCGGAAGGTGCGGGGCAGCCGGGCCCGTACGCCGTCCTCGGCGGCGAGCGCGCGGGCGGGGCCGGAGCGGTGGGTGATCCAGTGGATCGAGCCGCGCACGGAGACGGCGCTGCCCCGGGCGGTGTGGTCGGGCGAGGCGGAGCCGAGCCAGCGGGAGGCGTTCACCGGGAACGGCTGGAGGTCCACGCGCTGTCCGCCCAGCCGGATGTCGAGCCTGCGCGGCTCGGCGCCGTCGAGGTCGTCCAGCAGCCACAGCTCCCCGGCGGACGCGTACACGACGCGGGTGCCGTCAGTGGCCGCGTGCCGGGCGTAGAAACCGTCGATCGGGGTGTGCCGGCGCAGGTCGGAGCCGTCGGCGAGGGAGGAGTAGAGCGCCCCGACGCCCTCGTGGTCGGAGAGGAACGCGATCCGGTCCCCGACCCACATCGGGTATTCGAGGTTGCCGTCCAACTCGGTGTGCAGACGCTCGAACTCCCCGGCGCCCCCGTCGGCCCGGTCGATCCACAGCTTGCCCGCGGTGCCGCCCCGGTACCGCTTCCACCAGGCGGCCTCGCGGCCCATCGGCGCGGACAGCAGCACGGTGGCGGGGCCGTGGGCGACATCGCCGACGGGCCCGTAGGGGAGGGTGGTGGCCGGTCCGCCGTCGAGGGGCACGGCGCGCGCCCAGCTGCGCCGCAGGCTGGCCTCGCCGTGGGTGCTGAGCGCGAGGACCTGCCCGTCGGGCGTCCAGCCGCGCACCTGGGTGCGCCAACTCCCCCAGTACGTCAGGCGCTTGGCCGAGCCGCCGTCGACGGGCGCGATGTGCACCTCGGGCGCGCCGTCCCGGGTGGAGGTCCACGCGACGGTGGTGCCGTCCGGGGAGATCCGGGGATGGTTCACGGGTACGTTGTCCGCGCTGACCCGCCAGGCACGGCCGCCGTCCAGAGGCGCGACCCACACGTCGTCCTCGGCGGTGAAGGCGACCAGGTCGCCGTGCAGGTGCGGATACCGGAAATACGCGAGCTGAGTCACCCAGTTACTTTATGCAGCGTTCGGTCTGATGGGGAGGGGTTTGGATCATGTCCCTCGCACCGGGCCCGAGTTGCCCCGGGCCGGGCCTCACTTGCCCTCGGGCACGCATGCCGGGTCCTTCTGGCACCAGATGGTCTGGGTGACGGTGACCGTCACCGTCGGCCCCGGCCGGTCCGGGTCCGGCTGTCCGGCGCTCGGCGTCGGGGCGGGCGCGTCGCAGTTGCCGAGCCCCTCGACGTGGAACCACTCCTTGCCGCCGACCTTCGCGGTCAGATCCCCGCGTACGCACCTGCCGTTGACCTCTTTGGTCACCTTCCCGGTGACCTCGATGTCCCGGCCCTCCTTGTCCTCGCCGGTGCAGTCGACGTCGGCGACGGTGTTCACGGACGCGGACGGCGCGCCGGACTTCTTGTCGTCGCCCTGCCCGCCACCACCGCCGTCGCCGTCGTACGACGCCGTGCAGGTGAGCCACCGCACGTCGAGGCCCTCCCGCTCCAGCTCCTTGGTGGCGAGCTGGTCGGTGGTGAACGCGACCGCGCCGGTGTTCAGCCCGCCGCCCTCGCAGGCCACCAGGCCCACGACCGCGCAGACACCGAGCCCGGCTCCCAGCAGGAGCCGGCGCCCACCCGTCCGGTACGCCCTGAGACGCTTCCATGCCCCCATGCCCGGCAGCCTGCCACCGCCCGCGGCGGCACGGAAGACCGCGTGCGGCCGTGCCACCGGGACGGGGGACCCGGGCGGGGGACACCGGCGGGGGGCGTCAGCCGCTCATCAGCAGCCATTCCTGCAGCTCGACCAAGTTCCCCTCGGGGTCCTTGAGATGGGCCACCCGCATCCGGTCGGTCATCTGTGCGGGTCCGTGCAGAAGCCGCACGCGGAACGAGGTGATGCGCTCGCAGTACGCGTCGAGGTCGTCGACGCGCAGGACGACCAGCGACCGGTGTCCGTTCGCCGCGTCGGCCAGCTCCCCGAGCACCTCGGCCATCATCGCCCGGTCCTGCAGCGCGATCCCCGCGGACCCGACGGCCGGGCTGAACTTCTCGTACGGCCCGTCGACGGCCCCGGACTGCGGCTTCAGCCCGAGCACATCGGCGTAGAAGCGGTAGCACACGGCGAAGTCGGAGACGAGCAGCCTTACTTGGGCGAGTTCCACGATGCTCCCTGAGGGGTCGGGGACACGGTCCGGACCAGGGCGGTCAGGACCAGCGTCCGGTGCGGCCCAGCAGCAGCGCCCCGGCCGCCGTCCCGGCGGTCGACGTGCGCAGCACACTGGGCCCGAGTCGGTACGCCCCCGCGCCCGCCTCGCCGAAGAGCGCCAGCTCCTCCGGCGACACGCCCCCCTCGGGCCCCACGACGAGCACGATCTCGCCGGCCGTCGGCAGCTTCGCCGTGGCCAGTGTCTCGTCGCCGCTCTCATGCAGGACGGCGGCGAAGTCGGCCTTCGCCAGCAGTGCCGCGACCTGCTTGCCCGTGGCCGCGTCCGCGACCTCGGGGAACCGCGTCCGGCGGGACTGCTTGCCCGCCTCCCGGGCGGTGGCCCGCCACTTGGCGAGCGCCTTCAGCCCCCGGTCGCCCTTCCACTGGGTGATGCAGCGGGAGGCGGCCCAGGGCACGATCGCGTCGATGCCGACCTCGGTCATGGTCTCGACGGCCAGTTCGCCCCGGTCACCCTTGGGCAGCGCCTGGACCACGGTGATCCGGGGCTGCGCGGGCGGCTCCTCCCGCAGGTCCCCCACATCCATGACGACCAGCCGGTCCTTGCCCTCGGCGGCCTTCACCACGCCTTCCACCCACTGGCCCCGCCCGTCGGTGAGGACCACGTCCTCACCGGGCCGCAGCCGCTTCACGGAGACCGCGTGTCGCCCTTCGGGGCCGTCGAGCACGATCTCCGAGCCCCGGCCGTCGAACCGGTCGACCACGAACACGGGTGCGGTCATCGCCCCTCGCTCCCGGCCTGACCGCCCTGGCCGCTGCCGACCCGCGCCGCGGCCTGCTCGTCCTGTGCGGCGGCGATCTCGGCGGCCAGCACCTCGACCAGTTTCCCGGCGGGCAGCGCGCGGGCCATCCGGTGGCCCTGCCCGGCCCACAGCGCCATGCCCTGGGCGTCCCCGGCCTTCGCGGCGGCCTTGCGCAGCGGCGAGGTGAGGTGGTGGACCTCCGGGTAGGCCACGGGCGCGTACGGGCCGTGCTCGCGCAGGAACCGGTTGACCAGGCCCCGGGCCGGACGGCCGGAGAAGGCCCGGGTCAGCTCGGTGCGGACGAAGAGCGGGTCGGTCAGCGCCTGCTTGTGCACGGCGTGCGCGCCGGACTCGGCGGTCGCGAGGAACGCCGTGCCGAGCTGGGCCGCGCTCACGCCGGCGGTGAGGAGGGCGGCGATCTGGCTGCCGCTCATGATGCCGCCGGCCGCGACCATCGGCAGCGCCACGGCCTCGCGGACCTGGGCGACCAGCGAGAGCAGCCCGATGCCGGCGCGGTCGCGCTCGGGGTCGTCCCGGTGGGTGCCCTGGTGACCGCCGGCCTCGACGCCCTGCACGATCACGGCGTGGGCCCCGGACCGCTCCACGGCCTGCGCCTCCTCCGCCGAGGTCGCGGTGACCAGGGTGAGCGTGCCCTTGCGGGCGAGGGACTCGACGACCTCGGGCGTCGGGCAGCCGAAGTGGAACGAGACCACGGGCACCGGGTTGTCGAGCAGCACGGCGAGCTTGGCCTCGTAGCCGTCGTCGCGTCCGCTGTCCGGGTCGCCCAGCTCGGCGTCGTACCAGGTGGCCTCACCGGCGAGCTGCTCCGCGTAGACCTCGACGGCGGCGGGCTCGGCATACTCCGGTTGCGGCATGAAGAGGTTCACGCCGAAGGGGCGTGAGGTGAGCGCCCGGAGCGCCTTGATCTCCTGGTACATCCCGTCGGCCGTCTTGTACCCGGCGGCCAGGAATCCCAGCCCGCCGGCCTCGGACACGGCGGCGGCCAGCCGCGGCACGGACACACCGCCCGCCATCGGGGCCTGCACGATCGGGAGCGGGACGAGATCGGTCAGTGCGGAGGACATGACGGCATGGTGCCATGCCCTCCGGGTGGAGCCGAATCGGGTACGGGGGGTTGTTCGTCGGGTGCGGGTGGGTGGGGGCTGGTCGCGCAGTTCCCCGCGCCCCTGAAAGACCAGGCCCTGCGGGCCTGAAAAGCACGGGGCTCAGCCCCTGCTTTTCAGGGGCGCGGGGAACTGCGCGAGAAGCCCCACGCAGCCGCACCCGACGACGCACCCACTCAGCGCGCCCGCCAACACACCCACTCAGCGCCCGTTGAACGCGTCCTTCAACCGAGAGAACAAGCCCTGCTGCCCCGGCTGGAACTGCCCCGTCGGCCGCTCCTCACCCCGCAGCGCGGCCAGCTGCCGCAGCAGCCCCTCCTGCTCGGGGTCCAGCTTCGTCGGCGTCTGCACCTCGACGTGGACGATCAGGTCGCCCCGCCCGCCACCGCGCAGATGCGTGACACCGCGCCCGTGCAGCGGGATCGACTGCCCGGACTGCGTCCCGGGCCGGATGTCGACCTCCTCCAGCCCGTCCAGCGTCTCCAGCGGCACCTTCGTACCGAGGGACGCCGCCGTCATCGGGATCGTCACCGTGCAGTGCAGATCGTCGCCGCGCCGCTGGAACATCGGGTGCGGCAGCTCGTGGATCTCGACGTAGAGGTCACCGGCGGGACCGCCACCGGGCCCGACCTCGCCCTCACCGGCCAGCTGGATCCGCGTGCCGTTGTCGACACCGGCCGGGATCTTGACGGTCAGCGTCCGCCGCGACCGCACCCGCCCGTCGCCCGCGCACTCGGGGCACGGGTTGGGGACGATCGTGCCGAAGCCCTGGCACTGCGGGCAGGGCCGGGAGGTCATGACCTGGCCGAGGAAGGACCGCGTGACCTGCGAGACCTCACCGCGGCCCCGGCACATGTCACAGGTCTGGGCGGTGGTGCCGGGAGCGGCCCCCTCGCCACTGCACGTCGTACAGACGACGGCCGTGTCGACCTGGATGTCCTTCGTCGTGCCGAAGGCCGCCTCGTCGAGGTCGATCTCCAGCCGGATCATCGCGTCCTGTCCCCGGCGCGTGCGCGAGCGGGGACCCCGCTGCGACGCCGTGCCGAAGAACGCGTCCATGATGTCCGAGAAGTTGCCGAAGCCACCGGCGCCGAAGCCGCCCGCGCCTCCGCCGCCCGCCTGGGACAGCGGGTCGCCACCGAGGTCGTAGACCTGCTTCTTCTGCGGGTCCGACAACACCTCGTAGGCGGCGTTGATCTCCTTGAACCGCTCCTGGGTCTTCGGATCGGGATTGACGTCCGGGTGCAGCTCGCGAGCGAGCCTCCGGAACGCCTTCTTGATCTCGTCCTGAGACGCGTCGCGGCGCACGCCGAGCACGGCGTAGTAGTCCGTGGCCACTTAAGACTCCGCCAGGATCTGTCCGACGTACCGTGCCACCGCTCGTACCGCTCCCATCGTTCCCGGATAGTCCATGCGCGTAGGTCCGACCACGCCCAGCTTCGCTACTGCCTCGCCGCCCGAACCGTAGCCGACGGAGACGACGGACGTGGAGTTGAGTCCCTCATACGCGTTCTCATGACCGATGCGTACGGTCATGCCCGAATCCCCGGCCTCGCCAAGCAACTTGAGGAGGACGACCTGCTCCTCCAAGGCTTCCAGAACGGGCCGGATGGTGAGGGGGAAGTCATGTCCGAAGCGGGTGAGATTGGCGGTTCCGCCGATCATCAGCCGCTCCTCGCTCTCCTCGACGAGTGCCTCCAGCAGGGTGGAGAGCACCGTCGTGACCGTGCCGCGGTCCTCGACGTCGAACGCCTCCGGCAGGTCCTCGACCAGCCGGGGCACGTCGGTGAACCGGCGGCCCGCGACCTTGCTGTTCAGCCGGGCGCGAAGATCCGCGAGTGACGTTTCTCCGAAGGGCGCCGGGCAGTCCACCAGCCGCTGCTCCACCCGTCCGGTGTCCGTGATCAGCACGAGCATCAGCCGGGCCGGGGCCAGCGACAGCAGCTCCACGTGCCGCACGGTCGAGCGGGTGAGCGAGGGGTACTGCACGACCGCGACCTGCCGCGTCAGCTGCGCCAGCAGCCGCACGGTCCGCGCCACGACGTCGTCCAGATCGACCGCGCCGTCCAGGAAGTTCTGGATGGCGCGCCGCTCGGGCGGCGTCATCGGCTTGACGCCGGCCAGCTTGTCGACGAAGAGCCGGTACCCCTTGTCGGTGGGGATACGGCCCGCGCTGGTGTGGGGCTGGGCGATGAAACCCTCGTCCTCCAGCGCCGCCATGTCGTTGCGGACGGTCGCCGGGGAGACCCCCAGGTTGTGCCGCTCCGTGAGCGCCTTGGAACCGACCGGCTCCTCGGTGCCCACGTAGTCCTGGACGATGGCGCGCAGCACCTGGAGCCTGCGTTCACTGAGCATCGCGCACACCTCCAGCTCGCTCTTCCGTGACTCCCCCTTGGCACTCACCCCGGGCGAGTGCCAGCACTCCCCGCCCAGTGTACGGCGGTGGGGTACGCCCCCGGCAAGGCCGGTCCAGCCATGTCATGCCGACGTGTACGGACGTGTCCGGCGATGTCGGGCCGCTGTCCGACCCCTGCCGGGCCACGTCGCGGCCCACTTCCTACCCACGGGTACGCGGCGACGGACGGAGCACCTACGACGGACCGTCCTCACCTCCTGCCGCACCGCCCTGCATGCCCCGCTTCAGCGGCGGACGCCGACCTACAGCTAGCGTCGGTGCATGACGGTGACTTGGGAAGAGTGCGGGTGGCAGGGATTGACGCCACGGGTCGGACGGTGCCGCCTTCCCGGCTGGGACTGCACGGTCGGGCTGGTGGCCGGGGACGGTGCGGCCCTCATGATCGACGCGGGTTCCAGCCTGCGGGAGGGCGCGCGGTTGCGGACCGAGGCGTGCCTGCTGCTCGGTGGCGCTCGTGTGACACATCTCGCGCTGACCCACCCCCACTTCGACCACGTCTTCGGGGCGGCCGCGTTCGCCGGGGTGGAGGTGTTCGGGGCGGTGGGCGTCGACGGCGTCCTGTCCCGCGACCGTGACGCCCTCCGCGCGGACGCGGTGCGCCACGGCCTGCCCCCGGCGGACGCGACCGAGGCCGCCGACCTCCTCGTGCTGCCGCGCCACCGGGTCTCCGGGGAGTGGACGCTCGACCTGGGCGGCGGTCATCGGGTGCTGCTGGCGAACGTGGGGCCGGGGCACACCGCACACGACCTGGTGGTCCTGGTCCCGGGCACGCCGGCCACGGCGGGGGCCGCCGGTTCGCCGGAGGTCGTGTTCTGCGGGGACCTGGTGGAGGAGTCCGGTGAGCCCCAGGCCGGTCCCGACGCGGTCCCGTCCCGCTGGCCGGACGCGCTGGACCGACTGCTGGCCCTGGGCGGCGAGGACGCGCTGTACGTGCCCGGCCACGGGGCGGTGGTGGACGCGGCGTTCGTCCGCGCCCAACGCGACGCGCTGGCACGGCGCTTCGGCGTGTCGGACTGAGTACGGGGTTTCCGGGCGCCGCTTCTCCTATCGTCATCCGAATGCGCCAGTACTCACCCGACCTGACCCCTCCCTGGAAGAAGCCCAAGCCGGTTCCCGAGGTCCCGGCCGACCCCGGACTGGTCGTCGAGGAGCCCACGACCGGCTTCTGCGGCGCGGTCGTCCGCTGCGAGGCGGGCACGGTGACGCTGGAGGACCGCTTCGGCAAGCACCGTGTGTTCCCGCTGGAACCCCGGGGCTTCCTGCTGGAGGGGCGGGTGGTGACGCTGGTCCGGCCCACGTCCTCGGCCCCCGTCCGCCCCACCCGCACCGCCTCCGGCTCGGTGGCCGTCCCAGGGGCCCGCGCGCGCGTGGCCCGGGCCGGACGCATCTACGTCGAGGGCCGCCACGACGCGGAACTCGTCGAGAAGGTCTGGGGCGACGATCTGCGCGTCGAGGGCGTGGTGGTGGAGTACCTGGAGGGCGTGGACGACCTGCCCGCGATCGTCGCGGACTTCGCGCCGGGGCCGGACGCGCGGCTCGGGGTGCTGGTCGACCACCTGGTCCCGGGCAGCAAGGAGTCCCGTATCGCGCAGTCGGTGACCAGCGAGCACGCGCTGGTGGTGGGGCACCCGTACATCGACATCTGGGAGGCGGTGAAGCCGTCGTCGGTGGGCATCACGGCGTGGCCGCGCGTGCCGCGCGGGCAGGACTGGAAGACGGGGGTCTGCCGGGCGCTGGGGTGGCCCGCCGAGAACACGGGGGCGGTGTGGCAGGCGATCCTGGCCCGGGTGGACTCCTACAAGGACCTGGAGCCGGAGCTGCTGGGCCGGGTGGAGGAGCTGATCGACTTCGTCACGGCGCAGCCGTGAGAGGAGGCAGCGTGCCGAACCTGCTCGTCTCCAACTCGATCCCGACGCAGGGCAACGGCACCGGGTCCCCGAACTTCCGAGTCCGCTTCGACTGGTAGTCCGCGGAGACACCGCTTCCGGTCGGTTCCGTCAGCACCAGGCACTTCGCTTCGAACGGATCGATGATCAGGTAGACGGGGACACCCCCCGCGGCGTACAGCGAGCGCTTCTCCACATAGTCGCGATGGACGCTGGTCCTGGAGACGACTTCGACCAACATCGTGACAGCGGGAGCGGGTACGAGCCGACCTGGGCTGTCGTCCGCTCCGATCTCCAGGACCACGAGATCTGGCTGGGGCTCGCTGTCCTCACCCGGAAAGGCCACGTCCTGAGTCTGCAGCCGGTCCCACAGATCGGAGGGGATCTGATCCCGCACTGCCTGCACGATGCGGTTGTGGACCTTGTCGGGTCCGGCCATCAGCACGATTTCCCCCCGGATGAGCTCAGCCTTGAACCCCTCGGGAACCTCAAGGCTCTCGAAGGCCTCATGCACTCGGCGATCATCCACAGCGGTCATCTCCGTGGCCCTCCGCTCCCTGCCGCCGTAAGTACGGCGGCAGCCAACGAACCAGGTTAGGTACCGAACCGGCGTTCCGCACCGATTCATTCACCAGAGTGATCAGTCCACCAGGTCCCGCACCACCGCGTCCGCCAGCAACCGCCCCCGCAGCGTGAGCACCGCGCGGCCCTCGTCGTACGGGCCCGGCTCCAGGAGGCCGTCCGACAGGGCGCGCCCGGCCGCCGCGAGGCCCTGCTCGCGCAGCAGCGACAACGGGCACCCCTCCCGCAGCCGCAGCTCCAGCAGGATGCGCTCGACACGGCGGTCCTCGTCCGACAGGAGCTCACGCCCGGCGCCCGGCGACTTTCCCGCCGCCAGCGCGCCCGCGTACGCGCCGGGGTGCTTGACGTTCCACCAGCGCACACCGCCGACGTGGCTGTGGGCGCCCGGCCCCGCGCCCCACCAGTCCGCGCCGCGCCAGTACAGCTCGTTGTGGAGGCAACGCCCGGCGTCGGAGGTGGCCCAGTTGGAGACCTCGTACCAGTCGAACCCGGCGGCCGAGAGCATCTCCTCGGCGATGAGATACCGGTCGGCGTGCACATCGTCGTCCGTCATCGGCACCTCGCCCCGGCGGATGCGCCGCGCCAGCTGCGTGCCCTCCTCGACGATCAGCGCGTACGCCGAGATGTGGTCCGGCCCGGCGCCGAGCGCGGCGTCCAGGGAGGCCCGCCAGTCGTCGTCCGACTCCCCTGGCGTGCCGTAGATCAGGTCCAGGTTGACGTGGTCGAAGCCGGCGGCACGCGCCTCCGCGACACAGGCCTCGGGGCGCCCCGGCGTGTGCGTACGGTCGAGGATCTTCAGGACGTGCTGGCGGGCGCTCTGCATCCCGAACGACAGACGGTTGAAGCCACCCGCGCGCAGGGTCTCCAGATAGGCGGGGTCGACCGACTCCGGGTTCGCCTCGGTCGTCACCTCCGCGTCGTCCGCGAGACCGAACTCCTCCCGGACCGCCCCCAGCATCCGTACCAGGTCGTCGGCGGCCAGCAGGGTGGGCGTCCCGCCGCCGACGAAGACCGTACGGACGGGGCGCGGGTCGTCGCCGAGGACCTTGCGGGCGAGGCGGATCTCGTCGACGACGGTGTCCGCGTAGTTGTCGCGGGAGGCGAGGACGCCGCCGGTGCCGCGCAGCTCGGTGGCGGTGTAGGTGTTGAAGTCGCAGTAGCCGCAGCGGGTCGCGCAGTACGGGACGTGGAGATAGAACCCGAGGGGACGCTCGGCCGCGTCGGCCAGGGCGTGCGCGGGCAGCGCCCCGTCGTCGGGGACGGGCTCACCGTCGGGGAGTGCGGAAGGCATGCCTTCCATTGTCCAGCAACGCCGCCGGTCCTCGGTCCGCCCTCGATCCGCCCTCGATCCGCCGTTGTGACGCTCCTGCTCCGGCCCTGCTCCGGCCACTACTCCGCCCGCAGCACCAGCAGCGCCAGATCGTCGTCCGGTGGGCGTTCCCCGAACTCGTGGACGAGCCGGCGGATGCGCTCGGCGATCAGCTGGGCGTCGAGGCCGGCGCAGCCGGAGAGCGCGGTGGCGAGGCCGTCCCCGTCGTCGAACATGCGGGGGCCGCTGCGCCGCTCGGTGACCCCGTCGGTCACGCAGAGCAGGGTGTCGCCGCGGCGCAGCTCGAACGTCTCGGAGACGTACTCCGTGTCCTCGATCACCCCGAGCAGGGTCTGCGGCTCGGCCACGGTCCGGACGTCGCCGTCGGGCCCGAGGAGCAACGGCAGCGGGTGGCCGGCGGAGGCGAGGGTGCAGCGGACGCCGCCGGGGACGGGGACGAGTTCGCCGTAGAGGAGGGAGAGGAAGCGGGTCTGGGGGCCGTCGGGGTCGACGAGACCGGGGTCGCCGGCCGTGACCAGGGCGCGGGCGGCGGCGTCGGCGGCCTCGGTCGCGTCGTCGAGGAGGAGCTGGTTGAGGCGGTCGAGCACGTCCGCCACGCCGTAGCCCTCGCGGGCGAGCAGCCGCAGCCAGGGGCGGGCGAGACCGATGACCACGGCGGCCTCGGGGCCCTTGCCCTGGACGTCACCGATGGCGAAGCACCAGCGGCCACGGCCGGCGGGGAACAGGTCGTAGAAGTCGCCGCTGGGTCCGCCCTTGTCGCACGGCTCGTACACCAGTGCGCTCGACACTCCGGGGATCTCGGCGACCGCGCCCGGCAGCAGGCCGCGCTGGAGCACGCGGCTGATGGTCGCCTGGCGGGCGTACTGGCGGGCCGCCCCGATCGACAGCGCGATGCGTCGGCTCAGGTCCTCCACCAGCCCGGTCACCTCGTCCGGGAACCGCAGCAGCCCGGCCCGCCCGATGACGAGAGTCCCGAGCGGCCGCCCCCCGGCAATCAGCCGATAGGCAAGCGCGGCCCCACCTGCACACTCCCGCGCCGCCTCGCTGCCCCACTCCCGCACGGCCTCGCTGCCCCGCTCCCGCACGGTCTCGCCGTCACGCTCCCGGGTCGGCCGGCTCTCGCGCCCGCGCACGATCCCGCTGTCGCACTCCGGCGCCGCCCCGCCCTCACACTCCGACGGGGCCTCGCCGCCACACTCCCGGGCCGCCCCACCGTCGCACTCCGGCGCCGTCCCGCACTCGCGCCCACGCACGGCCCCGCTGGCGCACTCCGGCACCGCCCCGCCCTCACACTCCGACGGAACCTCGCCGCCACACTCCCGGGCCGCCCCACCGTCGCACTCCGGCGCCGTCCCGCACTCGCGCCCGCGCACGATCCCGCTGTCGCACTCCGGCGCCGCCCCGCCCTCACACTCCCGCGCGGCCTCGCCACCACACTCCCGGGCCGCCCCACCGTCGCACTCCGGCGCCGTCCCGCACTCACACGCGCGCACGGCCCCGCCGTGACTCAGCCCGGCCGAACCGCCGTGTCGTTCCCCGGCCGAACCGCCGTCCCGCGTCCCGCCCGACCCCGCCGCGGCACCCTCGCCGTCCGCCGGCGCACCCTCGCCGTCCACTGTCGGCCCCCTGGCACCCACCGCGGTCGGCCGGTCCCCGGCGGCCGGCTCCGGCCACGGCACCGGTACCGCTCTGGACCGCACCGACTCGGGCAGTCGCGGCGGGTTCTTCTCCAGGGCCCGGCGCAGTTCCTCGATGCGGTTCTCGCTGCCGTGCCAGACGCGGGCGAGCCGGGGCGCCGGGCCGAGCGAACCGTCACCGCCGCGCCAGCCCAGCCCCTCGTCCTCCAGCCACACCGCGCACCAGTCCGCCAGCCTCGGCACCAACAGCTGCCCGGCGAGCGCGGCGACCAGGTCCTCGTCGAGCTGTCCGGCAAGCAGATCGGACGCCTCGGCCAGGAAGGAGAGCGCGCCCCGGTTCAACCACTCCCGGTCGCGCTCCACCCCGAGCCGGGGCACGGGGGCGACCAGGTCGACCGGGTCCGGTCCCTGCTCGGGGACCCCTTCGTCGCCGTGTCCGACGCGACCGGCGTACGCCCGCGCACCCCCGATTTCCCGCGCCTCCGCGCCCCTCGCGTACGCCCGCGCACCGCGGACTCCCCGCGCCTCCCCGTCGCCGGCGGCCGCCGGCACGCGCCAGTCGGCCCCTCCCCCGCCCTCCTTGACCGCCCCGTCGCCCTCGGACCCCCCGGCCTCCCCGACCTCCCCGTTCCCGACGGCCCCCGAGATCCCCCCGGCCTCCAGCCCCGGCACGTCGCCGCCGTACGCCCCGAACGCGTCCTCCACCGCCATCGCCCCGTCGACCGACAGCCGGGCCCAAACGGTCTTCATGCCGGTCCGGTAGGTGATCCCCCACGCCTCGGAGAGCGCCGCGACGAGGCGCAGGCCACGTCCGTACTCGGCGGCCCCGTAAGGCTGTTCGACGAGGTAGGGGCGTTCGGCACCCTCGTCCCGTACCGCCCTGGAGGGATGGTGGTCCGAGACCTCGACCAGCAGCCACCCGGCGGAGGCGGGGTCGTCGCGCCCCAGACGGCACAGCAGTTCGACGTCCGTGCCCGCGTGGACGACCGCGTTGGTGACCAGCTCACTGACCACCACGAGGGCGTCCTCGACGAGGCGGGCGGAGAGGGCCGTGGCGCCCGGCAGATCGAGCTCGGCCCACTCCCCGAGCGCGGTGCCGACGAAGCGCCGGGCGGCTCCCGGCGCGAGCGGTCCCCCGGGCAGCGACACGCGCACCACCGCGCGCCGGTCCGCGCCCGCGTACGCGGCTCCGGCAGACAGCGCGTCGGCCCCGACGCGCGCGGGCGCGTCGGGCGCACAGGACGCGGTCTCCCGTTGCGTCGGAATGGCCCCCACTGAGCGGCTCCCTGAGAAAGTTCGGACGAATAGGCCTCAGGCGGCACGGACAGAGTGACAGACTGACCACGCCCATAAGCGCCGAGTTACCGAAGTGGGCCACCATGAGTGAGAACAGTGCTACGCGGATGCTCCGAGACGGTCAAAAAGACAGCCAAACGGACGTTCTGATCCAAGCATCCGATCTCCGCGCGCTGACGTCGGCCATGACCGCCGCCCGCGACGGCAGCTTCACGAAGGTCCCGGAGACGGGCCCCGCCCCGGTGGCGGAGCTGTGCGCCCTCTTCAACCAGATCATCGACCGCAGCACCCACTTCGGCAGCGAAGTGCAGCGGGTCCGGCGGGAGTTGGTGCGGCACGGCCGCCTCGACGAGCGGCTGTCGGCGAGCCCGGGCCAGGGTGCCTGGGCGACCCGGGTCGACGATGTGAACCAGACGCTGGACGCCCTGGTCGCCCCGGCCGCCAACGCCACCCGGGTGCTGGACGCGGTGGCCGGCGGCGACCTCACCCAGCGGGTCGACCTGCACGACGGCAACCGTCAACTGCGGGGCGACCTCAGGCGGTTGGGCCGCGCGGTGAACAAGATGGTCGACCAGCTGTCCCTGTTCACCGGCGAGGTGACCCGGGTGGCGCGCGAGGTCGGCACCGAGGGCCGGCTCGGCGGTCGGGCCAAGGTCCGTGGCCTGTCCGGGAGTTGGCGTGATGTGACCGAGGCGGTTAACACCATGGCCGCCCGGCTGACCGCGCAGGTGCGGGACATCGCCCTGGTGACCACCGCGGTGGCGCGCGGCGACCTCACCCGTACGGTGACGGTCGAGGCGACCGGTGAGTTGCTCGAACTGAAGCTCACCGTGAACACGATGGTCGACCAGCTCTCCGCCTTCGCCGACGAGGTCACCCGCGTGGCCCGCGAGGTCGGCACCGAGGGCCAGCTCGGCGGCCGGGCCCAGGTCCGGGGTGTCTCCGGGGTCTGGAAGGACCTCACCGACAACGTCAACTTCATGGCGTCGAACCTGACCTCGCAGGTCCGCAACATCGCCCAGGTGACCACGGCGGTGGCGAACGGCGACCTCAGCCAGAAGATCACCGTCGACGCGCAGGGCGAGATCCTGGAGCTGAAGTCCACCATCAACACGATGGTCGACCAGCTCTCCGCCTTCGCCGACGAAGTGACCAGGGTCGCCCGCGAGGTCGGCACCGAGGGCAACCTCGGCGGCCGGGCCCAGGTCCGGGGCGTCTCCGGCGTCTGGAAGGACCTCACCGACAACGTCAACTTCATGGCGGACAACCTGACCTCGCAGGTCAGGAACATCGCCCTCGTCTCCACGGCCGTCGCCCAGGGGGACCTCGGCAAGAAGATCACCGTCGAGGCCAAGGGCGAGATCCTGGAGCTGAAGTCCACCATCAACACGATGGTCGACCAGCTCTCCGCCTTCGCCGACGAGGTCACCCGGGTCGCTCGCGAGGTCGGCACCGAGGGCAACCTCGGCGGGCAGGCGCAGGTGCGGGGCGTCTCCGGGGTCTGGAAGGACCTCACCGACAACGTCAACTTCATGGCGCTGAACCTGACCTCGCAGGTCCGCAACATCGCGCAGGTGACGACCGCCGTCGCCAACGGCGACCTCTCCAAGAAGATCACCGTCGACGCGCGCGGCGAGATCCTGGAGCTGAAGGACACCGTCAACACCATGGTGGAGCAGCTGCGGGCCTTCGCCGACGAGGTGACGCGGGTGGCCCGCGAGGTCGGCACCGACGGCGCGCTCGGCGGCCGCGCCCAGGTGCTGGGCGTGTCCGGTGTGTGGCGGGACCTCACCGACAACGTCAACTACATGGCGGACAACCTGACCTCGCAGGTCCGCAACATCGCCCAGGTGACCACGGCGGTGGCGAACGGAGATCTCTCCAAGAAGATCGACGTGGACGCGCGCGGCGAGATCCTGGAACTGAAGACCGCCATCAACACGATGGTCGACACCCTCTCCTCCTTCTCCTCCGAGGTCACCCGGGTGGCCCGCGAGGTCGGCTCCGAGGGCCAACTCGGCGGCCAGGCACGGGTCGAGGGCGTCTACGGCACCTGGAAGCGTCTGACGACGAACGTGAACGAGCTCGCGTCGAACCTGACCACGCAGGTCCGCGCGATCGCCGAGGTCGCCTCCGCCGTGGCCCAGGGCGACATGTCGCGGTCGATCACGGTGGAGACGCAGGGCGAGGTCGCCGAGCTGAAGGACAACATCAACCTGATGGTGGCCAACCTCCGCGAGACCACCCGCGCGAAGGACTGGCTGGAGTCCAACCTCGCCCGGCTCGCCGCCCTGATGCAGGGCCACCGCGACCTGATGGAGGTCGCCGATCTGATCCTGCGTGAGCTGACGCCGCTGGTGAACGCCCAGTACGGCGCCTTCTACCTGGCCGACCCCGACGAGGACGGCGCGGCCCCGCTGCCGGTGGCGCCCACCAAGGGTCTCGCCTTCATCGCGGGCTACGGCGCGGCGCAGGGCGCGACCGTCGAGACCGGCGGCCTGCCGGTGCACGGCCTGGTCGCGCAGGCGGCCCGCGAGAAGAAGCGGATCCTGGTGGACGAGGCCCCACCCGGCTACATCAAGATCAACAGTGGTCTCGGGGAGGCCTCCCCGTCCAGCGTGGTGATCATCCCGATCCTCTTCGAGGACAAGCTCCTCGGGGTGATCGAGCTGGCGTCCTTCTCCCGCTTCTCCGACGTCCACCTGGCGTTCTTCGACCAGTTCGTGAACACCATCGGCGTCGCCATCAACACCATCATCGCCAACTCCCGCACCGAGTCCCTCCTCGGCGAGTCCCAGCGCCTCGCCATGCAGCTCCAGGAACGCTCGGACGAACTACAGATGCAGCAGGCGGAGTTGCAGCGCTCCAACGCCGAACTGGAGGAGAAGGCGGCCCTGTTGGCCACCTCCTCGCAGTACAAGTCGGAGTTCCTGGCGAACATGTCCCACGAGCTGCGCACCCCGCTCAACTCGCTGCTGATCCTGGCGCGGCTGCTCTCCGACAACCCGGACGGCCATCTCACCGACCAGGAGGTGCAGTTCGCGACCACGATCCACCGCTCGGGCTCCGACCTCCTCCAGCTGATCAACGACATCCTCGACCTCTCGAAGATCGAGGCGGGCCGGATGGACGTACGCCCGAAGCGCCTTCCGCTGATCAAGCTCCTGGACTACGTCCACGCCACGTTCCGTCCCCTCACCCTCGACCGGGGCCTGGCCTTCGAGGTGACGGTCGGCGAGGGCGTCCCGCGCGAGATGTACTCGGACGAGCAGCGCCTCCAGCAGATCCTGCGCAACCTCCTCTCGAACGCGATCAAGTTCACCGCGTCGGGCCGGGTCGAGCTCACCGTCAACCGCGTCAAGGACCCCGACCACCGCCACACCCGCGAGGACCACGACGAGGTGATCGCCTTCGCCGTCTCGGACACCGGCATCGGCATCGCGGCCGAGAAACTCCCGGTGATCTTCGAGGCGTTCCAGCAGGCCGACGGCACCACCAACCGCAAGTACGGCGGCACCGGCCTCGGTCTGTCCATCAGCCGGGAGATCGCCGGCCTGCTCGGCGGCCGCATCATCGCCGAGAGCGTCCCCGGCAAGGGCTCGACCTTCACCCTGTACGTCCCGGTCTTCAGCCCCGGCCACGGGGTGACCGGCCCGGTCGTCGAGGAGCACGGCAGCCTCGTCCCCGAGCAGCTGACCGCCGAGCCGTACCCGGCCGCGTACGACGACGACGTGCACGACAGCGACGACTCCTGGCCCGCGCCCACCAAGCTGGAGGCGTGGAAGGCGGGCCGCGCGGGGCAGGTCCTGCCGGGCCGCCGGGTGCTGATCGTCGACGACGACATCCGCAACGTCTTCGCGCTCACCCATGTCCTGGGCCGGGTCGGCATGCCCGTCCTGTACGCGGAGAACGGCCGCGAGGGCATCGAGACCCTGGAGCGCAACCCGGACGTCGAACTCGTCCTGATGGACATCATGATGCCGGAGATGGACGGCTACGAGACGATCTCCGCCATCCGCCGTACCCCCCGCTGGGCGGGCCTGCCCATCGTCGCCCTCACCGCCAAGGCGATGCCCGGCGACCGCGAGAAGTCGATCGCCCGCGGCGCCAACGACTACGTACCGAAGCCGGTGGACGTCGACCAGTTGCTCACCGTCGTCTGCGCGGTCCTGGACCCGGAGACCCCCCAGGTCCAGCAGGGCGCCGAGCCGTCCCCCGAGAAACGCACCGAAGAGAACGAGGCACCTTCACCATGACCCCTCAGGACCGGACCGACGCAGGCGCGGGCATCCTCCTCGTCGACGACATGGAGGACAACCTGCTCGCCCTGGAGGCCGTCCTGGCATCCCTCAACGAGCCGCTCGTCCGCGCCCGTTCGGGCGAGGAGGCGATGAAGGCCCTGCTGCGGCACCGCTTCGCCGTCGTCCTCCTCGACATCCGGATGCCCGGCATGGACGGCTTCGAGACCGCCGCCCACATCAAGCGTCTCGACCAGACCAAGGACGTCCCGATCATCTTCCTCACCGGCACGGACGCCGACACCGGCTACGCCTTCCGCGGCTACGCCACCGGCGCCGCCGACTACCTCACCAAGCCCTTCGACCCGTGGGTGTTACGGGCCAAGGTCAGCGTCTTCCTGGACCTGCACCGCAAGGCTCGCCAGCTGGAGACCCTGCTGACGAGCCGACGGGAACACGCGGACCAGGTGGACGCCCGCCTGGCGGCCCTGGAGAAGCAACTGGCCGCGCCTGCGCCGGACTTGACCGAGATACGCACGCAGATAGGTGAACTTCGAACCCTGGTGGAGAACAACCGCGCCCTTTAGGTGCGCGGGGAACTGCGCGACCAGCCACGACGATCCCGCAGCCGCCGAGCAGCCCCCGCCACCCCTGCCTCACGCGCTGGGCCTCAGGCGCTACGCCTCCCGAGCCCCCGCGTACATCTCATCGATGAGGTGCTGGTACTCCTTCTCCACCACCGGCCGCTTCAGCTTCAGGCTCGGCGTCAGCTCACCGTGCTCGACGTCGAGGTCCCGCGGCAACAACCGGAACTTCTTGATCGTCTGCCACCGCTGCAACCCCTGGTTGAGCTGCATGACGTACCCCTCGACCATCTCCACCGTCGCCGGCGCCGTGATGATCTCCTCGTACGACTTCCCGGCCAGCCCGTTCTCGGCGGCCCACCCCTGGAGGGACGGCTCGTCGAGCGCGACGAGCGCCGTGCAGAAGTTACGGTCCGCGCCGATCACCATCACGTTGGAGGTGAAGGGGCACAGCGACTTGAACTGGCCCTCGATCTCCGTCGGCGCGACGTACTTGCCGCCGGAGGTCTTGAACAGGTCCTTCTTCCGGTCGGTGATCCGCAGGTACCCGTCGGGCGACAGCTCCCCGATGTCCCCGGTGTGGAACCACCCGTCGGCCTCCAGCACCTCCGCCGTCTTCTCCGGCAGGCCGTGGTAGCCCTCCATCACACCGGGTCCGCGCAGCAGGATCTCGCCGTCGTCCGCGATCCGCACCTCGCAGCCGGGCAGCGGCTTGCCGACCGTGCCGGTGCGGTACGCCTCGCCCGGGTTCACGAAGGACGCCGCCGAGGTCTCCGTGAGGCCGTAGCCCTCCAGGATGTGGATGCCGGCGCCGGCGAAGAAGAACCCGATCTCGGGCGCCAGCGCCACCGACCCGGAGACACAGGCCCGCAGCCGGCCGCCGAACGCCTCACGGAGCTTGGCGTACACCAGCTTGTCGGCGATCTTGTGCTTCGCGCCGAGCGCGAACGGCACCGAGGCCGTGCCGGTGCGGCGGAAGTTGTCCTGGCTGGCCTTGGCGTACTCGCGGGAGACCCCGGCCGCCCACTGGAAGATCTTGTACTTGGCCGGGCCGCCCGCGCGCGCCTTGGCGACGACGCCGTTGTAGACCTTCTCGAAGATGCGCGGCACGGCCGCCATGTACGTCGGCTGCACCACCGGCAGATTCTCGATGATCTTGTCGATCCGGCCGTCGACCGCGGTGACGTGCCCGACCTCGATCTGACCGCTGGTGAGCACCTTGCCGAACACGTGCGCGAGCGGCAGCCACAGGTACTGCACATCCTCGCCACTGACCAGCCCGGTCGCGGCGATCGCCTTCGCCATGTACGACCAGTTGTCGTGCGGCAGCCGCACACCCTTGGGGCGGCCCGTGGTGCCCGAGGTGTAGATGAGGGTGGCCAGCTGGTCCTTGGTGATCGCGCCGACCTTCTCCGTGATCAGGTCGGGCTTCTTCTCCAGACACGCCGCGCCGCGCTTCTCCAGCTCGGCCAGGGAGAGGACCCAGTCCTCCGAGAGGTCCGCGCCCTCGGTGTCGATGACCACGACATGCGTCAGCTCGGGCAGCTCGGCCTTCTTCTCCCGGGCCTTGGCGAGCTGCGCCGCGTCCTCCGCGATGAGGACCCGGCTGGAGGAGTCCGAGAGGATGTACGCGGACTCCTCGGCGTTGGTCTGCGGATAGACGGTCGTGGTGGCGGCGCCGGCGCACATGATGCCGAGGTCGACGAGGATCCACTCGATGCGCGTCGACGAGGCGAGCGCGACCCGCTGCTCCGGCTGCACACCCAGCTCGATCAGTCCGGCCGCGACGGCGTAAACCCGTTCGGCCGACTCCGCCCAGGTCAGCGACTTCCAGTCGGAGGGTCCCTCCCCGGAGGCCGGTGGCACCGGGTAGCGGTATGCCTCGCCGTCGGGCGTGGCCGCCACGCGCTCGAGGAAGAGGGCCGCCACCGAGGGCGGACGGTTCTCGATCAGGGTCTGTGTGTCGCTCACGACATCCTCCGGGGCACGCGACAGTACAGCTGGCTCACGGACTGTGCGGCTGGCTCAAAGCGGCTGTTGTTTAACTCGCGAGTAACCATCGAGTGGTGATCAGGGTAGAGCGAGGTAGGCCGGTTGGTAAGGGGCGGCGGGTCGTCACTTTCCACCGAGAACGACCCTACGAACACACGCGGGCCCGTCGCGGCGACACGCGACAGGCCCACGCTCCACTCGAGTTTCCGGGGGTAACCAGTGGCTACTTCTTGCCCTTGCCGCTCCCGGCGCTGTCGTCACTGGACAGAACGGCGATGAAGGCCTCCTGCGGAACCTCCACAGAGCCCACCATCTTCATCCGCTTCTTGCCTTCCTTCTGCTTCTCCAGCAGCTTCCGCTTCCGGGAGATGTCACCGCCGTAGCACTTGGCGAGGACGTCCTTGCGGATGGCGCGGATGGTCTCGCGGGCGATGACCCGCGAGCCGATGGCCGCCTGGATGGGCACCTCGAAGGCCTGCCGCGGGATCAGCTCGCGCAGCTTGGCGACGAGCCGCACCCCGTACGCGTACGCCGCGTCCTTGTGCGTGATCGCCGAGAAGGCGTCCACCTTGTCGCCGTGCAGCAGGATGTCGACCTTGACCAGGCTGGAGGTCTGCTCACCCGTGGGCTCGTAGTCCAGCGAGGCGTACCCGCGCGTCTTCGACTTCAGCTGGTCGAAGAAGTCGAAGACGATCTCCGCGAGCGGCAGCGTGTACCGGATCTCGACCCGGTCCTCCGACAGGTAGTCCATGCCGAGCAGGGTGCCGCGCCGGGTCTGGCAGAGCTCCATGATCGAACCGATGAACTCGGTCGGGGCGAGGATCGTGGCGCGTACGACGGGCTCGTACACCTCGTTGATCTTGCCCTCGGGGAACTCGCTCGGGTTGGTGACCGTGTGTTCGGTGCCGTCCTCCATGACGACGCGGTACACGACGTTCGGCGCGGTGGCGATCAGGTCGAGCCCGAACTCGCGCTCCAGCCGCTCCCGGATCACATCCAGGTGCAGCAGCCCGAGGAAACCGACGCGGAAACCGAAGCCCAGCGCGGCGGACGTCTCCGGCTCGTACACCAGCGCGGCGTCGTTGAGCTGGAGCTTGTCGAGCGCGTCACGCAGCTCCGGGTAGTCGGACCCGTCCAGCGGATACAGGCCCGAGAAGACCATCGGCTTGGGGTCCTTGTACCCCCCGAGCGCCTCGGTCGCCCCCTTCACCTGGCTGGTGATCGTGTCACCGACCTTCGACTGCCGGACGTCCTTCACACCGGTGATGAGGTAACCCACCTCACCGACGGCCAGCCCGTCGGCCGGCAGCATCTCGGGCGAGTTGGTCCCGATCTCCAGCAGCTCGTGCGTCGCGCCGGTCGACATCATCCGGATCCGCTCACGCTTGTTGAGCTGCCCGTCGATCACACGGACGTACGTGACCACGCCCCGGTACGAGTCGTACACCGAGTCGAAGATCATCGCGCGGGCGGGCGCGTCCTTGACACCGACCGGCGCCGGAACCTCCGCCACGACCCGGTCGAGCAGCGCGTCGACCCCCACACCCGTCTTGGCGCTGACCTTCAGCACGTCCGCGGGGTCGCAGCCGATGAGGTTCGCCAGCTCCTCGGAGAACTTCTCCGGCTGCGCGGCCGGCAGGTCGATCTTGTTCAGAACGGGAATGATCTTGAGGTCGTTCTCCATCGCCAGATACAGGTTGGCGAGGGTCTGGGCCTCGATCCCCTGGGCCGCGTCGACCAGGAGGACGGTCCCCTCACAGGCCGCCAGCGACCGCGACACCTCGTACGTGAAGTCGACGTGCCCGGGGGTGTCGATCATGTTGAGGATGTGCGTGTTGCCCGGATCGTCGGTCGGCGCCCAGGGCAGACGCACCGCCTGGGACTTGATCGTGATTCCGCGCTCACGCTCGATGTCCATGCGGTCGAGGTACTGAGCACGCATCTGTCGCTGCTCGACCACACCGGTCAGCTGGAGCATCCGGTCGGCGAGCGTGGACTTGCCGTGGTCGATGTGCGCGATGATGCAGAAGTTGCGGATCAGAGCCGGGTCGGTACGGCTCGGCTCGGGCACATGGCTAGGGATCGCGGGCACGCAGGGTCCTGATTCTTGAGGCGTCCGCAGCCGTCTGCGGTCTCGGGTCGGATCGGGTCTGGCGGGTCTGTACGTAGGCACCATGGTCCCACGGGTGGAGGGCTGCGACCGGTTTGGGCCGACGCGAGAGCTGCTGGTAACGTGGGCCGCTGTGTCTCATGCCCTCTCTGCAGGAGACACAGTCAAGGAAAACCAAGCTCAAACCAAGCTGAAAAGGCTCCTTCGTGGCGAACATCAAGTCCCAGATCAAGCGGAACAAGACGAACGAGAAGGCGCGCCTGCGCAACAAGGCCGTCAAGTCGTCGCTCAAGACCGCGATCCGCAAGGCCCGTGAGGCCGCTGCCGCGGGTGACCTCGAGAAGGCCACCGAGTACCAGCGCGCTGCCGCGCGTCAGCTCGACAAGGCCGTCTCGAAGGGCGTCATCCACAAGAACCAGGCCGCCAACAAGAAGTCGGCGCTTGCTTCCAAGGTCGCTACCCTCAAGGGCTGAGCTTCACCTTTGATCTGATCGTCGGCTGGACCCGAGCGGGCCCTCTCTCTCCGCTCCCACCCGACACCCCGGATCCGCACGCGGCCTGCGTTCGCCACGCGGGTGCGGATCCCACATCTCGAACCGAAAGCCCCACCCCACGCCCCTTCCCCGGGGCACGGGATGGGGCTTTTGGCGTTTGTCGGGGGTGCGGGGGGCGGGGCGCCGGGGGACCTGGGGCGGCTTCGGGAGGCGGCGGTGCTGGTAGGGCATGGGGCGACTGCAGGCTTTTCAGGGGCGCGGGGAACTGCGCGACAAGCCCCAACGCGCCCGCACGTACTTACTCACCTCAGGACCAGCCGGTCGCCCCGGCCGCCGCCCCCGACGGCCCCCTGCTGCCCCCACACGGCCCCCTTACTGCCCGCCCCCTCCCCTCCCCCTCTTCTTCCCCTCGTCCCCGACGCGCCGAAGCCGACCGGCGTCGACCGGGGCCGACCGGGGTCGACCGGGGTCGAAGGGGCAGCGCCCCTGGAGGACGGGACGGGTAGGGGCGGCGGGGGCGAAAACTCACCCTCGACGCGACCGAGCCGCCCGCGCGATCACCACAACCGCCTTCTCCAACGCGTACTCGGGATCATCGCCCCCACCCTTGACCCCGGCATCCGCCTCCGCGACCGCCCGCAACGCCACAGCCACCCCCTCCGGCGTCCACCCCCGCATCTGCTGCCGCACCCGATCGATCTTCCACGGCGGCATCCCCAACTCCCGCGCGAGATCCCCCGGCCGCCCACCCCGCGCCGACGACAACTTCCCGATCGCCCGCACCCCCTGAGCCAACGCACTGGTGATCAACACCGGCGCCACCCCCGTCGCCAGCGACCACCGCAGCGCCTCCAACGCCTCCGCCGCCCGCCCCTCGACGGCCCGATCGGCCACCTCGAAGCTCGACGCCTCGGCCCGCCCGGTGTAGTACCGCCCGACCACCGCCTCGTCGATCGTCCCCTCGACGTCCGACACCAACTGCGACGCCGCCGACGCCAACTCCCGCAGATCACTCCCGATCGCGTCGACGAGCGCCTGGCACGCCTCCGGCGTCGCGGACCGCCCGAGCGTCCGGAACTCTCCCCGCACGAACGCCAGCCGATCCCCCGGCTTCGTCATCTTGGGGCACGCCACCTCCCGCGCCCCGACCTTGCGCGCGGCGTCCAGCAGCCCCTTGCCCTTGGCGCCGCCCGCGTGCAGCAGCACCAGGGTGATCTCCTCGGCGGGAGCCCCCAGATACGCCTTCACGTCCTTGACCGTGTCGGCGGACAGATCCTGCGCGTTCCGCACGACCACGACCTTGCGCTCCGCGAAGAGCGACGGACTCGTCAGCTCGGCGAGCGTGCCGGGCTGCAACTGGTCCGAGGTCAGATCCCGCACATCCGTGTCGGCGTCCGCGGCCTTCGCCGCGGCCACCACCACCTGCACAGCCCGGTCGAGCAGCAACTCCTCCTGCCCCACGGCCAACGTCACGGGGGCGAGAGGATCATCGTTCACAGTCTTCTTGGCCATCCCGCACAGCATCCCACGGCCCACTGACAACCCGACCGCCCACCGACCACCCCTGCCGGCACGGGGCCCCCGACACGGACGACACGAGCTGGGCGGCGTGGGCGTTGACGACGGCGGGGCGCAGGTCTGCATCGACGAGGACGACGCCCCAGGCCGCCCCGGCCGCCGACCGAACGGCAGGAGCGACGGAAGCGGCGCGAGCGGCGGGAGCGGCAGGAGCGGCAGGAGCGGCCAATCTACGGCTCCTCCCTCCACCCCTCCCACTCCCCCGCGAACTCGTCCAACGCCACCGGATCAAGCCGCTCCCGCTCGTCCCGCAGCACCACCAGCCACTGCGCGTCCTCGGCGTCGTCCTCCCCCGCCAACGCGTCCCGCACCAGCTGCGGCTCCTCATCCAGCCCGAACCGCTCCCCCAGCACCTCGACGACCTCCTCGGCCGCGTCCCGGTCCGGCAACACCAACACATGCCTCACATCACTCACACCCCCATCTTCCGCCACCCACCTGGGGCCCCTCCCCTCCCCTCCCCTCCCCGCCCGCCCGCCCCCCGGGGCCTGGCCCCCACCCCACGCCCCACTACCCCACCCCGCGCCCCACCCCCACCTCCGGCACCCTGTCCAGCCGCACCCCGAAGCGGTCCCGGTACACCGCCAGCACCTCCGCGTCCGAGCCCAGCTCGGTCACCTCGCGGGCGCCCTCCGCCGAGGTGATGGTGAACGTGCGACCGCTCAGGGTGACGCGACCGCCGTCCTCCGTGAGCCGTGAGCACACCAAGGACTGCGTGAAGTGCGAGGCCGGCGAGGTGCAGTGCCACCAGGCCCCGGCCACGAAGTCCCCGAGCACCCTCGGCCTCGTCTCCAGCCGGTACTGGGGCTTGCCGTTGCGGAACACGTCCAGGTCCCCGAACTCCCGGCCCCCGCTCTCCCGGTCCGCCTCCGCCACCCGGAACCTGCCTCCCGGATCCTCCTGCTCCGCCCGGTTACCGAACTCCAGCGGATAGTGGCTGTTCGCCCCGAACCCGACATCGGCCAGCCAGTCGCCCCCGTCCACTGTCCGCACCCGCAGCGCGAGATGGTCGAACGGGATGCCGAGCCGCCCCTCCTCGCCGTACACCCGAGCCGCGAGCAGCGTCACATCGAACCCCAGCTTCGAGAGCAACGCCCCGAACAGCCCGTTCAGTTCGAAGCAGAACCCGCCCCGGCGCTCCCCGACCACCTTGTCCAGCAGCCGCTTCTCCTCCAGGACGATCTGCTCACCGAGGTGGATCGACAGGTTCTCGAACGGCACCGACCGCAGATGGCGCAGGTGCAGTTCACGCAGTACGTCGACAGTCGGCCAGGCCTGCTGCTCGGCCCCGAGACGGCGAAGGTAGGCGTCAAGCTCTGCGGTGTCCATGCCCTCAGTCTCTCGCCACGAGCAACTCCTCCGCCGTACCCGCGACGGCGACCGCCCCGTCCTCGTCCGTACGCAGCACCGTGGCACCCCCGGCCCGCAGCGCCGCGACCGTGCTGGGCGCCGGATGGCCGTACGGGTTGTCCTCGCCCACGGAGATGAGTGCCAGCTCGGGGGCCATGGCCCGTATCAGCCCCGGATCCTGGTAGGCCGAACCGTGGTGGGCGACCTTGACCACGTCCACGGCTCCCAGTGCGGCGGCCTCCGGAGACCTCGCCAGCTCTCTCTGGCCGGGCGGTTCCAGGTCGCCGAGGAGCAGCAGGGTCAGCCCGGCCGAGCGGACGAGCATGGTCACGCTGGCATCGTTCGGCCCGTCCGGCGCGGCCTGGTCCCCCGGCGGCCACAGCACCCGCCAGGTGAGGCTGCCCGTGCGCCGTTCCTCCCCGGCCACGGCCCGCGTCAGCGGGATCCGCCGGGCCGCCGCCTCCCTGCGCACGAACGCGGCCTGCTCCACCGGCTCCTCGAACCCCGTCGTCGCGATCGCCCCCACCGAGCGCCCCCGCAGCACTCCCGGCAGCCCCATCACATGGTCGGCGTGGAAGTGGGTGAGGACCACCAACGGGATCTCGGTGATGCCGAGCGAGGTCAGACAGCGGTCGACCAGCACCGGATCGGGGCCCGCGTCCACGACCACCCCGGCCCCCTCGCCCGCCGCGAGGACGGTCGCGTCCCCCTGACCCACGTCGCACATCACGAAGCGCCACCCCGGCGGCGGCCAGCCCGTGATCACCCTGGTCAGCGGCGGCGGCTGCACCACGACCAGCAGGAACGCCATCAGGCAGGCCCCCACCAGCCACGGACGGCTCACCAGCCGCCGTCCGACGAGGACGACGACCACCGTGACCAGGCCCAGCAGCAGCGCGCCGGCCCAGCTGCCCGGCCAGTCCACGCCCGCGCCGGGCAACGACGCCCCCGTCCGGGCGATGTCGGCGATCCAGCCGGCCGGCCAACTCGCGCACCAGGCAAGGCACTCGGCCACGGGCATCGCCACCGGTGCCGTCGCCAGGGTGGCGAACCCCAGCACCGTCGCCGGGGCCACCGCGAACTCCGCCAGCAGATTGCACGGCACCGCCACCAGGCTCACCTTGGCCGACAGCACCGCCACCACCGGCGCACACACCGCCTGCGCGGCTCCCGCCGCCGCCAGCGCCTCGGCCGGGCGTGGTGGCACCCGGCGCCGCTGGAGCGCCGCACTCCAGCGCGGGGCGAGAGTGAGCAGGGCGCCGGTCGCGAGGACGGACAACAGGAAGCCGTAACTGCGGGCCAGCCACGGGTCGTACAGCACCAGCAGCAGCACCGCTGTCGCCAGTGCCGGAATGAGGGACCTGCGGCGTCCGGTCGCGATGGCCAGCAGCGCGATCGAACCGCACGCCGCGGCCCGCACCACGCTCGGGTCGGGCCGGCACACGATCACGAACCCGAGGGTCAGCGCCCCACCGGCCAGCGCGGTCGCCCGCAACGGGATCCCGAGCCGAGGCGCCAGCCCCTTCCGCTCGGCCCGCTGAGCCAGCCCCGGCGGGCCGATGAAGAGGGCCAACAGGATTGTGAAGTTCGCACCGCTGACAGCCAGGAGATGGGTGAGATCCGTCGCCTTGAACGCCTCGTCCAACTCCGCCGGTACCCGCGAGGTGTCCCCCACGACGAACCCGGGCAGCAGCGCCCGCGCGTCCGCGTCCAGCCCGTCGGTCGCCTTCCGCAGCCCCGCGCGCAACCGCCCCGCGACCCGCTGCACCGCGCTCGCCTCCTGCACCACGACCGGAGCGCCACCGCCCCGCACCCGCAGCACGCCTGCCACCCGGTCTCCCCCGACCATGGCCGGCACAGCCTGCGCCCCCACCCGCACCCGCGTGGACGGCAGCAGCGAGAGCCAGGCCGCCCTGCGCGGCCCCGCCTCCACGTCGACGATGACCAGCACCGGCGTCCGCGTGTCGACGACCACCCCGTCCGGGCTCCGTACACGCCGCACCTCGGCCTGAAGGAGCACCGCGGCCGGGGCCGCGCGGTGGCCCTGGACCCGGGGGCGGGTGAGGCGCGGGTCGGAGGTGAGCTCCACATCCGCGGTCACCCGGGCGTACCGCTCGACCAGCCCCGGGACCGGCCCCCGGCGCAGATCCGCCCCGTGCATCCCGGCAGAGGCGGCCGCCGCACCCGCACAGAGGAGCACCGCGGCCACGGACACCTTCGTCCAGGCCCCACTCCCAAGCCCGCGCCCGGGCCTCCGTCCCTGCCCCTGTCCCTGCCCCTGTCCCTGTCCCTGCCCCTGCCCCTGTCGGCAGACCAGCAGAGCCACCCCCACCACCCCACAGACCACGACCACGCCCGTGACCCATCCCGGCGAGGCGTGCACCGTCAGGGCCGCAGTCGCCCAGGCGGCCAGCGCCGGTGGGACGAGGCGCAGATCCGTGGGCCCCTCCTGCCTAGGGTGCGCGTCGCCCAGACGGCGGCCGGAGGCCGCGTGCACGGCGGATCGCAGCGGAGCACCAGGCACCCCTGCCCCCGCAGGCCCCGCCCCCGCAGCCGCCCTCTCCTCCTCTCCCGTCGCCCTCATGGCCGTACGAGATTCCGTAGGTCGGCGAAGCGGCGGTCGCCGATGCCGTTGACCTCACGCAGCTCGTCCACCGAGCGGAAGCCGCCCTGCTGAGTGCGGTAGTCGATGATGTGCTGGGCGAGGACGGGGCCCACGCCGGGCAGTGTGTCCAGTTGGTCGGCGGTGGCCGTGTTGAGCGACACAGGGGTCGTGGGCACCGCTCCGGCCGCGGCACCGCCTGTGCCGGCCGTGACACCACCGCTCCCGCCCGCTCCCGCCCCTGGCGCCGCGCCCGGTCCGGCCACCGGCGCCGGAGTGCCGACCAGGACCTGTTCGCCGTCCACGAGGAGCCGGGCGCGGTTGAGCCCGTCGGTGTTCGCACCCGGCCGCACCCCGCCCGCTGCCCGCAGCGCGTCGGCGACCCGCGAACCGGCCGGCAGCCGTTGGATACCCGGTCTGCGCACCTTGCCGCCGACGTCCACCACGATCGAAGGGCCGGCCGTGGGAGCCCCCACCCCCGGCGGGGCACCCGACACCGCCGCCGCGCCGCCGTCCCCGCCGAAAGGTGCCTCCGCGCCCCCTGGCACCACCGACGCGCCTGGGGCTCCCGCCCGCACCACCTCGGGCGCGCTCACCGGCTGGGGCCGGCCCGCCCAGAAGTGCTGTGCCGCGAACACCGCCCCGGCAACCAGCACCACACTCAGCGCGACCACGCTCTTGCGCTCGATGCCGCACCGCGTCTGCAACCACAGCGGCAGTCGCTCCCGCACGGCAGGCCCCACCCGCTCGCGCCACACCCCGCTCGCATCCCGACCCACGGCGCCGTCGTCGACTACGGCAGCGGATGCGGGCACGCCCGCACCGTCGGCAGCGGAAGCAGTCTCAGGCGAGTCACCACCGACCGGACCGGACCCACCCCTGCCGTCGGGCCCTCGACCAGACGCGACCCACCCGTCGACGTCACCAGCAGACGCGACCCGCCCATCGACGCCACGACCAGGCGCAACCCCACCGTCGGCCTCACTCCCCGACCTCCCCCGACGCCCCTCCGACGGCGGCCCATGCCCCAACTCCCTTGGCTCCCCAGCCGTTTCGGGAAACAAGGCCTCCGCGCGCAGGCGGAGTGTCTCCGCCGAGGCCTGGTGGCGGCGGCCGGCTCGGCCTCGCGGTCGCCTTGGGTGGTGGTGCCGGGCGCGCCCGTCGGAAGAGGGGCCCCGGCCGGGGCCGCTGGTGACCGTCGCCGTGCGTGAACGTGATCGAAGTGCCATGCGACGAGGATCGGGCAGACTCACCCACTCGCGATGATCTTGCTCAATTCCCGTGGATTACCACCCAGTTGTGGATAACTCCGTCACCCACCCGAGCGAACGCCCCCGAGGCGAGCTACCTCAACCGGCTCACCAACCGCACTCACCGCACTCACCGCACCCACCGCACCCACCTCATCGAGGCGAGACGACCACTCCCAGCAACCCAGGCCCCGTGTGCGCCCCGATCACCGCCCCGACCTCGCTCACGTGCAGATCGGCCAGCCCCGGTACCCGGCCCCGCAGCCGCTCCGCGAGCGCGGAGGCCCGCTCGGGCGCAGCGAGGTGGTGGACGGCGATGTCGACCGGCGCCCCACCCGCCCGCTCGGCGACGATCTCCTCCAGGCGGGCGATCGCCTTGGACGCCGTTCTGACCTTCTCCAGCATCTCGATGCGGCCGCCGTCCAGCTGGAGCAGCGGCTTGACCGCCAACGCGGACCCGAACAGCGCCTGGGCCGCACCGATCCGTCCGCCCCTGCGGAGGTAGTCCAGGGTGTCGACGTAGAAGAACGCGGACGTCCCCGCGGCCCGCTTCTCGGCGGCCGTGACGGCTTCGTCCACCGTGCCGCCCGCCTCGGCGGACTCGGCGGCGGCGAGGGCGCAGAATCCGAGGGCCATCGCGACCATCCCGGTGTCCACGACGCGCACCGGCACGGGTGCCTCACGTGCCGCGAGCACAGCCGCGTCGTACGTGCCCGAGAACTCGGCCGAGAGGTGGAGGGAGACGATGCCCGTGGCGCCCGACTCCGCGACCCTGCGGTAGGTCTCGGCGAACAGTTCGGGGCTGGGGCGGGAGGTGGTGACGGACCGTCGTTTCTGCAGCGCCTGGGCGAGGGAACGCGCCGAGATCTCGGTCCCCTCTTCGAGCGCCTGGTCGCCGAGGACCACGGTCAACGGCACCGCGGTGATGTGGTGACGCTCCATCGCCGGCGGCGGCAGGTAGGCCGTTGAATCGGTGACGATCGCGACATGGCGGGACATGAGCTGGAGGTTACCCGCCGAGCCGTGTGGACGGCAGCCCGGCCCCTGTCACCCGCGACCGCACGGGGCGGTCCGACCGGGGCGAACGGCTCAAGTGGTGCTCTCCGGGCGGGGCTTCTTCTGCCACGGGTAGGTCGGCCGCGCGCTCGGCGGCGTGATCGCGGGCCTGGGCGGTTCCTGCCCACCGGAGGGCTCCGCGCTGCGAGACGACGCACCCCCACCGGCCCCGGACCCGGCACCGCCCGACCCGGGAGTCTCCTGCCAGGTCTGGCCGGTGGAGGCGGTCGGCTCGGGTTTGGGCGCCTCGGGCCACACGTCGGCGGGTTCCGTGGTCCAGTGGCGCAACGCGCCCGCCTCGACGTCGATCTGTGCGCTGAGTGTGTCGAGGTCGTCCTCCGCGAACTTGCGGGCGCGGTCGTGCGCCGCCCAGCGCAGCGAGTCGGCGGACTTGATGATCCGCTCCGTACGCTCGCGCAGCGCGGGCAGCCGCTGGGCCACCTTGGCGCGGTCGGGCTCGGGCTCCAGGCGCCGCAGTTCGGCGTCCAGCTCCTTGCCGTGCTTGCTGAGCTGGTCGAAGAGGGCCAGGGACTCCTTCAGCGACTCGTCCTCGCCCACGCCCGCGTGCAGGGCCTCCTGGGTGGCCCGCATGGAGGTGCGCAACTTGAGCCGCAGGTCGGCCAGTTGCCCGACGGGGCCGGGCTGGGCCAGGCTTCTGGCGCGCAGGGTGGTGTCCTCGACGGTGCGCTTGGCCTGCGTGATCGTGCGGTCCACGCCGCGCTTGGCCGCTCCGACCGCCTTCACCGTGGCGTATACGCCCAGCACCACGAACAGCACGAAGAACAGGGCGACGACTGCGATGACGGCTTCCACGACGCGCTCCTCCTCCGACCGGCACGGGCATGTGCAGCGGCACTCTTCCACGGTAAACGCAACAGGCAGGCCCCAGGTTCCATCGGAACCCGGAACCTGCCCGTAGGGGACGACCCCGAACCGCCACCGGTCCTCACACGAACCGCCACCGACGGCCGTAGCACGAACCGCCACGGCCCTCGCGCGAACCGTCACTCATCGACAGCGCTGCGTCCACCGGCAGACACAAGCAGTCACCGCCGAGCCCTCACAGCCGGTCACGGACTCCCCGCTGACCGCGCCGCACTCACGTAACGATGTTCACCAGCTTCGGCGCCCGCACGATCACCTTCCGGATCGGCGCCCCGGCCAGCGCCGCGACCACCTTCTCGTCGCCCAGGGCCACCTTCTCCAGCTCCTCCTCGGAGATGGTCGGCGGCACCTCCAGGCGGGCCTTGACCTTGCCCTTGATCTGGACGACGCAGGTGACGGCCTCGTCGACGACGTACGCGGGGTCGGCGACGGGGAAGTCCCGGTGCACGACCGAGTCGTCGTGTCCCAGCTTGCGCCACAGTTCCTCGGCGATGTGCGGGGCCAGCGGGGCGACCAGCAGGACCAGGGCCTCGGCGACGGAACGGGACACCGGGCCGCCGACCTTCGTCAGGTGGTTGTTCAGCTCGGTGATCTTGGCGATCGCGGTGTTGAAGCGCAGGCCCTCCAGGTCCTGGCGGACACCGTCGACGGCCTTGTGCAGCACCCGCAGGGTGTCCTCGCCGGGCTCGGTGTCGACGACCGTCACCTCGCCGGTGTTCTCGTCGACGACGTTGCGCCACAGCCGCTGCAGCAGCCGGAACTGGCCGACCACCGCGCGCGTGTCCCACGGCCGGGAGACGTCCAGCGGACCCATCGCCATCTCGTACAGGCGCAGCGTGTCCGCGCCGTACTCCTCGGCGATCGACTCGGGAGTGACGGCGTTCTTCAGGGACTTGCCCATCTTGCCCAGCAGGCGGCTGACCTTCTCGCCCTGGTAGTAGTAGGCGCCGTCGCGCTCCTCCACCTCGGCGGCCGGCACGGCGAAGCCACGGCTGTCGCGGTAGACGAACGCCTGGATCATGCCCTGGTTGAACAGCTTGTGGAACGGCTCGGCCGACGAGACGTGCCCCAGGTCGAACAGGACCTTGGACCAGAAGCGCGCGTACAGCAGGTGCAGCACGGCGTGCTCGGCGCCGCCGACGTACAGGTCGACCCCGCCGTGCGGCTGGCCCTCGCGCGGGCCCATCCAGTACTGCTCGATCTCCGGGTCGACCAGCTTCTCGGAGTTGTGCGGGTCCAGGTAGCGCAGCTCGTACCAGCAGGAACCGGCCCAGTTGGGCATGGTGTTGGTCTCGCGGCGGTAGGGGCGCGGACCGCGGCCGTCGCCCAGGTCCAGCGTGACGTTCACCCAGTCGGCGTTGCGCGACAGGGGGGTCTCGGGCTGGGTGTCGGCGTCGTCCGGGTCGAAGGTGCGCGGGCTGTAGTCCTCGACCTCGGGCAGCTCCAGCGGCAGCATCGACTCGGGCAGCGGGTGGGCGACGCCGTCCTCGTCGTAGACGATCGGGAAGGGCTCGCCCCAGTAGCGCTGGCGGCTGAACAGCCAGTCGCGCAGTCGGAAGTTGACGGTGCCCTCGCCGATGCCCTTGCGCTCCAGCCACTCGGTGATGCGGGCCTTGGCGTCGGCGACGGGCAGCCCGTCCAGGGAGATCTCGGCGTTGGAGGAGTTGATGATCTTCGCGTCGTACGAGGCGAAGGCCTCCTCCCACGTGGAGGTGTCCGTGCCGCGGCCGTCGGTCGGGTCGACGATGCAGGTGATCGGCAGTTCGAAGGCGCGGGCGAACTCGAAGTCGCGCTGGTCGCCCGCGGGGACGGCCATGATCGCGCCGGTGCCGTAGCCCATCAGGACGTAGTCGGCGATGAAGACCGGGACCCGCTCGCCGTTGACCGGGTTGGTGGCGTACGAGCCGGTGAAGACGCCGGTCTTGTCCTTGGCCTCGGCCTGCCGCTCGACGTCGGACTTGGAGGCGGCCTGCGCGCGGTAGGCGGCGACGGCCTCGGCGGGGGTCGCGTGACCGCCGGTCCACACGTCGTGGGTGCCCTCGGGCCAGGCGTCCGGGGTGAACTTGTCGACCAGCGGGTGCTCGGGGGCCAGCACCATGTAGGTCGCGCCGAACAGGGTGTCGGGGCGGGTGGTGAAGACGGTGATGCGCTCGCCGTCGATCGGGAAGTCGACGCGGGCACCCTCGGAGCGGCCGATCCAGTTGCGCTGCTGCAGCTTGATGGCCTCGGGCCAGTCCAGCTCGTTCAGGTCCTCCAGCAGACGGTCGGCGTAGGCCGTGATCCGCATGTTCCACTGGCGCAGCTTGGCCTTGAAGACGGGGAAGTTGCCGCGCTCGGAGCGGCCGTCGGCGGTGACCTCCTCGTTGGCCAGCACGGTGCCCAGGCCGGGGCACCAGTTGACCGGCGCGTCGGAGGCGTACGCCAGGCGGTACTCGCCCAGGACGTCGGCGCGTTCAGCGGCGCTCAGCGCGCTCCAGGAGCCGCCGCCGGGCAGCGCGCGCTCGCCGGACTCGAACTGGGCGACCAGCTCGGCGATCGGGCGGGCCTTCCTCGCCTCGTCGTCGTACCAGGAGTTGAAGATCTGCAGGAAGATCCACTGGGTCCACTTGTAGTACTCCGGGTCGATCGTGGCGAACGACCGGCGCTTGTCGTGGCCCAGGCCCAGCCGGCGCAGCTGGGACTTCATGTTGGCGATGGCGGCCTCGGTGGTGACCCGGGGGTGCTCGCCGGTGGCCACGGCGTGCTGTTCGGCGGGCAGGCCGAAGGCGTCGAAGCCCAGGGTGTGCAGGACGTTGTGGCCGGTCATCCGCTGGTAGCGGGCGAAGACGTCGGTCGCGATGTAGCCCAGGGGGTGGCCGACGTGCAGGCCCGCGCCGGAGGGGTACGGGAACATGTCCATGATGAACTTCTTGGGCTTGGCGGCCGTCGTCGCGTCGCCCGCCAGGTCGCCCGTGGGGTTCGGCGCCGCGTACGTGCCGTCGGCGTCCCAGAAGTCCTGCCAGCGTGCCTCGATCTCGGCCGCGACGGCGGCCGTGTAGCGGTGCGCGGCCACCTCGGCGGCAGCGGGGTTCGTCTCGCTCATGATCCTCAAAGCTCCATCGATCGTCTCTGCCGGCGGACTGTTCGTCCAGGAAACGAAAAATCCCCTCGCACAGGAGGGGACGCCGCGCTGATGCCGACCACGCCGTCAACGGCGGTCGGGACTGATCAGCGCGGCCCGCTAAGCAGAAGGCGTACGGCACGCATGCGGTCAGGGTACCGCAGCCCCGATGGACACGGACCCGCAGCGTGTCAGCCACAGAATCCGGCCAAAAAAGTTGAACTTTATTCAAATCTTACTTCGCGTAACAGCCACTAAGGGACATCACAGATGTGAGATTGCCCCTTGATAACAACGCAATAACTCAAACCTCGTACCGCCCGGTATTGCCACCACTTACAGTTCGACGACGGGACCGCTTTCCCGAACTGTTCGGAGTTGCCCCCATGAACCCTCGTCGCAGTAACAGCTCGCTGCCCCAGACAGGCCGCTCGGCCTATGGGATAGCCACAGCTGCCGCTCTGCTGCTGATACCCGTAAGTGTGCTGGTCGGAGGTGACGCGTACCGGGAGTTCCTCGACTTCGGCGCCGGCGTTCTCTCGCTCGTCTCGCTGACGTGTTCGGTGCTCTGGGGGCTCGTCGCCCAGGACCGGACCCTGCTCACGGTGCGTCAGCGCATCATCGGCCAGGCCGTCCACCGGACGACGGCCATCGCCTCGGTCGCGTTCCTCGTGCTGCATGTCTCGGTCAAGCTGGCGCTGAGCCACGTCTCGGCGATCGCCCTGTTCCCCTTCGCCCTCGGCGTGACGGGCTCGGGCGCGCTCATCGGCTTCGGCGCGACCGCCGGCTCCATGATGATCTTCGTCGCCATCACCGGCGCGCTGCGCAGCAACTTCGCCTCCCCGGCGCCGGTCGCGGCACGCTGGCGCGCGATGCACATGATGGCCTACCCAGCCTGGTGTTTCGCGCTCGTGCACGGACTCTACGCGGGTCGCGAGGCCAAGCCGATCTTCGTGATCCTCTACTCCGCCGGCCTGCTCGCCGTCGCCGTCGCCCTGCTGCTGCGGGCCGCGCCGCGCGAGGTCAAGCGCCAGGTGGTCGAGCGCGTCACCGCCATCCTGGGCACCGACGGCCAGCGGCCCCCCGAGGTCGACGAACTCGTGAAGTCCCGCTCGGCCCTGCAGGGCCTGGACGAGACCGGCGGACGCCGCGAGGGCGGCCGGCGCGACGGCGGACAGCGCGACGGGATGCGGGACACCGGCCAGTTCCCGCTGCCCGGTTTCGGCGGCGCCCAGGGCAACCCCCCGCTGGGCGACCCCCTGGTTCCCCCGCAGCGCGCGGGTGCCTCGGCCGACAGCGGCCCCGGTTTCGCGGCCGCCTACCGCGCGGTGTCGATGACCCCGCGCGCCCAGGAGCCCACGGCGCCCTATCTGACGCAGCAGCAGCCGCCGCTGGACATGCAGCCGACGCAGGCCATGCCCCGCATGGACGACGGTTCGACCACGGGCAGCACCCGCTGGCCGGCGCCGTCCCCGCCGCCGGTCGGCGAGGCGCCCCCGTCGGCGTACGACCCGATGCAGGACACCTTCGTCGGACAGCCGTTGGGCGGGCAGTCGTACCAGGGCGGCCAGGCGTATCCGGGCCAGACCTACCAGGGCGAGCCGTACAACACGGGCGCAGCCGAAACTTCCTACGGAACGGCTGAGACGAACGCCCCCTACGGCACGTACAACCCGAACGACACGTACAACAGCGGTCCCGCCACTGAAACGCTGTCCGGCTACGACGACTACCAGCAGCCGGGCTCAGGCGAACCCTGGAACGCGCCTTCCGGAGGCTTTAAGTGAACGAGGCCCTTCCCGACGTCCCCGAAGTCCGAGTGGTGGGTCTTCCCCAGCTCACCTCGGGCTTCGACCTCGTCGAGAGACTCGACCTCCCCATGCACCTGAAGGTGCACGGTCCGCTCGAACCGATGGGCGGCGAGCAACTCGCCCAGCTGTCCGAGCGGATCAACCTCAAGGGCAGGGGCGGCGCGGGCTTCCCGTTCCACAAGAAACTGCGCTCGGTCGCCGAGTCGGCGATCAAGCGCGGCATCCGACCCGTCGTGGTCGTCAACGGCAGCGAGGACGAACCCGCCTGCCGCAAGGACACGGTGCTGATCAACCGTGCCCCGCACCTCATCCTGGACGGCGCCTTGCTGGTCGCGGAGGCCCTGGGCGCCCGCCAACTGGTCATCGGGGTGACACGTGAATCCACCCAGCGTTCGATGGAGGCCGCCCTCGCCGAGCGCGGCCTGAGCAACCGGCGCGGCGCCGCCATCCGCGCGAGTGTGCAGCGCAACCCGGTCCGTATGGTCACCGGCGCCGCCGGCTCGCTGATCCGCTCCATCGACGGCGGCCCGCCGATCCCGCCGGGCCGCAAGACCAGCGCGTCCAAGAGCGGTGTCGGCGGCGCGCCGACGCTGCTGTCCAACGCGGAGACGTTCGCCCAGCTCGCCATCGGCGCCCGCATCGGCTCCGAGCGGTACGGCAACACCGGCCTGTACGACGAGCCGGGCACCGTCATGCTCACCGTCTCCGGCGCGGTCGCCCGCCCCATGGTGATCGAGGCGCCCACCGGCGTGCCGCTGCGCTACATCCTCCAGCTCGCCGGCGCGCCGCCGGTCCCGCAGGGCGTCCTGACCGGCGGCTACCACGGCAAGTGGATCGACGCGGCGACGGTCAACGAGGCGGTCGTCTCGCGCAACTCGCTGGACGCGGTGGGCGGCGCGCTCGGCGCGGGCGCGATCCTGCCGATCAGCCAGGACACCTGCCCGCTCGGCGAGTCGCTCCAGGTCGCCAAGTGGCTCGCCGAGGAGAGCGCGGGCCAGTGCGGCCCCTGCTATCTCGGTCTGCCGGCCGCCGCGCGCGGCATGGAGGACATCCTCAACGGCGGCGGCCCGGCCGCCCTGGAGGCCCTCAAGCAGGTCGCGAAGAACGTCAAGCGGCGCGGCGCCTGCTCGCACCCGGACGGCTCCGCGATGTTCCTGGAGTCGACCATCAAGGCGTTCACGGACGACCTCGCCGCACACGTCCTGGGCAACGGCTGCGGCCGGCCCGTGGAGGGCGTGCTGCCGCTCTTCGAGGGCGGCCGTATGCCGACCGGCATCCCGGGCGGCGCGGGCCAGGAGGAGAGCGGCGCGAGCCGCCAGAAGATCTTCGTCGACTGGACGCTCTGCCGCGGCCACGGCCTGTGCGCCGACATCCTCCCCGAGGTCTTCCAGCTCGGCGCCGACGGCTTCCCCACCGTCGCCCAGGCCAAGGTCCCGCAGTACGCCGAGGCCAAGGCACTGCGCGCGGTGCGCCGCTGCCCCGCGCTCGCCCTGCGCATCGAGGAGGACAACCGGCCCTCCGCCCCCTCCCGCAACCTCCCGGTCCTCTCCCAGGGCCGCGGCCGGCGGGCCCTGGGAAGCGGTCGCTGACGCACGTACGGCGAAAGGGCGGGCCACCCGAGTGGGGTGGCCCGCCCTTCCCGCGTCCGTCGACATCGCCATCGCCGCCGCCGTCATCGTCATTCGTCGGCAACAACGCGAAGACCCCGTCCACTTGGACGGGGTCTTTTCTGTGGAGCTAAGGAGAATTGAACTCCTGACCTCCTGCATGCCATGCAGGCGCTCTACCAACTGAGCTATAGCCCCTTGCTGTGTTGTCCGCCCGGTTTCCCTGGCGACGACGCCAACATTACCGGTCCCCCACGCGCACCACCAAATCGTTTCCGTCGGCCGCGAACTATGAACCGATCGAAGCGCTTTTGTCGGATTTCGAAGAGCCTGACACCCAGCCGCCGTTCACCGTCCCGGCCCCCGGCGGGAGCCGCGCAGCCACCAGGGGGCCACCACGAGGCCGCTGGGGCGCCCGTGGAGGCCCGGGGGCGAGCGACAGCCGGGGACGGGCGCCGAGTTGACGCTCAGGCCGTCACGAACGAGTAGAAGCGCTTGAGCGTGCAGTGCTCTTCGAGCAGCCGGCCGTAGATCGGCTCACCCTCCAGTTCACGGTACGTCTCGATCGGGTCGCCTTTTATGATCAGCGCCCGGGCGCATTCCTCGCACCAGTACTGGTAGTCGGCGTTGACGGGCTCCATGTCGCGGACGATGGGGGTGCCGCTGCCGCACCAGTCGCACTTTCTCCTGTGTGCACCCATCGATCAGCTCCAGCTGTGGCCGCAGGCCGTGCACACGTAGGAGATCCCTCCGTTGTCACCGAGGACTTGGGCAACGTGGAGCGAGCCGCAGGAAGGGCAGAGGAGGGTGGTCTTGCTCCGCATCACCACCGCGGCGGGAAGGTCGTGGACCCTCCCGCGGATGCTCGCAGGCATCGCTTCTCCCTCCCGTCGGGCCGCGCCCCCTTCCGGCCGTTTGATTCTGCCACGGCCGGACCAATACGGTCAGCGACGCCTTCGTACCAGTCCCAGCACGGAGCGGGAAAGAAGGCCGTCCGCAGAGGTATACGCCTGCGAGGGCACACCTGCTCAAGAAGGGACGCAGGTCACACACGAAAAATCCCGCTCCCTCGCGGGAACGGGATCTTCTGTACCGATCTGTGGAGCTAAGGAGAATTGAACTCCTGACCTCCTGCATGCCATGCAGGCGCTCTACCAACTGAGCTATAGCCCCTCGCGCCACACAGACGGTGGTCGCTCGGTGTTTCGCCCCGCTCGGCGGGGCGAACAAGAAGAACTTTAGCCTGCGACCAGCCGGAAAGTGAAATCCGGGGCCCGAGCCGTGTGACCAGGGCTCTTACGGGCTCAGTCGTCGTCGCCGAGGACCGGCTCGGGGAGCGTGCCGGCGTTGTGCTCCAGCAACCGCCAGCCGCGGGCGCCCTCGCCGAGGACGGACCAGCAGCAGTTGGACAGGCCACCGAGGCTCTCCCAGTGCTGGGGCTCCAGGCCGAGGAGGCGTCCGATGGTGGTGCGGATGGTGCCGCCGTGGCTGACCACCACCAGGGTGCCGTTCTCCGGGAGCTTGTCGGCGTGCCGGAGCACCACGGGGGCCGCGCGGTCGGCGACCTCGGTCTCCAGCTCGCCGCCGCCCCTGCGGATCGGCTCGCCCCGCTTCCACGCGGCGTACTCCTCGCCGTACCGGGCGATGATCTCGTCGTGCGTGAGGCCCTGCCAGACGCCGGCGTAGGTCTCGCGCAGGCCCTCGTCGTGGCTGACCTCCAGAGCGGTGAGCGCGGCCAGCTCGGCGGCCGTGTTCGCGGCGCGCGCGAGGTCGGAGGCGACGATCGCGTCGGGCTTGAGGGAGGCCAGCAGCCGGGCCGCGCGACGGGCCTGGCCGAGGCCGGTCTCGGTCAGCTCGACGTCCGTGGTGCCCTGGAAGCGGCGCTCCACGTTCCACGAGGTCTGGCCGTGCCGCCACAGGATGAGGCGGCGGCCCCGGCCCTTGCGCTCCGCGGAGTCGAGGCCGCCCGTCACCGCAGCTCCTCGCCCAGCTCGGCCTCCTCCTCGGCGGCCCGCAGCTTGGCGTGCTCCTCGCCCTTGCCGCGGGTGGCCTTGGCGTCGGCGGGCAGCTCCAGCTCGGGGCAGTCCTTCCAGAGGCGCTCCAGGGCGTAGAAGACCCGCTCCTCGCTGTGCTGGACGTGCACGACGATGTCGACGTAGTCGAGCAGCACCCAGCGAGCCTCGCGGTCGCCCTCGCGGCGGACCGGCTTGGCGCCGAGTTCCTTGTTCAGCCGCTCCTCGATCTCGTCGACGATCGACTTGACCTGGCGGTCGTTGGGCGCGGAGGCGAGCAGGAAGGCGTCCGTGATGGACAGCACATCGCTGACGTCGTACGCGATGACGTCGTGCGCGAGCTTGTCGGCGGCCGCCTGCGCGGCGGTGTGGATGAGCTCGAGGGAGCGGTCTGTGGCGGTCACTACACGGCTTTCGGTCGTCGGTCAGGAACCCTCGCGGGCTGGGTCAAGGATCTCACGGCCCACCGACACCGCCCCACGGGTTAACGGATCGGGCCCCGGAGCGGCGCCGGCACGGCGGCTCCGGGGCCCTGGGGCGACCGACGGGGCGACCGCCTCGTCGGTCGCCCCGTCCGGTCAGCCCGTGGTGCCGGTGGTGCCGGTGGTGCCCGTTGCGCCGGTCGCGCCCGTGGTGCCGGTGGTGCCGGTCGTCTCGTAGTCCTGGCCGAGGACGACGGAGACGTCGGCGTTGGAGGTGGTCTCGCCCTTCTTGACGGCGCCGGCCGGCAGGCCGAGGGTCTTGGCGACCTCGACGGCGTCCTGCTTGCGGGCCGCGTCGGAGTAGGTGACCCGGGAGGTGGCCTGCGCGGTGCCGGTCGTGCCGGCGTCGAGGAACGTGTAGCCGCCGTTGAGGACGACGACGCGGGCCTGTTCGGTGGCGTCCTTCTCGCCGGTGGCGTTGCGGATGCCGACGCGCACGGCGTCCCCGGCGTCGGGGCTCTTCGCGGCGCCGCCGAGCAGGTTCTTGACCACGCTGTCGGAGTCCTCGGCGCTGAGCGTGCCGTCCTGCTGGACGGGCAGCAGCTCGGTCTCGTAGTCGCCGCCCTTAGCGTGGTCGGAGAGCTTCGCGAGGAAGGTGCCGAGGTCCTTGTCGCTGAGCGACGGGTCGAGGATCTGGGCCAGTGTCTGCACGGTGACGGTGGCGGCCTGCGCGTCGGAGGACAGCTCGCGCAGCACCCCCTGCATGACCTGTCCGAACCGCTTCAGCTGCGCGTCCTGCGACTCGCCGGAGGCCCGGTAGGTGGCGTAGGCGACGGCCATCTTGCCGCTGAGGGTCTGTGCCTTGCCCTTGGTGACGAGGGGGGCGGTGCCCTTCTTCTTCGCCTCCGGGTCGGGCACGTCGGCGTTCGTGTCGACGTCGATGTTGCCGACGAGGCCGACGAGGTTGTTCAGGTAGGGGGTGTCGAGCCGCCAGGTGCCCTCGATGTCGGTGCCGAGGACGGTGTCGAGCGCGTCCCGGGTGCCGGAGGAGCCGTCGTCGTCGACGGACTTGGCGAGGGTGGTCGTGGTGCCGTCGTCGCCGGTGAGGGCGAGGGCGTTGGGGATCAGGACGGTGGCGCCCCGCCCGGTGGTGGCGTTGTTCACCAGCAGCGCCGTGGAGGTGCCGCCGCCCTTGGTGTCGTGCAGGTGGACGACGATCACGTCCCGTTTCTGGGCGGCCGCGGAGGTGGTGGTGCCGGTCTGCTCGTCGGAGGACGCCCCGGGCAGCATGCCCGACCACCACAGGTAGCCGACGCCGCCGACCGCGACCAGAGCGAGAACCACCACGAGGGCGACCATCCGGCTCCTGGCCCGCCGCTTGGCCTCCTCGCGGCGTTCGGTGCGGTTCTCGGTGAAGTTCAGCCAGTCGATGACGTCCTCGGAGTCGCCGTCGGGCTCCTCGACGAAGGCGAACTGCTCGGTGCGGTACTCCCGTTCCCCGGTCTCGCCGTCGGGGGAGGCCTCGTCGGCGAGGGGCCCGCTCTCCCCGGCGGCCGTCTGCGGTGCCGACTGCTGCGGGATGTAGGCGGTCTGCTCCGTGACGGGTGCCTGTAGGCCGGTGGCGGCCGTCTGCCCGTAGGGGTCGTACGGGTCGTAGCCGGACCCCGGCGCCTGGTGGCCCGGGTCGTAGCCCGCGCCGCCGGTGCCGTAGCCCTGCGGGTAC
The DNA here is from genome assembly GCF_055575575.1 of Streptomyces sp. NPDC034049. Taxonomy (NCBI): domain Bacteria; kingdom Bacillati; phylum Actinomycetota; class Actinomycetes; order Kitasatosporales; family Streptomycetaceae; genus Streptomyces; species Streptomyces sp. NPDC034049. Next base: position 46,398 of record NZ_JBVISJ010000017.1, read on the forward strand.
TGCTGCTGGGTCGCGTACGGGTCGTAGCCGTAGCCCTGGCCGTACCCCTGCTGCTGCCCCTGGGTCTGCTGCGTGCCGTGCTGCTGCGCCCCGTAGGGGTCGTACGCCTGTTGCTGAGGCACCTGCTGGGCGGGCGCCTGTCGGTACACCGGCTGCCCGTACTCGTCGTAGCCGACGAGTTCGTAACTCTGGTCGCCGCCCCCATAGCCGACGTCGTATCGGTCGTTCACCGGTGCCCCTCTCGGCTCACTCGCCGCGGTACAGCTGCCGCTTGTCGATGTAGCGCACGACGCCGTCCGGCACCAGGTACCAGACGGGATCGCCCTTGGCGACTCTCGCACGGCAGTCCGTGGAGGAGATGGCGAGCGCCGGGACCTCGACCAGCGAGACCCCGCCCGCCGGCAGTCCAGGGTCGGCCAGGGTGTGACCCGGACGGGTGACCCCGATGAAGTGCGCGAGGGAGAACAGCTCCTCGGCGTCGCGCCAGGTGAGGATCTGGCCGAGCGCGTCGGCGCCGGTGATGAAGAACAGGTCCGAGTCCGGGTTGAGCTCGTGCAGTTCGCGCAGGGTGTCGATGGTGTAGGTGAGACCCTTGCGGTCGATGTCGATGCGGCTCACCGAGAAATGGGGGTTCTCGGCCGTGGCGATGACCGTCATCAGATAGCGGTCCTCGGCCGCCGATACCGAGCGGTGGGACTTCTGCCAGGGCTGGCCCGTCGGCACGAACACGACCTCGTCGAGACCGAACTGGGCGGCGACCTCCTGGGCCGCCACGAGGTGCCCGTGGTGGATGGGGTCGAACGTGCCGCCCATGACGCCGAGGCGGCGCCTACCGGGCTGCGACGGGCGGTTTCCCGGTGCGCCGGAGGCGCTGTCGGCCCGGCCGTCCGTGGTGTCGTTCGCCTGGTCCGCCGCCCTGTCGAGCTCCGGACCGGTAGGCATTTCCTGCTCTCCCATGCGTGGAGAGCCTACCGGCCCGGCCGACGGCCACCGTTCGAACGTCCTTTTGCGCGGATTAGCGATCGCGGTTGAAGCGGGTGGTGATCCACAGCAGCAGCATCAGGGCGACGAAGGCTCCGCCGCCGGTCAGGTAGGGGCTGAGGCTCTCGTGGTTGCCGCCGTGCTCCCCGCCGCCCTCGGCGGCGAGAGTGACCAAGTCGGCAGCGGTGCTGTGGAAGCTCATCGTCGGCGTGACCTATCCGGGTGTGGGATCGGGATAAAGACCCGCCCATCGTAAGCGGGGGGTCCGTCGGCGATCACGCCGACTCCGCCCAGGAGTGAACGGGGCCGTCACGGAGCGCGTACTTCCCGTTCGAGACAACCGTTCGCGCGCCACCGGCGTCCTTGTCGTCGGCGGGCGTCAGTCGTCCCGCTTGTAGCCACGCAGCAGGAACCAGGCCATCAGGACGGAGCCCAGGACCATCACGATCAGCACCACACGCAGCAGATTGCCCGCTCCCTGTTGCTTCGCGGCGACGTCCGCGGCCTCGGTGAGCCAGGCGGACGCGGGCGGGTGCGGGAGATGTCCCATGGAGATCGCTCCTTACGGTTGATGCCCTGCCACGGTAACTCCGCCTAGGCTGGACCCCGCTTCGGGGGCAACATGGGCAAACAGAGCATGGGGGAAACATGCCGGACGACAGCCACGAGCAGAACGGGCACGAGCACGTGCCGAGCAGGCAGCGCAGGCGCTTCGAGGGGATCTCCTCCCGGGCGTACGAACACCCCGCGGACCGCTCGGCGCTGGTGGCGCTGCGCAAGCTCAGCGGCTTCGACACGGTGTTCAAGGCGCTCAGCGGTCTGCTGCCGGAGCGCAGCCTCAGGCTGCTGTTCCTGTCCGACTCCGTACGGGTCTCGGACCAGCAGTTCGCCCATCTCAACGTCATGCTGCGGGACGCGTGCTACATCCTGGACCTGGAGAAGGTCCCGCCGATGTACGTGAACCAGGACCCGCAGCCGAACGCCATGTGCATCGGTCTGGACGAACCGATCATCGTCGTGACCACCGGACTCGTCGAGCTGCTCGACGAGGAGGAGATGCGGGCCGTCATCGGTCACGAGGTGGGCCACGCGCTCTCCGGCCACTCGGTGTACCGGACGATACTGCTGTTCCTGACGAGCCTCGCCCTGAAGGTCGCGTGGATCCCGCTGGGGAACCTCGCGATCATGGCGATCGTGACCGCGCTGCGCGAGTGGTTCCGCAAGTCGGAGCTGTCCGCCGACCGGGCGGGTCTGCTGGTCGGGCAGGACGTCCAGGCGTCGATGCGCGGTCTGATGAAGATCGCGGGCGGCAACCACCTGCACGAGATGAACGTGGACGCGTTCCTCGCGCAGGCCGAGGAGTACGAGGCCGGGGGCGACCTGCGCGACTCCGTCCTGAAGATCCTCAACGTGCTGCCCCGCTCTCACCCCTTCACCACGGTGCGCGCGGCCGAGCTGAAGAAGTGGGCCGAGTCCCGTGACTTCCAGCGGATCATGGACGGGCACTACCCGCGGCGCAGCGAGGACAAGGACACCTCGGTGACCGACTCCTTCCGCGAGTCGGCCTCGCACTACACGAGCAGCGTGAAGAACTCCAAGGACCCGCTGATGAAGCTGGTCACGGACATCGCGGGTGGCGCGGGCGACCTCGGCGGCCGGGTCCGCCGCGGCTTCGGCGGCGGCGGTGCGGCTACCGCCCAGGAGGACCGGCCCCGCGACGACGAGTGAGTGGTCGGGTGCGGGTAGGTGGGGCCTTCTGAAAAGCACGGGGCGCAGCCCCTGCTTTTCAGGGGCGCGGGGAACTGCGCGAGAAGCCCCACCGGGCCGCACCCGACAACGCACCCCCGGCTCACACCTTCGGCTGCGCACTCTCCGCCAGGGTCCCGCACAACGCCGTCGCGGCCCCCGTCCCGTACGGGTCCGTGCCGGCGGACGGCCCGCCCGCCTTCGCGGTCTGCCCCGCCAGCAGCGGTCGCAGATGATTCGTGGCGTCGTCGGCGCAGGCCAGCGGTCCGGCCTGGACGTAGGAGACGACGACCTCGACCTGGTGGGTGCGCAGGTCGTCCTGGTCGAATCGGAAGTGCAGCTCGCGCCGGACGGTGAACAGCGAGGCGTCGGCGTCGGCCTTGTCGCTGGCCGGCCGCAGCGCGTACACGAGGGTGTGGGCGGCGACGACCTCCAGGGTGCCGGAGTCGAACTCGGCGGCCTGGAGGGTGCCCTGGACGCGGATCCTGCGGTCGGCGAGTTCCGCGCGGGACGGGTCGAAGCGGACCAGCCAGCCCGTGGGGGCGTGCCGCCCGTCCGTCGCCGGCTGGTCGAAACTCTGCTCGAACTGGTCGAGCTGCTCGGAGTCGAGCAGCCGCCGCACGGGCTGGACGGTGGTGCCGCCGAGGACCTCCGGGTCGAGCGCGGAGGCGACCAGGTACTCCTTGGCGATGGTCAGCGCGGCGACGACCTGGCTGTCGGTGAAGTGCGCGGTGCGCCGGGTGGCCGGCATCGTGATGCCCTCGGCGCCGACCCGGAACTGGGCGGCGGGGCTGCGCGCGTACAGCGTCTCCGCGTCCTTCGCGCCCGGCACCGGGGACTGCGGGGAGAGCGGGATCACCGTCATCCTGAGCGGCTCGGTGGGCCCCGCGGCCGGGGTGTCGTACGGGTGGCGGACGCCCATGTAGATCGCGGTGCCGAAGGCGAGGGCGATCAGCAGGACGAGGATGAGGGCCTGCCGGGAGAGGCCGCGGCGCACGGGCGGGCGTCGGCGCACGGCGGGGGCGTGGTCGGAGAGGCGCTCGTCGGCGGAGAACTCCTGGAGGCGGGCAGCCCGGACGAACGATTCGTCGAAGACGACGGATCTGTATTCGTCCTCTCCACCGCCGGGGGCGCCCTCGGGAGTCCCCTCAGGTGGGTTTCCTGGCCCGCCCATACTTGGAGAGTAGGTCTTCGGAGGCTTCGGTAAACGCACCGCTGCGCGACAAGTTCTGACAGGTCCTCACCAGGCTCGCGCGGCGTCGGCGCACGGCCCGGCGGGGAGCGTACGGGGCCGGGTCAGGGCCTGCGGGGATCCGCGGAGACCGCCGGCTGGGAGTAGTCCGCGGAGGCGGAGGGCCCGGTCGGGGGGTTCTGTTCGACGCCGCTGGTGGCGGGCGGCGGGCTCTCGCCGCGGCCGGAGGAGGCGCCCCGGTAGACCGCGGTGAAGGCCAGCGCGACCATGCCGATGCCCATGACGAGGGCGAGGATCCAGGCGACGGGCCGGTGCCAGCGGGTCTGCTTGTCGTACGGCCTGCCGTAGGGCCCGTCGGGGCCGTAGCGGTCTTCCAGGATCTCGGCGTCGTCGAAGTCGTCCGGGTCGTCGCCACGGCGGTGGCCGAGATCGGGGCCGAAGCCGTCGTCGTAACGGTCGTCGTCGCCGCGTACGCCTCTGGAGTGTGCCCGGCGGGCCTCGGCCTCCTGGGCTGCGGCGCGCGCCTCCGCGGCCGCGAGCAGACGTTCGACGGCGGTCGGCTCGTGGACCACGGCCGCCCGGACGAAGTCCTCGTCGAAGACCACGGAGGCGAACTCTTCGTCCATACCCCCGCGGTCGCGGTCGTCGTCGGGCTCCCAGCCGTCCGGGAACGGCGTGCCCCCCACGTCCTCCGGCACGGATCCAGAGTAGACCGGGGTGGTCAATTTGGGCAGACGGTAAGGAAATTCATCCGTTCCGCCGAGGGGGCGCCAGGCTGTTCACAGGAACGGGCAGGGCGCCCCACCGGGCCCGTCGGGCTAGCGGCGGACGTGTCCGTCGCCGGTGACGATGTACTTCGTGCTGGTCAGCTCGGGCAGACCCATCGGGCCGCGGGCGTGCAGCTTCTGCGTGGAGATGCCGATCTCGGCGCCGAATCCGAACTGACCGCCGTCGGTGAAGCGGGTCGAGGCGTTGACGGCGACCGTGGTGGAGTCGACCAGCTGGGTGAAGCGGCGGGCGGCCTGCTGGGAGGTCGTCACGATCGCCTCGGTGTGGCCGGAGCTCCACAGCCGGATGTGCTCCACTGCCCGGTCGAGGGAGTCGACCACGGCGGCGGCGATGTCGTACGACAGGTACTCGGTCTCCCAGTCCTCCGTGGTGGCCTCGACGACCGTGGCCTTGGAGTCCTTGGCGTAGGCCATCACGCGCTCGTCGGCGTGGACCGTGACCCCGGCGTCGGCGAGCGCGTCGAGGGCGCGGGGCAGGAACTCGGGGGCGATGTCCTGGTGGACGAGGAAGGTCTCGGCGGCGTTGCAGACGCTGACGCGGTGGGCCTTGGAGTTGATCAGGATCTCGATCGCCATGTCGAGGTCGGCGACCGCGTCGACGTAGACGTGGCAGTTGCCCGTGCCGGTCTCGATCACCGGGACGGTGGACTCCTCGACGACCGTGCGGATCAGGGAGGCGCCGCCGCGCGGGATGAGCACGTCGACCAGTCCGCGGGCGCGCATCAGCTCGCGCACCGACTCGCGGCTCTCGCCGGGGACCAGCTGGACGGCGTCGGCGGGCAGGCCCGCGCCGCCGACGGCGTCCCGCAGGACCCGTACGAGGGCGGTGTTGGACTCGACGGCGGAGGAGGAGCCGCGCAGCAGGACCGCGTTGCCGGACTTCAGGCAGAGCGCGGCGGCGTCCACGGTCACGTTCGGGCGGGCCTCGTAGATGATGCCGACGACGCCGAGCGGGACGCGGACCTGGCGCAGGTCGATGCCGTTGGGGAGGGTGGAGCCGCGGACGACCTCGCCGACCGGGTCGGGCAGCGCGGCGACGTCGCGGACGTCGGCGGCGATCGCGCGGATCCGCTCCGGGGTCAGCGTCAGCCGGTCGACGATCGCCTCGCTGGTGCCGGCCTCCCGGGCCCGCTCGATGTCCTTGGCGTTGGCCTCGATGACGTCACTCGTACGGACTTCCAGCGCGTCGGCGATGGCGAGCAGCGCGTCGTCCTTGTCGGCGCGCGGGAGCGGCGCGAGGTCGGCGGCGGCGGCCTTGGCACGGTAGGCGGCCCGGGTGACCGGCGTCATGGAGTCGTACGGCGAGAGCGAGGTCATAAAGGAAGGGTAGTCCGCCCGGCGGAGGGGGCCGCCGCGTGTTCCACAGCGCGAGACACCGGCGCGTCACGCCCGTGGGGGGGGACGGAGGGGCCTCGTGGAGGGACGTTCTCGGGGTTCTCGGGTCCTCCCGGCGGCGGGGCGGTCAGTACGGGTGGACCCCCACGGGCGTGGCCGGGGCGGGTCCGTAGCCCTCGGCGATGCGCTGGTGGTAGGTCTGGCGGTCGATGACCTCCAGGCCGACGATCTCCCAGGGCGGCAGCCCGGCCGTCCGGCGGTGCTCACCCCACAGGCGCAGGGCGACGGCGGCCGCGTCGTGGAGGTCGCGGGCCTCCTCCCAGTAGCGGATCTCGGCGTGGTCGTGGGCGTAGCGGCTGGTCAGCAGAAAGGGGTGGTCGTGGGCGAGCTGTTCGAGACCGCGCCGCACCTCCTTGAGGGGTGCCTCGGGCCCGGAGAGGCTCAGCGTGACGTGCCACAGCCGGGGCAGGTCCTGCGGCTCCTCGACGTGGTCGCCCTCGTACGTGTCCGAGGCGGCGACGCTGGTGAGCGTCCGCTCCTCGCCGGCCGCACGGGAGGTACCCCCACCACGGGACGCCGCGGCCCCGGGGCGCACTCGTCTCACGACGGCCTCCTTCGCAACGATGTAGTGCCTCACAACAGGACGTGCAACAGGTCGCGCAACAGATCGTGCGACGGGCCTGCGACAGGTCGTGCGGAATCTCCCTGAGACAAAGTTGAGCAGGCTCAAGGGCTTCGCGTGGCGGTTTTACGGAACGTGCACCGCCGGGGCCGGTGCCGCGGCCCCTCCGGCGGGCCGCTGGTCAGGGACGCAGGAGGACGAGGTCGTCCCTGTGTACGACCTCTCGTTCGTACGCGGGACCCAGCTCGCGCGCCAGTTCCCGGGTCGAGCGGCCGATCAGCTGGGGGATCTCCTTGGCGTCGAAGTTCACCAGTCCGCGTGCGACGGCACGGCCCGCTCCGTCGCGCAGTTCCACGGGGTCGCCGGCGGTGAAGTCGCCCTCGACGGCCGCGATGCCGGCCGGCAGCAGTGACGTACGTCGCTCGACGACCGCGCGGACGGCGCCCTCGTCGAGGACGAGCGCGCCCTGCGGGGTGGAGGCGTGCTGGAGCCAGAGCAGCCGGTCGGCGGACCGCTTGCCGGTGGGGTGGAAGTACGTGCCGGTGTCTCCGCCGGAGAGGGCCTCCGCCGCGTGGACGGCGCTGGTCAGGACCACGGGGATGCCCGCGCCGGTGGCGATGCCGGCCGCCTCGACCTTGGTGACCATGCCGCCGGTGCCGACGCCCGCCTTGCCGGCGCTGCCGATCTCCACGTGCGCGAGGTCCTCGGGGCCCCGTACCTCCGCTATCCGCGACGTGCCGGGCCTGCTGGGGTCGCCGTCGTAGACGCCGTCCACGTCCGACAGCAGGACCAGGAGGTCCGCCCGGACGAGGTGGGCGACGAGGGCGGCGAGGCGGTCGTTGTCGCCGAAGCGGATCTCGTCCGTGGCGACCGTGTCGTTCTCGTTGACGACCGGCAGGGCGCCCATCGCGAGGAGCTTGTCGAGGGTTCGGGAGGCGTTGCGGTGGTGGGCGCGGCGGCTCATGTCGTCGGAGGTGAGGAGCACCTGGCCGACCCGGATGCCGTAGCGGGCGCAGGAGGCGGTGTAGCGGGCCACCAGCAGGCCCTGGCCGACGCTGGCGGCGGCCTGCTGCCGGGCGAGGTCCTTGGGGCGGCGGCGCAGGCCCAGGGGGGCGAGCCCGGCGGCGATGGCGCCGGACGAGACCAGCACGACCTCCCGCTCGCCGCCGCTGCGGGCCTTGGCGAGGACGTCCACGAGGGCGTCCACCCGGTCCGCGTCGAGGCCTCCGGAGGCCGTCGTCAGCGACGAGGAGCCCACCTTGACGACGATCCGGTGCGCGTCCCGCACGCCCTGCCTTGCCGCTGACACCTGTATCCCCAATGTTCCGAACCAGCCCGGTGTGTGCACTGCGCAATCTACGGGAGGGCGCGGGCCGGACGCGTTCTCATTTCGAGGGGCGGACGGCACGGCCACCGGTGCGGAGGGGGGCGGTCCGGCGCGGAGCCCTTTATGAGGAGATGGTGTGACGTCGCTCAAGGTTCCCGGCGTTATGTCTGACTTGCGAATCTTGCGCCCTCGGGAGATTGCTCCTCGGCCTCCCTAGGTCATACGGTCAGGGATCGGCCTCCTCAGGCCACCCCCAGACTTGCCCCTCCCCCCTTCGTCCGTCGCACCCTCCGCAGGAGCCCAGCCCGTGCCCTCCGCAGGCCTCGCACCCCGCCGCATCGTGCAGCTGTCAGCGCTGCTCGCGATGTTCGCGCTCTTCACGGCCCAGATCGTCTCCGCGCTGCTGCCGAACATCCCCGTGTTCGTCGCCGCGAGCGCGGCGGGCCTCGTCCTGGACACGTTCCTCCAGTACCGGGATCCCGGACTGCTCGCACTGCTGGGCAAGGTCCGCTTCGACGCGCTGGTGCGCCAGCTGCTCCGCGACATGCTGATCCTGGTGGGCCTGCTGCGCATCGACGGCGTCGATCCGCTGCGCGAGCAGGCCCCGCTGCTGGTCGCCCTGATCGCCTTCTACGCGGTGCACTTCGCCTGCCAGGCCGTCTCGGTGCTGGTCCGCCGCACCCGGACCCTGCCGATCGTCACCCGCAACATCGACGCCTCCGAGCTGCGCCTGACCGCGGCCCCGCCGCGCATCCTGGCCCGCCGCCAGGCCCACCGGCTGCTCACCTTCTCCCTGCCGGTCACGGCCGGCCTGACGCTCACGGCGGCCACGCAGGACGCCGTCTGGGGCTTCGCCGGCGTCGGCACCGGGCTCGCCCTGCTCGTCCTGGGCACCGCCCACCTGGCGACCTGGCTGCTGCCCAAGAAGCGCGCGAAGAACGAGCGGCAGGTCATGGAGTGGCTGGACAGGTGGCTCGCCGACTACCGGCCGACCACCGCGATGTACTTCTCCGGCGGCACCACCTCGGCGTACCAGGCGAACATGTGGCTCTCCACGCTCTCCCAGCTGGAGAAGCCGCTGATCGTGCTGCGTGAGCGCTTCATGGTGCAGAAGATCGACGCGACGGACGTGCCGGTCATCTGCTTCCCGAAGGTCTCCACGATGTTCTCCCTGGAGAACTCGACGCTGAAGATGATGCTGCACCCGGCGAACGCCGCGAAGACCTCGCAGGTGCTGCGCATCCCCACGATCAAGCACGCCTTCATCAACCACGGCGAGAGCGACAAGCTGTCCTCCTGCAACCCGTACGCCAAGGCGTACGACGAGGTGTGGGTCGCCGGTCCCGCGGCGCGCGAGCGGTACGCGCTCGCCGAGGTCGGCGTGGAGGACAAGGACATCGTCGAGGTCGGCCGCCCGCAGCTGGCGCCGATCCGCCCGTACGCGGGCCCGCCGACCGGCACGTACACCACCGTCCTCTACGCCCCCACCTGGGAGGGCTGGGACGGCAACCCCGGCAACACGTCCGTGGTCCTGGCCGGGGAGAACATCGTCCGGCAGCTCCTCGCCGACGACAAGGTCCGGCTGCTGTACAAGCCGCACCCGATGACCGGCTCGGTCGACCCGCGCGCGGGCGCCGCGAACGAGCGGATCAAGGCGATGATCCGGGAGGCCAACACCAAGCGGTCCGGCGCCCGCCCCGGTCCGGAGGCGGCCGCCGCACTGGCTCGCTGTACGGCCGAGTTGGACAAGCTGACCTCGACATCGTTCCGGACCAGCGCGGACGAGATGGAGCGGATGCTGCTCCAGGGCACGCCGAGCGGGGACCGCGAGGCGGCCATCGCCGAGGCGACGCTGGCCTGGGAGAAGGCGTACTGGGCGTCGTTCCCGGAGTGGGAGCACCGGATCATCACCGAGGCGCGGCCCGCGATCTTCGCCTGCTTCAACGCGTCGGACCTGCTGATCAGCGATGTCTCGTCGGTGGTCTCCGACTGGCTGTCCAGCGAGAAGCCGTACTCGGTCGCCAACACCTCCGGGCTGCCGGAGGTCGCGTTCCGGGCGGCGTTCCCGACGGTCTCCGCGGGTGTCGTGCTGACGCCCAAGGCGGACGGTGTGCCGGCACTGCTGGACGCGGTCCGCAACCCCGAGAAGGACCGTTTCGCGCCGGCCCGCGCCGAGCTCAAGGAGCAGCTGCTCGGCCCCTCGGACCCGCCGTCCCTGGTCCGCTTCGACCTCGCGGTGAAGGCGCTGTGCGCCAAGGCCGACGACCGTCGCGCCCGTATGGAGTCGCGCCTCGCCGACGAGGTGCCGTCGCCGCGGAAGCCGGAGGAGTCGAGCGACGAGCTCGCGGAGGGCGAGGCCACGGAGGCACTGGCCTGACGGCCGTCCGTCGACAGCCGAAGGGCCCCGGTCGTGACCGGGGCCCTTCGTCGTGTGCGGGTCGTTGCGGGCCGGGTGGAAGGCCGCCCGCCGGCTCGGGGCTGAGCCGGTAGGGCGACTGCGGCAGGTACGTGGTTGCCGCGCAGTTCCCCGCGCCCCTTACGGGGCCCGACGGGAGGGAAACCGCCCCCGCCCACCCCAGCGGCCGGTGCCCCGGAACTCTCCGGGGTTCTAGAACGGCTCGAAGTCGTCGTACTCCTTCTGGAGCTCGTCCCGCTCGGCCTGCCGGTCGCGGCGGCGCTGGACGGCGGGCCGCGGCGCCTCGAAGCGGTGGTCCTCGCCCCGGCGGCCGAGCATCTCCGCACCGGCCATGACGGTCGGCTCCCAGTCGAAGACGACCGCGTTGTCCTCGGGGCCGATGGCGACGCCGTCGCCGGAGCGGGCGCCCGCCTTCATCAGCTCCTCCTCGACACCGAGGCGGTTGAGCCGGTCGGCGAGGTAGCCGACGGCCTCGTCGTTGCTGAAGTCGGTCTGGCGCACCCAGCGCTCGGGCTTCTCGCCGCGCACCCGGAAGAGACCGTCCTCCTCCCGCACGACCGTGAAGCCCGCGTCGTCGACGGCCTTGGGCCGGATGACGATCCGCGTCGCCTCCTCTTTGGGCCTCGCGGCACGCGCCCGGCCCACGAGGTCGGCGAGCGCGAACGACAGCTCCCGCAGGCCCGTGTGGGCGACGGCGGACACCTCGAAGACCCGATAGCCGCGGGCCTCCAGGTCCGGTCGCACCATCTCGGCGAGGTCCTTGCCGTCGGGCACGTCGATCTTGTTGAGGACGACGATCCGGGGCCGCTTGTCGAGGCCGCCGTACTGCGTCAGCTCCTCCTCGATGATGTCGAGGTCGGAGACGGGGTCGCGGTCCGACTCCAGCGTCGCGGTGTCGAGGACGTGGACGAGGACGCTGCACCGCTCGACGTGGCGCAGGAACTCGAGGCCGAGGCCCTTGCCCTGGCTGGCGCCCGGGATCAGGCCCGGCACGTCGGCGATCGTGTAGACCGTCTCGCCGGCCGTGACCACGCCCAGGTTGGGGACGAGGGTCGTGAACGGGTAGTCCGCGATCTTCGGCTTGGCTGCGGACAGGACCGAGATCAGCGAGGACTTGCCGGCGCTGGGGTAGCCGACCAGCGCCACGTCGGCGACGGTCTTGAGCTCCAGCACGATGTCGCCCGTGTCGCCGGGCACGCCGAGCAGCGCGAAGCCGGGCGCCTTGCGGCGGGCGGAGGCGAGGGCCGCGTTGCCGAGGCCGCCACGGCCGCCCTGGGCGGCGACGAAGGAGGTGCCGTGGCCGACGAGGTCGGCGAGGACGTTGCCCTGCCGGTCGAGCACGACGGTGCCGTCCGGGACCGGCAGGATCAGGTCCTGGCCGTCCTTGCCGGAGCGGTTGCCGCCCTCTCCGGGCTTGCCGTTGGTGGCCTTGCGATGCGGGGAGTGGTGGTACTCGAGGAGCGTCGTCACCGACTGGTCGACGGTCAGGACGACGTCGCCGCCCCGTCCGCCGTTGCCGCCGTCGGGGCCGCCGAGCGGCTTGAACTTCTCCCGGTGGACGGAGGCACAGCCGTGACCTCCGTTACCCGCGGCGACATGCAGCTCGACGCGGTCCACGAAGGTGGTCATGGTGGGGTGCCTCCTGGGGGTCCCCCCGGCCGACGGCCGAGGGTGGTACGGGTTCAGTTATTGGTTAACACGCGAAAGGCGGACCCGCCTTCCCGAACGGGAAGTGAGGTCCGCCTCGCGAAAGACTGTCGGAAGACTGATCCGAATCAGCCGACCGGAACGATGTTCACGACCTTGCGCCCACGAGCGGTGCCGAACTCGACCGCACCGGCGGACAGCGCGAACAGCGTGTCGTCCTTGCCACGGCCGACACCCGCGCCCGGGTGGAAGTGCGTGCCGCGCTGGCGGACCAGGATCTCACCCGCGTTGACGACCTGACCGCCGAAGCGCTTCACGCCGAGCCGCTGAGCGTTGGAGTCGCGACCGTTCCGGGTGGACGATGCGCCCTTCTTGTGTGCCATCTCTCCTCAGTCCCTTACTTCGCAGCCGCGGGGATCTCAGTGACCTTGATCGCCGTGTACTGCTGGCGGTGGCCCTGACGACGGCGGTAGCCGGTCTTGTTCTTGTAGCGCAGAATGTCGATCTTCTGGCCCTTGTGGTGGTCCACGACCTCGGCCTGGACCTTGATGCCGGCCAGCACCCACGGGTCGCTGGTCACAGCGTCGCCGTCGACGACGAGCAGGGTCGAGAGCTCGACCGTGTCGCCGACATTGGCGGTGGAAATCTTGTCAACCTCAACGATGTCGCCGACAGCAACCTTGTGCTGGCGACCACCGCTGCGCACGATGGCGTACACGCGGATCTCACTCTCTCGCTCCGGAACGGCACCCCCGCAGTCCAGCCGCCCGACATGCGAACGGCCTCTCCCACGGCGCCCGGCGCGCGGAAGGAATGAGGTTTACGGGGATGTGACGCGTCACTACCTATGGACACGCCGACGGTCAAGGTTACGGGGCCGTGCCCGAAGGGGTCAAACCGAGCCCCCTCCCCCGCTACCCGGCGGGCTTCTCGCCGTCCGCCGGCAGCGGCTTCACGCCCTTGCACAGGTCGGTGGTGTCCGCCTTGCCCGGGTAGGCGACGCCGATCACCTTGTCGAAGTGGGTGCGGTACATGTCGTGCACCGCGTCGTCGTCGACCTTGACGATCGCCTCGTCGTTCTCGCGCAGCGCGGGCCCGGTGTAGTTGCCCGACCCGGTGAAGCTGATCTTGTTGCGCACGCCGTCGTACTGGCCGTCCACCAGGATGTACTTGGTGTGGATGATGTACGGAGTGGTCAGCTTCTTCCCGGGGTTCAGCGGGTCCCGGTCGTCGTTGTAGCACCGCACGGTCGGCCCGCCGGACGTGTGCATCTTCTCCCACGTCCCCTTGGTCCCGCCGCTGCTCTTGGCGCTGTCGGACTCGGCGTACACGATGCTCACGTTGCAGCCGGCCTGCTTCAGGGCCACCAGCTTCTCGGCGATCGCCAGCCGCGTGATCTTGAAGATCGCGACCCGCACCCAGGTCTTCCGCGCCACCCCGGCGCTGTCCTTGTACGAGCACTGCACGTTGTTGAGCACCGAGTACACGGTGTCGGTGGCACGGGTGTTCCCGGCCCGGGGGAAGAAGTACGCCTTGTAGAGGCCGTTGCTGACGGTCCGGTACTCCCAGGCCGCCCAGTCCCGGGCGACCATCGTGTCGAAGTAGTCCGCGTACGCGTCGTACATCGTCGGATTGTCCGGCAACAGCAGCGCGTCGTTGAAGAACTTGGTGTGCGCGGAGGGCGTCGAGTTCGACGTCGTCTGCACGACCACGTCGGTGGCGCCCTCGACCGCCGAGAACAGCCAGAACTTGTTGTGCATGATCGACTGCCCGTACTTCGGATCGCCGAGGCAGGACCGGTCGACCGCGCAGGTCGCTATGTACGACCCCTTGGTCCGGTCGGTGCCGAGCGCCGCGACCAGGTTGCCGTACGCGGTGTTGGTGGGGCGGTCGCTGACGCTCGACTCGTCCAACAGGACCTGGACGTGCACGCCCCGGTTCTTCGCGGCGACGAGGGCGTCGACGACGGACGCCTCCCACACGTGGTAGACGGCGACCTTGATGGTGGAGCCGGGCAGCGCGGCGTCCGTCAGCTCGATCAGCCGTGTGCGTATGGCGAGTTGCGCGTTCCCGTCGCCCAACGGGTCGTTGAAGAGCGGGCCCTCGGTCCAGGTCGGCGCGGCATGCGCGACACCCGCGGCCGTCGTCACCTGCACACCGGCCGCCGCCAGCACGGTGGCCAGCGCCACCGCTCCCCGCATCCGCGTGCGCGCCATGCGATCCCTCCCCGTTCCCGCCCTGCTCTGTTTTGCTCTGCCTTGCTGTGCGCCGACTCGCTCTGCCGGAAAGTCCTCGACAGCACTCACGACTGCGTATACGACTGCGAATTCGACTACGTGAGTGTTACAGGCGTCGGAGGAGGCTCCAAGGGCGAGGGGGTGCGGATGAGACGACAGAGAAAGGTAAACCCGCACAAAACTCCCCAGCGGGTGTGAAGTTACTCTCCCCGTAGACGCCGATGCCCCCGGCGGGTGGTCAAACCACCCGCCGGGGGCATCAGTTGGAGCGGACCGGACGTCCGCCCCGTGGGCTCAGCCCTCGTCGGTCGAAGCCGTCACCGTGGCCGAGGACTGCTCGGCGGCCACCGTGGTCTTCTTCGCGGCCGACTTCTTGGTGGCCGCCTTCTTGGCCGTGGCCTTCTTCGCGACGGTCTTCTTGGCGGCCGCCGTCTTCTTCGTGGCGGCCTTCTTCGCCGTGGCCTTCTTGGCCGTCTTGCGCGCCGCCGCCTTCTTGGCGGGCGCCTCGGCCTCGGTCCCGGCCTCGGTCTCCTCGGCGGCCGGAGCGGCCTCCTCGACCGGAGCCTCGACGGGAGCCTCGGCCGCATCCTCGGCCGGAGCCGACGGGACCACGACCACGGCCGCATCCTCGGACGCGGTGGGCGCGGTCGCCTTGCGCACGGCACGCCGACGCGGACGGGCCGGAGCCGCGCTCTCGGCGACGGCCGCCGCCTCGGGCCGCGCGGCCTCCTCGGCCACGGGCTCGGCGACCGGCTCGGCCACCGGCTCCGGGGCCGGCTCGACCGTGACCGCGGCGTCGTCCGCGGCCGCCCCGCCCGGCGCGCCCGCGGGGGCGGACACCTTCCGGGTCGCCCGACGACGCGTACGGCCCTTGGGCGCGGCCTCCTCGGTGCTCGGCGCGGCGGCCGGCATCTCGACGACCGGGTCCTCCACCGCGACGGGCTCCGCCTCGGCGGCCTCCCGCGACTTCGGGGCACGGTCCTCGGAGACGGTGGTGACCGCCACGGCCTCTCGGGACTCGCGGGACTGCGGGGCACCGGAAGGTGCCGACGCCCGGCGGGTCGCCCGACGGCGCGAACGGCCGCGTCCGACCGCCGCCTCGGCCTCGGCGACGCTGCTGTACAGCTCCTCGTCCGGCTCGAACTCCGGGGCGGGCAGCGCCACGGGCTCGGCGACCTCGGCGGCCACCTCGGCCTCGACCAGCTCGGCCGACTCCGCCGGCAGGGCGGCCTCGGGAGCGGACACGTGCTCGTGGTCGTGCTCGGCACCGCCACGCCCGCGCTTACGGCGCTTGCCGCCACCGCCCGGGGCGGTCGGCTGGTCCATGTGCACGATCACGCCGCGCCCGTTGCAGTGCACACAGGTCTCGGAGAAGGACTCCAGCAGACCCTGGCCGACCCGCTTGCGGGTCATCTGCACGAGGCCCAGCGAGGTGACCTCGGCGACCTGGTGCTTCGTACGGTCGCGTCCCAGGCACTCCAGCAGGCGCCGCAGCACCAGGTCCCGGTTGGACTCCAGGACCATGTCGATGAAGTCGATGACGACGATGCCGCCGAGGTCGCGCAGCCGCAGCTGGCGCACGATCTCCTCGGCCGCCTCCAGGTTGTTCCTGGTGACCGTCTCCTCCAGGTTGCCGCCCTGGCCGGTGAACTTACCGGTGTTGACGTCGACCACGATCATGGCCTCGGTCTTGTCGATCACCAGCGAACCACCGCTGGGCAGCCACACCTTGCGGTCCAGCGCCTTCATCAGCTGCTCGTCGATGCGGTACGTCGCGAAGACGTCGACCTCGGAGGTCCACTTCTGCAGCCGGTCCGCCAGGTCGGGCGCGACGTGCGAGACATAGCCGTGGATGGTCTCCCAGGCTTCCTCGCCACTGACGATGACCTTCGAGAAGTCCTCGTTGAAGATGTCGCGGACGACCCGGACGGTCATGTCCGGCTCGCCGTACAGCAGCGTCGGCGCGTTGCCGTTCTTGGCCTTCTTCTGGATGTCCTCCCACTGCGCCTGCAACCGCTCGACGTCACGGCGCAGCTCGTCCTCGCTCGCGCCCTCGGCGGCGGTGCGCACGATGACGCCCGCGTCCTCGGGGACGATCTTCTTGAGGATGGACTTCAGCCGGGCCCGCTCGGTGTCGGGCAGCTTGCGGCTGATACCGGTCATCGACCCCTCGGGGACGTAGACCAGGTACCGGCCGGGCAGGGAGACCTGGCTGGTCAGACGCGCGCCCTTGTGCCCGATCGGGTCCTTGGTGACCTGGACGAGCACGGACTGCCCGGACTTCAGGGCGGACTCGATGCGGCGGGGCCCGTTGGCCATGCCCAGCGCCTCGAAGTTGACCTCACCGGCGTACAGGACGGCGTTGCGCCCCTTGCCGATGTCGATGAAGGCGGCCTCCATCGACGGCAGCACGTTCTGCACCTTGCCGAGGTAGACGTTGCCGACGTACGAGGTCGCCTGCTCCTTGTTGACGTAGTGCTCGACGAGCACGTTGTCTTCCAGGACGCCGATCTGGGTGCGCTCACCGCTCTGGCGGACGACCATGACGCGCTCGACGGCCTCGCGGCGGGCGAGGAACTCGGCCTCGGTGATGATCGGGACGCGACGGCGGCCCTGCTCGCGGCCTTCCCGACGGCGCTGCTTCTTGGCCTCCAGCCGGGTGGAGCCCTTGATGGACTGCACCTCGTCGGAGAACTCGGTCTCCTTGGCGCGCCGCTCGCGCGGCTCACGGACCTTGACGACCGTGCGCTCGGGGTCGTCCGAGACCGCCTCGGCCTCGGTGCCGGAGTCACCGGCGCGGCGACGACGGCGACGACGCCGGCGGCTGCTGCTGGAGCCCGAACCGGACTCCTCGCGCTCGTCGCCCTCGTCCTCGGCGTCCTCGTCCAGCTGCTCGGCGGTGTCCTCGGTGTCCTGCTCGGCCTGCTCGGCGGCGAGGTCATCGCCCTCGGCGGCGTCCTCGGCCTCGGCCGACTCGCCCCGGCGACGACGGCGGCCACCCCGGCGGCGGCGACGCCGCGACCCGGTGGACTCCTCCTCGCCGTACTCGTCGCCCTCGTCGGCGGCCTCGCCGGTCTCCTCGGAGTCCTCGGGCTCCTCCGGCTCGTCGACGACCACGGGGGCGGCAGCGGGCTGCTCGGCCTCGGCGGGCTCGCCCCGGCGACGGCGGCGACGCCGCGAGCCGCCGGTGGGCTCCTCCTCGGCGAATCCGCCGAGGTCGGTGGTCTCGGCGGTCTCAGCCGACTCGACCGGCTCGGTCTCGGCCTGCGTGGCCTCGGCGGCGGCCTGCGCGGCGGCCCGCTCCGGCGTCTGGAACATCGGCTCGGTGAACACCGGCGCCTGGAACACGGCCACGGCGGGCCGCGACGGACGCGACGGCGTGTCCTCCGCGACCGGCGCCGCCGGCGCGGAGAAGCCACCGGCCGCCTTACGGGTGGACCGGCGACGGGCCCGACGCGGACCGGCCTCCTCGACCTCGGCCTCGGCCTCGGCCTCGGCGGCCGCGCGCGGCGCCTTGACCGGCTCACGCTCGGCGACGGCGGTCGCCGGGGCGGCCTCGGCGGTGGTCTCGGCCGCGGGCGCCTGCTCGGCCGGGGCCGACACGGTCTCGGCGGCCTCGCCCTCGGGCGCGGCAACCCTGCGTGTGGCGCGGCGACGGGTGCGACGGGGCGCGGCCTCCTCGGCCGCCGCCTCCACGGGCGCACTCTCCTGTACGACGGCGGGCGAGGTCTCCACGGCCTCCGCCGGAGCCTCCACGGCCTCCGCGGGAGCTTCCACGATCTCCGCGGCCTTCGGCCCCCCGGCGGGCGCGGACGCCCGGCGCGTGGCGCGACGGCGCGGACGTGCGGCGGGCGCGGCCTCCTCGACGGCGGCGGGCGCCTCGACGGGCTCGGCGGGGACCTCGGGCTCGGCCACCGTCGTCGGCTCGGCGGCGGTCCCTTCGGCGTCCTTGGGCGCACCGGTGGGCGCGGAGGCGCGGCGGGTCGCGCGACGGCGCGTACGCCCGGCGGGCGCGGCCTCCTCGACGGCGGCGGGCGCCTCGGCGACGGCGGCGGGCTCGGCGGCGCTCTCGGCGGAGGCGGCCGGTGCCACGGTCTCGACGACTTCGACGACCTCGGCGTCCTTGGGCGCACCGGCGGGCGCGGAGGCACGGCGGGTCGCGCGACGGCGCGTACGCCCGGCGGGCGCGGCCTCCTCGGCGGCGGTGCCCTGCGCGTCCTCACCGGTCACGTCGTCCTCGACGGTCTCGGTGGTCTCGTCCGCCTCGGTCGGCTCGATGGCCGCGAGGTCCTCCGAGTCGGCGGCCGGTACGGCCGGCGCGGTGGTCTCCGCGGCTGCCTCGGAGGCGGCGGACGGCGGTCCCGCGGGGCGGGACGCGGCACGGCGGCGTCGGCGCGGCGGCAGGGTGTCGCTCGGCGTGTTGTGTTCGGAGCCCTCGGCGGGCTCGGCGTGTTCGATCGATTCGGGCATGCGGGCGTTTCTCCCGTCAGGCTCCCGGGCGCCGCACTCGGTCCGGCATGGCCGGTGACGTCCGCGGCTCGCGTCGTACGCGACTGCCGCCGTCCGGGGCGCGGGCGCCGCACGGGAGCTCTCTGTGTCCTGTCTCGCCGGTTCCGTACGCCATGTTGCGTACGGCCTGGCGAAAGTCTTGTGGTCGGTGCGCTGCCCGACCCAGGTGGCTCCCGGATCAGAGGGCGGCGCTACGACGTCCGTCCCTACGCGGGGCCTACCGGCGCCGACGCCTTCGCGGCGGCAGCGGGTTCGGCCGTTGAGAGGGCCGGCGCTGCCTCGCGGTCGGGCGCGAGCGGGTCGGTCACCGTGCCGGTCTCTTCATCGAAAAGCCCCTGCGCCAGCCTGGTCACCGCTGCGGGGACCGGCGGCGCCAGGTCGGCCACGGCGCGGAGACCGGACAGGACGTCGTCGGGTCGTACGGCAGGCGTCACGTGCCGAACAACCAGCCGCAGTATCGCACAGGGCTGGTCCGTCGGCCTATCAGCCTGTGGAACGGGCGTCTCAGAATCGTCCGCTCCGGCGCTCGTGTCACGTCCTTCACGGGCGTCGTGTCCGTCGCGGCTGTCGAGGTCGACGACGGCGGCACGGGCGTCGAAGGTCCGTACGCCGTTCTTGGTCCTGCGCTGGACCTCGACGAGGTCCGAGGCCTTGAAGGCCTCGACCGCGCGCGCGGCTTCCTCGGGGTTCACGCCGTCCAGACGCAGTTCCCATTCGGAGGCCGTGAGCCGGTCGGCGAGCCCGGAGGTCCGGGCCTCGACGGCGTCGACGATGTCGAGGCCCGTGGGCAGCGACTCGTCGAGCAGGATCCTGAGCTTCTCCGGATCACGCGCCGCGGTGAGCGCGATCTCCAGATACTCCGCCTCACTGCCCGTGCCGGTGGGTGCGGCATTGGCGTACGACACCTTCGGATGCGGCGTGAACCCCGCCGAGTACGCCATCGGCACCTCGGCACGGCGCAGCGCACGCTCGAAGGCGCGCTGGAAGTCACGGTGGCTGGTGAACCGGAGGCGGCCGCGCTTGGTGTAGCGCAGTCGGATGCGCTGCACCGCGGGTGCGGGCGGCGGGCCTTCGGGCTGTCGCTTGCCCAGTGTCGTTCAGTCCTTCGTGAGAGCGGTCGTACTACTACCAAGAGTACGTGCCTCGGCGGCCCTCGGTTCCCGCCTGTGGACGGGCTTCGGTTCCGCGGGCCGTCCGAAGAGCGCCGCGCGCACACCGGCGCGGGCCTGACGGACGGTCTCGCGGGCGGTGGCCAGGGCCTGCCGGGTGGCCCGGCCCACGGCGCGACCGGCCGCCGCGAGCGGCTTCCCCACCACGTCGCGGACGAAGTGACCGGCGGGGGTGAGGACGGTTCGGTACACCCACCGTGTCGGCTCGACCAGGAGCCACCGGAACAGGTTCGCGAGGAACCGTCCGACGGCGAGCGAGATCCGCCCGGCCACCCGCCACGCGTGCCCGAGGGCCGCCCCGATCTCCCGGCCGACGACGGCGAGGAGCCGTCCGACGGGCGCGAGCACCCAGCGCCACAGGGCGAGCGCGGGCAGCACCAGCAGCACGCGCAGCGTCCAGTGGACGCCGAGCCAGAGCCCGGTGAAGATCATCCGTACGAGCCACACGACCCCCAGGGCCACCCACCGGATCGCGTGCCCCACAGGCGTCAGCACATACCGGTACAGCCACACCGCCGGGACGACCAGAAGGTGGCGGACCAGCCAGGCGACGCTCCGCCCGACCGGCACCGCCGTCCACCGGTACAGCCACAGCAACGCGGCCAGGACACCCTGGGCGACCCAGCCGCACCCGGCCAGGACACCGGCGGCCGCCCACGCGATCGCGTACCCCACGGGCGTCAGCACGTACCGGTACGTCCATACCGCCGGGACGACCAGCAGCCGGTGGCCGAGCCACCCGAGCAGCTGGGCGAGCGGCACGACGACGTACCGCCACAGCGCCACGCACGGCAGGACCAGGACGGCCCGGCCGACCCACAGCGCCGCGCGGCCCGCCGGCCGCAACACGGTGTCCATGAGCACCCGCCCGCCCACCACCAGCGCGTCCCACACCATGCGCACGGGCACGACCAGCACGAGCACCACGATCCGCACGGGTATCCGGATCGCGACGACGAGACACCCCTCGGGCGCCTGCTGCGCCTCGGCGGGCGTCCGGCGCGCCTCGGACTGCTGCCGGGCGGGCCTTTTCTCCAGGTCCATGACGTCGTAGACGCCTCAGCGTGCCGTCCGGATCCAGCCGGCGGCGACGAGTTCGCACCGCGTCGGCCCCAGGCCGCCCCGCACCTACTCCCGCACCCGCTCCCGCGCGTCCTACCGCTTGCGTCCGGAGGACCTCGTGGACCTGGCCGCCTTGCCGGCCCGGGCGGCCTTGGGGCGGCGCACCACGGCGGACAGGTCCGTACGGTCGGCGTGCGGCGCGGAGAACTCCCGGTTGATCTCGACCTGGCGGCGGACCCGTTCGGGCAGGTCCCGCATGGCCAGCAGCCGGTCGCAGGCCCGGAGCGCGGCGGCGTGGTCACCGACCCAGTGGGCGGTGATGGAGAACTCGAACAGCAGGCCCCACCGGTAGACCCACGGCTTGGTGAAGAGCAGGTCGTCCGGCGCGGGCCGGTCGAGGACGTCGACGAGGAGGGCGTGCGCGGTGTGGTGGCGCCGCCGGAGCCGCAGCCGGGAGGCCAACTCGTAGCAGGCCTCGAGCCTGGTGGGACGCGCCTCCCAGGCACGGGAGAAGGTGTCCATGGCTCCCGGCCAGTCCTCTTCCTCCTCCGCTCGGAGGATGCCCGCCTCCAACAGCGAGCAGTAGACCTCCTCGCCCCAGCCGCCCATCGCCGCCCGTCGCTCGTAGAGGTCGATCGCCTCGCGCGCGTGGCCGAGGTCGCGTTCGGTGTTGGCCAGGTAGAAGACGGTGCGGGGGTTGGTGGGGTCGCGCTCCAGCTCACGTCGGAGCAGCTGGGCGTCGCGTTCGAACTTGTCGCTACGGCAGCCGCCGTCCGCGTGGTCCTCGATCACGAGGGCGTCCAGGTTCTCCTGGACATCGGGCCCGTCGGTGCACGGGTACTCGTGCGTGACCCCTTCGTAGCGCCAGAGCAGGTCCCCCCGCATCAGGTGCTTGAAGCGGTGCTGGGTGCCGGGCGTGTCGTAGCGCAGCATGTACGAGGTCGCCGTGAGCCGGGGCAGCGGCGCGTCCTGGCGCAGTACGTGGTCGGCGTCGACGGTGAGCAGGAAGTCGGCTTTTCCCCGGGCGTGTTGGATGTTCCGCGTCCGGTTGTGGCCGAAGTCGACCCAGGGCTCCTCGCGCAGCTCGCCGGGGATGCCGGCCAGCGCCTCGCGGATCAGGTCCGGCGTGCCGTCCGTCGAGCCGGTGTCGGTGATGACCCAGGTGTCGATCAGCGGGCGGACGGAGGCGAGGCAGCGCTCGATCACCCGCGCCTCGTTCTTGACGATCATGCAGAGGCAGATGGTCTGCGGCTTCACGGCCTCACCGGTCCCGGGACGTTGAACGCTGCCCGAGCGGCCGCGTGACATACCCCCTCATATCGCACAAATACCTGTCGACGGCGGCGAATTAGCCCACCCGTGAGGGCTGTTTAGGCCGATTTGATGATCTCCATCCCCGTCCGGTCCAGCTCGCTGGTCGAGCCGGTGGACAGGAGCGAGGCTCACGATCGAGTGCGGGGAAAAGCCCCAAACCGGTTGAAAAGAGGAGCAATAGATGAGTCCTGAGCGCAGGACGATCTCGCTGATAGGCCCGCTGGCACGCCACAGGATCACCAAGGTCAGCACGTATGCCTCGCTCGCACTGGCGGTGACCGCCGGACTGGCCGGCCCCGCCGCGGCGGCAGCGCGCAGCGTGTCCGAGCACTCCAGCGTGGCGAGAGCCGGCAACGACGAGTGCCCGCCCGCCGAGGATCACGGTGACCAGCACCACGCCGGCAACGGACAACAGCACGACGACAACGGACAACAGCACGACGAGTACGACGGATCGGCGCCCGACTGGTACGACGAGGACCAGAACCGCACCGCGGCACTCGGTGGCAACGACGACCACTGCGAGGAGGGCCCCAGCGGCCCGCCCGGACCTCAGGGCCCCACGGGCCCGAGGGGTGACACCGGTCCCCAGGGGGACACGGGCCCCCAGGGCGACACCGGCCCCCAGGGTGAGGTCGGCCCGCAGGGCGACACCGGTGAGCAGGGCCCCGCCGGACCTACCGGAGCCACGGGCGCCACGGGTGCCACCGGCGCCACCGGATCGGACGGCCCGGCCGGACCCACGGGTGCGACGGGCGCCACCGGAGCGGACGGTCCCGCAGGACCCACGGGTGCGACGGGCGCCACCGGAGCGGACGGTCCCGCAGGACCCGAGGGCCCCACCGGTGCCACGGGAGCGGACGGGCAGACGGGAGCCACCGGCGCCACGGGAGCCACCGGGCCCGCCGGCCCCTGCTCCGACATCGACGCGGTGCAGGACTCCAAGAAGCGCGAGTTCCGGGTCGTCCTGACCGACGGACGGGTCTTCGCGGGCATCCGCGACCTCCAGGGCTCGGCCGCCCACCCGTTCCTGTGGACCGATCTCAGCACCCACCCCGACTTCCCGAACGGCGGCCGTGATTCGCAGGACCGCTACGTCGGCTTCGCCTGCGGTGTCTCCGTCAACGCGAACGCCCACGGTGAGAGCTACGCACACGGGCAGAGCACCGGCCAGAGCCAGAGCCAGGGCCAGCAGTCGGGCCAGAGCCAGGGCCACGCCCAGCAGAACGGCCAGAGCCAGGGCCAGAGCACAGAGCAGAGCCAGGGCCACAGCCAGAGCACAGAGCAGAGCCAGAGTCAGGGCACGAGCACCGGTCACGCCCAGCAGACGGGTCAGAGCCAGGGCCACGACCAGGGCACGAGCAGCGGACACGCCCAGGACCACGGCGGGAGCGTCGGCACCGACCACGGCGAGGGCAAGGGCCAGCCCAACGGCGACCACGCGAGCGCCTCGAAGGGCCTCGTGAAGTTCAACGTCGTCACCACCGTGGGCCAGGTCTGGGAGACGACCTGCGTACCGGTGGACACCCAGCCCCACCCCACCCTGAACTGCGACGACGACCAGGGCAACCCGCGCCCCTGGTACCGGGTCGAACTCCAGCCGTCGGACAACATCGTCAACGGCGGCTCGACCGTCACGCCGCGCGTGAGCGGCCGGGAGTGACCGGCAGTAGCCGGTAGTACATGAGAAGGGGTGTCCGGAGCACGGCCGAACGGCCCTCCGGACACCCCTCGACGACCTGTCGGCCGCGACCGGGTCAGTGACTGTGCCCCGCACTCCCCACCGGCTGCTTCACCGTCAACGGCAGCAGCTTCTTGCCCGTCGGGCCGATCTGGATGCTGGTGTCCATCTGCGGGCACACGCCGCAGTCGAAGCACGGGGTCCAGCGGCAGTCCTCGACCTCGGTCTCGTCGAGGGCGTCCTGCCAGTCCTCCCAGAGCCAGTCCTTGTCGAGGCCGGAGTCCAGGTGGTCCCAGGGCAGGACCTCCTCGTAGGTGCGCTCGCGGGTGGTGTACCAGTCGACGTCGAGTCCGAAGTCGGCCAGGGCCTTGTCCGCGCAGCTCATCCAGCGGTCGTAGGAGAAGTGCTCGCGCCAGCCGTCGAAGCGGCCGCCGTCCTCGTAGACCGCGCGGATGACGGCGCCGATGCGGCGGTCGCCGCGCGACAGCAGGCCCTCGACGATGCCCGGCTTGCCGTCGTGGTAGCGGAAGCCGATGGAGCGGCCGTACTTCTTGTCGCCGCGGATCTTGTCGCGGAGCTTCTCCAGCCGGGCGTCCGTCTCCTCGGCGGAGAGCTGCGGCGCCCACTGGAAGGGGGTGTGGGGCTTCGGGACGAAGCCGCCGATCGACACCGTGCAGCGGATGTCGTTGGAGCCGGAGACCTCGCGGCCCTTCTGGATGACCCGGGTCGCCATGTCGGCGATCTGGAGGACGTCCTCGTCGGTCTCCGTCGGCAGGCCGCACATGAAGTACAGCTTCACCTGGCGCCAGCCGTTGCCGTACGCCGTGGAGACCGTCCGGATCAGGTCCTCCTCCGAGACCATCTTGTTGATGACCTTGCGCATACGCTCGGAGCCGCCCTCGGGCGCGAAGGTCAGACCCGAGCGCCGGCCGTTGCGGGTCAGTTCGTTCGCGAGGTCGACGTTGAAGGCGTCCACCCGGGTCGAGGGGAGGGACAGGCCGATCTTGTCCTCCTCGTACCGGTCCGCCAGGCCCTTGGCGATGTCGCCGATCTCGCTGTGGTCGGCGGAGGAGAGGGAGAGGAGGCCGACCTCCTCGAAGCCCGTCGCCTTCAGACCCTTCTCGACCATCTCGCCGATGCCCGTGATGGAACGCTCACGGACCGGGCGGGTGATCATGCCCGCCTGGCAGAAGCGGCAGCCGCGCGTGCAGCCGCGGAAGATCTCCACCGACATGCGCTCGTGGACCGTCTCGGCGAGCGGGACCAGGGGCTGCTTCGGGTAGGGCCACTCGTCCAGGTCCATGACGGTGTGCTTGGACACCCGCCACGGGACACCGGACCGGTTCGGCACGACACGGCCGATACGGCCGTCGGGCAGGTACTCCACGTCGTAGAAGGCGGGGATGTAGACCGAGCCCGTCCTCGCGAGGCGGAACAGGACCTCCTCGCGGCCACCCGGCCGGCCCTCGGCCTTCCAGGCGCGGATGATCTCGGTCATGTCCAGCACGGCCTGCTCGCCGTCGCCGATGATCGCCGCGTCGATGAAGTCGGCGATCGGCTCCGGGTTGAACGCCGCGTGGCCGCCGGCCAGCACGATCGGGTCGTCGAGCGTGCGGTCCTTGGACGCCAGGGGGATCCCGGCCAGGTCCAGGGCGGTCAGCATGTTGGTGTAGCCCAGCTCCGTGGAGAAGGACAGACCGAACACGTCGAAGGCCTTCACCGGGCGGTGGCTGTCGACGGTGAACTGCGGGACGTCGTGCTCCCGCATCAGCGCCTCCAGGTCCGGCCACACGCTGTACGTGCGCTCGGCGAGGACCCCCTCGCGCTCGTTCAGGACCTCGTAGAGGATCATGACGCCCTGGTTGGGCAGACCGACCTCGTACGCGTCGGGGTACATGAGCGCCCAGCGGACGTCCGCGGACTCCCAGGGCTTGACAGTGGAGTTGAGCTCACCGCCCACGTACTGGATCGGCTTCTGCACATGCGGGAGCAGGGCCTCTAGCTGTGGGAAGACCGACTCGACAGACATCGCGGGAGTTACCTTCGTGAGCTGACTGGGGGCACCCCCGGCCGGAGGCTGGGGGAGGGTGACCATCTAGCGTAACGCCCCGGGAGGCACCCCTCGCACGCCCGTTTACCGGTGGACCGGTCAGAAGGGCATGTCCTTGCTGATCCTCGCCCACTCTCCCGGCAGGGCCTCCTCCGCCAGCTCGGCCCGTCGTTCCTCCCTGCCGTACAGCAGTCCGTACGTGAAGGCGCTCTCCCCCGGTGCCGCGTGGGCCTGGTGGGCGAGGTCACGCAGGGCCTCGCGGGCCATCACGCTGTCCTGGTGGTCGCCGAGGAGGCTCTGCAAGGCCTTCATGTCTTTGACCAGGGCCTTGGCCGGCTTGCCCAGCAAAGGGTGCGCGGCCTCGGCCGCGTACCGGGTGCGCTTGGTCTTCTTGCGTGCCTCGTGCATGGCGAGGTCGCGGTCGGCGCCGGACGGCTGTGCCAGGGCCTCCTCGACCAGGGCCGCCACCTTGGCGAAGTCCTTCCGGACCGCCTTGGTGATCACCTTCTCGGGGTCGGCGTGGGCGCCCTTGCGCAGCGGCGGGTCCGCGATCACGGCGTCGAGGGACTCCAGCAGCTCCAGATACCGCGGTCCGTCCAGCGCCGCGATCAGTTCGCCCCGGGGGCCGGTACGGCCGTCCTTGCCCGACCAGGCGCGCAGCCGCGCGTGGACCGGCCCCGTCACCAGGCTCTCGGGGAGGCCGTCCAGTGCCTCGGTGAGCCGTTTCGTCAGAACCTCCTGGTCACGGTCGACACCCAGCTCCCCCGCAAGCCACTTCAGCTCCTCGCCGATCGGGTCCGTGACGGCCCGGTCCAGCACCTTGCCGAACGACTTGAAGGTGCTGCGCAGCCGGCGCGTGGCGACCCGCATGCTGTGGACGGAGTCGAAGACGTCCCGGCGGACGGCGGGGTCCAGCTCGACGATCGCGTCCCGCTGGGCACGGACATAGGCGAGAACATGATCACCGGGGGTCACGGGCTCACCCGGCACCACCGCCCCGGCCTTCCGGTCCGCCTTGCGGCCCTTCTTCCCGGCCTTGTTGCCGCCCTTTTTCGGGGCCGTCTCCTGGAGGGCCCTGGCGAGCTTCGACGGTGACTCCGAGGGCCGTACGCCCGCCTTGCGCAGCTTCTTCTCGACCTTGTCGAGGAACGCGGGGTCACCCTCGTCGGCGAGTTCGACCTCGATCTCGGACCACTGCGCGGTCCGGCCGTCCTCGGTGAGCCGCTCGGCGACCACGGCGTCCACGCTGACCTCGGCCAGCAGCGCGCCGTCCGCGTCGAGCAGCTCCCTGACGTCGCGGGTGGAGAGGAGACGGACCAGCGGCACCAGCTCGGCCGTCCGGACCCGGGAGCGCACCAGACCGGCGAGTTCGTCGGGCAGCGTCTCGGACAGCGGGGCCCGGATCTCGTCCCGCACCCCCGAGGAGACGGGGACCTTCAGATGCCAGCCCGCGTCGCTGCCGCCGGTGCGGCGGCGCAGGGTGATGGAGGCGGCGGCGAGCCGTTCGTCGGCGGTGTCGTAGTAGACGGCGTCCAGCTCGGCCACGCCCTTGTCGATGACGGTCGCGACCCCGGCCACACCGGTGAGGTCCGGCAGGCCGCTCTCGTCGGACTCGTACTTCCGCTCGATCTCGCGCTTGATGTCCGCCATGAATTGAATCTAGTCGCATATTCGGCAAAGGGGCAGACCATCGCGCTCCCGGCGGGGAGCGGAGGCCTGCCCCGAGGGGGCGCGGAGCCCTATGCCGACATGGGGCGCTGCACTCTGATGGACTGGAGCAACCCCACCGCCACCCACACCGCGAACATCGACGACCCGCCGTACGACACGAACGGCAGCGGCAGTCCCGCCACCGGCATGATGCCGAGGGTCATCCCGATGTTCTCGAAGGACTGGAAGGCGAACCAGGCGATGATGCCGCCGGCGACGATCGTGCCGTACAGCTCGGTGGTCTCGCGGGCGATCCGGCAGGCCCGCCACAGGACGACGCCGAGGAGCAGGATGATCAGCCCGGCGCCCACGAACCCGAGCTCCTCCCCCGCCACCGTGAAGACGAAGTCGGTCTGCTGCTCGGGCACGAACTGTCCCGTGGTCTGCGAGCCCTTGAAGAGCCCGGTGCCCAGCAGTCCGCCCGAGCCGATGGCGATCCGGGCCTGGTTGGTGTTGTAGCCCACGCCGGCCGGGTCGAGCTCGGGGTTGGCGAAGGCGGCGAAGCGGTTGATCTGGTACTCGTCGAGCACCCCGAGCTGCCAGACGGCGATCGCGCCCATGGCGCCGGTGCCGATGAGGCCGAGGACCCACCGGTTGGACGCGCCGGAGGTGAGCAGGACCCCGAGCACGATGACCACCATGACCATGACCGAGCCGAGGTCGGGCATGAGCAGCACGATCAGTATCGGGACGGCGGCCAGACCGAGGGCCTGGACGACGGTGCGATGGTCGGGGTGGGGTTTGTCGCCCGCGTCCACCCGGGCCGCCAGCAGCATCGCCATGCCCAGGATGATCGTGCCCTTCACGAACTCGGAGGGCTGGAGCGAGAAGCCGCCGCCGATGACGATCCAGGCGTGCGCGCCGTTGATGGTCGCGCCCAGCGGGGTGAGCACCATCAGGATCAGCAGCACCGAGATGCCGTAGAGGATGGGTACGGCTGTGCGCAGGGTGCGGTGGCCCAGCCAGACCGTGCCGATCATCAGGGCGAAGCCGATGCCGGTGTTGAGCAGGTGCCGGAGCAGGAAGTAGTACGGGTCGCCCTGGTTCAGCTCGGTGCGGTTGCGGGTCGCCGAGTAGACGAGGGCCGCGCCGATCAGGGAGAGGGCGATGGCCGAGAACAGTATCGGCCAGTCGAGCCGGCGGGCGAGCGAGTCACGGGCGAACAGCCGGGTCCAGCCGGTGCGTTCGGGTCCGTACCCGGAGACGGAGAAGCTGTTGCCGGTCATCCGGACCTCCTCCGTCCCCCGCGGTGGCCGATGCCCCTGCCCCTGCCCCTGTCGCAGCCGCCGGCACTACCGCCGCCGCTGCCACCGCGACAGCCTCCGCCGCCGCTCGTACGCCGTCGACCGCGGTCGGCGCGGCGGCGTGCGGCGCGGTTGGTGCCGCCGCCGCGCGTGCCGAGGATCGCCGCCGGGGTGTCGAAGGAGACCGGCTGGGCGCCCGGTCCTGCGGCGATCGCCTGGGTGTCGTCCTCGGTGGCCTCGTTCTTCGGCTTCTTCGGCGGGTAGGACTCCACCTTCGGGGAGTCGATCGAGCCGTCGGACTCGATCTTCGGCAGGCCCTTCTGCGGGGTGGGCAGCAGCGCCTTCTTCTTGTCGATCTTCCCGTCCTCGGAGACGCCGTAGAGCGCGTTGTAGAGCTTGCGCACGGCGGGTGCCGAGGCGCCGGAGCCCGTACCACCCTGGGAGATCGTCATCACGATCGCGTAGTCCTTGGTGTACGTGGTGAACCATGAGGTCGTCTGCTTGCCGTAGACCTCGGCGGTACCGGTCTTGGCGTGCATCGGGATCTTGTCCTGCGGCCAGCCCTGGAAGCGCCAGGCCGCCGTGCCTCGGGTGGCGACTCCCTCGAGAGCTTGGTCTATCTCGTCGCGGGTCTGCTTCGTCATCGGCAGCTTGCCGTGCGACTTGGGCTCGATCTCCCGGACGTTCTTGCCGTCGGGGCTGATGATGGCCTTGCCGACCGTGGGGTCGTAGAGAGTGCCGCCGTTGGAGATGGCCGCGTAGATGGTGGCCATCTGAATGGGGGTGACGAGGGTGTCGCCCTGGCCGATGGAGTAGTTGACGGAGTCACCGGCGCGCAGGCGGTTGCCTTCGAGGCAGTTCTCGTAGGCGATCTGCTCGGCGTACGAGCCGCCCTTCTTGCCGTACTTGCACCAGGCGTCCTTGTTGGCCTTCCAGTAGTCCTGCTTCCACTTGCGGTCGGGGATGCGGCCGGTGACCTCGTTGGGCAGGTCGATGCCGGTCTCGGCGCCGAGGCCGAACTGGTGGGCGGTCTTGTAGAACCAGTCCTTGGCGTTCTTCTTCGGCTTGGTGCCGCCGTCGCGCTTCCACTCCTCGTGGGAGAGACGGTAGAAGACGGTGTCGCAGGAGACCTCCAGGGCGCGGCCGAGGCTGATCGCGCCGTGGCTCTGGGACTCGAAGTTCTTGAAGACCTGGCCGCCGATCGAGTACGAACTGGAGCATGGGTAGGGGCCGTTGAAGGAGTAGCCCGCGTTCACCGCGGCGGCGGTCGGGATCACCTTGAAGACCGAGCCGGGGGCCGACTGGCCCTGGATCGCGCGGTTCAGCAACGGGTAGTTGGACTTCTTGCCGGTGAGCCTGGCGTAGTCCTTGGCGGAGATGCCGCCGACCCAGGCGTTCGGGTCGTAGTCCGGGTTGGAGGCCATGGCGACGACGCGGCCGGTCTTGGCCTCCATCACGACGACGGCACCGGAGTCGGCCTTGTAGTTCGTCCCGGTGTTGCGGTCGTTCTGCTTGCGGGCTTCCTTCATCGCCTCGTTGAGTTCGTACTCGGCGATGCGCTGCACGCGGGCGTCGATGCTGGTGACGAGATTGGCGCCGGGCTGGGCGGGGTCGGCCTCGGCCTCGCCGATGACCCGGCCGAGGTTGTCGACCTCGTACCGGGTGACGCCGGCCTTGCCGCGCAGCTCCTTGTCGTACTGGCGCTCCAGGCCGGAGCGGCCGACCTGGTCGGAGCGCAGATACGGCGAGTCGGTGTCCTGGGCCTTGGTGATCTCCTCGTCGGTGACCGGGGAGAGGTAGCCGAGGACCTGCGAGGTCTGGGAGCCGCCGGGGCTGGCGTACCGGCGGACGGCCTGGGGTTCGGCGGTGATGCCGGGGAAGTCCTCGGAGCGTTCGCGGATCTGCAGGGCCTGCTTGGCGGTGGCCTCGTCGGTGATGGGGATCGGCTGGTAGGGCGAGCCGTTCCAGCAGGGCTGGGGGGTCTCGGAGTCGCAGAGCCGGACCTTGTCCATGACGTCCTGCGGCTTCATGTCCAGGACGTCGGCGAGTTTGGTGAGGACGGCCTTGCCGTCGTCGTCCATCTTCAGCAGGTCGGTGCGGGAGGCGGAGACGACCAGACGGGTCTCGTTGTCCGCGATCGGCACTCCGCGGGCGTCCAGGATCGAGCCGCGCACGGCGGGCTGGACGACCTGCTGGACGTGGTTGCCGGAGGCCTCCTTGGCGTAGGCGTCGCCCTCGCGGATCTGGAGGTACCAGAGGCGGCCGCCGAGAGTGCCGAGGAGGGAGAAGACGAGGATCTGGATGATGACGAGCCGGATCTGGACCCGTGGGGTCCGCCCGGTCTCCGGGATGTTGGTCACTGCCTGTCTCCCCCTCTCAGAGCGTGGACGAGTGGTGCGTGTGGTGCTGGTACATGGGGTACACCGCCCGGCGGTGATCGGTTCCCACATCCGTTCCCGCGTCCGCCCCGGGTGTCATGTGCCGTGCCGTCACAGCCGCTTGACCCCCTTGATGCGGCCCGCCCTGGCCATCCGTGAGCGCGCGGCCTTGATGCGCAGTCCGCCGCGCTGGCTGCCGATACGCAGGCCGGTGCCGGAGGAGAGCCAGCCGGAGGCGACGTCGGACGCCTTGGCGGCGCTGCCCGTCTCGGCGAGCGGGTCGTTCTCGGCGCGCCGGGCCAGCGCCATGACGCCGGGCACGACGAAGGGCGCGAGCAGCAGGTCGTAGAGCGCGGCCGTGAACAGCAGGCTGGGCAGGCCGACATGGCGGGCCGCGTCGTCGCCGACGAGTGCGCCGACACCGGCGTACAGCAGGGTCGAGCCGAGCGCGGCGACGACGACCACGGCCATCGGTCCGGTCGCCGACTTCAGCCGGCCCGTCTCGGGCTTGGCCAGTCCCGCGAGGTAGCCGATGACGCAGAGGACCAGGGCGTACCGTCCGGCCGCGTGGTCGGCGGGTGGCGCGAGGTCGGAGAGCAGCCCGGCGCCGAAGCCGATCAGGGCGCCGCCGACATGGCCGTAGACCAGGGCGAGGCCGAGCACGGTGAGGAGCACCAGGTCCGGTACGGCGCCCGGCAGATGGAGTCTGGCGAGGACGCTCACCTGGATCACCAGGGCGACGATCACCAGGGTGGTGGAGAGCAGCATCCGGTTGAAGCGCATCAGGGGGTCAGCTCCTACTGTCCTACGTCTACTGCTCTTGCGGCTGTCCGTCGGCGCCTTCGCCGGGTTCGTCCGCGCCGGGTGTGACGGTGACCGTCACGGTGGGCGTGGGGGTGGGCTTCGGCCGGGCCGGCAGGACGGTGTCGCGCGGGTCCTTGCGGGGCGGCTGCACGACGACGCCGACGATGTCCAACTGGGTGAAGGCCACGAACGGCTTGACGTAGACCGTGCGGGTGAGGTCGCCGCCGGAGGGGTCGACGCGGGAGACGACACCGACCGGGACGCCCGGGACGAACGGCTTGTCGGCCTGGGAGCCGAAGGTGACGAGTCGGTCGCCCTCCTTCACCTTGGCCTTGCCGTTGAGCAGTTCGACGCGCAGCGGTCGGTCGCCCTGGCCGGAGGCGAAGCCGAGTTCGTCGGTGGCCTCCATACGGGTGCCGACGGTGAAGTCGGGGTCGTTGGCGAGGAGGACGGTCGCGGTGTTCGGTCCGACGGTGGTGACGCGGCCGACCAGCCCGTTGCCGTTGAGGACGGTCATGTCGCGGGTGATGCCGTCGTCGGTGCCGATGTCGATGGTGACGGTCCAGGAGAAGCCCTGGGCCGCTCCTATGGCGATGACCTCGGCGCCCTTGATGCCGTACCGGCCGTTCGCGGCGGTCTTCAGCATCTTGTCGAGCTGTTCGACCCGGCTGCCGTTGCGGTCGTCGCTGCCGAGGGCCGCCTTCAGTTCGGCGTTCTCCTTCTCCAGTGCGGCGAGGCGGTCATGGCGGGAGCCGGAGTCACGGACGGCGCTTATGGCGTTGCCGATGGGGTCGACGGCGGTCGACACGCCGTCCTCGATCGGGCCGAAGACGGTGGCGGCGGCACGTCGGGCACCGTCGACCGGTGAGTCCTCTCCGCCGCGGATGTCCACCGTGATCAGCGCGAACGCGACGGCGATCAGCAGCACCAGGAGCAGCCGGCTCTCTCGTGTGTCCCTCACGTGCGGCGGCCGTGCCTTCCTCATAGGAATTCGACAGGAATTGGGGAATTCGGGTAGCCCCTGGGAATCCCGATACGGGAACGACAGGGGCGCTTTGTGGGAGCTTATGTCTCTATACCAACGATCCGCCGCACGAGAGGAGAACGTCCCGTACGGCGGAATCGAAGCGTTACGTCATCTGCGGGGCTGGGCGTCGAGCACCTGCTGCAACGCCTCGAACTCCTCGACGCACTTGCCGGAGCCGAGCGCCACGCTGTCCAGCGGGTCCTCGGCGATATGGATCGGCATTCCGGTCTCCCGGCGCAGCCGCTCGTCGAGACCGCGCAGCAGGGCGCCGCCGCCGGTGAGGACGATGCCGCGGTCCATGATGTCGCCGGAGAGTTCCGGGGGGCACTTGTCGAGGGTCGTCTTGACGGCATCGACGATGGCGTTGACGGGTTCCTCGATCGCCTTCCGCACTTCCCCGGCGGAGATGACGACGGTCTTGGGCAGCCCGGACACCAGGTCCCGGCCGCGAATTTCGGTGTGCTCGTCAGCGTCGAGGTCGTACGCCGAACCGATCGTGATCTTGATCTGTTCGGCCGTCCGCTCACCGAGGAGGAGCGAGTACTCCTTCTTGATGTGCTGGATGATCGCATTGTCCAACTCGTCGCCCGCGACGCGGATGGACTGGGCGGTGACGATGCCGCCGAGGGAGATGACCGCGACCTCCGTGGTGCCGCCGCCGATGTCCACCACCATGTTGCCCGTGGCCTCGTGGACCGGCAGGCCGGAGCCGATGGCCGCGGCCATGGGCTCCTCGATGATGTGCACCTGACGCGCGCCTGCCTGGGAGGACGCCTCGATGACGGCGCGACGCTCGACACCGGTGATGCCGGACGGCACACAGACGACGACCCGAGGACGGGCGAGATACCGCCGCTTGTGGATCTTCAGGATGAAGTAGCGGAGCATGCGCTCGGTGATCTCGAAGTCGGCGATGACGCCGTCCTTCAGCGGACGTACGGCAACGATGTTGCCGGGGGTCCGCCCGATCATCTTCTTCGCTTCCGCGCCGACCGCGAGAATGCCACCGGTGTTGGTGTTGATCGCGACGACGGACGGCTCGTTCAGTACGATCCCGCGACCCCTGACGTACACCAGCGTGTTGGCGGTCCCGAGGTCGACAGCCATGTCACGGCCGATGAACGACATTGAGTTCCCCATCAGGATTCGTGTGGCCTTCCCAAGCGGAGCACTGACGGCTTTTGAGGGCTTTTCAGGGCTTTTCCGGGTCGGCGAAGTGGGTGCTGTGACGTGAAGGCTTACATCGTAGTCTCGCCCGCACGAACACTGCGCGAGGGTCTTCGCCATTGTGGGCATGCGATGCGCCGCCCCGCCTGTGGAGACGGTCCATCGGGGGTGCGCGTTCCCCCGATCGCCGCGCATATGCCGTTGTACGGCGGTATTTTCGGCGGGTTTGGCTGGTCAGCCGGGGTGTGGGCCGTGTGGGTGAGGGCCGGGTGTTCCGGAAGTGCCCCGGATGTCGCGGAGGTTGTTCCGGGTGTTCCACGCGTGTTCGGACGGCGGGGGCGGGCGGACTCGCCGACCCCCGCCGTCGCGAACGCTACTATGCGCGCCCGGGGAAGAAGATCTTGACCTCGCGCTCGGCCGACTCCTCGGAGTCCGACGCGTGGATCAGGTTCTCGCGCACGATCACGCCGTAGTCGCCCCGGATGGAGCCGGGCGCGGCGGCGATCGGGTCGGTCGGACCGGCCAGCGCCCGCACGCCCTCGATGACACGCTCACCCTCGACGATCAGCGCGACGACCGGACCGGAGGCCATGAACGCGACGAGCGGCTCGTAGAACGGCTTGCCCTTGTGCTCGCCGTAGTGCTGCTCCAGCGTGTCCTGGTCCAGGGTGCGCAGCTCCAGCGCGGTGATCTGCCAGCCGGCCTTCCGCTCGATACGGCTGATGATCTCGCCGGTCAGGCCCCGCCGGACGGCGTCGGGCTTGAGCAGGACGAGGGTGCGCTGGCTCACTGTGGTGACTCCTTTTTTCACACGGGTGCGGAGCTCAGAGGCTACAGGGCCGGTCCGGCCGGGTGTTACGCAGCGTCAGGACGCACCTGCTCCGGTGGAGGCCTGCGCGGCGAACCGGGCCTTGGCCTCGTCGATCTTCCGTCCGTAGTGGATCGAGGCCCACCACAGGGCGGCGAAGACCGCGCCCAGGAAGAACATCGTGGGGACGAAGAAACCGGAGAGGATCAGCGCGATCTGGAGCGCCCAGCCGAGCTGGATCCCGCCGGGCCGGGTGACCAGACCGCACAGCAGGACGCAGAGGAACATGGCGATCCCGCTGACCGTCCAGACCGTGGTCATGGTCAGATCCGGGTCCTTCATGGCGACCAGCCCGGCGAAGCCGATCACGAAGAACTCGCCGATCAGCGTCGAAGCACAGAGAGTACGCATGTCGTGGAACTCAGCCCTTCCCCAGCAGCAGCCGGGCCTCGCCGACGGTGATGACGGAACCCGTGACGAGGACGCCACCGCCCGCGAACTCGCCCTCCTCCTCGGCGAGCGTGATCGCCGCCTCCAGGGCGTCGGGCAGCCGGGGCTCGACCTGCACCCGCTCCTCCCCGAACACCTCCACCGCGATACCGGCCAGCTCGTCGGCGTCCATCGCCCGGTGGCTGGAGTTCTGGGTGATCACGACCTCGGCGAAGATCGGCTCGAAGGCCTCCAGCAGCCCCCGTACGTTCTTGTCGCCGCTCGCCCCGACCACACCGATCAGCCGGCTGAAGTCGAACGCCTCACCGACGGCCTCGGCCGTGGCCCGGGCGCCCGCCGGATTGTGCGCGGCGTCCAGCACGACGGTCGGGGACCGCCGTACGACCTCCAGCCGGCCCGGCGAGGAGACGGCCGCGAAGGCCTTGCGGACCGTGTCGATGTCGAGCGGCTCGGGCCGCTGCGAGCCGACGCCGAAGAACGCCTCCACGGCGGCGAGCGCGACGGCCGCGTTGTGCGCCTGGTACGGGCCGTGCAGGGGGAGGTAGACCTCGGGGTACTCGCCGCCCAGGCCGCGCAGGGTGAGCATCTGTCCGCCGACGGCGACCTGCCGTGCGACGACACCGAACTCCAGGCCCTCGCGGGCCACGGTCGCGTCGACCTCCACGGCCTTCTTCAGCAGTACCTGCGCCGCGTCCACCGGCTGCTGCGCCAGGATCACGGTCGCGTCCTGCTTGACGATCCCGCCCTTCTCGACGGCGATCTCGGCGGGCGTCGTCCCCAGCCGGTCGATGTGGTCGAGGTCGATGGGCGTGACGACGGCGACGTCGCCGTCGATCACGTTGGTGGCGTCCCAGGTGCCGCCCATGCCGACCTCGACGACCGCCACGTCCACGGGCGCGTCGGCGAAGGCCGCGTACGCCATCCCGGTGAGCACCTCGAAGAAGGAGAGCCGGTACTCCTGGGCCGCGTCCACCATCTCGATGTACGGCTTGATGTCCTCGTACGTCTCGACGAACCGCTCGGCGGAGATGGGGGCGCCGTCGAGGCTGATGCGCTCGGTGATCGACTGGACGTGCGGAGAGGTGTACCGGCCGGTGCGCAGCTCGAAGGCGCCGAGGAGGGCCTCGATCATGCGGGCGGTGGAGGTCTTGCCGTTGGTGCCGGTGATGTGGATGGAGGGGTACGAGCGCTGCGGCTCGCCGAGGACGTCCATCAGCGCGGCGATCCTGGTGACCGAGGGCTCCAGCTTGGTCTCGCCCCAGCGGGTCGCGAGGTCGATCTCGACCTCGCGCAGGGCCTTGTCGACGGCCGGGTCGGTGGGCCTGGCCGGTACGTCGGCCTGCGGTGCGCCGCCCTGGGCTCGCAGGGTACGGCTGCCTGCCTCGATCACCGCGAGGTCCGGATCCCGGTCGGTCTCCGCGGCGATGATCTCCTCGAACGGGTCGCTCGGGTCGGGCTGCGTGTCACTGCGTTCGCTCACGGGGTCAGTCTACGAGTCGGACTCCGCGGGGCCGGGGGCGCCTCACAGCTCGGGGGCACGGGTCGGGTGGCGACTGCGGGTGCGCAGGGGTTGTTCGCGCAGTTCCCCGCGCCCCTGTGGTGACCGGCAGCCTCCAGTCGCCCTCCACGACCGCGGGCAGTCGTGCCGCTGGGGCGGCACGGGTGGGCGCAGGCGGCGCCTCGTGAGCGCCGAGTTGCGCGGTCCCCCGGCTGTGCCGAGGCCCCCGGTGCCTCAGAGCACCGGGGGCCTCCGCCCACCTACGAACCGCTACGCCTGCGGCAGCCGCTCCAGCTGGGCGGCGATACGGGCGATGTCCTCGTCCGCCTTGGCGAGGCGGCCCCGGATCTTGTCGACGACCTGGTCCGGCGCCTTCGCGAGGAACGCCTCGTTGCCGAGCTTGGCCGTGGCCTGGGCCTTCTCCTTCTCCGCCGCCGCGAGGTCCTTCGCGAGACGCTTGCGCTCGGCGGCGACGTCGATGACGCCGGAGAGGTCGAGGGCGACCTCGGCCCCGGCCACCGGCAGGGTCGCGGTGGCCGCGAAGCCCTCGCCCTCCGGCTGGAGGCGCAGCAGCTGGCGGATCGCGGCCTCGTGCGGGGCCAGCGCCGTACCGTCGAGAGTCAGCCGGGCCGGGACGCGCTGGCCGGGCTGGAGGCCCTGGTCGGCGCGGAACCGGCGGACCTCGGTGACGACCTGCTGGACCAGCTCGATCTCGCGCTCGGCGGCGTCGTCGCGGAAGCCACTGTCCTTCGGCCAGTCGGCGACGACGAGGGACTCACCGCCGGTCAGCGTCGTCCACAGGGTGTCCGTGACGAACGGGATGACCGGGTGGAGGAGGCGCAGAGTGACGTCCAGGACCTCGCCGAGGACGCGCTTGCTGACCTCGGCCGGCTCGCCGCCCGCCATGAACGTGGTCTTGGACAGCTCGACGTACCAGTCGAAGACCTCGTCCCACGCGAAGTGGTACAGCGCCTCGCTGAGCTTCGCGAACTGGAAGTCCTCGTAGTAGGTGTCGACCTGCTCGACCGTCTCGTTGAGCCGGGCCAGGATCCAGCGATCGGTCGCCGAGAGCTTCGAAGCCTCCGGCAGGGCGCCCTCGACCGTCGCGCCGTTCATCAGCGCGAAGCGGGTCGCGTTCCAGATCTTGTTGGCGAAGTTGCGGGAGGCCTGGACCCAGTCCTCGCCGATCGGGACGTCGGTGCCCGGGTTGGCACCACGCGCGAGGGTGAAGCGGAGCGCGTCGGAGCCGTACTTGTCCATCCAGTCGAGCGGGTCGACGACGTTGCCGAAGGACTTCGACATCTTCTTGCCGCGCTCGTCGCGGACCAGGCCGGTCAGCGCGATGGTCTTGAAGGGGACCTCGCCGTCCATGGCGTAGAGGCCGAACATCATCATCCGGGCGACCCAGAAGAAGATGATGTCGTGGCCGGTGAGCAGGACGTCGGTGGAGTAGAACTTCCGCAGGTCCTCGGTCTGTTCGGGCCAGCCGAGCGTGGAGAACGGCCACAGGCCGGAGGAGAACCAGGTGTCCAGGACGTCGGTGTCCTGGGTCCAGCCCTCGGCCTCGGTGCCGGGCGGCTGCTCGTCGGGGCCGACGCAGACGGTCTCGCCGTCCGGGCCGTACCAGACGGGGATGCGGTGGCCCCACCAGAGTTGGCGCGAGATGCACCAGTCGTACATGTTGTCGACCCAGTCGAAGTAGCGCTTCGACATGTCCTCGGGGTGGATCTTGACCCGGCCGTCACGGACGGCGTCACCGGCCGCCTTGGCCAGGGGGCCGACCTTGACCCACCACTGCATGGACAGGCGCGGCTCGACCGTGGTCTTGCAGCGCGAGCAGTGGCCGACGGAGTGGACGTACGGACGCTTCTCGGCGACGATCCGGCCCTGCGAGCGCAGCGCGCCGACGACGGCGGAACGGGCCTCGAAGCGGTCCTGGCCGAGGAAGGGGCCGTGGACGGTGATGACGCCGTGCTCGTCCATGATCGTCATGGACGGCAGGTCGTGGCGCTGGCCGATCGCGAAGTCGTTCGGGTCGTGGGCCGGCGTGACCTTGACCGCGCCGGTGCCGAACTCCGGGTCGACGTGGGTGTCGGCGACGACCGGGATGGAGCGGTCGGTGAGCGGCAGCTTGATCAGCTTGCCGATGAGGTGCTGGTAGCGCTCGTCGTCCGGGTGGACGGCGACGGCGGTGTCACCGAGCATCGTCTCCGCACGCGTGGTGGCGACGACGAGGCTGTCCTCGCCCTCGCCGTACCGGATGGAGACCAGCTCGCCGGCGTCCTCCTGGTGCTCGACCTCGATGTCGGAGATGGCCGTCAGACAGCGCGGGCACCAGTTGATGATGCGCTCGGCGCGATAGATCAACTCGTCGTCGTAGAGCCGCTTGAAGATGGTCTGGACGGCCTTGGACAGGCCTTCGTCCATCGTGAACCGCTCACGGTCCCAGTCGACTCCGTCGCCGAGGCGGCGCATCTGGCCGAGGATCTTGCCGCCGTACTCCTCCTTCCACCGCCAGACGCGCTCGACGAACTCCTCGCGCCCCAAGTCGTGGCGGGACTTGCCCTCTTCGGCGAGCTGCTGCTCGACCTTGTTCTGGGTGGCGATGCCGGCGTGGTCCATGCCGGGGAGCCAGAGCGACTCGTACCCCTGCATGCGCTTGCGCCTGGTCAGGGCGTCCATGAGGGTGTGCTGGAAGGCGTGCCCGAGGTGCAGGCTGCCGGTGACGTTCGGCGGGGGGATGACGATGGTGTACGCGGGCTTGTCGCTCTTGGCGTCGGCCGCGAAGTAACCACGCTCTACCCAGCGCTCGTACAGCGTCCCCTCTACATCGGCCGGCGTGTACTGGGTCGGCAGATCGGTGGCGGGCGCTGAAGGCTGCTGCTGAGCGTTCTCGGTCACCCGCTCAGTTTAGGGGTGTCACGGGGTGGTCCCGAAACCGGATTCTTCCGTAACGGTGTGCCCCCCGGTGCGTGGGCCCCATCGTGTTTGCGCCAGGATGTCAGGAACACATAAGCATCTGGAGGGGAACCCAGAACATGAGTCACAACCAGCCGGGCCCGTACGGCGGGCAGCCCCAGCAGCCCGGACCGTACGGTCAGCCGGGCCCCTACGGCCAGCAGCAGCCGCAGGCCGCCCCCCAGCCCGGCTACGGCTACCCGCAGCAGGCGCCCCCGCAGCAGCCGGGTTACGGGTACCCCCAGCAGGCTCCCCAGGGCGTTCCGCCCCAGACCCCGCCCTACGGCCAGCAGCAGGCCCCGTACGGCCAGCAGCCCTACCCGACGGTGCCGCAGCCGCCGGTGCCCTCCGGGAGCGGCGGCAAGAAGGTCGGCATCATCCTGGGCGCGGTCGCCGTGGTGGCGGCGGTCGCGGTGGGCGCGTACTTCGTCCTCGGCGGCGGTGGCGGCGCGGACATCGCGGACGACGGGCCGCACAAGCTGACGACGCCGGCGTCGGTACTCAACGACGAGTTCAAGAAGTCCAGCAGCGCCGACAGTGGTGGCTTCAGTGAGGACGACATCAAGGAAGCCGAAGACCACGGCGTGAAGAACGCCAAGGACGTGAGCGCCGGGTACCAGGCCGGAGACGAGAGCAACCCGCTCTCGGCGCAGATGATCAACTTCATGGGCGTCTACGGCGAGATCGACGACCCCGAGTCGGTCGTCGACGCCATGTTCGCCGACATGAAGAAGGAGGCGAGCAAGGACTCCTCGGACACGGGTGAACTCGTGGGCAGCCCCGAGACGTTCACGCCGAGCGCCTTGGACGGCGCCGTCCTCAAGTGCCAGGAGACCAAGTTCGAGGGCGACTCCTCGACGGGCGGCCCCAGCAAGATGAGCGTGCCGATCTGCATCTGGGGCGACCACAGCACGATCGGCGTGGTGATCTACGCCGACATGGCGTCCGCGATGGCAGGAAAGGGCGCGGACCTGAGCGGCGCTGCCGACAAGGCGGCCAACTTCCGCAAGGACGTGCGCGTCAAGATCTGAGGCCATCCACCTCACAACTTCAACGGGGCTGTCGCATAGTTCGCTGGCGACAGCCCCGTTCGTCAGATCTCGCGCGCGTCGAGCGCTGCCGCGTATTCCACGGCGCTCACTCCCAGGTCGCCCTGTTGCACGCCGCCACGATGTGGTTCGTGTTACTGATCCCCAGCGCTGCCAGCTTGGCCTGACAGAAGCCCTCGGTGCCCCAGGCGTCATGGCTGCACGCCGACCTGACCCCTGGCCCCACGACGTACCCCTTGCCTTCGAGATACCTGACGCAGTCGATGATGTCCGCCTGCGCGGGCGTGGCCGTAGCAACCGGAACCACCCCCAAAGACAGCAGCAAGCCGGCAACTGCAATGAAGCGCTTCATCGCTCCCCCAAAGAACTACGATCTCGGTCGCAGCCATCTGATCAAGCGGCATGCCCCTGACACAACCGCCCCGATCCAGAGCGGCTTGATCCTTGCGCTTACTGTCTCCGGGGACGGAAAGCCTCCCAGACACGCTAAAGGGTCCCGGTCGGTCGACCGGGACCCTTCGCCGTCTACCTGTTGCCAGCGAGTTACGCCGTCTTCTGCTCCCCCGGCCCCCGCCCACGGGCGTCCCGCGGGATCAGGGTGGGGTTGACGTTGGAGTGGACGACGTCCGCCGTGATGACGACTCGGGCCACGTCCTTGCGGGACGGGACCTCGTACATCACGGACATCAGGACTTCCTCCATGATGGCGCGCAGGCCGCGGGCGCCGGTCTGGCGGAGGATGGCCTGGTCGGCGATGGCTTCGAGGGCCTCGCGCTCGAAGTCCAGCTCCACGCCGTCGAGTTCGAAGAGGCGCTGGTACTGCTTCACCAGCGCGTTGCGGGGCTCGACGAGGATCTGGAGCAGGGCCTCGCGGTCCAGGTTGTGGACCGAGGTGATGACCGGGAGACGGCCGATGAACTCCGGGATCATGCCGAACTTGACCAGGTCCTCCGGCATGACGTCCTCGAACTGGTCCTTCGATTCGAGTTCGCGCTTCGAGCGGATCGTGGCGCCGAAGCCGATGCCCTTGGCGCCGGCCCGGGACTCGATGATCTTCTCCAGGCCCGAGAAGGCGCCGCCCACGATGAACAGGACGTTCGTCGTGTCGATCTGGATGAACTCCTGGTGCGGGTGCTTGCGGCCGCCCTGCGGCGGCACCGAGGCCGTAGTGCCTTCGAGGATCTTGAGGAGGGCCTGCTGCACGCCCTCACCCGACACATCACGTGTGATCGACGGGTTTTCGCTCTTTCGGGCCACCTTGTCGATCTCGTCGATGTAGATGATCCCGGTCTCGGCCTTCTTGACGTCGTAGTCGGCGGCCTGGATGAGCTTCAGCAGGATGTTCTCGACGTCCTCGCCGACGTACCCCGCCTCCGTCAGCGCGGTCGCGTCCGCGATCGCGAACGGGACGTTCAGCATGCGCGCGAGGGTCTGCGCGAGGAGGGTCTTGCCGGAGCCCGTGGGGCCCAGCAGCAGGATGTTGGACTTCGCCAACTCGATGGCGTCCTCGCGGCTTTGACCGCCGCCGTTCTCACCGGCCTGGACGCGCTTGTAGTGGTTGTAGACGGCTACGGAGAGCGCCTTCTTGGCCGCCTCCTGGCCGACGACGTACCCCTCGAGGAACTCGTAGATCTCGCGGGGCTTCGGGAGTTCCTCCCAGCGGACCTCGCTGGTCTCCGCAAGCTCTTCCTCGATGATCTCGTTGCAGAGGTCGATGCACTCGTCGCAGATGTACACACCGGGCCCTGCGATGAGCTTCTTGACCTGCTTCTGGCTCTTGCCGCAGAACGAGCACTTGAGCAGATCGCCGCCGTCACCGATGCGTGCCACGGTGTGCTTCCCCTTCGCCTGGGAGACGACTGGACGATTGAAATCCAGCGGCTCCTGGTGCTGCCTTATGTCGACGGTACCTTGCCGGGCCCCCCGTTCGGGCCCCCCTTGGCACGGTTCGCTTTGACGTGCACCTTGTCGTGCACTGGGTCAAACGGTGCCAACCATGCCAAGGGGCGGCAGACATTACAGCCTTTCCGCCGTCAGCGGACGCTGTCGTTGTTCATCTTCCGCGTGGAGATGATCTGGTCGATCAGGCCGTACGACAGCGCGTCCTCGGCCGTGAGGATCTTGTCGCGCTCGATGTCCTCGCGGATCTTCTCGATCGGCGTGGTGGAGTGCTTGGCCAGCATGTCCTCCAGCTGACCACGCATCCGGAGGATCTCGTTGGCGGCGATCTCCAGGTCGGAGACCTGACCGCGGCCCGTCTCGCTGTACGGCTGGTGGATCAGGACGCGGGCGTTCGGCAGCGCCATGCGCTTGCCCGGCGTACCGGCGGCCAGCAGGATCGCGGCGGCGGAGGCCGCCTGGCCCATGCAGACCGTCTGGATGTCGGGCTTCACGAACTGCATCGTGTCGTAGATCGCGGTGAGCGCCGTGAAGGAGCCGCCGGGGCTGTTGATGTAGACCGAGATGTCCCGGTCGGGGTCCATCGACTCCAGGCACAGCAGCTGCGCCATGACGTCGTTGGCGGAGGCGTCGTCGATCTGCACGCCGAGGAAGATCACCCGCTCCTCGAAGAGCTTCGCGTACGGGTCGTACTCGCGGATGCCCTGCGAGGTGCGCTCGACGAAGCGCGGGATGACGTAACGGGACTCGGCGGTCGGGCCCGAGTACTGGGAGCGTGCGCCGGCGTGGAGGCCGCTGCCGGGGAAGTCGTTCACTTGTGTCTCCTGGAAGCCTGAGAGGGGCTGTGGCGGTCGGCTGGGGGCTTTGCGGGGGTGTGGGTGGCGGCGGGTGCCGTCACTCCTGCCCGGCCCCGGTGCCGCCGCCGCCCGGCATACCGGCGGCCGTGGGGATCACGTCGTCGATGAGGCCGTACTCCTTGGCCTCGAAGGCGTCGAACCAACGGTCGCGGTCCGAGTCGCGCGTCACCTGCTCGACGGTCTGCCCCGTGTGCTGGGAGGTGAGCTCCGCCATGCGCTTCTTGGTGTGCAGCAGCCGCTCGGCGTGGATCTTGATGTCCGAGGCGGAGCCCGCCAGGCCCGCGGAGGGCTGGTGGATCAGGATCTCGGCGTTCGGCAGCGCGAAGCGCTTGCCCGGGGTGCCCGCGCTGAGCAGGAACTGCCCCATCGAGGCCGCGAGACCCATGGCAATGGTCACCACGTCGTTCTTGATGAACTGCATCGTGTCGTAGATCGCCATACCGGCCG
The DNA here is from genome assembly GCF_055575575.1 of Streptomyces sp. NPDC034049. Classification (NCBI taxonomy): domain Bacteria; kingdom Bacillati; phylum Actinomycetota; class Actinomycetes; order Kitasatosporales; family Streptomycetaceae; genus Streptomyces; species Streptomyces sp. NPDC034049. The sequence goes on from NZ_JBVISJ010000017.1 coordinate 90,770, forward strand.
TGATCGAGCCGCCGGGGCTGTTGATGTAGAGGTAGATGTCCTTGTCGGGGTCTGCGGCAAGGAGCAAGAGCTGTGCCGTGATCTTGTTGGCAATGTCGTCGTCGACCGGCTGGCCGAGAAAGATGATCCGCTCGTTGAGCAGCCGGTTGTAGACCTGGTCGCCGAGGCCACCGCCGATGGAAGGCTCGCCGGCGGCGGAGGGCATCAGATTCGTCACGTATCCACCTGCTCGTCTTACGACGGCGCCGGGCCGTCTTCACGTTTCCCTTCCGGGGGCCGAGCCGTTCGCCGACGGCTCCGCCCTCGTATTCATGGACCCTAACGCGGTGGCTCCGCCGGTGAATCCCGCAGAGGGAACTGTTCGCTGTCAGCGCATGTGCTCCGCTGGGTTGAGCGGGTGCGTTGTGGCCCCCGGCCCGGCCAGGGGCGCGGGGAACTGCGCGGCCGACCCCCACCAAAGCCGCACGCGCGTCTGCCACGGGCTGTGGATCGGCGGGTGCGGCTTGTTGTGGGCTGGTCGCGCAGTTCCCCGCGCCCCTTGGGTAGGCCGACGGGCCCCTGGGTCACAAGTGATCCAGGGGCCCGTCGAAAGCCATCCACCGACTACCGGTAGTGATCAGGCCTCGTTCTTCTCCTCGGCGGAGCCCTCCGCGGCCGGGGCCTCCTCGGTGGCCTCGGCGGAGCCCTCGGTCTCCTCCTCGTCGTCGTCCAGGTCGACGATCTCGCCGTTGGTGTCCTTGACCGTGGAGGACTCGACGACCAGGGCCAGGGCCTTGCCGCGGGCGACCTCGCCGACCAGGAGCTGGACCTGGTTGTTCTGGACGACGGCCTGGGCGAACTGGTCCGGGGACATGCCGGAGGAGGCCGCGCGGCGCATGAGGTGCTCGGTGAGCTCCTCCTGGTTGACGTTCAGCTTCTCCTTGGAGACCAGCTCGTCGAGGACGAACTGGGTCTTGATGCCCTTGACGGCCGCTTCCTTGGTCTCGGCGTCGAACTCCTCGACCGTCTTGCCCTGGATCTCGAGGTACTTCTCGAGGTCGAGGCCCATCTGGCCGAGCTGGTGGTGCTCCAGGTTGTGCTTGCGGGTGTTGATCTCGTCCTCGAGCAGCTTCTCGGGGACGGGCACCTCGACGAGCTCCAGCAGCTTCTCCAGGACGCGCTCCTGGGCCTGCGTGGCCTGGTCGTACTGCTTCATGTTCTCCAGGCGCTTGCGGCTGTCGGCGCGCAGCTCCTCGAGGGTGTCGAACTCGGAGGCGAGCTGGGCGAACTCGTCGTCCAGGGCCGGGAGTTCACGGGAGGCGACCTGGGACACCTTGACGGTGACCTCGGCCTCCTTGCCGGCCGCCGAGCCGCCCTTGAGCTCGGAGGTGAAGGTGGTCTCGCCACCGGCCTCCAGGCCCTTCACGGCGTCGTCGATGCCGTCCAGCAGCTCGCCGGAGCCGATGGTGTACGAGACACCCTCGGCGACGCCGTCCTCCAGGACCTCGCCGTCGACCTTGGCCTCCAGGTCGAGCGTCACGACGTCGCCGTCCTCGGCGGCACGCTCGACCGGGGAGGTGGAGGCGAAGCGCTCGCGGAGCTGCTCGACCGCCTTCTCGACGTCCTCCTCGGTGACCTCGACGGCGTCGACCTCGACCTCGATGCCGGAGTAGTCCGGGATCTCGATGGTCGGGCGGACGTCGACCTCGGCGGTGAAGTTCAGCGTCTCGCCGTCCTTCAGCTCCGTGATGTCGACCTCGGGCTGGCCCAGCACGTTGAGCTCGGCCTCGTTGACCGCATCGGTGTAGAACTTCGGGAGCGCGTCGTTGACCGCCTCCTCCAGGACCGCACCGCGGCCGAACCGCTGGTCGATGACGCGGGCCGGGATCTTGCCCTTGCGGAAGCCCTTCACCGTGACCTGCTGGTTGATCTTCTTGTACGCCGCGTCGAGGCTGTCCTTGAGCTCCTCGAAGGGCACCTCGATGCTGAGCCGAACCCGGGTCGGGTTCAGGGTCTCCACGGCGCTCTTCACGGTTCGGTCTCCTTGGGGGCTGACTTCTTGGGGTTCTGCCGATGACCCCGCCGGTGCGGCGGGGCTTCAGAGGATTAGCGGCCCTTGAGAGACGTGAGAGTGCAGACACACGGGCGCGCAGCTTGCATAGTAACCGCAGGCGGTACACGCCCCAAAAGGTGATCTAGCCGGTGGCGGGCGCGCCGTACCGGCGCGGTGGTCGGGGTGGCGGGATTTGAACCCACGGCCTTCCGCTCCCAAAGCGGACGCGCTACCAAGCTGCGCCACACCCCGTCTGGTGCGACACGTAGGGTACATGCCCGCAGGCCATACGGTTGCCGGATTTACCGAGTGCGCGGGCGCGCGCGACGGCGGGCGCGGGAGCCGCCCGGGGGGCGCGACCGGAAGGGGTGTGCGGCCGGGGCCTCCGACCCGCTACGATGCCTTCAGTGCCGCGGTCCTCCGACCTGCGGCGCGCGCTGTGCGGGCGTAGCTCAATGGTAGAGCCCTAGTCTTCCAAACTAGCTACGCGGGTTCGATTCCCGTCGCCCGCTCCAACGGCCTCCGGCCCGGTTTCGAGGGAGATCCTCGGATCGGGCCGGAGGTTTTTTCGTTGCTTCTCGGTGGTGTCGCCCCGGTTCGTGGTGGTGGGCCGTTCGCCGGATCACCGTGCGTGGTCGGGCGGTCGCTAGAACTGGATCGAGTTGATCGTGTCCGCTATCGAGTTCAGGAAGCGTTGGATGTCGTCGGCCATGCCCGTCGAGGCGAGGAAGAAGCCGAAGAGGATGGCGACGACGGCCGGGCCGGCCTTGATCGTCCCTCCTCGCATCAGAACCACCAGGATGATCCCCAGCAAGAGGACCACTGACAGCGAAATGGCCACACAGATCACACCCTCGGTCGGTCCGCACTCCCGGCCCGGGGCGCCGACCCCACGCGCACCCCGCCAGGACCATCGTGCCACCAACCAGGCCGTCATATGCAGGGGCTGAGGCAACGTCGGTCACGGCACCGCACCCGCGTCACCCCCTCCCCCGGTCAACGGGTCGGCCTCGGAAGTGAATTCGGGGTGATCGTTTCCGTGCACACACAACCTGAGCGCAGGGAATTCGAATTGTTGCCACAGACACACCAACAGGCCTGCCCAGTACAGTAATTAACCGGACATTTCACCTGAATCGCCTGCGCGCGTTATGCACCATTTAGTCGGTATGAATACGGACAGATCGGCGCATGCCATGCGCCTTGAGGTGTACGGACGGTGATGTTCTGCCTAGGCACACTTCACTGAATCCTGGGTATCCGTGAGTGACACGTACCCCTCAATACAGGATTCACGTCGGTGGTTTTACGAAATCGCACAGACAACGCTAGGGTGCCTCAGATGTTCACCGCTGCCTCGTCCCCCGCTTGCGCAGCGAGTGCTCGGGCCGTCCCCCGGAGTCCCCGGCGGGAGGGTCTGTGACGAACTCGCTGCGACCGCACGACCGGTCCAGGGCGCCGCTCCCGCCGGCACAGTCACCACAGTCGCCGGCCGACGGAGTGCCGAGTCCGCGCTCGCTGAAGTCCTCGTCCCCGAACCCGACGCCGGGTGGCGCCTCCCCGGAGGCCAGACCGGCCAAACAACGTGACGCGTTCTTCGACAACGCCAAGTACCTCGCCATCGTGCTCGTCGCGATGGGGCACGCGTGGGAGCCGCTGACCGACCACAGCCGTGCCGCCGAGGCGCTGTACATGTTCGTGTACACGTTCCACATGCCGGCGTTCATCATCATCTCCGGCTACTTCTCGCGCAGTTTCGACATGCGCGCCGACCGGCTCCACCGGCTGATCACCGGTATCGCCGTGCCGTACGTGCTCTTCGAGATCGCGTACTCCTTCTTCAAGCGGTACGGCAACGACGATCCCTCGCACCCGATCAGCCTGCTCGACCCGTGGTACCTCACCTGGTTCCTGATCGCGCTGTTCGTGTGGCGGCTGACGACCCCGCTGTGGAAGGTGGTGCGCTGGCCGATCCCGGTGGCGCTCGGCATCGCGGCGCTCGCCTCCGTCTCGCCCGACATCGGCGACGACCTGGACCTGCAACGCGTCCTGCAGTTCCTGCCGTTCTTCGTCGTCGGCCTCTTCATGAAGCCCGCGCACTTCCAGTTCATGCGACGTCGTGAGGTGCGGATGCTGTCCGTGCCGGTGGCGGCCGCGGCGCTGGCGCTGGCCTACTGGGTCGGACCGCACATGAACTCGGCGTGGTTCTACCACCGGGACAGCGCGCAGGAGCTGGGTGCGCCGTGGTGGGCCGGGGTCGTCATGACCTTCGCGCTCTTCGGCTGCTCCATGGTGCTCACCACGTGCTTCTTCGCCTGGGTGCCCCGGCGGAAGATGTGGTTCACCGTCCTGGGCGCGGGCACGCTGTACGGCTACCTGTTGCACGGGTTCCTCGCGAAGGGCTCGCGCTTCTGGGACTGGTACGACACCCACGCGTGGGTGTACCAGCCGCTCGGCGAGCTCGTCGTCACGTTCTTCGCGGCGGCCGTCATCACCGTGTTGTGCACCCCGCCGGTGCAGCGGATGTTCCGGTTCGCCATGGAGCCCAAGATGGAGTGGGCGTTCAAGCGGGATGCCGCCGAACTGGCCCGGGAGCGCGGGAAGATCGGCGCCAAGGGCTAGCCCCCCGGGGCAGCGTCACCTCACCTCCTCGGTCGCCGGTTCGTCCGGCAGGCCGAGGAGGTTTCGCATGTGGGCGTACTTGGCGGTCAGGCGGGTGCGGGTGGGGGCGTCGAGGGCGGCCAGACGGGTGGGGTTCGCGTTGTGCGCGAGGTCGGACTGTTTGACCAAAAGGGCGCCGGGGGTCGCGAGGATGCGGGCGGCGTAGGCCTCCGGGGGTTCGCCGGGGTGTTTGGTGAGGGCCAGGACGATGGACTTCGTGCGGGGGCTGAGGGGGGCGTGCGTCAGCCACTCCTCGGTGAGGGCGTCGTCCTCGACGGCGTCGTGGAGCCAGGCCGCGGCGATCTGGTCGAGGTCGCCGCCTCGGGCGGCCACGCCGTGGGCGACCGCTCGGAGGTGATCGGTGTAGGGGTGGCCCGCTTTGTCGGTCTGGCCGGCGTGCGCGGTGCGGGCGAGGGCTTCCACTTCGGGGAGGGTGAGGCGGGGTGGGGTCGGGGGCATCGCAGTGGGCTCCTGTCGGTCGGGGGGACGGATCTGGCTGTGGACCCCGCCGCCCTTCTCGCGCGGTTCCCCGCGCCCCTTGCAAGCGTGCGGTCGCCGTTACCTGGTGGGGGCTTCTCGGCAGATCAGCAGGAGGGCCCTGTCGTCGTTCACGTCCTTGGCGACCGCTTCGATGAGGTGCCAGGCGGCGCCGTGGAAGCCGCCGGCGACATAGCGGTCGGCCTCGCCCGTGAGGCGGTCGATGCCTTCGACGATGTCGCGGTCGGAGGTCTCGACGAGGCCGTCGGTGAAGAGCATCAGGACGTCGCCGGGGCGCAGGGAGCCCTTCACGGGGTCGAACTGGGCGCCGTCGTAGACACCGAGGAGGGGGCCCTCGGCGGCCTTCTCCTCCCAGCGGCCCGTGCCCGCGCTGAGCTGGAGGCCCGGGGGGTGGCCGGCGGAGAAGAGTTCGTAGTCGCCGGAGTCGAGGTCGAGGACGAGGTGGATGGAGGTCGCGAAGCCCTCGTCCCAGTCCTGGCGCAGGAGGTAGCCGTTGGCCGCCGGGAGGAACGCGTGCGGCGGGAGCGATCCGAGCAGGCCGCCGAACGCGCCGGAGAGGAGCAGGGCCCGGGAGCCCGCGTCCATGCCCTTGCCGGAGACGTCGGTGAGGACGACTTCGAGGGTGCGGCCGCCGTTCGTCCGGGCGGCCACGACGAAGTCGCCCGAGAACGACTGGCCGCCCGCCGGACGCAGGGCCATCTCGCGGTGCCAACCGGCCGGCAGCTGCGGCAGCTTGCTCTGCACCCGGATGCGTTCACGCAGGTCGAAGAGCATGGTGCCGCCACGTCGCCAGGGAACGCCGACGCGGCTGCGGAACTGGGCGATGAGAAGTCCGAAGAACCCGCAGGCGGCGACCACCAGCACGGTGCCGGGCGTCACCCGGGCCGGGCCCTCGGTGTAGGGGCCGAGCCGTACGGACTCCACGATCAGGGCCGTCGCGGCGGCGGCGTAGAGGCCGAGGAGACTGGCGGGGCGCAGCAGCAGGCCGCCCGCGACGATGGGCAGGACGAGGGCGGCCGGTGAGAACCAGACCTCGTTGATCATGGTGAAGCAGGCGATCAGCGGGATCATCAGGAGGAGACCGGCGAGGGCGATCCAGTCGGAGCCGTCCCCGCGGAAGTAGTCGACGGCGGATTTACGCACGCCGGTGCGGACCCGGTGAACCAGCTTCTTCATCCGGGCCGTGAGCGTATCGGCCGCCGCGCGCCGCTCTCGTCCTGCTGCCATTGTTCGGGACCTTATCCATCGGACCAGCCCCTGTGCACAGGAGGTCCTACTTGTCCCCCTTCCGAGGGCCGGTTCACGACGAATCTCACACAGATCTCACACCGGAACGCTTGCTTCGGCCCCCGTGCGCCCTCCGTGCGGCACCTGGGAAGGATCCCACGTCGAACGCCGACGCGCGGGGGAAATTCGTTCGCCCGTACCGAATCGCCCTGCTAGGCATGGCGTATGACGACTGAGCTGCGGGCGCTGCGCAAGGAAGACTGGAACGTCTGGTACGACAACCTCCTCCGCGCCTTCGGCGGCGACACCGAACCCGCCGAGGAACGGGAGGTGTGGCAGGCGCTGACTCGGTACGACCGCTCGATCGGTGTGTGGGACGGCGACCAATGCGTGGGTACGGCCGGGGCGTTCGACTTCCGGCTCACGGTGCCCGGGGGCGCGGTCGTCCCGGCGGCGGGCGTCACGATGGTCGGCGTCGCGGCCACGCACCGGCGGCGCGGGGTGCTGACGTCCATGATGCGGCGGCAGTTGGACGACATCCGCTCCTGGGGCGAGCCGCTGGCCGTGCTGACCGCGTCCGAGCCGGCGATCTACGGCCGGTTCGGTTACGGCCTGGCCACGCAGCGTGTCTCCGCCGACATCGACACCACCCGTGTACGGCTGTCCGTGCCGCCCGGCACGGACGACGTACGGCTGCGGTACGCGGATCCCGCCGAGGTGCTCGACGTGTGCGAGGCGGTGTACGCGCGTCTCGTGCCGGAGCGGCCGGGGATGCTGGAGCGGCGGCCCGGCTGGGAGCGGGTGGAACTGCTCGACACGGACCACCACCGGGACGGGGCCTCACCGCTGCAGTGCGTGGTGGCGGAGCGGGCCGGGGACGGGGGCGGTTCCGAGGTGGTGGGGTACGCCCGCTTCCGGATCAAGCCCGACTGGGGGCAGGCCGGGCCGGAGGGGGTCGTCCGGTTGAGCTCGCTGGAGGCCGTGGACCCCGCGGCGCGGGCCGCGTTGTGGCGGTTCCTCTTCGACATCGACCTGACGCGGTGCGTGGCCGCCTCTCGTCTGGCGATGGACGAGCCGGTGCTGCACCTGGTGTCGGACGTCCGCCGGTGCGGGCTGCGGGTCAGGGACGATCTGCACCTGCGGCTGGTCGAGGTCGGTGTCGCGCTGCGGGCGCGGACCTATCAGGCGCCGCTGGACGTCGTGTTCGAGGTCGAGGACGCCTTCTGCCCCTGGAACGAGGGGCGTTGGCGGCTCACCGGTGACGCCAAGGGCGCGACCTGCGAGCGGACCGCCGACGCCGCCGATCTCTCCCTCTCCGTACGGGAGTTGGGGTCGGCCTATCTCGGCGGGGTGAGCCTGACGTCCCTGGCCGCGGCCGGGCGGGTGCGGGAACTTCGGGAGGGGGCGCTGGCGGAGGCGTCCACGGCGTTCCTGTCGGCGGGGCTCGCGCCCTGGCTGCCGCACGGGTTCTGACAGGGGCCGAACCGGTTCACCGTTCCTGGCAGGTCGGGCACCAGAAGAGGTTGCGGGCGGCGAGATCGGCGGTGCGGATCTCGCCGCCACAGATGTGACAGGGCAGGGTCGCCCTGCGGTACACGTACACCTCGCCGCCGTGGTCGTCGACGCGGGGCGGGCGGCCCATCGCCTCCGGGAGGTGTGCGGGGCGGACTGTGTCGATGCGGTTGTGACGGACGCCCTCGCGCATCAGGGCGACGAGGTCGGCCCAGATCGCGTCCCACTCCGCCGGGGTGATGTCCCGGCCCGTGCGGTACGGGTCGATGCCGTGCCGGAAGAGGACCTCCGCGCGGTAGACGTTGCCGACGCCCGCGATCACCTTCTGGTCCAGGAGGAGCGCGGCGATCGTCGTACGGCTGCGGGAGATCCGGGCGTACGCGCGTGCCGGGTCGGCGTCGGGGCGGAGCGGGTCGGGGCCGAGGCGGGCGTGCACGGCCTGCTTCTCGGCGTCCGTGATCAGGGCGCAGGTCGTGGGGCCCCTCAGGTCCATGTACGAGGTGTCGTTGCGCAGCCGGAGGCGGACGGTGTCCGTGGGCGGGGGCGCGGGGGCGGGGCCGAAGGTGACCTTGCCGAAGAGGCCGAGGTGGATGTGGACGCGTTCCTCGGCGGCGGCGTCGCCGAAGTGCAGGAAGAGGTGCTTGCCGTGGGCCTCGGCGGCGTGGAGGGGGGTGCCGGTGAGGAGGGCGGCCGCGTCGGCGAACTTGCCCTGGGGGCTGGTGACGTGGGTAGGGCGGTCACCGCCGCCGAAGTGGGACAGGCAGTCTTCGGCGAGGCGGTGGATGGTGTGCCCCTCCGGCACGGGGTCCTCCGGGGGTTCGGCAGGGTGGGTGGGGGGTGGGGGGCGGTGCGTTGTCGGGTGCGGGTGCGTGGGGCTTCTCGCGCAGCTCCCCGCGCCTCTGAGAAGCCGGAGCTGCGCCCCGTGCTCTTCGAGCCCACCCCCCGGTCGCCGCGGCGTCAGTCCTGAGGGTGGTGTGCCGGGATCGGCGGGAGGTCGCCCGTCGTCTCGTACGACGCCAGCATGTCGATGCGGCGGATGTGACGCTCGTCACCGGAGAACGGGGTGTTGAGGAAGGTCTCGACGAACTTCGTCGCGTCCTCCTGGGAGTGCATCCGGGCGCCGACGGCGACCACGTTCGCGTTGTTGTGCTCGCGCCCCAGCGCGGCGGTCTCGGCGCTCCACGCGAGGGCCGCGCGGACGCCGGCCACCTTGTTCGCGGCGATCTGCTCCCCGTTGCCCGAGCCGCCGATGACGATGCCGAGGGAGCCGGGGTCCGCGGCCGTACGCTCCGCCGCGCGGAGGCAGAACGGCGGGTAGTCGTCCTGGGCGTCGTAGATGTGGGGCCCGCAGTCGACGGGCTCGTGGCCGGCGGCCTTCAGCCACTCGACGAGGTGGTTCTTGAGTTCGTATCCGGCGTGATCCGAGCCGAGGTAGACGCGCATGGTCCGAGTGTGACACGCGCGTTTCGGCGCGGCACGACGGGGTGTGGAGCCGGGAGACAGTGAGCTGGACCACGGAACCTCAAGTAAACCTCAAGTAACAATCTGGATTCAAAGGTTCAGGATTCCTTTTACCTCCGATTCACTGGACCGATCTTTACCGCAGCCCCTCCGGACCCCGGCTGTGCGCTCTCGTCTCCCGCTCTGACGAGAGTCGATCGGGGAGTCCCTGGGCAGACGCACGGAAGTCCCCACAACGGCGCAAAGGAAACCTCCCCCATGACCTCCCAGCCGACTCTGCCGAATCAGGCGGACACCCCAGGTTCCTCCTCTCCCCCCTCCCCCGGTCTGCACGCCGGTCTCAAGAACCGTCATCTGTCGATGATCGCCATCGGCGGTGTGATCGGCGCCGGTCTCTTCGTCGGGTCCAGCTCCGGCATCGCCACGGCCGGCCCCGGCATCCTGCTGTCGTACGCGCTCGTCGGCACGATGGTCGTGCTGGTGATGCGGATGCTCGGTGAGATGTCCGCCGCCAACCCGACCTCGGGTTCGTTCTCCGCCCATGCCGACCGCGCCCTCGGCCGCTGGGCCGGCTTCTCCATCGGCTGGCTGTACTGGTTCTTCTGGGTCGTCGTGCTCGCGGTCGAGGCGACCGCGGGTGCGGTGATCCTGGAGGGCTGGATCCCCGCCGTGCCGCAGTGGGGCTGGGCCCTGATCGTGATGGTCGTGCTGACCGCCACGAACCTGGTGTCGGTCGGCTCCTACGGCGAGTTCGAGTTCTGGTTCGCCGGGATCAAGGTCGTCGCGATCGCCGCGTTCATCGTGGTGGGCGGGCTCGCGGTGTTCGGCGTGCTGCCCGGGGCCGAGACAGAGAAGGCCGGACTCGCCAATCTGACCGATCACGGCGGGTTCCTGCCCCACGGGGCCGGCGCGATCCTCATCGGCGTCCTGCTGGTCGTCTTCTCCTTCATGGGCAGCGAGATCGCCACCCTGGCCGCCGGCGAGACGGAGAACCCGCAGAAGGCCGTCACGAAGTCCACCAACAGCATCATCTGGCGGATCGGTGTCTTCTACCTCGGCTCGATCTTCGTCGTGGTGACGCTGCTGCCGTGGAACGACCCCTCGATCAAGGAGAAGGGCTCCTACGTGGCCGCCCTGGACTCCCTGGGGATCGCGCACGCCGGGCAGATCATGAACTTCATCGTGCTGACCTCGGTGCTGTCCTGTCTCAACTCCGGTCTCTACACCGCGTCGCGGATGGCGTTCTCGCTGGGTGAGCGCGGTGACGCGCCGCGCGCGTTCGGCCGGACGAACGCGCGGGGTGTGCCGATGGCGGCCATCCTGTCCTCGGTGGTCTTCGGGTTCGTCGCGGTCGTCTTCAACTACTTCTTCCCCGAGGGTGTCTTCCTCTTCCTGGTCAACTCCTCCGGCGCGGTCGCCCTGTTCGTGTGGCTCGTCATCTGCTTCTCCCAGCTGCGCATGCGGCGGATCATCGAGCGGGAGACACCGGAGAAGCTCGTCGTGAAGATGTGGCTGTACCCGTATCTGACGTGGGCCACCATCGGCTTGATCCTCTTCGTCCTCGGCTACATGCTGACCGACACCGAGCACGGCAACCGCGAGATCCTGCTGCTGTCCCTGCTGGTCGCGGCGGTCGTCGTCGGCATCGCGCTGGTGAAGGAGAAGGTCGGTGGCGGGAGGGCCGGCGGCGGGCGGGCTGCCGCCGAGGTCTCCGACAAGGTGCGCTGACCGAGGTGCACTGACCCCTTCGAGGCCCGGGGTCCGGTGGCGGTTCGTCCGTCGCCGGGCCCTTTTTCGTGCCCCGGCGGCCTCCTTCTTCATACCCGGGCGGCCTACAGGGGGGTGAAGCTCTCCTCGACCTTCTCGTAGACCGGGAGGGCGCGGTCCTCGATGTCGGGGTGGTACCAGGTGGTGAGCTGGTAGGACTTGCCGCCGGTGTTGAAGCCCAACGAGCGGACGTGCCAGGGCAGTTCCTGGGCCATGACGGTGTACTCCCACACGACGGCGGGCGCGCCGCGGAACTCGGTCTCCTCCAGCCGGATCCGCTGGTACCCCGGCCCCTCGCTGGTGCTCTTCTCCTTCTTCCGCCACTGCTCCAGCAGGTCGCCGCGTGCGAGGGAGGCCTTGCCGACGATCTCCTGCCGGGCGTCCGGCGAGGTGTAGTGCACCTCCGCGCCCGCGTGCACCTCCCGGGAGAAGCCGTCGGGCGGGACCCAGGCGAAGACACCGGCCTCCGTACGGGCACCCGGCGGGAGCTTCGGCGGACGGGACGTGCCGGCGACGGTGGGCGTGGGGGACGGGCCGGCGGGCGAGGACGTCGACGACGCCCTGTCGTCCCTGTGCTTGTCCTTGTCGCCCGGTGACCCGTTCATCGCCGGTACGACGACCGCGGCCACGACGGCGGTCACGGCCACGACGACGGCCGCGACGAGGCCGATACGGCGGTTGCGGCGCCGGGGGGTCACGGGGCTCGTGGGGTCGGGGGCAGGTTCGGGGGTGGGGGTGGGGGTGGGGGTGGGGCTCGGGGGTGGTTCCGGAGTGGGGTGGGGCGGGGTGCGGCGGAGGACGGGGGTGGTGGCTCGGTCGGGTGGTGGGGTCGACCGGGCAGTGGGGGTGGGGCGTGCCGCGGGGGCGGGGGCCCGTACGGGCGAGGGGAGCTGGGCCTCGGGCCGCGGGGTGGTGGCGGTCGGCGGTGGCGCGGTCGTGGCCGGTGGCCTCGGCCGCTCGGCGGCCGGCCGCGCTTCCTCGGTGTCCGGCGGGGCCGGGGGTGTGGTGACGGCGTGCAGTGCCTCGGTGAGGCGGGGCAGGGTGGGGCGGGCCTCGGGGTCCTTGTCGAGCAGGGCGGCCAGGAGGTGCTGGAGGGGGCCCGCGGCCGCGGGGAGTTCGGGCGCCTCGTAGAGGACGGCGTGGAGGGTGGCGAGAGTGGTGGAGCGGGCGAACGGCGAACGGCCGCCGAGGGCCGCGCAGAGCGTGGCGCCCAGGGACCAGAGGTCGGAGGGCGGGCCCTGCGGGCGGCCGGAGACCCGCTCGGGGGCCATGTAGTCGGGGGAGCCGACGAGCATGCCGGCCATGGTGAGGGCCTCGGTGTTCTGGATGGCGGCGATGCCGAAGTCGGTGAGGACGGCCCGGTGGGTGCCCTTGCGCCTGATGAGGACGTTGGCGGGTTTGATGTCGCGGTGCAGAACGCCCTGGGCGTGCACCTGGCCCAGTGCGTCGACGAGTTCGAGGCCGATCCGCGCCGTGTCGTGCGCGTCGAGGGGGCCGTCCTCCGCCAACAGCCGTTCCAGGGAACGGCCGTCGACCAGTTCCATGACGATCCAGAGCCGTTCGCCCGCGTCGACGACGTCGTGGACGCGCACGACGCCGGGGTGGTCGATCCGGGCCGTGGCCCTGGCCTCGCGCAGGGTTCGCTCGCGTCGGGTGCGGCTGTCCTCCGAGTCATGACCGTCGATACGCATTTCCTTGACGGCGATCTGCCGGTCGAGTATTTCGTCGGTGGCCCGCCAGACCCGGCCCATTCCGCCTTGGCCGATGCTTTCGACCAGCCGATAACGGTCGGCCACGACAAGACCCGGAACACCACCCCGTGTTATTTCCGGCACCCCCATGCCCCCCTTCGGCAACCCTTCCACAACTGACCGCACGCGCCACACGGGAACCACATCGTCGCGCATTGGTCACACTTCGTGCCGCACCAGCATAGTGCGGAGAAATCTTGTGGTACCTCTTCATAGGCCGTGAATTCAGGCGCGGCCAGGGGGACTTCGAGGGGGAGGGAACATGAGTTCTCATCGTAGGGCCGTCATCGCCGGATCGCTGCTCACCGCGTCGTTCACGTCGGTGATGATCCTCGGCTTCACGGCCTCGGCGGACGGCGAGGGGGGATTGAGCAATCATGGCGGAAAGGCGGTGGACGCGGCACCGGCGGACGTAAAGCTCTCGACCCTGCTGTCCAAGGAGATCAAAGTCGACAACAAGTCCGGGGAAACGGATATCACCGGCGTCGTGAAGAACGAGGGCAGCAAGGCGAGTGGGGAAATCCGATTGCTCGTGGTCGGTTTCGACGGTCTGACGGTCAAGAACGTCGAGGGTTGTTCGGCAATTCCGGAGGGGGATCTTCCCGACGGCTCGAACAGCGGTTTCGCGTGTGCGATCGACGAGCTGGCGGCCGGAAAGTCGAAGACCTTCGCGATCGACGCCACGTACGACCTGGGCAAGCAGGGCAAGATCTGTCTGCCGGTGCAGAACGCCGACGGTTCGAAGACGTACTGGCAGCAGGGTCCCGTCCCGTTCGGCGCGACCAACCAGGCACCGAACGAGCCCGCGACCCCGCTGCTCCTCGGCACCGACAACAGTCCGGTCACCCCCGGCGGCGGTGACGGCGACGGCGGCGGCAGTGGTGGGGGCGGGAAGGACGGGAAGGACGGGAAGCCGGACGAGCTGCCGCAGACCGGTCCGGCCGACCGCGTCCTGCCGCTCGGGATGGCGGGCGCCGCGCTGATCTCCGCCGGCGCCGCGGGCCTGTGGTGGAACCAGCGGCGGGCCCGGCGGGAGTCCTGACCCGGGACGCCCGACGCCAGGCGGCGCGCACGCGTGAACGCCGAAGAGGCTCGCCGTGGTGCGGTCGGTGGACGACCCGGCGAACCTCTTCGGGGGGAGCACCCGCTCAGTGGAGGGGCGTCATGGCGTCACTTCCTCAGCAGCTTCCACGCCGTCGGCAGCAGCCCCATGGCCAGCACGACCTTGATGGTGTCGCCGATCAGGAAGGGGGTGAGGCCGAGCGCGACGGCGGAGGTGAGGCTGATGTCGGCGGTGGCCGCGAGGTACGGGACGCCGACGGCATAGATGATCGCCTCGCCGACGAGCATCGTGCCGGCCATCCGCAGCGTGGAGCGGTCGCCGCCCCGACGGGCCAGGGCGCCCACGGCGGCGACCGCCAGGATCATGCCGAGGATGTAGCCGAAGGAGACGCCGACGCCGGACGTGCCGTTGGCGAACCACGGCAGGCCTGCCAGGCCGGCCAGCGCGTAGAGGGCGAGGGAGGCGACACCGCGGCCCGCGCCGAGGGCGGTGCCGACGAGCAGGGCCGCGAAGGTCTGGCCGGTGACCGGGACCGGCGAGCCCGGCACGGGCACCGCGATCTGGGCGGCGAGCCCGGTGAGCGCGGCACCGCCGACCACGAGCGCGATGTCGCGGGCGCGGACGCCGGAGAAGGGCAGACGGTCGGCGAGGACCTCGCCGGGGCGGGCTGACGTGGCGGCGGCGGTGCTCATGTTCGGGCTCACTCCGGCGGGTGACGGGGGCGGGGACACGGTGACGCTATCCCAGGCGACTTGTGCCGGACATCATCAGCGCTCGACAAACGGTGGAAGGACGGCATGGTGGGCTTCATACAAAGGATGCTGGTTACACCCGGTACGACGTGACTCCGGTCACTGAGGTGGAGCGGCTTGGGCCCTGACGGGGCGTCGCCTTACTTCTGTAGGGTTTCACCAATCGGGTCAACGGGGTGGACAGGTGCCGTCTCGCCCGTCGGTCGCCGTCTGGGCAGCGGTGGGCCGTTTTGCTAGCTTCGAACGCATGGTTGCTCAGGCCCGGAACTTCTCGTCGCGTCGCTACGTCGACCTGCGACGCGTGGGCGCGGCCACCTGTCGCCGACCCGGGTGAGGCGGCTCCGGCATGTCTCGCCCTCCGTGAGGCGCAGTGTCGGACCCGTTCCCGAGGATGAAACGCCATGCCGCGTGCCGCGACAGCACCCACCACCCTTCACGCTCCCCATCGCCCGGCTCCCCCGGTATCCCCTGCTCTCCCGCATCCCCCGACTCCCGCTTCTCCGGGCGTCTTTCGGGCAGCTCCCCGGCCGGTCTCCGCTTCCACCGCTTCCACCGCTTCCACCGCCGGGTCTCCCGTTCCGCGTGCCGCCGACAGCGACCGGAGGCGGACCAGTGCCAGCGTGGTCCTGCGGTCCGTGCTGGAGCACGGGCCCGTGGCGCGCTCCGTCATCGCCCGTGTGACCGGGCTGTCGCCGGCCTCGGTGACCGACTACTGCGCGCGGTTCACCGGGCTCGGTCTCGTCCGTGAGGCCGAGCCTCCCCGGCGCTCCAAGGGCGCGGGGCGCCCTCATGTGCCCCTCGACCTGGACGACTCGCGGTTCGTGGTGGGCGGGGTGCACGTCGCCGTCCCCTTCACGACGGTCGCCCTGCTCGATCTGCGCGGACGGGTGCTGGTGGAGCGCCGGTCGAAGCACACGTCCACCGAGCCCGGCCCGGTCCTGGCGCGGGCCGCCGACGAACTCCGGGCCCTGCTGGACGCGATGCCGGACCGCCGGGCCCTGTCCGTCGGCTTCGCGGCCGGCGGCTGGGTGGACCGGGAGACCGGGACCGTCGTCGAGCATCCGCTGCTGGGCTGGCGCGAGGTGCCGGTGCGGGAGATGCTCGGCGCCCTGACCGGGCTGCCGGTCCAGGTGGACGGGCACGCACGGGCGCTGGTGGGTGCCGAGCAGTTGTTCGGGCGGGCGCGGGGCAGCCGGAGCGTGCTGCATCTGTTCGTCGGCAACATGGTCGACGCGGCGTTCGCGACCAACGACGAGGTGCACCACGGGCCGCGCTCGCAGGCCGGGTCCATCGCCCATCTGCCGTTGCCCGGCGGCACCGAGCACTGCGACTGCGGGCGGGTCGGTTGCCTCCAGGTCGAGTTGAGCGAGCGGACCCTGTGCCGGCGGGCCCGGGACGCCGGGGTCGTCGAGGGGGCGAACCCGATGCGGGTGCTGGCCGCCGCGGCGGACGGCGACGCGATCGCCGTACGGCTGCTGGTGGAGCGGGCCCGGATGGTGGGGCGGGCGGCGGAGTTGCTGCTCGACGTGCTGAACCCGGAGACCGTGGTCGTCACCGAGATCGGGGTGATCGACCGGGCGGACTGTCTCGCCGCGCTGCACGAGGCGGTCGGGGCGGGCCGGGCTGCGGCCGTGGGGCCGACGAGCTTCCCGGATTCCGTGCTTGCCACGGCGGGCGGAGCGGTGGCCCTGGACGTGCTGTTCCGGGATCCGCTGGGGTCACTGGGGCGTCTGGAGCACGCCACGGCCGGGACCGGTTAATTCAGAAACTCCGAATGTTGACAGGCCTTGCCGAAGACCGGGAACATCGTATCCATGCTGCTCACGAGTTGTCGCACCCTCTGTTGCTGACCCGTTGACGTCCCGGAGTGCCCACCGCACTCCGGCTACGCGGCACTTTCTCCTGCGGGAATTCCGCTTCCGCGGCTCCCTGCTGTCCCCGTCCGTTTTTCCGCGGTTTCTCCGTGCGCCTCCGCGCGCGCAGTCACACCTTTCTCCTCTGGGGGTCCTCCCATGCCTTCTTCCGCCGCGCCCGGTTTCGACCGGCGACTCTTCCTCACCTCTCTGCTCGGCGTCACGGCCGCGGCGGCCGGGCTCAGCGGCTGCGCCGACAGCAGCGCGGCGACCGCCCGCACGGCGGCGGACGCGCCGCTGCCCACCAAGGTCCCCCGGGGTACGAGCCTGAAGATCTCCTCGTTCCAGAATCAACAGGAACTGCAACTCAAGCTCGCGAAACTCGACGATCTGCCTTTCCGGGTGAGCAGTTGGGCGAACATCGGCGCCGGCCCGGATGTCATCAACGCCTTCCGGTCGGGTTCGCTGGACGTCGCCAACAACGCGGGAGTCCCGCCGATCCAGGCGCATTTCCAGGGATACGACGCGAAGATCGTCGCGATCAACATCACCCGGAAGCCGAACTATCTCTTCGCCACCAAGCCCGGCAGCGACATTCGCGCGGTCAAGGATTTCCGGGGCAAGAAGCTCGCATTCTCCCAGGGCCAGGCGCAGGGCGTCGTCCTCCTGCGGGCGCTGAAGGAGGCGGGGCTCGCCTACGACGACGCCGAGTTGGTCCCGCTGACCAGCAACCAGTTCCTGACCGCCCTCCAGTCGGGCCAGGTGGACGTGGCGCCGCTCGCCAACCAGCAGGCGCCCGCCTATCTCCAGCAGTACGCCTCCAAGGGCGCCCGCACGATCCCGACCGACGTGGTGGACCTGCTCAACCTGCTGTGGGCGCCGGCCTCCGTGCTGGGCGACTCCGCGAAGGCCGCCGCCGTCGCCGCGTACGTCCCGTACTGGGCCAAGGGCGCGGTCTGGCAGTACGAGAACCCGGACATCTGGAACGAGGAGTTCTACGTGAAGACCCAGAACCTGACGGCAGCCCAGGCCGAGTCGATCAGTGACCTCGCCAACAAGCCGCTGTTCCCGCCGAGTTGGGACGAGGCGATCGCGTGGGAGCAGGAGACCGCCGATCTGCTGGCGGAGGGCGGCTTCGTGAAGAAGTTCGACGTCGGCACGCTCTTCGACCGGCGCTTCGAGGAGATCGCCGCGAAGGCCGTACCCGCGGAGTACCGGAAGTGAGCGCCGTGACCACGGGCGCCGTCCCCGCGGGCGCGGCGACCGACACGACCGCGGCGAGCGGCGTGACCGACACGACCGTCACGGGTGCGAGCGGGACCGGTACGGCCGTCACCGGTGCGAGCGGGACCGACACGACCCTCACCGATGCGACCGGGACCGGTACGACCGCCCCCGAAGCGTCCGGGTCCGGCGCGGCCGGCTCGCTCCCTGCCCTGGAGGAGAGCGGTCAGGTCCGCAGGCGTCGTCGGCTCTCCCCCGGCAAGCGACTGCCGGCCTCCCGGCTGGTCGGACCGGTGCTGTTCCTCGCCCTCTGGGCGGTCGCCTCCGCTGCCGGTCAGCTCGATCCGGCGGCGGTCCCGGCGCCCTGGACCGTACTGGAGACCGGGGTCCGACTGTGGACCGACGGGACGTTGACGACGGACATCGCGACCTCGTTGCAGCGGGCCGGGTCAGGGTTCGCGATCGGGCTGACCGCCGGTGTCGCGCTCGCCCTGGCCTCCGGGCTGAGCCGGACCGGCGAGGCGCTGATCGACGGGACCGTGCAGCTCAACCGGGCGATCCCGACGCTGGGTCTGATCCCGCTGTTCATCCTCTGGCTGGGCATCGGCGAGACCTTCAAGATCGCGATCATCGCCATCGTCGTCTACATCCCGATCTACCTCAACACCCATGCCGCGCTGGCCGGGATCGACAGCCGCTTCGTCGAACTCGCCGAGGTGCAGGGCCTGTCGAGGTTCCGATTCGTCCGGCAGATCGTCGTCCCCGGCGCGCTGCCCGGCTTCTTCGTGGGTCTGCGGCTCGGGGTGACCGGCTCCTGGCTGGGCCTGGTCGTCCTGGAGCAGATCAACGCCACCAACGGACTCGGCTACATGATGTTCCAGGCCCAGAACTACGGCCAGAGCGACGTCATCCTCGTCGGCCTGGCCGTCTACGGGATCTTCGGTCTGGTCTCCGACAGCGCGGTCCGTCTCATCGAACGGAGGGTGCTGTCATGGCGACGCACACTGAGCAGCTGACGACCACCGGACCCGAATCGCCGTCGGCCACGGACACCGCCACCGCCACCGCCACCGCCACCGCCACCGCCACCGCCGATCGTCCCGCCGTACAACTGCGGTCGCTCACCCGGTCGTTCGACGGGCGCACGGTCCTCGACGGCATCGACCTCGACATCCCCGCCGGGCAGTTCGTCGCCCTGCTCGGGCACAGCGGCTCCGGCAAGAGCACGCTGCTGCGCGCGGTCGCCGGGCTCGACCACGAGGTGGCCGGCAGCGGCCGGCTCACCGCGCCGGGCAGGGTGTCCGTCGTCTTCCAGGACTCCCGGCTGCTGCCCTGGCGCCGCGTCCTCGACAACGTGCTGCTCGGCACCGAGGGCAAGGACGCCGCCGACAAGGGCCGTGCGGCCCTCGCCGAGGTGGGCCTCCAGGGCCGTGAGCGCGCCTGGCCGAACGAGCTGTCCGGTGGTGAGGCCCAGCGCGCGGCGCTGGCCCGCTCCCTCGTCCGTGAGCCCGAACTGCTGCTCGCCGACGAGCCGTTCGGGGCGCTGGACGCACTCACCCGGATCAGGATGCACACCCTGCTTCGGCAGCTGTGGGAGCGCCACCGGCCGTCCGTCCTGCTCGTCACCCATGACGTGGACGAGGCGATCGTGCTCGCCGACCGGGTCCTCGTGCTCGAACAGGGCCGTATCGGCCTCGACCTGACCATCGACCGCCCGCACCCGCGCTCGTACCGCGATCCCCTGCTGGGCGAGTACCGGGAGCGGCTGCTGGCCGCGCTCGGTGTGACGGAGGACCACCAGTGACCCGCTACGGAGAACCACCTGTGACCCGGGAGAACAGACACGTGCCACCGCGACAGCTCCATCTCAACGCCTTTCTGATGAACACCGGGCACCACGAGGCCTCGTGGCGGCTGCCCGAGTCCGACCCGTACGCGCACGTCGAGCTGGGCCACTACGTGCGGCTGGCCCGGATCGCGGAGCGGGGCACGTTCGACTCGCTGTTCCTGGCCGACGGGCCGCAGCTGTGGGGCAGCGTGGGCCAGCGTCCGGCGGGCGCCCTGGAACCGCTCACCCTGCTGACCGCGCTGGCGACGGCCACCGAGCACATCGGTCTGATCGCCACCGCCTCCACCTCCTACAACTCCCCCTACAACCTGGCCCGCAAGTTCGCCTCGCTGGACATCCTGAGCGGCGGCCGGGCCGGCTGGAACATCGTCACCACCGCCGGCGCGGAGGCCGCCCGCAACTTCGGCCTGGACGCCGAGCCCGCGCACGCCCAGCGGTACGCGCGGGCCGCCGAGTTCCTCGACGTGGCGCTGAAGCTCTGGGACAGCTGGGAGGACGACGCGATCGTCGCCGACAAGGAGACCGGCGTCTGGGGCGACGACCGGAAGATCCATCCGCCCCGGCACAGGGGGACGTACTTCAGCGTCGAGGGCCCGCTCAACGTGCCGCGCTCGCCGCAGGGTTATCCGCTGCTGGTGCAGGCGGGGTCCAGCGAGGACGGCAAGGCGTTCGCCGCGCGGTACGCGGAGGCCGTGTTCACCGCGCAGCAGACCGTGGAGGACGCGCGGGCGTTCTACGCGGACCTGAAGTCCCGTACGGTCGCCGCCGGCCGGGACCCGGGCCACCTCAAGGTGCTGCCCGGGATCGTCCCCGTCCTCGGGTCGACGGAGGCCGAGGCGCGGGCCGCCGAGCAGGTACTGGAGGACCACATCGTGTACACGCACGGGGTGGGCAATCTGGAGCGGCTGCTGCAACTGCCCGCGGGCTCGCTGGAGTTGGACGGCCGGTTGCCGGCGGATCTGCCGCCGGAGAGTGCGATCGAGGGCGCCAAGAGCCGCTACACGCTCATCGTCGAGCTGGCCCGGCGCGACCGGCTCACCGTGCGGGAGCTGATCGGGCGGCTGGGCGGCGGACGCGGGCACCTCACCTTCGCCGGAACGCCCGAGCAGGTCGCCGACACGATCGAGACCTGGTTCACGCAGGGAGCTGCCGACGGCTTCAACATCATGCCCGCGGTCCTGCCGTCCGGCCTCGAAGCCTTCGTCGAGCACGTCGTCCCGATCCTGCGCGCCCGCGGTCTGCTGCGCACCGAGTACGGGCCGCGCCGCACCCTGCGGGACCGCTACGGCCTGCCGCGTCCCGCCAACCAGCACGTCGGCGCGGCCGCGCCCTCGCCCGCCCCGGCCTCCGCCCCCGCCCTCGTCTGACCCCCCGAAGCCCGGCCTCGAAAGGATCCACCTCATGACCCTCGACATCCGCAAGGTCACCGGGAACATCGGCGCCCGAGTCTCCGGCGTCGACGTCTCCCAGCCCCTCGACCAGGAGACGGTCGCCGCTCTCCGCGAGGCCCTCAACGTCCACAAGGCGCTCGTCCTCGACGACGTGAACCTCGACGACGACAGCCATCAGGCCTTCGTACGGCACTTCGGCGACATCACCACCGCCCATCCGACGGTGGGCGCCGTCGCGGGTGCCGCGAACGTCCTGCCCGTGGACAGCGAGCGGGGGCGCGCCAACCACTGGCACACCGACGTCACGTTCGTCCTCAACCCGCCGCAGGCCACCACCCTGCGCAGCATCACGATCCCGCCGTACGGCGGCGAGACGCTGATCGCCAACGCGGCGGCCGCCTACCGTGACCTGCCCGAGCCGCTGCGGCGGCTGGCCGACGGCCTGTGGGCCGAGCACACCAACGACTACGACTACGCGGTGGCGGACGAGGAGATCGACGCGGAGAAGGCCGAACAGCGCGCCCGGTTCACCTCGATCACGTACCGCACGGCCCACCCGGTGGTCCGGGTCCACCCGCTGACCGGTGAACGCGGCCTGTTCATCGGCGGGTTCGCGCAGCGGATCGTGGGGCTGTCGCTCGGCGAGTCCCGCAAGGTCCTGGACCTGCTCCAGTCGTACGTCACCCGCCCGGAGAACGTGCTGCGCCACCGCTGGTCGGAGAACCAGCTCGTCGTCTTCGACAACCGGATCACCCAGCACTACGCCATCGACAACTACGACGGTCTGCCGCGGCGGCTGCACCGGGTGACCGTCGCCGGTGAGGTCCCGGTGGGCATCGAGGGCAAGGAGAGCTACTCGATCGAGGGGGACGCCTCGCACTACACGTCCGTGGCCGCCCGGGAGGAGGCCACACCCGTAGCCGCGTAGTCACCCTGCGCACCTGTCGCGTCCGGATAGCGGACAGCCCCTCCGCGCGCGTGGAGGGGCTGTTCACACTGTCGGCGTTTTTGCCGATCTCACGCATTGGACGAACCGCGCCCATGCCCAGCACCTCCGTCAAGGCTCCACAAGAGCCCGACGCGTCCCTGTCCCACGGCCTCAAGCAGCGCCATCTGTCGATGATCGCCCTCGGTGGGGTGATCGGCGCGGGCCTGTTCGTCGGGTCCGGGGCGGGCATCGCCGCCGCCGGCCCGTCGATCGTCCTCGCGTACGCGCTCTCGGGGCTCCTCGTCATGCTGGTGATGCGGATGCTCGGCGAGATGTCCGCCGCGTATCCCTCCTCGGGTTCCTTCTCCGCGCACGCCGAACGCGCCATCGGTCCGTGGGCGGGTTTCACGGCCGGCTGGTCGTTCTGGGTGCTGCTCTGCACGGCCGTGGGGCTGGAGGGCATCGGCGCCGCGAAGATCGTGACGGGGTGGCTGCCCGGGACGCCCGAGTGGGCCTGGGTGGCGCTGTTCATGCTGGTCTTCCTGGGCACCAACCTGGCCGCGGTCAAGAACTTCGGCGAGTTCGAGTTCTGGTTCGCCGCGCTGAAGGTGGGCGCGATCTCGCTGTTCCTGGTGCTGGGCGTGCTGGCCGTCGCCGGTGTCCTGCCCGGCACCGACGCTCCCGGCCTCGCCAACCTCACCGGCGAGGGCGGCCTGCTGCCGGGCGGCGCCGACGGCCTGGTCGTCGGCCTGCTGGCGTCGATCTTCGCGTACGGCGGTCTGGAGACCGTGACGATCGCGGCGGCCGAGTCCGAGGACCCGGTGAAGGGCGTGGCCTCGGCGGTCCGTACGGCGATGTGGCGCATCGCCCTCTTCTACATCGGCTCCATGGCGGTCATCGTCACCCTCGTCCCGTGGGACTCCCAGGAGGTCGTGGAGAAGGGCCCGTACGTCGCCGCCCTGGACCACCTGGGCATTCCCGGCGCCGGCCAGGTGATGAACGTGGTCGTGCTGGTGGCCCTGCTGAGCGCGATGAACGCCAACATCTACGGCTCCTCCCGGATCGCCTACTCCCTGGTGGCGCGCGGGCAGGGCCCGAAGGTGATCGGCCGGGTGTCGGGCGGGGTCCCCCGGATCGCGGTCCTGGCCTCCAGCGTCTTCGGCTTCCTGTGCGTCCTGCTCAGCTACTGGCGCCCCGACGACGTCTTCCCCTGGCTCCTCAACATGATCGGGGCGGTCGTCCTCGTCGTCTGGATCCTCATCGCCGTCTCCCAACTGCTGCTGCGCCGCCGGATCGAGCGCGAGGCCCCGGAGCGGCTGGCCGTACGGATGTGGGCGTTCCCCTGGCTGACCTGGGTGGCGCTCGCGGGGATGGCCGCGATCTTCGTCTTGATGGCCCGGGAGCCGGGGACGCGGACGCAGCTGTACTGGACGGGCGGGATGACGCTGGTCCTGGCGGTGGTCGGGTACGCCCGACAGCGGGCGCGAAGCGCCACGCGCTGACGTCGGCGCGCCGAACGCCGGTATCGCAGACACACACTTCAGGGCCCTCGCGCGGAGGACGGACGGTCGGTTCGCGCGAGGGCCCTTTCGCGTGCCCGGGCACGCCCCCACAGTCTCTTGCTGTTAGCGTGCACTTGCAAGTAGTTTGCAATAACAGGTCGGAAGGGACCCCCATGCCCGTCTACACGCTCCCGGAGCTTCCGTACGACTACGCGGCGCTGGCGCCCGTGATCAGCCCCGAGATCATCGAGCTGCACCACGACAAGCACCACGCGGCGTACGTCAAGGGCGCCAACGACACCCTGGAGCAGCTGGCCGAGGCGCGGGACAAGGAGACCTGGGGGGCGGTCAACGGGCTGGAGAAGAACCTGGCCTTCCACCTCTCCGGCCACATCCTGCACTCGATCTACTGGCAGAACATGACCGGTGACGGCGGTGGCGAGCCCCTGGAGAAGGACGGCGTGGGCGAGCTGGCGGACGCCATCGCCGAGTCGTTCGGCTCCTTCGCCGGCTTCAAGGCCCAGCTCACCAAGGCCTCCGCCACCACCCAGGGCTCGGGCTGGGGCGTGCTGGCGTACGAGCCGCTGAGCGGGCGGCTGATCGTCGAGCAGGTCTACGACCACCAGGGCAACGTCGGCCAGGGCTCCACCCCGATCCTGGTCTTCGACGCCTGGGAGCACGCCTTCTACCTGCAGTACAGGAACCAGAAGGTCGACTTCATCGACGCCATGTGGGCCGTCGTCAACTGGCAGGACGTGGCCCGACGTTACGCCGCCGCCAAGGAACGCGCGGACGTGCTGCTGCTGGCCCCCTGAGCCGGTGACCGGAACGCCCTGCTCGTGATCGTCTTCTCCACCTTCACCGGGCAGGCGGAAAGAGGCGGAACCCCCGCGAGGACGTGACTCGCGGGGGTTCTCGCCGTCCGACCGGAAAAACGCCACGGCGGGACGCATTCCGGTCTGACCGCTTCCTCGGTTTTCGCCCTATGCTCCCGTTTCCGGCCGGATTCCCGATCCGGCGGACCGGACCGGGAGGTCGCATGGACGTGAGCTACAAGCACTGCCCTCCGTGCGGAGGCGGCAAGCCCCTGCCCTTCTACAAGGCGGACAAAGCGGTGCGGCTGTACCTGGAGTCCCTGGGCAAGAACCCGGCCGGCTGGTGGCGCTGCGCCAACCACGGCGAGAAGGGCCGTTGCCTGTTCGTCCAGCCGTACGGCAAACAGAGCGAGGGTTTGACTCTTCCTGAGTCCTTCCGGTGACCAAAGCGCCGGTCGCCCTGCGAACCGAGCCCTAAAGAAGGTTGCTGAAGTCCGGGCCCTGGGTGCGGGAGCGCTTGATCTCGTAGAAGCCGGGGACCGAGGCGACGAGGAGGGTGCCGTCCCAGAGCCTGGCGGCCTCCTCGCCCTTCGGGGCGGGGGTGACGACCGGGCCGAAGAAGGCGATCTGCTCGCCGTCGGCGCCGGGGACGGCGATGACGGGCGTGCCGACGTCCTGGCCGACCTTGTCGATGCCCTCCTTGTGGGAGGCGCGCAGCTGCGGCTCGTACGGGGTGGAGTCCCAGTGGTCCATGAGGGAGTCGGGCAGGCCGACCTCCTTCAGGGCGGCGGCGACCGTCTCCTTCTCCGGGCCCTCGCCCTGGTTGTGGATACGGGTGCCGAGCGCGGTGTAGAGGTCACCGAGAACCTCGGCGCCGTGCTCCTCCTGGGCGGCTATGACGATCCGTACCGGACCCCACGCCTTCTTCTCCAGCAGCTCGCGGTACTCCTCGGGCAGCTCGTCGATCTTGGGCTCGTTCAGTACCGCGAGGCTCATCAGGTGCCAGCGGACCTCGATGTCGCGGACCTTCTCCACCTCCAGGACCCAGCGCGAGGTCATCCAGGCCCAGGGGCACAGCGGGTCGAACCAGAAGTCGACAGGGGTCTTGCCGGAGGTCTGCTCGGTCATGGTTCTCCTCGGAAGAGACAGAAAGGCGAAGTCGGGCGGGCTCGGTCTAACGGGCGACAACCCGGCAACACCGGGGACCGCCCCGGCCATTCCCGCGGTGCATGGCAGGATCGGACTGTCCGCATACTGAACACCACCCCGAGGGAGTGCCGCCCGTGCCCGGTGAGAATCTGACCCGTGACGAGGCCCAGGAGCGGGCCGCGCTGTTGTCCGTCGACGGTTACGAGGTCTCCCTCGACCTGCGGTCCGCCGTCGGCGACGCCGGTGGCCCCGGCGGCGAGCCGCGCACCTTCCGGTCGGTGACGACGATCCGCTTCCGGTGCGCCGACCCGGGCGCGTCGAGCTTCGCCGACCTGGTCGCGCCGCGGGTGACGGCGCTCTCGCTCAACGGCAAGGACCTCGACCCGAGCGAGGTCTTCGACGGCGCCCGGATCACCCTCGACGACCTGGCCGCCGAGAACGAGCTGGTGGTCGACGCCCAGTGCGCCTACTCCCGCACCGGCGAGGGCATGCACCGCTTCGTCGACCCCGAGGACGGCGAGGTCTACCTCTACACGCAGTACGAGCCGGCCGACTCCCGCCGGGTCTTCGCGAACTTCGAGCAGCCGGACCTCAAGGCCCCGTACCGCTTCGAGGTGCGCGCCCCCGAGGGCTGGGTCGTGTGGAGCAACGGGGTCGGCGAGCAGACGGACGGCGTCTGGCGGTTCGCCGAGACGAAGCCGATCT
Organism: Streptomyces sp. NPDC034049; assembly: GCF_055575575.1. NCBI lineage: Bacteria > Bacillati > Actinomycetota > Actinomycetes > Kitasatosporales > Streptomycetaceae > Streptomyces > Streptomyces sp. NPDC034049. Next base: position 116,910 of record NZ_JBVISJ010000017.1, read on the forward strand.
CGACGTACATCACGGCGATCGTCGCGGGCCCGTACCACTACGTCACCGACACCTACGAGCGGACCTTCGAGGACGGCACCCGGCTGGAGATCCCCCTCGGCGCGATGTGCCGCAAGGGCCTCGCCCCCTACTTCGACTCCGCCGACGTCTTCGAGATCACCCGGCAGGGCCTGGACTTCTTCCACGACCACTTCGACTACCCGTACCCGTTCGGGAAGTACGACCAGGCGTTCGTGCCCGAGTACAACCTCGGCGCCATGGAGAACCCCGGACTGGTCACCTTCCGCGAGGAGTTCATCTTCCGCGGCAAGGTCACCGCGGCGTCGTACGAGCGGCGGGCCAACGTCATCCTGCACGAGATGGCGCACATGTGGTTCGGCGACCTGGTGACCATGGTGTGGTGGGACGACCTGTGGCTGAAGGAGTCCTTCGCGGACTTCATGGGCTCCTTCTCGATGGTCGAGGCGACCCGTTTCACGGGCGGCTGGATCACCTTCGCCAACAACCGCAAGTCCTGGGCGTACCGCGCCGACCAGCTGCCCTCCACCCACCCGATCACGGCCGACATCCGTGATCTGGAGGACGCCAAGCTCAACTTCGACGGCATCACCTACGCCAAGGGCGCCTCGGTGCTGAAGCAGCTGGTGGCGTACGTGGGGCGCGAGGCGTTCCTGGAGGGCGCCCGGCGCTACTTCAAGCGGAACGCGTACGGCAACACGAAGCTGGGCGACCTGCTGTCGGTCCTGGAGGAGACCAGCGGGCGGGACATGGCGTCCTGGTCGCGGGCCTGGCTGCAGACGGCGGGCGTCAACTCCCTCACCCCGCAGGTGCTGCTCGACCCCGAGGGCCGCATCGACGAGCTGGCGGTGGTGCAGGAGGCGGCGGAGTCGCACCCCGAGCTGCGGCCGCACCGGGTGGCGATCGGCCTCTACCGGCGGGCGAACGGGCAGGACGGCTCGGGCCCGCTGGAGCGGTACGCGCGCGTCGAGGTGGACGTGGACGGGCCGCGTACGGTCGTGGCCGAGCTGGCGGGGGCCGAGGCGCCGGCGCTGGTGCTGGTCAACGACGACGACCTGACGTACTGCAAGATCCGGTTCGACGCGGCGTCTCTGGACACGCTGCGGGCCGGGCTCGGTGACATCGCCGACCCGCTGGCGCGGGCGCTGTGCTGGTCGGCGCTGTGGAACCTGACGCGGGACGCGCTGCTGCCGGCGCGGGACTTCGTCGACCTCGTGCTGCGGTTCGCGGGGCGGGAGTCCGACATCGGTGTGCTCCAGATGCTGCACGCGTGGGCGGGCTCGGCGCTCACCCACTACGCGGCGCCCGCGTGGCGGGAGACCGGGGGCCGGCTGCTCGCGGAGGGTGCGCTGCGGGAGCTGCGGGCGGCCGAGGCGGGCAGCCAGCACCAGCTGACGTGGGCCCGGTTCTTCGCCTCTATGGCGTCGGGCGAGGCCGAACTCGCCGTGTTGCAGGGGCTGTTGACCGGGTCGGAGAAGGTCGACGGACTGGAGGTCGACCAGGAGCTGCGGTGGGCGTTCCTGGAGCCGCTGACGACGCACGGGGTCGCCGACGAGGGGGTCCTCGCCGCCGAGCTGGCGCGGGACGACACGGCCTCCGGCAAGCGGCACCAGGTGCGGTGCCTGGCGGCGCGGCCGTCCGCGGCGGTCAAGGCGCAGGCCTGGGCGTCGGTGGTGGAGTCGGACACGCTGTCCAACGCGCTGGTCGAGGCGACGATCACCGGGTTCTCGCGGCCGTCCCAGCGGGAGCTGGTGGCGCCGTACGCGGAGAAGTACTTCGCGGTGATCGAGCGGGTGTGGGCCGAGCGGTCCATCCAGATCGGGATGGATGTGGTGCGGGGGCTGTTCCCGTCGCTCCAGGACTCGCCGGCGACGCTGGACGCGACCGACGCGTGGCTCGCCTCGCACGAAACGGCGCCGCCGGCCTTGCGGAGGCTGGTGATCGAGGCCCGCGACGACCTGGCCCGGGCGCTGCGGGCGCAGGAGTGTGACGCGGCGGCGGGGTGACTGCCGCTGGACGATGGGGTGTTGCGCACCCGGCAACCGCCGCGCGGCGGGGGCCGGGTCCGCGCCGGGAATGGGCGCGGCCCTTCCAGGGGCGCGGGGAACCACGCGACCACCCGCCCCGGTTCAGGGTTACGAAATTCGGGTAATCGGAGCCGTAACCTTTTCCCGTCCCCGTGTGGACCAGCGGATATCGGCAGTCGAACGCACGTACTTTAGTGCGGTCTTGTCCTGATTTGTCGACGAGCGTGTAACAGAGGTTCCTGGGCGGGGCCGACGCGGGAACCTCCCGGTCATGACGCACAACACCCCGCTCTCCCCCCGCCCCCTCCGTCGCCCCTCGGACGTCACGCGCCGGGTGCTGACGGCCGCGCAGCTGCGCGCGCAGGGTGTCACCGCCGCCGAGACGAACGAACGGTGCCGGCCCGGTGGCTCCTGGCAGCAGATCCTGCCGGGTGTGTTCCTGCTGCACCCGGGCCCGCCCACCTCGGAGGAGCGCCTGCACGCGGTGCTCTCGTACGCGGCCCGCTCACCGTTCCGCGACACCTCCACCGGCGCCGCCGGCGTGCCCGCGCAGCCGAACGCCGACGAGCCCCGCCCGGCCGCCATGCCCCGCTACACGGACGCGGTGATCACCGGGCTCGCCGCCCTGACGCTGCACGGCTTCTCGTCCGCTCCCCCGCTCCCGTCCCTCGACACGATCGACATCCTGGTCCCCCGGCTGCGCCGCCTGCGGACCGTGGGATGCGCGCGGATCGTCCGCACCCCGTCCGTACCGACCCCGTCGTACGTGACCGGCCTGCCCGTCGCCCCCGTGCCGCGCGCCCTGGCGGACGCGGTCGGGGAGATCTCCGACGCGGCCACCGTGCGTCGGCTGCTGACCGAGGCGGTGCGCGGCGGTCACACCGAACCCGCCGCCGTGATCCGGGAGTTGACGGAGGCGCGGCTGCTGAACCGTCCGCAGGTGGCCGACGCGGTGGAGTCGCTGCTGGCGGAGGGGCGGGCCGTCGCGGAGGACCAGCTGTACCGGATGGTCCGCGAACACGCCCTGCCCGACCCCGTCTGGAACGTCGACCTGCGCCTTCCCGGCGGTCCACACCTCGGCGGCCTCGACGCGTACTGGCCGGAGCAGGCCGTCGCGCTCGAACTGGACACCCGGGCCCCGCGCCAGGAGGACGACGCGCTGTGGTCCGAGTACGCCCGCAAGCGGGAGCTGCTGGAGCGGCTCGGCATCACCGTCGTCCACGTCACGCCCCGGAAGCTGCGTGACTCACTGGAACAGCAGGCGGCCGTGGTCCGCACCGCGCTGATGGCGTCGTGCGACCGGGATCCGGCGGCCTATGTCGTGGTGCTTCCCCGGTAATCGGGAACTCGGGCCGGCAGGAGGGGAGAGGAAGGGCCGCCGCCCGTTCGGCGGCCCTTCCTCATGTCACCCCGCCGGAGGGCCCGGCTACTTGCCGCAGAACTCCGCCTCCATGATCGACAGGCTGTCTCCCGTCCAGTCGCTGTTGAAATTGAAGGCGAGGGAGTGGCTGCCGTCGCTGGTGGTGACGGCCTCGGAGAGGGAGCCGTGAATGCCGCCGCTGTGGCCCCAGAGCTGGACGCCGCAGGAGAGCTTTCGCTCGACAAGGCCGAGGCCGTAGCCGGTCCGTTTGCCGTCGACCCGGACGGTGGTCTTCATCTCGGCGAGTTGCCGCTTCGGCAGGAGCTTGCCACGCATGAGCGCCGAGTAGAAGCGGTTCAGATCGCCGGGGCTGGCGATCAGTTCGCCGGATGAGTTGGCCGCCGACGGGTTGTACTCCGTGACGTCGTACGTCTTGCCGGTCGTTGTCTCGGCAAGTTTCGAGTAGGCCCGGCTGTGGGGGCCGGGAACCGTGGGGTCGGTGCCGGGGATCTTCGTGCCGTGCAGGCCGAGCGGCTCGATGACGCGGTGGCGGATCTCGTCGCCGTACCAGTTGCCCGTGACCTTCTCGATCACCATCCCGGCCAGAACGTAGTTGGTGTTTGAGTAATTCCAGGAAGTACCGGGCGCGAAGTCCGGCTTGTGCTTCGTGGCGATCCCGACCAGTTGCTCCGGTGTCATCGTGCGGTGGCGGTTCTTGAAGAAGCCCTCCGCGAGGAAGAACGCGCGCTGGAAGTCGTCGTCGTCGGTGTAGTTGTAGATGCCGCTGGTGTGGTTGAGGAGCTGGCGGAGTGTGATCCTCCGGCCGTCGTTCCCCTTGCCGCGCACCAGGCCCGGCAGCCACTTGTCCACCTTGTCGTCGAGCGACAGGCGTCCCTCCGCCTCCAGTTGAAGCACCACCGTCGACACGAAAGTCTTGGTGATGCTGGCCGCGCGGAAGCGGTCGTGGGCGCTGCGTGCCTCGCCCGTCCTCAGGTCGCCGACGCCCGAGGTGGCCTTCCAGACGCCCTCCTTGGTCATGGCCTGGAGAGCCACGCCCACGACGCCTTCCTTCACATTGGCGTCCATGGCTTCCTGGGTCGCGCCGTGGTCGTCTCTCGCGGGCGCCGCCATGGCCGCCGGTGCGGCCACCGCCACCGCCACGGCCACGGCGATGCCCGTCACCAGACCCCTGCGTGCTGTGCGTGCTGACATGTGGTCCCCCCTTCGCACCGACATTCTCGGCGGCTCCGAGAACGTTCGGTCGCGAGGGGGGACACCGGGACGGGCGGGCAGGTTGAGCAGGTGCGCGCCAGTTGAGCGGTATTCAGCCCTTGCGGAGCACCAGCTCCGTGTTGCGGTCGCCGGCCGTGCCGGTGAGGGTGTCGCGTCGGCCGGGGGCGTTGTAGGAGAGCTCGCGGTACAGGGCGGCGAGGCCGGTCTGCGAGAGGTCCGTGAAGTCGGTGGCGTGCGGGGCGGCCGATTCGATGAGGGTGGTGAAGACGGAGAGCGTGCCGTCCTTGTTGTCCACCAGCTCGATGACGCGGGCGAGTTGGGGGAAGTCGATGTGGGAGGCGGTGGAGATCTCCCAGAAGGAGCCGCCGTCCGAGACCGGGTGCGGGGTGATGCGGTTGCGGTGACTGTGGCCGTTCACCCAGGCCAGGACGTTGCGGTGGCGGCCGAGCAGGGCCAGCACCTCGTCGCCCCCGTGGCGGGCCTCTCTCGGGCGGGCGGGGTCCTTGCGCAGGTTCCGCATCGACGTGCTGGTGTGGTGGCTGAAGACGACGGCGTACGAACCGTCCTCGGCCGCCTCCTTCAGCGTGCGGTCCAGCCACGTGAGCTGGGCCGATCCGAGCGAGCCCTCGTAGTGCCCGCCGGGGTCGGTGGAGTCGAGGCTGACGCCGATGACGTCGTCGGCGATGCGGAAGGCGTAGTACTGGGTGCGGGCGTCGAGGTTGGCCTGCGAGTAGCCGTGGCCGACCGGGCCGGGGCCGGTGTGCGCCGGGTCCAGGTGGGCCCTGAGGTACTCCTGCGGGGTGAAGGGGGCGCGGTTCTCGTCGGGGGTGACCGCACGCATCTTCCTCGCCTGGGACTTGAGCACGGCCTTCCAGTCGGCGCCCCGGGGGTCGCCGCCGCTCTTGACGTTGTCCCAGAGAGCCTTGCCGACCTTCTCGTCGAGGGTCATCAGCTTCCTGCCGCCGACCGCGAAGTCCGCGAAGAAGGAGTCGCCCGGGGCGTAGCAACCACCCGGCAGTGAGTCGTGGTTGCCGACGGTGGAGTACCAGGGGACGTTCAGGCCGGGGCTGTTGACCTCGCGGATCGCGGCGGCGAGGAAGCCGTCCAGGCGGGGGAAGCCGAGCTGCTTGTCGGCGTCGCGGAGGGCCGCGTCCGGCTGCCAGTACAGCTTGAGGCCGCTGCTCTGGACGCCCTCGTAGCGGCGCGGGTCACCGGAGTTGGGGGTGACCCGGCCACCGCTCATCACCTTCAGGAACCAGTCGAGTTCGGTCCTGGAGTTGTTGTCGGTGTTGTCGCCGGTCGTCATCACGAAGTGCAGCGGGGAGCCGGTGACCGGGGCGCCGCGCAGCGCGTTCACCCGCTCGACGAGCGAGACCGCGCCGGCCACGGACAGCGCCTCCTGCGGGCGCCAGGCGCTGGCGGTCTGGGCGCGCAGGTACTCGTAGCGCAGCGGGTGCTGGACGTCCACCACGTGCAGGTCGGTGAACTGCACGAAGGACGCCAGGGCCGTACGGCGCTTCTCGCGACCGGACTTGGGGGTGGCGAGGTCGCCGCGCACGACCCGTGCCCAGGCCGGGCCGCTGCCGAGCCGGCGGTAGCCCGAGGAGGTGCGCGGGGCCGCGACCGAGGCGAGGGTCGTGCCCCGGGTGTACGGGGCGAGCGGCGCGGCCGGGGCCTCTCTGTTGGAGAGGTTGGCCAAGGGGACCTCGGTGGCCGCGGCACGGTCGGCGGCGGAGGTGGCGGCGTGGGCGTCGGTCTCCGGCCGCAGGGCGAAGCCGACGCCCGCGGCGAGGCCGACCGCGCCGGTGGCGGCGAGGAAGGCCCGGCGGTCAGGGTTGGTGGCGGCGGCGGCGACTGAGCGTATGCGCGACATGGCGCGGTCTCCCCGAGTGCGAACGCTTCGGAAGTGGTCGCGGGGGCCTCCGGCCCGGGTGCGGCCGACGGTGTTTCCCGCTCGTACTCGATGCTTGGCAGCCGGGGTGGCCTGGACGTTAACGACGCCGCAACGGGTGGCGCCGATCACCGTACGTCGATCTTCGGGGACGGTCTGCGTTCCCTGGGGGTTCCCGAATGTGAGGGGGAGGGAAGGGAGGGGGTCACTCCTTGTTCATCTGGCGGGGTACGGCACCTGTTCGCCGCGGGGGCTTCGGAGCTTCGGTGAGTGCGGGTGCGTCGTGGTTGTTCGCGCCCCGCGGCGGTAGCCGCATATTCAGCACTGCCCCGCGCGCCTATCGGGGCACCGGTGGCGTCAAGTGGCCGTTTCCCGGGCGCTCCCGCCACAGGCGTAGGCCCACGTCCACCAGGCCCACCCTGATGAGGGCCGGGATCTCGTCCAGGGGGTGCCAGGCGGCCATGTCCGTGGAGCCGTTCGTCTCGTGGCGGAGGTCGCCGCCGGTGACGCGGGCCTCGTAGACGATGCGGAGCGCCTGGTGGTCGGCGACGGCGCCGAGGCGGCGGGGGTAGGTGCGTCGGTCGGTGTCGATGCCGAGGAGGGCGGTGGGCTCCACGGTGTAGCCGGTCTCCTCGGCGGCCTCGCGGACGACCGTGGCGTACGGGTCCTCGCCGTGGTCCATGCCCCCGCCAGGCAGGGTCCACTTCTTCTCGCCACCGTCCCGGGAGACCCAGCGGGCCAGCAGCAGGTGTCCGTCGCGGACGCAGACGGCGTAGGCCGCCACCCTCAACTCCGTGCGCATGCACAGACGTTAGCCAAAATGTCCCCTCATGCGCGGTCGTCCCGCCTCTCACACGTGGCGGGTTTACGCCATGACACAATCCCGCCTCGGTCAACTCTCCCCAAACATGTGTCACTTCGGTAAGGCTGAGCGACCATCCGGCACCGCATAACGGACCGGACCGATCCGAACCCGCCGCTCGGATCATCAATGTTCGTTCTCACCTGAATTCCTTACCTACAGGGATGCTGATGACCCTCACCCCCCACCCCGGCAACCGCCCGGGTGCGAGACGCGTGGCCCGCATAGCCGTGGCCGCGGGACTGGTCGCCGCGCTCTCCGCGGCCGGGCCGATACCCCTGGCCTTCTCGGCGGACGACCCGTCCGCCGCCGTCCCCTCGGACGGCGGCGTCAAGTCCGCGCACGACAAGCTCGGTTCGACCGACGCCGATCTGCTCGCCGAGGCCAAGGCCGACGGCGACAAGAACGTCACGATGATGATCGCCACCACGCCCGGGAAGACCGAACAGGTCGCCGAGCAGCTGGACGCGGTCAAGGGCGGCTCCGTGGGCCGCACCTACGACAAGCTCGGCTACGTCCGCGCCACGGTCCCGACCAAGAGCGCCGACTCGGCCATCTCGGCCGCCGCGAAGCTCTCCTCCGTCCAGGGCATCGACCTGCGCCAGGAGATCGTCCTCGACGACCCCTCGCCGGTCTCGGCCAAGGACGCGAAGTCGCAGGCCACGGCGGCGAAGTCGCAGGCCACGGCGGCGAAGACGTACCCGGCTCCGGGCAAGAACACCCCGGCCGAGAACCCGTACAACCCGTCCTTCGAGACGGGCGCCGTCGACTTCGTGAAGCAGAACCCGAAGGCGGACGGCCGGGGCGTCACCATCGGCGTCCTGGACTCCGGTGTCGACCTCGCGCACCCCGCGCTGCAGAAGACCTCCACCGGCGAGCGCAAGATCGTCGACTGGGTGACGTCCACCGACCCGATCGTCGACGGCGACGGCAGCTGGCGCCCGATGACCAACTCGGTCGCCGGGCCCACCTTCACCTACGCCGGCCGGACCTGGACCGCGCCCGCGGGCTCGTACTCCGTCAACACCTTCCGCGAGTCCGTCACGGCGGCCGGTGACGCCGCCGGTGACGTGAACCGGGACGGCGACACCACCGACGCGTGGGGCGTGCTCTACGACGCGGCGGCCGGCACGGTCACCGTCGACGTCAACCAGAACTTCGACTTCACCGACGACAAGCCGATGAAGCCGTACAAGGACGGCTACCAGATCGGCTACTTCGGCACCGACGACCCGTCGACCGAGGTCGCCGAGCGCCAGCCGTTCGTCGTCGAGTACCGCAAGGACGTCCCGATGGACCCCTTCGGGGGCGACTGGGTCGGCAAGAAGGCCGACTTCGTCAACATCGGTCTGATCTCCAGCGAGCACGGCACCCACGTCGCCGGCATCACCGCCGCGAAGGGCCTGTTCGGCGGCCGGATGAACGGCGCCGCGCCCGGTGCGCAGATCGTCTCCTCCCGCGCCTGCGAGTTCGGCCCCGGCTGCACCAACATCGCGCTCACCGAGGGCATGATCGACCTCGTCGTCAACCGCGGCGTCGACATCGTCAACATGTCCATCGGCGGCCTCCCGGCGCTGAACGACGGCAACAACGCGCGCGCCGAGCTCTACACGCGCCTCATCGACACCTACGGCGTCCAGCTGGTCATCTCGGCCGGCAACTCCGGCCCCGGCGCCAACACGATCGGCGACCCCGGCCTCGCCGACAAGGTGATCTCGGTCGGCGCGTCCATCTCCAAGGAGACCTGGGCGTCCAACTACGGCTCGCAGGTCGCCAAGGACTACCAGCTCTTCAACTTCTCCTCGCGCGGCCCGCGTGAGGACGGCGGCTTCACGCCGACCCTGGTGGCGCCGGGCGCCGCGGTGAACACCGCGCAGACCTGGCTGCCGGGCGTCATCGCCCCCGAGGCGGGCTACACGCTCCCGGCCGGCTACCAGATGCTCAACGGCACCTCGATGGCCTCCCCGCAGGCCACCGGCGCCTCCGCACTGCTGCTCAGCGCCGCGAAGCAGAAGGGCATCGACCTGCCGCCCGCGAAGCTGCGCACCGCGCTGACCTCGACCGCCGACCACATCAGCGGTGTCCAGGCGTACGCCGAGGGTGCGGGCCTGATGAACATCGTCGACGCGTGGAAGTCGGTGAAGGCGGGCGCGACCGCGCACGAGTACTCGGTCAAGGCCCCCGTCGACACCGCGATCGACTTCGCGCTGAAGACGCCGGGCTTCGGCACCGGCATCTACGACCGTGAGGGCGGCCTGAAGGTCGGGCAGAAGAAGACGTACGAGGTGACGATCACCCGTACGTCCGGCGCCGACAAGGCGATCCGCCACGAGCTGCACCTGGAGAACAACCGGGACGACACGTTCCGGATCGTCGGCGACGACGTGGTCTCCCTGCCGCTGAACAAGCCGGTCACCGTGAAGATCGCCGCCAAGCCGGAGAACTCCGGCATCAGCAGCGCGATCCTGGAGGTCGACGACCCGAAGACGGTCGGCATCGACCGGCAGGTCCTCAACACGGTGGTCGTCTCCACGCCGCTGAAGTACGCCCACTCGGCGTCCGGCACGGTCCAGCGCAACTCCTTCAAGTCGTACTTCATCACCGTCCCCGAGGGCGCCAAGACCCTCGAGGTCGCGATCAGCGGGCTGAAGGACAAGAGCCAGACCCGGTTCATCGCCAACCACCCGTACGGTCTGGCGGTCGAGAGCACCAGCTCGCTGACCTGCTACAGCAACTTCCAGGACGGCGGGGGCTGCAAGCCGGACGTGCGCTCGTACGCCAACCCGCAGCCCGGTGTCTGGGAGATCGAGGTCGAGTCGCGCCGGACCTCGCCGCTGCTCGACAACCCCTACAAGCTGAACTTCGCGGTCTACGGCGCGAGCTTCGACCCGGAGGTCGTCACCGTCCCCGAGGCCAAGGTCGGCACCCCGACCGCCGCCTCCTGGAAGGTGACCAACGCCCTCGCCCCCGTCGACGGCAAGCTGGCGGGCGGCCCGCTGGGCTCGGCCAAGACCGACCGGCCGACCATCGCCACCGGTGTCACCCAGACGACCACGGTCGAGGTGCCCGCGGGCGCCGAGTCCCTGGACGTGGCCATCGGCAACACCGCGGACACGGGCGCGGACCTCGACCTGTACGTCCGCGACGCCGCGGGCACCGAGGTCGCCAGCTCCGCGGACGGCGACTCCGAGGAGGCCGTCTCCGTCCCGAAGCCGGCTGCCGGTACGTACACCATCGAGGTCGTCGGCTACGCGGTGCCCTCCGGGTCGACCGCGTACGACTACCGCGACGTGTTCTTCTCCTCCGCCCTCGGCGAGGTGAAGGTCGCGGACACCGCCGTCAAGCTCGGCACCGGTCAGTCGACCACCGTCTCCGGTGACGTCGTCGCGGCCGCCGAGGCGCCGGCCGGCCGGGAGTTCTTCGGCCAGGTGCAGCTGGTGAACGCGCGCGGCACGGCCGCGGGCACCGGCAGCGTGCGGATCGAGAAGGTCACGCCGTAGTGCGCCGGTAGCGCGTGAGCGGTACCGAGGCAAAGGAGGGGCGGGTGTCCACATGGACACCCGCCCCTCCCCCTTGTCGGCCCGGCGGCTCAGCGGCTCAGCGGCTCAGTCGCACGTGATCCTCTTCGACTCCGGCAGCGCCGCCTCGATCCAGGCCCGTTCCCGGGCGATCTCCGCCTCCTTCGTGGTCCAGATGTCCGGCTGCGCGCTGTCCCCGGGGAAGCCGAGGAGGACGTGGTCGCCCTTCGCCAGCCGGGGGTCGACGTCCTGGCTCATGGGGAAGACGATCCGCTCCTCCCCCTTCTCGGGCTTGATCCAGCGGCCCACCTCCACCGTGATCCGGTCCTGCGCGCCCCCCGACACGGTTTCGACCTCGGTGACGGTGCCCTCCACGATCACGCGGGCGCAGGCCACGTACCCCTCCTGGCTGAGCGAGGCGGACCCGTCCCGCCTGTCGCTGTCCAGGCTCCCGGCGTCGCCGCCGGACTCCTTGGAGACGTCCGCGTCGGACGACTTCGCGCTGCTCGCCCCGCTGCCGGACTGGAGGGCCCCCCAGCCGATGACGAGGACGACGGAGGCGGCGGCCGCGGCGGCGAGGGTGCCGGCGGTGAGCCGCAGGGCGCGCCGGGCGCGGGACGGCCGCGACGGCAGGGGGGTCACCGACGCGGAGGGGGCCGTCGCGGGCCCGGACACCTGCCCGGGTTCCGTCTCGGCACCGGCCGTGTCCCCCGGCCGCGCGGCCCCGGCTCGCCCCGGCGCGACCCCGGTCACGGCCTCCTCGCCCGGCGCCGCCAGCGCGTCGCCGATCAGTCCGAGCTGCTCCCGCAGCAGGGCGAGGTCGGCGACGGCCGCCTCGTGGGACGCCACGAACTCGGCGTCCCGCAGCGCGTCCTCGGGCAGCGGTTCGTCGAGCAGGGCCGCCATCAGCGCGTCCATACCGGCGTAGGCGGGGCCGTCGTACGGGGGCTCGTCGTACGGGGGCTCGTCGTGCGCGGGGAGCGCCTCGGGCACGGCGTCGCGCCGGCTGTCGTCTCGGGCGGTCATGTCACACCACCTCGTCCTCGTGCAGGCGGGTGCGCAGGGCGCGGACCGCCGAGTGGAGCCTGCTCTTGACGGTGCCCTCGGGGATGCCGAGCTCGTCGGCGATCCCGCGTACCGGCAGGTCGGCGTAGAAGCGCAGGACGAGGACCTGGCGCAGGGCGTCGGGCAGCCCGTCCAGGCCCCGGGCGACGGCGAGCGAGAGCACGCTGGAATCCTCGTCCGAGGGGTGCTCGTGCTGGCGCAGCGAGGCCAGCCGCTCGCCGAGGCGCTCCTGGCGGCGCTTGGCGCGGTGCCAGTCCATCGCCAGGTTGGAGGCGACCACCGCCGCCCACGCGGACACGTCCCGTGGCGCCTCCCGGCCGCTCGCGGCCCGCTCCAGCAGCCGTAGCCGTACCTGCTGTACCCCGTCCAGCAGGTCCGACTGCGGCACACCGCCGAGCGCGAGCACGGCCCTCACCCGCCGCTCCTGGGCCGCGTCCAGCGGGTCCTCCGGCTCCCGGACCCCCTCGACGTGGCGCGCCTTTCTGCGCAGCACAGCCACCCCTCCCCTCCCGCGTTTCCCCTACGACGCCGTCGCGGGCCGAAACGTTCACGGGTTCGGCACGACATGCGCGGCGGGGTGCAGAGGCGTACGTCACACCTTCGCGTGCGTCCGGGTGACGTGGGCAGGGTCGAGGCAGCACAGCTTGCGGCACGGAGCCGCCGTAGGACGAATTTCTCCAGCTCAGCGGGGGCGCCGGCCAAAGAAGCGGCTCCCGCGCCGGGGGTGGGCCCGTCCCGTCCTGCGAGCGTTCCGGTCAAAGGATTGGACAGGCGGACCCGGGCTGACCGCATGATGGAAAGGCCTCGGTCATGCCGCAGACACACACAAGCCACGTCAAAGGAGTCGCCGTGAGGGTCGGAATCGTCGGAGCCACCGGTCAGGTCGGCACGGTCATGCGCAAGATCCTCAAGGACCGCGACTTCCCGACGCGCGAGCTGCGCCTGTTCGCGTCCGCCCGTTCGGCCGGGTCGGTCCTCGACGGTGTGACGGTCGAGGACGCGGCGACCGCCGACTACTCCGGCCTCGACATCGTCCTGTTCTCCGCGGGCGGCGCGACCTCCAAGGCGCTGGCCGAGAAGGTGGCGTCGCAGGGCGCGGTCGTGATCGACAACTCCTCCGCGTGGCGCCGCGACCCCGAGGTGCCCCTCGTGGTCTCCGAGGTGAACCCGCACGCGATCGCCGACCGCCCCAAGGGCATCATCGCCAACCCGAACTGCACGACGATGGCCGCGATGCCGGTGCTGCGTCCGCTGCACGACGAGGCGGGCCTCGAAGCGCTGGTCGTCGCCACCTACCAGGCGGTCTCCGGCTCCGGTCTCGCGGGCGTCGCGGAGCTGCACGGCCAGGTCCAGAAGGTCGCGGCCGACGCGGACAAGCTGACGCACGACGGCTCGGCGGTCGACTTCCCCGAGCCCGGCGTCTACAAGCGGCCCATCGCCTTCAACGTGCTCCCGCTCGCGGGTTCGATCGTCGACGACGGTCTGCACGAGACGGACGAGGAGCAGAAGCTCCGCCACGAGTCCCGCAAGATCCTGGAGATCTCCGGTCTGAAGGTCTCCGGCACCTGCGTCCGTGTCCCGGTCTTCTCCGGGCACTCCCTCCAGATCAACGCCCGCTTCGCCCGTCCGATCAGCGTGGAGCGCGCGACGGAGCTGCTGGCCGGCGCGCCGGGCGTCGCCCTCTCCGACATTCCGACCCCCCTCCAGGCCGCCGGTCAGGACCCGTCCTTCGTGGGCCGCATCCGCGCCGACGAGACCGTGGACAACGGCCTCGCCCTGTTCGTCTCCAATGACAACCTCCGCAAGGGCGCCGCGCTGAACGCGGTCCAGATCGCGGAGCTGGTGGCGGCGGAGCTGAACGAGAAGCAGAACGGCTGAGCCGAACGGGAAGCAGCAGCAGGCAGGCCGACCGTACGCGGACGGGGCGCCCCACCGGATGCCGGTGGGGCGCCCCGTCCCATGCCGCGTCGACCCATGGAAGGATGGCGCAACCCACACATACCGAGGAGATGACCGCGTGCCTGGCACAAACCTGACCCGCGACGAGGCTCAGCAGCGGGCGGCGCTGCTCAGCGTCGACTCGTACGAGATCGATCTCGACCTCTCCGGCGCGCAGGAGGGCGGTACCTACCGGTCCGTCACCACGGTGCGCTTCGACGTCGCGGAGAACGGCGCGACGTCCTTCATCGACCTGGTGGCCCCGACCGTCCACGAGGTGACCCTCAACGGCGACGCGCTGGACCCGGCGGAGGTCTTCGAGGACTCCCGGATCGCGCTCCCCGGCCTGCTCCAGGGCCGCAACATCCTGCGGGTCGTGGCCGACTGCGCCTACACCAACACCGGTGAGGGCCTGCACCGGTTCGTCGACCCGGTCGACGAACAGGCCTACCTGTACACCCAGTTCGAGGTCCCGGACGCGCGCCGGGTCTTCGCGTCGTTCGAGCAGCCGGACCTGAAGGCCACCTTCCAGTTCACCGTGAAGGCCCCGACCGGCTGGACCGTCATCTCCAACTCGCCGACGCCGGAGCCCAAGGACGACATCTGGGTCTTCGAGCCGACGCCCCGGATCTCGACGTACATCACGGCGCTCATCGTGGGCCCGTACCACTCGGTGCACAGCGTGTACGAGAAGGACGGGCAGAGCGTGCCGCTCGGCATCTACTGCCGTCCCTCGCTCGCCGAGTACCTGGACTCCGACGCGATCTTCGAGGTCACCCGGCAGGGCTTCGACTGGTTCCAGGAGAAGTTCGACTACGCCTACCCGTTCGAGAAGTACGACCAGCTGTTCGTACCGGAGTTCAACGCGGGCGCGATGGAGAACGCGGGCGCGGTGACCATCCGCGACCAGTACGTCTTCCGCTCGAAGGTGACGGACGCCGCGTACGAGGTCCGCGCCGAGACCATCCTCCACGAGCTGGCCCACATGTGGTTCGGCGACCTGGTGACGATGGAGTGGTGGAACGACCTGTGGCTGAACGAGTCGTTCGCCACCTACACGTCGATCGCCTGCCAGGCGGACGCCCCCGGCTCGCGCTGGCCGCACTCCTGGACCACGTTCGCCAACTCCATGAAGACCTGGGCGTACCGGCAGGACCAGCTGCCGTCCACGCACCCGATCATGGCGGAGATCAGCGACCTGGACGACGTCCTCGTCAACTTCGACGGCATCACCTACGCGAAGGGCGCTTCCGTCCTGAAGCAGCTCGTCGCGTACGTCGGCCAGGACGAGTTCTTCCGGGGCGTGCAGGCGTACTTCAAGGCGCACGCGTTCGGCAACACGCGCCTGTCCGATCTGCTGGGCGCCCTGGAGGAGACCTCCGGCCGCGACCTGAAGGCCTGGTCGAAGGCATGGCTGGAGACGGCCGGCATCAACGTGCTGCGCCCGGAGATCGAGACGGACGAGCACGGCGTCATCACCTCCTTCGCGATCCGTCAGGAGGCCCCGGCGCTGCCGACGGGCGCGAAGGGCGAGCCGACGCTGCGCCCGCACCGCATCGCGGTCGGCCTGTACGAACTCGACGACGACAGCGGCAAGCTGGTCCGGGACGAGCGGGTCGAGCTGGACGTCGACGGTGAACTGACCGCCGTGCCGCAGCTGGTGGGCAAGCGCCGCCCGGCCGTGGTCCTCCTCAACGACGACGACCTGTCGTACGCCAAGGTCCGCCTGGACGAGCGGTCGCTGGCCTTCGTCACCGAGCACCTCGGGGACTTCGAGTCCTCCCTGCCCCGCGCGCTGTGCTGGGCCTCGGCCTGGGACATGACCCGCGACGCCGAACTCGCGACCCGCGACTACCTGTCCCTGGTGCTCTCCGGCATCGGCAAGGAGTCCGACATCGGTGTCGTGCAGTCCCTGCAACGGCAGGTGAAGCTGGCGATCGAGCTGTACGCCGACCCGACGACCCGCGAGGCGCTGCTGACCCGCTGGACGGACGCCACGCTCGCGCACCTGCGCGCGGCCGAGGCCGCCTCCGACCACCAGCTGGCGTGGGCCCGCGCGTTCGCCGCGACCGCCCGCACCCCCGAGCAGCTGGACCTGCTGGAGGCCCTGCTGGAGGGGACGCAGACGATCGAGGGGCTGGCCGTCGACACCGAGCTGCGCTGGTCGTTCGTGCAGCGGCTCGCGGCGGTGGGCCGCTACGACGAGGCGGAGATCGCCGGCGAGTACGAGCGCGACAGGACGGCCGCCGGTGAGCGTCACGCGGCGACCGCCCGTGCCTCCCGGCCGACGCCCGAGGCGAAGGCGGAGGCCTGGTCCCAGGTCGTCGAGTCCGACAAGCTGCCCAACGCGCTCCAGGAGGCGGTCATCGGCGGCTTCGTCCAGACCGACCAGCGTGACCTCCTCGCCCCGTACACCGACAAGTACTTCGAGGTCGTCAAGTCCATCTGGGACTCCCGGTCGCACGAGATCGCCCAGCAGATCGCGGTCGGCCTCTACCCGACCGTCCAGGTCTCGACGGAGACCCTGCACAAGACCGACACCTGGCTGAGCGCCGCCGAGCCCAACGCGGCCCTGCGCCGCCTGGTCTCGGAGTCCCGCTCGGGCGTCGAGCGCGCCCTGCGGGCCCAGGAGGCGGACGCGGCGGCGCCCTCGGAGTGACGAGGGGCTCTGCCACGACAGTCCATGACGGTCCATGACGGTCCATGACGGTCCATGACGGTCCATGACGGTCCATGACGGTCCATGACGGTCCATGACGGCGGGGGCGCCCGGTGACTTCACCGGGCGCCCCCGCCGTCTTCGTCAGCGCCTTCGTCAGTGCCGGACCGGGTCCTGGGCGGCTCGACCGACGAGCGACGCTGCCGGCCGGGGGCGGCCCGCCGGGGGCGCCGTCGGGGTCGGGGTCGTCAGGAGGCCGGTGGGGCGGGGGCGGAGCTGGCCCAGGACGGTGGCGCCGAAGGCGATGGCCATGCCGAGGAGCTGGAGGGGCGTGAGGGCCTGGCCGAGGGCCGCCCAGCCGACCACGGCCGCAGTCAGCGGGGAGAGCGGCCCGAGGAAGGTGACCTGGGTGGCGGAGAGGCGGCCGATGCCCCGGAACCAGAGCCAGTAGGAGACGGCGGTGTTGGCGAGGGCGAGGTAGAGGTAGCCGCCGATCGCACGGCCGTCCAGGGCCGGGGGCGCGCCCTCGACGAGCAGGGCGAGCGGGGCGATCAGCAGGCCGCCCGCGGTCAGCTGCCAGCCGGTGAGGGCGAGGGGGCCGACTCCGGCGGGGCGCCCCCAGCGCTTGGTGAGGACCGTCCCGGTGGACATGGAGGCGGTGGAGGCGAGCGCGGCGACCAGGCCGACCGGGTCCAGCGCGCCGGCCGCCTTCAGCACGACCAGGCTGACGCCGAGCGCCGCCGCGATCCCGGTGAGCAGGGTGCGTACGGTCGGGCGCTCCCCCAGCAGCACGGTCGCCAGGCCCGCGACGAACAGCGGGCCGACCGAGCCGACGACCGCGGCCATACCGCCCGGCAGCCGGTACGCGGAGAGGAAGAGCAGCGGGAAGAAGGCGCCGATGTTCAGCGCGCCCAGCACCGCGGCCTTCCCCCACCAGACACCGCGCGGCAGGGTGCGCGAGATCGCCAGGAGCAGCAGGCCCGCCGGGAGCGCCCGCACCAGGCCCGTGAACAGGGGGCGGTCGGCGGGCAGGAACTCCGTCGTCACGGCGTAGGTGGTGCCCCAGGAGATGGGGGCGAGCGCGGTGAGGGCGATGAGGGAGAGACGGCTCCCGGTGTGCGGGGCGTTCGCGGCATTCGCGGTGGCATTCGCGGTGTGCGCGGTCATGGGACGCGTCCTTCGCGGAGGAGGGCCTTTTCTTCGGGCTCGATAGCTTGCTTGCAATTAGCTTAGCGCTAAGCAACTTTCCGTCAAGCCACTTTCTTGCGGCCGACCCATCGGCGCCCGATACTCACCCCATGAACCCGCGTTCCGAGCCCGGCAGGCCTCTCCGCGACCCCGTCGACGCGATCATCGACCAGTGGGCGGCGGCGCGACCCGACCTCGACACCACCGCGATGGCGGTGTTCGGCCGCGTCAACCGGCTCTCCCGGACCCTCGGCGACCGGATGGAGAAGACCTACGCGCGCTTCGGGATCTCGCGCGGCGAGTTCGACGTGCTCGCGACCCTGCGGCGGTCCGGCGAGCCGTTCACGCTCTCGCCCCGCCAGCTCTCCGCCACCCTGATGCTCACCACCGGCGGCATGACCGGCCGCCTCGACAAGCTCGAACGCGCGGGCCTCCTCCGCCGCTCCCCCGACCCGCACGACCGCCGGGCCCTCCAGGTCACCCTCACCGAGGAGGGTCTGCGCCTGATCGACGAGGCCGTCCAGGTGGGCCTCGCCGTCCAGACCGAGGCACTCGCCCACCTGAACGCCGAACAGGCCGGCCAACTGGCCGACCTGTTGCGACTGCTGGTGGTGGGCACGGGGGCGTGAGCCCGGATCGGGCCACCACCCGGGGAGCCGTGCGGGGAGTCGCGCGGGGAGCTCGCGGGGAGCTCGCGGGGAGTCGCGCCCAGCCGGCCCGGCTGCCCGTCACCCGATGGGCAGCCGCCGAGCCGCCCTGCCCAGCCACTCCCCCAGCGCCGCCTCGACCGCCGCGCCGTCCGCGCCCTCCGCCGCCCAGGCCACGTAGCCGTCGGGGCGGACCAGGACGGTGGTGCGGCGGTCGCTCGTCCAGGCCGCGACAGCGAGGCGGTCCTCGCGGGCGCCGAGGAGGGCCGGCCGGTCCGTGCCGCGCGGGGTGATGAGGACGAAGCGGCCGCCGCGCAGGGACTCGTAGAGGCGGCCGGTGGTGAGGGCGACGTCCGGTACCCGCGTGCCGACCAGGCGGTGGGCGCCGCGCGGGGCCGGATACGTGTAGCCGATGCCGGTGATCCGGCCGATCGCTCGGGTGCGGGCCGGGGGCACGTGGTTGACGACGGTGGTCAGGGCGGCACGGAGGGCCAGGGCCCAGGGCGACTTCGCCATCGCGAGACGGACGATGCCGCCGCTGCTGCGGAGCACGGCCCGGCCGACGGGGTGGCGCTCGGCCTGGTAGCTGTCGAGCAGAGCCGGGTCCGCGTGGCCGTCCAGGACGGCGGCGAGCTTCCAGCCGAGGTTCGCGGCGTCCTGGAGGCCGGTGTTCATGCCCTGCCCGCCGGCCGGGGTGTGCACATGGGCGGCGTCACCGGCGAGGAAGACCCGGCCGACCCGGTACGCGGGGGCCTGGCGTTCGTCGCAGTGGAAACGGGACATCCAGCGGGCGTCCCGCATGCCGTAGTCGCGGCCGAGCGCGAGCCGGGTGATCTCCCTGACCTCGTCGAGTTCGAGCGGCTCGCTGTCGGGGACGTCGTGGCCCCGGTGCCAGCCGATGACCCGGTGGTAGCCGTCGCCGAAGGGCGCGATGAAGGCGAAGGCGTCGCCGACCGCGTTCGCGGTCAGCACCTCCTCCGGCTGCTCGTCGAGCCGTACGTCCGCGAGGACCACGGAACGGATGACGGACTTCCCCGGGAACGGCAGCCCGACCGCTCGGCGCACCGCGCTGCGGTGCCCGTCCGTCCCGACGACGTACGCGGCGGTCAGCCGGTCCGTCGCGCCGTCCGCCGTCCGTACGTCGACCGTGACACCGTCCGGGTCCCCGGCCTCGCCCGCGCCCCCGCCCTGCTCGACGGCGGTCACCTCCGTCTCGTACCGGAACCGCACGCCGGCCTCCACCGCCCGCCGCTCCAGGATCTTCTCGACCTCGTACTGCGGGATCACCAGGAGGTGGTTGAAGCGGGAGGGCAGGGTGTCGAGGCGGACGGAGAGGCGCCCGAAGAGGGCGATGCGGTCGAGGGGACGGCCCTTGGCCTCCAGCGCGTCGGCGATGCCTCGGGCGTCGAGCTGCTCCAGGGTGCGGGCGTGTGCGACGAAGGCCCTGGAGAGGTTGCTGATCCGGTGCTCGCGCTTCTCGACGAGGGTGACGGGGACACCGGCGGCGGCGAGGTCGCCGGCCAGCAGCAGTCCGGTGGGCCCGGCGCCCACCACGATGATGTCGCGCGGGGTGCTGTCGTCGTGCTTGCCGTTCATGGCGGCCTCCTGCCGACGTGTGTTGGCCAACGATTGTTGGCCAACGCCTGTTGACAACGTAAGGACGCAGCTCTGGACTGTCAACAGGTGTTGGCCTACGTTTGTTGGCATGACCGATACGGAACCCGCGCCCCCTGCTTCCGCACGAGCGCCCCGCCGCTCCGACGCCACCCGTCACGCGATCCTCCAGGCGGCGCGCGAACGGTTCGCGGCCGACGGATACGACCGGGCCACGATCCGGGCGATCGCCAAGGACGCGCGGATCGATCCGTCGATGGTCATGCGGTACTACGGCTCGAAGGAGGGGCTGTACGCCGCCGCGCTCGACGTCGATCTGCGGCTGCCGGACCCGGGCGCGTTCGACGCGCGGGACGTGGGCCGGGTGCTGGTGAGCCATTTCCTCGACCTCTGGGAGGAGAACGAGATGCTCACGGCGATGCTCCGGGTCGGCACCACGAACGAGGCGGGCGCGGAACGGATGCAGGGGGTCTTCCGGGACCAGCTGCTGCCGCTCGCCCGGCAGGTGTGCCCGCGCCCCGAGCAGGCGGCGACCCGGGCGGCGCTCTGCGCGTCACAGGTGCTGGGGCTGGCCCTGACGCGTTACGTCCTGCGGTTCGGGCCGACCGTGGCGCTGAGCCGCGAGGAGATCGTGGAGTGGATGGGGCCGACGGTGCAGCGGTACCTCACGGCGCACCGGGCGTAGCCCGCTCTCCCTCCGGAGGGGGCCGACACGCGGCGAGGGCACCCTCGGCGCACCGGTGGTGCGGAGGGTGCCCTCGCGGAAGACGTGTCGAGAGGGGCGGGGCGGAGGCGGTCAGGCCTTCGCCCGGCGGTCAGGCCTTCGCCTTGGCCTTCGGCTGACGGTCCGTGGACCTGTCCAGGACCATGACGAGGCCGGCGATCACCGCGAACAGGGCGAGCGGCGCCACGACGAAGAGGCCGAGCGTCTCGATCACGCTGAGGCCCGGGCCCGGGTCGTCGCCGTCGTCGGGCGTCAGCGCGAGGGCGGGGGACGACATGAGCAGCATCATCAGCGTCGTACCGGCAGCCAGGGCGCCGGCGCGCAGGGCGTTCTTCTTGTCCACGCGCTAACGGTAACGAACGCGGGGGAGCTCCGCTCGGGCGGGGGCGCCTTATAGCTCGGGGGTGCCTGTCTCGTGGGCGGGTGCGGGTGGGTGGGGCTTCTCGCGCAGTTCCCCGCGCCCCTGAAAAGCAGGGGCTGCGCCCCGTGCTTTTCAGGCCCGCCCCCCACCGGAGCCGCACCCGCCAACGCAACCCGCACCCCCGAGCTACTGGGCGCCCCGCAGCACGTCCACCAGCGCGTGCAACCGGCGCGACGCCGCCAGTTCCTCCAGCGTCACCGGCCGGCCCGCCGCGTCGGCGATCGGCAGGCGCCAGTTCGGATACTGGTCCCACGTCCCCGGCAGATTCTGCGGCCGGCGGTCCCCCAGCGTGTCCGGCAGCCAGAGGCCGACCATCCGGGCGGGGGTGCGCAGCAGGAACCGGTGGAGGGCCTGGATCTGCGCCTCCTCTGAGGTCGTGGAGACACCCCCGCCGGCCCCGTCCAGCAGCCCCAGCCGGGCGAGGAGCGCCAGCCACTCCCCCGCGTCGGCGGCCGCCTCCGCCCGCTCCTCGTCCAGGGATCGTGTGAGCAGGCCGAGGCCGTGGCGGAGGTCGACGTGGTCGCAGGTGAGCCGGGAGGCGGTGGGCGGCAGGTCGTGCGTCGTGGCGGTGGCGAGACAGTTCGCGCGCCAGCGTTCGGGCGGGAGCGGCCGGCCCGTGCCCTCCCAGTCGCGTTCGAACCAGAGGACGGACGTGCCCAGCACCCCGCGGGCGTCGAGCGCCTCGCGTACGCCGGGCTCGACCGTGCCCAGGTCCTCGCCGATCACCAGGGCACCGGCCCGCGCGGCCTCCAGGACCAGGATCGCGAGCATGGCGTCGGCGTCGTAGCGGACGTACGTGCCCTCGGTCGGGGCCTCGCCCTGCGGGACCCACCAGAGGCGGAACAGACCCATGACGTGGTCGATGCGGAGGGCGCCCGCGTGGCGCAGCAGGGCGCGCAGGAGGCGCCGGTAGGGGGCGTATCCGGACTCGGCGAGGCGGTCGGGGCGCCAGGGCGGCAGGCCCCAGTCCTGGCCCCGGGAGTTGAAGGCGTCGGGGGGCGCGCCGACGGACATGCCGGCCGCGAAGTACTCCTGCTGGGCCCAGGCGTCGGCGCCGCCGGGGTGGACCCCGACCGCCAGGTCGTGCACCAGTCCGATGGGCATGCCGGCGTCGCGCGCGGAGCGCTGCGCGGTGCCGAGCTGGGCGTCGGTGAGCCAGGCCAGGCGGGTGTGGAAGTCGACGCGGTCCATCAGCTCGCCGCGCGCGCGGGCGGTCTCGGCGGAGCGCGGGTCGCGCAGGCCGGGGGGCCAGCGCGACCAGTCGGAGCCGTGGACCTCGGCGAGCGCGCACCAGGTGGCGTGGTCCTCCAGTGCCTGGCCCTCCTCGGCGAGGAAGTCCCAGTACGCGGCGCGCCGCCCGGGGCCGAGCGGTACGGCGCGCACCAGTTCCAGCGCCTGCCGTTTGAGGTCCCACACCGCGTCCCGGTCGATCAGCTCGCCCTTGGCCAGCACGGACTCCCGCAGGCGGGCGGCCCGCTCCGGCAGCGCGGCGAGGCGTTCGCGGTCGTCGGCGGACGAGTCGTTGGCGGCTCCCGAGAGGGCGTACGGGTACTCCGGTACGTCCTCCACGCGCAGGTGGACGGGGTCCGGGTAGCGGCGGGAGGAGGGGCGGTACGGGGAGGGGTCGGTGGGGGCGCCGGGCACGGCCGCGTGCAGCGGGTTGACCTGGACGAATCCGGCGCCGAGGGCACGGCCGGCCCAGGCCGACAGCTCGGCGAGGTCACCGAGGTCGCCCATGCCCCAACTGCGCTGCGAGAGCAGGGAGTAGAGCTGGACGAGGAGACCGTAGGTGCGGCCGGGCGGGGCGGGCAGCCGGGCGGGGGCCACGACCAGGTGGGCTTCAGCGGTGCGGTCGTCGGGGGCGGTGGCGCGCAGGGTGTGCACGCCCGGGGGCAGCTCCCGCGTGGTGGAGCGCGCCTCGCCCTGCTCGGTCTCGACGCTCAGCAGGGTGCCGTCGGGGAGGGCGGTGAGCGCGGCGGGGGGTTCGCCGTCGGCCCACTGGACCAGGGTGGGCGGCAACAGCCGTGCGTCCAGCTGCCGTTCGCGCGCGGCGAGGGCGGCGCGCACGGCCTCGGGGGTGCTCGCGTCGACGTCCAGCGCGGCGAGGACGGCCACGACCGCGGCGTCCGAGGCCGCGACCGTACGGTCCGGGGAGGGGCTGTAGGAGGTGGCGACACCGTGCAGGGCGGCGAGCCGGGCCAGCGGGGTGTCGGGCGTCGGGCTCGAACCCCCTGGAGCTTCTGTCATCTAGACCCCCGATGCGGCGCCGTGGGACGTGGGTTCACTGGTGAGGGGAGCCGCGTCGGCGAGGGGCGGCTCGCTGGTGAGCGGGGCCGCGTCCGGGAGCGGCGGCTCGCTGGTGAGCGGGACGTCGGCGCAGGGCCCTTCGGCGCTGAAGACGCAGACGTGCGGCTCGTGGAGCTCGTAGGGCTCCGCCTCGCGTTTGGAGCGGGCCTGGGTCGGGAGGGGGGTGAACGTGGCCACGGGGGCCTCCTAGTCGTCGTACGGCGATGAGGTGCGGGTCCGGGGTACTCCAGCCCTACCCAGTGGGCGCCGCCGCAGACGTGGGTGGGCGGACATCGTGGTGTTGCTCACTCGCACGTGGGATTCCGCATCCCACCCCGCGCCCACTATTCACTCAGTACATGTACTCAGTGCATACTGGGGGCCATGAGCACTCGTCACATCCTGTTGGGGCTGCTCGCCGGCGGGCCGAGCCATGGCTACGACCTCAAGCGACGGCACGACGAACGCTTCCCGCAGGCCCGACCGCTGGCCTACGGGCAGGTCTACACGACCCTGCAACGACTGGTCCGCGACGGCCTGGCCGAGGTCGACGGCACCGAGGCGGACAGCGGTCCGGAGCGGACGATGTACCGCTCGACGGACGAGGGGGCGCGCGAGCTGGCCAAGTGGGCCGGGGAGATCACCGCGCCCGCGCCGTTCGTGACGAACGAGATCTTCGCCAAGCTCGTCGTCTCGATCCTCGCCGACGGCGACCCGGCCGCCTACCTACGGGCGCAGCGCGCCGCGCACATGGCGCGCATGCGCGAGCTGACCTCCGTGAAGACCACGCCGGGCGCCGACCTCTCGACCGTGCTCGCGGCGGACTACGCCCTCAACCATCTCGACGCCGACCTCCGCTGGATGAACACCACCGCGGCCCGGCTGACCACCCTGACCGCGGAGGTAGACGCAGCATGAACGAGAAGAACGCCCGTCCCGCGCCGTTGCTCACGGCCCGCAAACTGGTCAAGGAGCACGGCAGGACCCGGGCGCTGCGCGGTGCCTCGGTGGAGCTGCGGGAGGGCGAGATCCTCGCCGTCACGGGCGCCAGCGGCAGCGGGAAGTCCACGTTGCTGCACTGCCTGGCGGGCATCGTCCGGCCGGACGAGGGCTCGGTGGCGTACGCCGGGAAGCGGCTCGACCAGCTCCCCGAGAAGGAACTCAGCGCACTGCGCCGGACGGACTTCGGAGTCGTCTTCCAGTTCGGGCAGCTGATACCCGAGCTGACGGCCGTCGACAACGTCGCGCTGCCGCTGCTGCTGGCCGGGACGGACCGCAGGGCCGCACGGGAGCGGGCCGGCGAGTGGCTGGAGCGGTTCGGTGTACGGGGACAGCAGGAGCAGCGGCCCGGGGAGATGAGCGGCGGCCAGGCCCAGCGGGTGTCGCTGGCCCGGGCGCTGGTGACCGCGCCGAAGGTGGTGTTCGCGGACGAGCCGACCGGCGCGCTGGACTCCCTGGCGAGCGAGCAGGTGATGACGGCGCTGACGCACGCGGCCCGGGAGAACGGTACGGCGGTGCTGCTGATCACGCACGACGCCCAGACCGCGGCGTACGCGGACCGGGAGGTCCTGCTGAAGGACGGCGTCGTGGTGTCGGAGGCCGACGTGACGGTGGAGGTGTCCCGGTGAAGGAGCTGAGGAACGATCTGCGCCTGGCGCTTCTGCTCACGCGGGGCTCGGACCGGCGCGAGTGGTGGCGGGTGGCGCTCACGGGGACGGGTGCGGCGCTGGCGACGGCGTTCGGCCTGGCGGCGGGGGTGCTGGCCTCCCTGAGGGGCCGCTACCACGTGGACCTGGCCGCCGGGCTGCTGGACAACCCCGGGGAGCGCTCCGGGGTGATCGTGACCCTGCTGTTCCTGCTGGTCCCGGTCCTCGGCTTCCTCGGCCAGTGCACCCGGGTGGGCGCCGTCCACCGGGACCGTCGGCTTGCCGGGCTTCGACTGGCCGGCGCGTCGGCGGGCCAGGTGCGCCGGATCGCGGCGCTGGAGACGGGGCTGGCCTGCCTGGCCGGCTCGCTGGTCACCACGGTCGCCTTCGTGGTGTTCCTGCTGAGCGAGTGGCGGAGTCCCACCCTCGTCGCCTGGATCGTGATCGTGCTGGTGGCGCTGGGCGTGCCGGTGCTGGGCGCCCTGGTGAGCGTGCTGGCGCTGCGCCGGGTGGTGGCCTCGCCGCTGGGCTGGGTGCGGCGGGTGGGGCCGAGCACGGGCCGGGGGCCGGTGTGGGTGTTCCTGGCAGCGGTGACGCTGCTGGTACTCGTGGCGGTCCTCTCCGTCGCCAACACCACCCGGAACATGGCCTACTCGTCCGGCCAGGCTCCGCTGATCGTCTGCGGCGCGCTGCTCGCGGTGGGCGCGGGCGCGGTGCTGCTGTCCGGCATCGTCTCGACCCTCACCGGGCGGCTGCTCGCCGCGCGCGCCGAGAACGCGGCGGTCCTGATCGCCGCCGAGCGGCTGCGCGACGATCCGTGGGCGGCGGCCCGCACCCACGCGGCCGTCATCATGGGGGCCGTGGTCGGCAGCGGGTACATCGGCGTACGGCAGGCGATGCTCGCCGAGATCGACAAGTACGACTACCTGGCCGAGAGGGCCGACTTCTACATCACCGGCCTGAACTTCACCGCCGCCGCCATCGTCGTCGGCTTCGCCGTCACCCTGTTCGGGCTGGCGGTCGGCACCGCCGAGTCGCTCGCCACCCGCCGCCGGGGCCTGGCCGCGCAGGTCGCCGCCGGGGTGCCGTACGAGGTGCTGGGCCGGGCCCTGCTCCTGGAGACCGCTCTGCCGCTGGCGCCCTCGGTACTGGTGGGCGGGGCCGGCGGCACGACGATCGCCTTCGTGTACGCCACGGCCATGGGCGGCACCTCGGTCCTGCCGTTCGGGGCGCTGCTGGTGCCCGTCGCGATCTACGGCGCCTGTCTCCTCGCGGCGGCCACCTCCCTGCCGCTGCTCAGGCGGGCGATCCGGCCCACGGAGCTGCGGTACGCGTGACGGCGGGCGCATGACGGCAGGCGCATCGGACCCGGCGTCCCGGGAGGCCACGGGGGGCTTCCTGGGACGCCGTCGAACGAACGTGCTGAACCGGTGCGGCGGCACCGGACGCGCTGCCGCCTACTTCGCCGCCGGCGCGATCGGTGTCGCGCGCTCCGACTGGGGTGAGGTCGTGTTGGCGTAGACCGACGGGGCGGCCACCGCGGCGCTCGGGTCGTCCGTGTCGTCGGTCGTGGTGGCCGGCGCCCCGCCCACGATGCGGATGTCGGCCGCGTCGAAGGCCTTCTTGATGCGCCAGCGCAGCTCCCGCTCGACCGTGAGGGCCTTGCCGGGCATGGTCTTGGCGCAGACGCGGACGACCATCGAGTCCAGGAGGACGTCGTCGAGGCCGAGGACCTCGATGGGGCCCCACAGGAGCTCGTTCCAGGGCTCCTCCTTGCTCATCGCCTCGCCGACCTCCATCAGGGTGCGGCGGACCTTGTCGAGGTCCTCGTCGTGGCGGACGGTGACGTCGACGCCGGCCGTGGCCCAGCCCTGGGAGAGGTTGCCGATGCGCTTGACCTCGCCGTTGCGGACGTACCAGATCTCGCCGTTGTCGCCGCGCAGCTTGGTGACGCGCAGGCCGACCTCGATGACCTCGCCGGAGGCGACGCCCGCGTCGACGGTGTCGCCGACGCCGTACTGGTCCTCCAGGATCATGAAGACCCCGGAGAGGAAGTCCGTGACCAGGTTCCGGGCACCGAAACCGATGGCGACGCCCGCGACACCGGCGGAGGCCAGCAGCGGGGCGAGGTTGATCTCGAAGGTGGCGAGCACCATCAGGGCGGCCGTGCCCAGGATCAGGAAGGACGCGACCGAGCGCAGCACCGAGCCGATGGCCTGGGAGCGCTGGCGGCGGCGCTCGACGTTGACGAGCAGGCCGCCGAGGGTGCCGCCCTCGACGCCGGGGACGGAGCGGTTCATCCGGTCTATGAGCTTGGTGATCGCCCGCCGGACGAACACTCTCAGCACCGCCGCTATCACCACGATCAGCAGGACGCGGAGACCGATGGCCAGCCATGTGGACCAGTTCTCCTCCACCCAGCTGGCGGCGTTGGTCGCGCTCTCCTGGGCGTCCTCCAGCGACGGCACGGCCGGTGTCGTCGCCGTCTCCGAGGGGGACGGCGACGGCGTGGCGGCGGCCAGTAGGAGGGGCAGGGAAGAAACGGGCGACACGGCGGATACCTCCAGGTGCGATATCTGCCCTCCGGTACGGCGGTCAAGATCCGTCGGGTCACGGAAAGGTCACCGGACGGGCAGGCCCACCACACTAACGGGGCATTGTGTGGAGGTCGCCGCCATGTTCGAGGGAGACAAGGCGCTCACCAGGGAGTGAAGGGCGCACACGGCGGGGGATGAATGAGGTGTGGTCGAAAACACTCCCAGCCCGTTACCGGGACATGGTGGCGCTTCCACCAGGCCTGAGGGGAGACTGACTACGGATCGTCCACGGCGCGAGCCACGCGCCGCCGGCGTACAAGGAGGCATCCGTGCCGCACGTCCTGGTCCTCAACGCGTCGTACGAGCCGCTCGGCGTCGTACCGCTCCGCCGCGCGCTCGTCCTCGTCCTGGAGAACAAGGCCGTCTCCCTGGAAGAATCCGGCGCCTATCTGCACAGCGCGACCGTCACAGTCCCCGCACCCAGCGTGGTCCGGCTCAAGCGATTCGTCCGGGTCCCCTATCGGGGGCCCGTTCCTCTGACCCGCAGGGCGCTGTTCGCCCGTGACGGGGGCCGGTGCATGTACTGCGGTGGCGTCGCAACCAGCGTCGACCACGTCATCCCGCGCAGTCGCGGGGGCAAGCACGTCTGGGACAACGTCGTCGCGTCATGCCGCCGCTGCAACCACGTCAAGGCCGACCGCCATCTCGTCGAGATCGGCTGGCGGCTCCGTCACAAACCCGCTCCACCCTCCGGGCTGGCCTGGCGCATCATCGGCACGGGCCATAGGGACCCGCGCTGGCTGCCCTACCTGCAGCCGTACGGCGCGGACGACGCGTTGGCCCGGATCGACGGCATCTCCGCCTGACGGTCCGGGTTTTGCATGGCCGGGTGCCCTCGCCGCAGGGGCACCCGGTACGCACCGCGGGCAGGGGTCCGGAACACTCAGATCCACTTGACCTGCGCCTTCATCACCGTCTTCACAGGTACCCCGCATTCCCTCCGCACCCGTGATCGCCTAGTGTCACCCCCACAGCGGGCCCTTGTTCTGGAGCGCAACGCCCAGGGGCCCGCCTCGAATGTGGGGATTCATGCGCAAGCTCGCCATCAGCGCCGCCGTGTCCGGCGCCCTGGCTCTCACCGGCCTGGCCGCGCCCGCCGCGCTGGCCGACTCGCCGGACCTGACCTTCGGCGCCGTCACGGTCAACAACGGCAAGCCGATCGCGGTCGGCACCAAGGCCTCGGTGACCGTGCCGGTCACGTACAGCTTCACCCGGCCGGACGACCTCGTCATCGACTACGAGAAGAACTTCCTGATCATCGCCCTCTACCGGGGTCCGCTGGCGGAGACCGACAACGCGATCGAGGCGAGCTCGAAGCCCGTCTGCACCACCGTCGCGACGACCGCCACCACGGCGACCGAGTCGTGCTCGGCCAAGCTCACCGTCGACCCGGAGGACCACCTCTACACGACCGCGGACGCCACCACCTGGAAGGCCGCCGCCCTCTACAGCGAGACGGCGATCGACCTCGACGAGTCCGACGGCCACATCAGCGTCCACACCGGCCTCGACCTGTGGGGCAACCTCGGTACCGCCAAGCTCCAGCGGATATCCAAGGTCACCGTCAACGCCACCCCGGAGCCGGCGGTCAAGGGCCGCACCCTGACCGTCAAGGGCGCGCTCACCCGCGCCGACTGGGGCAAGGGCGTCTACACCGGTTACCAGGGCCAGCAGGTCACCCTGCAGTTCAAGGCCGAGGGCGCCACCGCGTACACCGACGTGAAGACGGTGACCTCCGGCACGGGCGGGGCCCTGTCCACCACCGTGAAGGCGTCGAAGGACGGCTCGTTCCGCTACAAGTTCGCCGGTACGTCCACCACCGCGGCGAAGACGTCCGCGGCGGACTTCGTCGATGTGAAGTAGCACCACCGCCCGCGCGGCGGGCACCGGCCCCCGGGCGACGAATCCGTCGCCCGGGGGCTTTTTCGTGGCCGGATATTGACGCTCGCCTGGTCTAGTCCTATCGTCCTGGCATCCGATAGGAAAGTTTCCTAACAGTTGGGCAGGTGGCGGACCCATGGCAGGAACCCCTCGCGTACTGCGCGCCATGAACGACCGCGCCGCACTCGATCTGCTGCTGGAGCACGGGCCGCTCTCCCGGACCCGCCTCGGCAGGCTGACGGGGCTGTCCAAGCCGACCGCCTCCCAGCTCCTGGCCCGCCTCGAAGCCGCCGGACTCGTGGTGGCCACCGGCACCGGCGCGGACGGACCCCGCGACGGCGACCCCGCCGCCGCCGGATCCGGCACGGGCCGACCCGGCCCCAACGCCCAGCTCTACGCGGTCGACCCGACCGCCGCGTACGCCGCCGGACTCGACGTCACCCCCGAACGCGTCCTGGCCGCCGTCGCCGACATCACCGGCCGCACGGTCGGCGAACACGCCGTCCCCACCCCCGGACGCCGCCCCGCCGCAGCCGTCGTACGGCAGGTCACCACCGCCCTCGACGGGGCGGTCAAGGCCGCCGGACTCACCCGGTCCGACGTGCGCCGGCTGGTCATCGGCACACCGGGCGCCTTCGACCCCACCACCGGGCGGCTGCGGTACGCCTCGCACCTGCCCGGCTGGCACTCCCCCGCCCTCCTCGACGAACTCGCCGCCGCGCTGCCCATGCCGGTGGAGTACGAGAACGACGTGAACCTCGCCGCGCTGGCCGAACAACGACTGGGCGCGGCCAAGGGCCACGACGACTTCGTGCTGTTGTGGAACGAGGGCGGCCTCGGCGCCGCGGTCGTCCTCGGCGGGCGGCTGCACCGGGGGTTCACCGGGGGCGCCGGCGAGGTCGGCTTCCTGCCGGTCCCGGGTGTGCCGCTGGTCCGCCATGTCACCAAGGCGAACAGCGGCGGCTTCCAGGAGCTCGCCGGTTCGCAGATCATCCCCCGGCTCGCCCGCGAGCTGGGCATCACCGACGTCCCCGAGGGGCCCTACGCCGAGGTCGCGGCGGCGCTCGTGTCCCGTGCCGCCGCCGACATCGACGCCGGGCCCCACCGTCGACTTCTGGCCACCTACGCCACCGGACTCGCGACCGGTATCGCGTCACTCGTGGCCGTGCTCGACCCCGAGCTGGTCGTCCTCAGCGGTACGGCACTGACCGCCGGTGGGGAGCCGCTGCGGGCGCTCGTCGAGGCCGAGTTGGCGGAGCTGGCCGCCTCCCGGCCGCGGCTCGTCCTCGGCGACGTACGTGAACACCCGGTCCTGCGCGGCGCGTTGGAGAGTGCGCTCGCCGCGACCCGCGACGAGGTCTTCGACACGTTGACGCTCCGCTGAGTCCGGCCGCGTCAGAAACCGTCTCGACACTGCGGGCCCGCCGTGGCCGGTCGCGCAGTTCCCCGCGCCCCTGAGTCACCCGGGCGCGTCCCCCTTCCTCCCAGGTCACCCCTTCCCCCCCTCAGGAGACTCCGCCATGTCCGGAATATCCAAGAACGCGGCGATCGCTCTCGCCGCCACCGCCTCCCTCGCCCTGCTCGCCACCGCCTGTACGGGGCAGTCCGGGTCCACCGCCTCCGACGACCCGAACGCCAAGACGACGATCACCTTCTGGCACGGGTGGAGCGCGCCCGGCGAGGTGGAGGCGATCCAGGCGAACGTGGACCGGTTCGAGAAGGAGCACCCGAACATCACGGTGAAGGTCGTCGGGAACATCAACGACGACAAGCTCAACCAGGCGCTGCGGGCGGGCGGTTCGAACGGCCCGGACGTGGTGTCCTCGTTCACCACGTCCAACATCGGCAAGTTCTGCTCCTCCGGGGCCTTCGCCGATCTGGGTCCCTTCATCGAGAAGTCGAAGCTCGACCTCGACAAGATCATCCCGAAGCCGATGCTGGACTACACCCAGTTCGAGGGCACCCGGTGCGCGCTGCCGCTGCTGGGGGACGCGTACGGGCTGTACTACAACAAGGACGCGTTCGAGAAGGCGGGCATCAAGGCGCCGCCGAAGACGTGGTCCGAGTTCGCCGTGGACGCGAAGAAGCTGACGAAGACCAAGGGCGACAGCTACGCGCAGCTCGGGTTCATGCCGAACTACCACGGCTACGAGACGGTCGTGGACCACTACATGTCGCAGTGGGACCACGCCTACTTCGACGCCGACGGCACGTCGAACATCGCGAAGGACCCGGCGTTCGCGGAGATGTTCACGTACCAGAGGAAGCTGGTCGACTCGCTCGGCGGCTTCGCGAAGCTGGAGAAGTACCGGAACACCTTCGGCGACGAATGGGGCGCCAAGCACCCCTTCCAGACGGGCCAGGTGGCCATGCAGCTGGACGGTGAGTGGCGGCTCGGGATGGCCGAGGCCGCCGGCACCGACTTCGAGATCGGCACCGCGCCGATGCCCGTGGCCGACGACGAGGCGGACGAGTACGGCAAGGGCTTCCTCTCCGGCACGATCATCGGCATCGCCCCGCAGAGCAAGAAGCAGAACGCGGCCTGGGAGCTGGTGAAGTACCTGACGACCGACACCGAGGCCGTCGTCTCCTTCGCCAACGCGATCCACAACGTGCCGTCCACGTTCGCGGCGCTGAAGTCGCCCGATCTGAAGGTCGACGAGGGCTTCCGGACCTTCCTGGACGTCGCCCAGAACAAGCACTCGAACACCCCGCCGGCCTCCGTCAACGGCTCCACGTACCAGACGACGCTGCAGGACTTCGGCTACCAGTACGAGTCCGGCAAGGTGACGGACCTCCACAAGGGCCTGGAGAAGACCGCGAAGCAGATCGACACCGACATCGCGCAGGCGAAGTAGCGCCCGATGTCCACCTTCACTCTCCGCGCGAAGCGCCGCAGGTCGGCGCTTCGGACGGTGGCCTTCCTGTCCCCCTGGCTGATCGGGTTCGGCGTCTTCTTCGCCTATCCGCTGGTGTCCACCGTGTACTTCTCGCTGATGAGGTACGACGGATTCGGCACACCGGTCTTCCGCGGCCTGGGCAACTGGTCCTACGTCTTCAACGACTATCCGATGTTCTGGCCGGCCCTGCGCAACACGCTCTGGCTGGTGCTGGTCATGGTCACCTGCCGGGTGGTCTTCGGCCTCGGCGTCGGTCTGCTGATCACCAAGATCAGGACCGGGACGGGTGTCTTCCGCACCCTGTTCTATCTGCCGTATCTCGCCCCGCCGGTCGCCGCGACGCTGGCCTTCGTCTTCCTCCTGAATCCCGGCACCGGGCCGGTCAACTCGGTCCTCGACGGGCTGGGCCTGCCGACGCCCGGCTGGTTCACCGACCCGGCCTGGTCCAAACCGGCGCTCACCGCGCTCGCGTTGTGGGGCGTGGGCGACCTGATGGTGATCTTCATGGCCGCGCTGCTCGACGTCCCCAGGGAGCAGTACGAGGCCGCCGAGCTGGACGGGGCGTCGGCCTGGCAGCGGTTCCGGTTCGTGACCCTGCCGAGCATCTCGCCGATCGTGATGTTCGCCGTGGTCACGGGCGTGATCCAGACCATGCAGTACTACACGCAGCCCCTGGTGGCCGGAAAGGTCGCCTCCGGCGTCATCGGCGGCTCCGGGCAGCAGTTCGAGCCGGGCTACCCGGACAAGTCGACCCTGACTCTGCCCCAGCTCGTCTACAACCTGGGCTTCCAGCGCTTCGACTACGGCTCCGCCTGTGTGGTCGCCCTCGTGCTGTTCGCCCTGTCGATGGTGTTCACCGCGCTGCTGATGCGGCGCCGGGGCGGACTGATCGGAGCGGGTGACCGATGACCCAGGTACTGGACGTGCGCGACGAGCCCGTGACGGCCGTGGCCGCCCCGGACAGCGAGCGGATCGCCCGCCGCCGGGCCCTGCTGGAGTGGATCGCCGTCCACTCCCTGGGCGTGGCCGCCGCGCTCTTCTTCACCCTGCCCTTCGTCTTCGTCGTGCTGACCTCGCTGATGAGCGACCAGCAGGCGCTCACCCGCGATCTGCTCCCGCACACCTGGGAGTGGGGCAACTACCGCCAGGTCCTGGCCACCCCCGGCTTCCTGACCTGGTGGAAGAACACCCTTCTCTACGCCGGCCTCGGCACGGTCCTCACCGTCGTGTCGTCCGTCCCCGTGGCGTACGCGCTCGCCAAGTTCCGCTTCCGGGGCCGGCAGGTGGCGCTGATGCTGGTCATCTCGATGATGATGCTGCCGCCCCAGGTCGTGGTGATCCCGATGTACCTGTTCTGGGCCAAGCAGATGGACCTGTCCGGTTCGCTGTGGCCGCTGATCGTCCCGATGGCGTTCGGGGACGCGTTCTCCATCTTCCTGCTGCGGCAGTTCCTGACGACCATCCCGGACGAGTATGTGGACGCGGCCCGTGTCGACGGCTGCGGCGAACTGCGCACCCTGCTGCGGGTCGTCCTGCCGATGGCGAAGCCGGGCATCGCGGCCGTGGCCCTGTTCCAGTTCTTCTACGCCTGGAACGACTACTTCGGACCGCAGATCTACGCCTCCGAGAACCCGGCCGCTTGGACGCTCAGTTACGGCCTGGAATCCTTCAAGGGCGCGCACCACACCGACTGGAATCTGACCATGGCCGCGACCGTGCTGGTCATGGCCCCCGTGATCCTCGTGTTCTTCTTCGCCCAGAAGGCGTTCGTCGAAGGCGTCACCCTGACCGGAGTTAAGGGTTGATACAACTATGAAGCTCACCGTGGTCGGCGGAGGGTCGACCTACACCCCCGAACTCGTCGACGGGTTCGCCCGGCTCAGGGACACGCTGCCGATCGAGGAGCTGGTGCTCGTCGATCCGGCCGCCGACCGGCTGGAGCTGGTCGGCGGCCTGGCCCGCCGGATCTTCGCCCGGCAGGGGCACCCGGGCCGGATCGTCACCACCGGTGACCTGGACCGGGGCGTCGAGGGCGCCGACGCCGTCCTCCTCCAGCTGCGCGTCGGCGGTCAGGCAGCCAGGGAGCGGGACGAGACCTGGCCGCTGGAGTGCGGCTGTGTCGGTCAGGAGACCACCGGCGCGGGCGGCCTGGCGAAGGCGCTGCGCACGGTGCCGGTCGTCCTGGACATCGCCGAGCGCGTGCGCCGGACCAACCCCGAGGCCTGGATCATCGACTTCACCAACCCGGTGGGGATCGTGACCCGCGCCCTGCTGCGGGCCGGCCACAAGGCGGTCGGCCTGTGCAACGTGGCGATCGGCCTGCAACGGAAGTTCGCCGCGCATCTCGGGGTGGCCCCGGCCGAGGTCCACCTGGACCATGTGGGCCTCAACCACCTCACCTGGGAGACCGGGGTCCGTCTCGGTGGCCCGGCGGGCGAGGACGTGCTGCCGAAACTGCTGGCCGACCACGGCGGAACGATCGCCGCCGATCTGCGCCTGCCCCGCCCGGTCCTGGACCGCCTCGGGGTGGTCCCGTCCTACTACCTGCGCTACTACTACGCCCACGACGAGGTCGTGCGGGAGCTGGGCACCAAGCCCTCCCGGGCCGCCGAAGTGGGCGCGATGGAACGGGAGTTGCTGGAGATGTACGCCGACCCGGCGCTCGACGAGAAACCCGCGCTGCTCGCCCGCCGGGGCGGGGCCTTCTACTCGGAGGCGGCCGTGGACCTCGCCGCGTCCCTGCTGGGCGACGGGGGCAGCCCGTACCAGGTGGTGAACACCCGCAACGGCGGCACCCTGCCGTTCCTGCCCGCCGACGCGGTGATCGAGGTGCAGGCCGCCGTGGGACCGGACGGCGCGGCCCCGCTGCCGGTACCGACCGTGGATCCGCTGTACGCGGGTCTGATGGCGAACGTGACCGCGTACGAGGACCTGGCCCTGGACGCGGCCCTGCGCGGCGGCCGGGACCGGGTGTTCCGAGCCCTGCTCTCCCATCCCCTGATCGGCCAGTACGAGTACGCCGAGGCCCTCACCGACCGACTGCTCGCACACAACCGGGAGCACCTCGCGTGGGCATGAGCGAGGACGCACACGGGCTGGGCGGCGCGCACGGGCGTGACGGCCGGCGCGGGCGTGACGACCGGCGCGGCGGGCGGGAGGGCGTGCGCGGGAGCGTGCTCGCCGTCGACGCGGGCAACAGCAAGACCGACGTGGCCGTGGTCGCGCCCGACGGGGAGGTGCTGGGCGCGGCGCGCGGCGGCGGGTTCCAGCCGCCGGCCGTCGGGGTGACGGCGGCGGTCGACGGCCTCGCGGAGGTCGTACGGCGGGCCCTCGCCGAGGCCGGGTTCCGCTCGGTCGACCATGTCTCGGCGTGTCTGGCGAACGCCGACTTCCCCGTGGAGGAGGAGCGCCTGGCGGCGGCGCTGCGCACGCGCGCGTGGGGCACGACCGTCGAGGTCCGCAACGACACCTTCGCGATCCTGCGGGCCGGGGTGGCCGAGCCGCGGGGCGTGGCGGTGGTGTGCGGTGCCGGCGTGAACTGTGTCGGCATGCGCCCCGACGGCCGTACCGCGCGCTTCCCCGCGCTGGGGCGCATCTCCGGGGACTGGGGCGGCGGTTGGGGCCTGGCCGAGGAGGCGATGTGGCACGCGGCACGCGCCGAGGACGGCCGGGGCGGTCACACGGCACTGGCCCAGACGCTGCCCGCGCACTTCGGCCTGGACTCCGTGTACGCCCTGGTCGAGGCGCTGCACCTCGGGCACATCCCGGCCGTCCGCCGCCATGAGCTGACCCCGGTCCTGTTCACCACGGCGACCGGCGGCGACCCGGTGGCCCGCTCGCTGGTGGACCGTATGGCCGAGGAGGTGGTGGCCATGGCGACGGTGGCCCTGACCCGTCTGGACCTCCTCGGCGAGGAGACCCCCGTCCTCCTCGGCGGCGGTGTCCTCGCCGCCCGGCACCCCCTCCTCGACGCCCGGATCCGCGAGGCGCTGGCCGCCGCCGCGCCCAAGGCGGTGCCCCGGGTGGTCACGGCAGGCCCGGTGCTGGGCGCGGCGCTGCTCGGGCTCGACCGCGTGGGCGCGCCGCGCGGCGTGCACGCGCGCGTGCGGGCGCACTACGAACGAGGCTGACCCCGCCCCGCGCCACCCTCTTGGATCTCCCTCGAACGCGTTCGAACCTCAGGGAACCGAACCCGATCGGAGCGCGTATTCATGGGCAGGGGGTGGTGCGGGAAGCCTTGTGCTGCGCCGGAATCCGACGAGGACAGTGCCTACGGACACGATCGGGGAACAAGATCGAGTCAAGGTCTGTGCGTTGTCAGTCCCGACGGCGATACTGGCGGCCGTGCACCTCTGGCCGTGCGAGCGGGCGGAAGCGATGGACGGATGACCAGGGGGAGGTCAGGTGACATTCACGCCGGAGGGCAGCGCGCCACCGACGGCACCACCCACGGGCCCGGGCCCCGCCGTGCCGCCCCAGGCCACACCGTCGAGGACCCCCGTGCCGCCCCCGGCCCCGGACGGCGGGCCGCCCCGCCGGACCGCGTTCGCCGAGGGCGTCGACCAGTTGCGCGCCGCGGCGACCACCGAGCCCGGCCGGCTGCGCATCATCGGTGCCGTCCTCGCCCTCCTGGTCGTCACGTTCGGCGCCGTCACGGCCTGGCAGATGAACGACCGCGCGGCCGCCGCCGACGACGTGCTCCACGGCAGCCAGCCGCTCAGCTCCGCCGCCGCCGAGATCTACAGTTCGCTGGCCGCCGCCAACACGGCGGCGTCCAGCGGATTCCTCGCGGGCGGGCAGGAGACCCGTCAGTCGCGTGAGGACTACGAGCGGGAGATGGGGGAGGCGGCGAAGCAGCTGGCCCTCGCCGCGACCGCGTCGAAGTCCGGCTCCGACTCCGAGGAACGCATCGCCAAGCTGAACGCCCTGCTGCCCGAGTACAAGGGCCTGGTCGAGCGGGCCCGCGCCAACAACCGGCTGGGCTACCCCCTGGGCGGCGCCTATCTGCGCTACGCCAACGACAAGATGCAGGTCATGCTCGACGAGGCGCAGAGCATCTACGACAACGAGAACGAGCGGCTCCGTGACGACTACGCGGAGGCCACGGCGTACCCCTGGGCCGCGCTCGGCCTCGGGGTCCTCGCCATCGGCGGCCTCGTCTGGGCCCAGCGCCGCAACTACCGGCGCACCAACCGGGTGTTGAACCACGGCCTGGTCGCGGCGACGGCCGCCTCCACCGTGGTCCTGCTGTGGCTGGCCGGCGGCCACACCGTCGCCCGAGCGGGGCTGAACGACTCCTACGAGCACGGCGTACGGTCCCTGACCGTCCTCAACGACGCGCGCATCGCCTCCCTCACGGCACGGGGCAACGAGAACCTGACCCTCATCAGCCGCGGGGCGCAGTCGATCGAGATCGTGGACAAGGGCCAGAAGAAGAACGTGGACGAGTTCGACCACAACTTCGGGATCGAGATGCGCAATCTCGAGGTCAAGCTGGCGGCCGCCGAGAAACTGGCCGACGACAGCAGCGGCGCGAAGCCCGTGAAGGCCGCCGGTCTCGGGATGGACGAGTGGCTGAAACGGCACGAGAGGGCCCGCGCCGCCGACGACAAGGGCGACTACCAGTGCGCTCTGGACCAGGTGATCGGCGGCAGGTCCACGACCGACTGCCCGGACGGCGACAAGCCGACCGGCGACTGCTTCGACGAGGTCGACACGAACCTCGGCATCGCGAGCGACTACGAGAAGCGGGAGTTCACCACGGCGGCCCAGGGCGGCCGTGACGCGATGCTCGGTCTCCCCGTGGGCGCCGCCGTGCTGGCGGTGCTGGGCGCGGCCGGTGCGGTGCTCGGCATCGGGCGCAGGCTTTCGGAGTACCGGTGACGGCGACGGGAGGAGACTCGGTGGAAGGAGGAGCGATGCACGCGTTGCGACGCCTGCGAGCCGGCCTCAGGGGCTGGGGCGGCGTGGGCGCCATGGCGGTCCTCTGCGCCCTGACCCTGGTCTTCGCCCTGGTGCTGCCGGTGAAGGGCACCCGCGGCGACGGCGCGACGGGCACCGGCGGCCCGGGCGTGGTCCGGGGCACGCAGGTGCGGGCGGACGACTGCAAGGAGAAGGGCGATCCCGAGAAGCGGAGCCTGCGGCCCTCCTCGAGCGCCTCCGGCGACGCGATCGAGCGGATCCGGAAGAACGACGTCATCACGGTCGGCGTCGACCAGAACAGCTACCGCTGGGGCTACCGCGACCCGAACAGCACGAAGGACGAAGCCGTGCTGGAGGGCTTCGACATCGACATAGTGCACCGCATCGCCGAGGAGATACTCGGCGACCCTAACAAGGTGCGCTTCCGGGCGATCCCCACCAGCCAGCGCATCCCGCTGTTGCAGAAGAAGGAGATCGACATGGTGGTCCGCACCATGACGATCAGCTGCGACCGTCTGAAGGACGTCGCCTTCTCCCAGCCCTACTTCAGGACGGGTCAGCAGGTCCTGGCCCCCAAGTCCTCGACGATCAAGGGCTATGACAAGACGCTGGCGGGCAAGAAGATCTGTACGGCCGCCACTTCCACCGCCCTGTCCACCCTGGAGGCCGGCAGGACCTCGGGCAAGCTGCCCGCCACCGCCGACATCTCCCTGACCGTCCCCAACCAACTCGACTGCCTGGTGAGGCTCCAGCTCGGCGAGGTCGACGCCGTGGTCACCGACGGTGCCCTCGCCGCGAGCCAGGCCGCCCAGGACCCGACGGTCGACCTCAAGGGCGCGCCGTTCACGACCGAGTACTACGGCGTGGCGATGAACCTGGAGGCGGACGATCTGGTACGCCGGGTCAATCAGGTGCTGGTGGACTACCTCAAGGACGGCTGGCAGAACTCCTACGACAGGTGGCTGTCCGGGACGCTCGGGACGAACTCGGCGCAGTCCCGGCCGCCTTCGCCCCAGTACGGAGACTGACGTACCGGGACCGACGTAAGAGGACCGCATTCAACTGACGGACACCGACAGCAGCGAGAGGTGATCGATGGGCGTCGCGGGATCCACCGGGCCGGTGATGGACCGGGACGAGGTGGACCGTGCGCTCGCGCGGCTCGGCGCGGAGCACGAGGCCATCGAGACCTCGCTGCTCGCCCTTCAGGACCACGCGGGCCGCAGGCTGCTCGAAGGGGCCGAGCTGACCGGCGTCACCAAGGAGCGCTGGACCGCCGCGGACGCGTCGATCACGCTGCTGTGGGCCTACTTCGACGCGTACACGGACGCGTTGCACAGCGCCCGGGAGATCCGTTCGCGGCGGCGCTGGTCCAGCCGTGAGGATCTGGTGGAGCTGACGGAACTGCTGCGCGGCGAGGCGGTCACGGTCGCCGGCTCCGCGACGGCCATGGCGAACGCGCCGACGCTCCAGGGCACGACCCGGCTGAGCGAACAGTTCTCGCTGGTCACGCTCGTGGACCGGATGAACGACCTGTACGCGTCCTCGCTGGACATGGTCGTGGCCGCCGACGCGGTGTGGTCCGCGCTGCCGGCCAGAATCGATCTGCTGGCCGCCGAGCTCCAGCGCACCCGTCAACTCGCGCACTCCGTGGGCGTACGCCCGGGCGAGCATCCGGCCGGCGACGACCTGGAGCGGATCACCCGCACCCTGACCCGGCTCCGTGAGCAGGTCGTCTCGGACCCGCTGGCCTTCTGGGTGCCCACGCCCGGCAGTTCGGCGCCCGGTGGCGGCCGCCCGGACACCTCGACGTACGACCGCGAGGCACGCGCCCTGGACGACGTGCGGCGGGAGATCGACGCCGTGCTGACGGTCCGACAGGACGCGGAGGCGCGGCTGATGAAGCTGCGGGACGTGCTCAGCCGCGCGGACCGCACGCTCGCCGAGGCGCGCAGCGCGCGCGGTGAGGTGCTGGCGAAGATCGCCGCGACGGAGGTGCCCGTGGTGAGCGGTCCGCCGACGGTGCTGCAGGAGCAGTTGGCGATGGCGGCGGAGTACCGCAGACACGCGCAGTGGCACCGGCTCTCCCCGCTCCTCGAATCCCTGGAGCAGAAGGCGGACGACGAACTGCTGCGGGCCCGCGAGTCGTTGACGGCCGTGACGGCGCCCCTGGCGGTCCGCGCGGAGCTGCGCGGCCGGCTCGACGCGTACAAGGCGAAGGTCGCCCGGCACGGCTTCGCGGAGGACTCGCTGCTGGTCGAGCGGTACGACGCGGCGCGCCGCATGCTGTGGAGCGCCCCGTGTGATCTGCGCGTCGCCGAGATGGCGGTGCTGCGCTACCAGCAGGCGGCCGCCGAACTGCTGGGCCAGTCGGTACCGGCCCAGCCTGCGCCCCAGGACCGGAGGGAGGAACAGCCGTGAGTCAGACGGAGGAGAGCCCGGCGGGCGAGGAGACGGCGCGGCAGTCGTGCCAGCGGCCCGGTTGCTCGGGTGCGTACGAGGACGTGGGCGGCGGCGAGCTGTACTGCGACGAGTGCGGTCTGGCGCCGGTCGTCTCGGCGAGCGGCATGGTCAACTCCCCGCCCACCGGCATCACCGGGGGCGGCAGGGGCTCACGCGGCTCCGGCAGTTCGCGCTCCTCGCGCACGTCGGCCCGGTCCTCGCAGTCACGCCGCTCGGTCTCCGGCCGGCTCTCGCGTGCCCTGTCGGGCCGGTCGACGGGCCGCTCGGTGTCGGTGCGCAGCTCCGGCAAGACCGCCGGCTCCTCGGGGCGGGCGCGGCTCGGCGTGGGCCTGGTCCAGGTGCCGGACGTGCCGCGTCCCGACCCGCGCTCGATGGTGCTGGAGACCGCCGAGGTGCCCGAGCGGAAGCGGTTCTGCTCGCGCTCGGACTGCGGGGCGCCGGTCGGCCGGGCCCGCGGTGACCGGCCGGGGCGCACGGAGGGCTTCTGCACCAAGTGCGGCCACCCGTACTCCTTCGTGCCGAAGCTGCACTCGGGCGACATCGTGCGCGGCCAGTACGAGGTCGTGGGCTGTCTGGCGCACGGCGGTCTGGGCTGGATCTATCTGGCCATAGACCGGGCGGTGTCGGACCGCTGGGTCGTGCTGAAGGGTCTGCTGGACACCGGCGACCAGGACGCGATGGCCGCCGCGATCTCCGAGCGCCGCTTCCTCGCCGAGATCGAGCACTCCAACATCGTCCGCATCTACAACTTCGTCGAGCACCTCGACCAGCGCACCGGTTCGCTGGACGGGTACATCGTCATGGAGTACGTCGGCGGCAAGTCGCTGAAGGAGATCGCCAACGGCCGCCGCACGCCGGACGGGCGCCGCGATCCGCTGCCGGTGGAGCAGGCGTGCGCGTACGGCATCGAGGCCCTGGAGGCGCTCGGTCACCTCCACAGCCGCAACGTGCTGTACTGCGACTTCAAGGTCGACAACGCGATCCAGACCGAGGACCAGCTCAAGCTGATCGACATGGGCGCGGTGCGCA
The DNA here is from genome assembly GCF_055575575.1 of Streptomyces sp. NPDC034049. Lineage (NCBI taxonomy): Bacteria > Bacillati > Actinomycetota > Actinomycetes > Kitasatosporales > Streptomycetaceae > Streptomyces > Streptomyces sp. NPDC034049. The sequence continues at coordinate 158,799 of NZ_JBVISJ010000017.1, forward strand.
GGATGGACGACGACGAGTCCGCCATCTACGGCACCGTCGGCTACCAGGCGCCCGAGGTCGCCGACGTGGGCCCGTCGGTCGCCTCCGACCTGTACACGGTCGCCCGCACGCTCGCCGTCCTCACCTTCGACTTCCAGGGCTACACGAACGTCTTCGTGGACTCCCTGCCCGACCCGGACAACATCGAGGTCTTCCGCCAGTACGAGTCCTTCTACCGGCTGCTGGTCCGGGCCACCGACCCCGACCCGGCCCGCCGGTTCGCCTCCGCGCAGGAGATGTCGGAGCAGCTGACGGGTGTGCTGCGGGAGGTCGTCTCCCTCCAGACGGGCCGGGCCCGGCCCGCCCTGTCGACGATCTTCGGCCCCGAGGTGAAGGTCACGGACACGGAGCTGTTCGCCAAGCTGGACGGGGATGTGTCCCGGCTGGGCACGCGCCGCGACAAGCCGGCCACCAGGAACGGTGGTTCGCCTTCCGGTTCGCCTTCCGGTACGCCCGCCCTGCTGACCGCCGGCGCGGCCGTCCCCGCCCGGCTCACCCGGCAGCTCGACACCGCCGCCGCGGCCCTCGCGCTGCCCGTCCCGCGCGTGGACCCGGGCGACCCGAACGCCGGGTTCCTCGCGGGCCTGATCACCTCCGCGCCGACCGAGCTGATCACAGCGCTGCACGCGGCCCCCAGCGGCTCCCTGGAGCTGCGGCTGCGCGAGCTGCGGGCCCGGCTGGAGATGGCCGAGTTCACCATCGCCCTGGCCACCCTGGACGCCCTGGAGCGGGACCACCCCGACGACTGGCGGGTGGTCTGGTACCGGGGCGTGGCCGCGCTCGCCACCGGCGACCACGAGAACGCCGCGCTGTCCTTCGACGCGATCTACGACGCCTTCCCGGGCGAACCGGCCCCCAAGCTGGCCCTCGGCCTGTGCGCCGAGGTGCTGGGGCAGCTGGACAACGCCGCCGAGTACTACCGCCTGGTGTGGACGACCGACCCCAGCTTCGTCAGCGCCGCGTTCGGGCTCGCCCGGGTGCGGCTGACCGCCGGGGACCGGCAGAACGCCGTCCGGACCCTGGAGTCCGTACCGGAGGCGTCGATCCACTACACCGCCGCCCGGGTCGCCGCCGTACGGGCCCGGCTCAGACACCGTGCGGACGCGACGCTCGGAGCCGAATCGGCGCCGCCCTCGGCCGGGACCGCCGAAACCGCGCCGGGCGCCCCGTTCCTGGACGATCTGACCGCGGCCGCCGGGCAGGTCGAGGCGCTCGGCGGGTACGGTCTGGACGCGGTGCGCCGCGAGCAGTTGTCCACAGAGGTCCTTGGCTGCGCCCTGGACTGGGTACTCTCCGGAGGCCAGGGTGCCGCGCCCCCGACCGGCGAGCGGGTCCTGCTCGGCAGCACGCTGGACGAGCGCGGCCTCCGCTTCGGACTGGAGCGGTCGTACCGCACACTGGCCCGGCTCGCCCAAGGCGGCGAGGAGAGGATCGACCTGGTGGAACGTGCCAACCGTTACCGCCCCCGGACGTGGGTGTAGTTGATGTCGCAGATGCCCCAGCCGACCGCGCTGACGAAGTGCCCGATCTGCGAGTGGCCCCTCGCCTCGGACGACCGCTTCTGCGGTGCGTGCGGTCATGATCTCTCGGCGGTCCCCGCACCGCCGGCGGACCATCCGACCCTCACCATGAACGGGACGGCGGCCGCCGTCCCCGACGAGGCCGGCCCCGTGGACTGGCCCGTCGCCTCCGAACCGAGCACCGACACGCCCCCGCCGGTGGTCCGTCCCACCGACATCCCGGGCACCGACTCCGGCGGCGGCGAACTGCCAGGACCGGGCCGGGGCGTACGGTTCGACCGGCCCCGCGAGCCCGACGAGTACCCGTTGGCCGCGCCCCAGCCGCCGGACCCGCGCACCGCCGACCCCGCCACCCCCGCGGCCGGTACGAAGGTGTGCGTGGCCTGCCGCGCGGGCCGCGTCGACCGGGACGGCTACTGCGAGAACTGCGGACACGCCCAGCCCCGTGAACGCGACCACATGGAACTGGAGTTGGGCGCGGTCGCCGCGGTCAGCGACCGGGGTCTGCGCCACCACCGCAACGAGGACGCGTTCGCGATCTCCTCGACCGCGCTGCCCGACGGCTCCCCCGCGGTCGTCGCGATCGTCTGCGACGGCGTGTCCTCCGCGACCCGCCCCGACGACGCCTCGCTCGCCGCGGCCCGCACCGCCAACGAGACCGTCCTGGAGTCGCTCCCGCGCGGCACCCACCCGCAGCAGGCCATGCACGACGCGATCGTCGCCGCCGCGAGCGCCGTCAACGCCCTCGCGGAGGAGCCGGAGACGGCCCAGGAGCACGCCCCGCACCAGAACGCGCCGGCCTGCACCATCGTCGGCTCGATCGTCACCGCGAGCCTGCTCGTCGTCGGCTGGGTCGGCGACAGCCGCGCCTACTGGGTGCCGGTGGACCGCAGCGCACCCCCGGCCCGGCTCACCGAGGACGACTCGTGGGCGGCACAGATGGTGTCCGCGGGACTGATGAGCGAGGCCGAGGCGTACGCCGACGAGCGTGCCCACGCGATCACCGGCTGGCTCGGCGCCGACGCGTACGAACTGGAGCCGCACACCGCTTCCTTCAAGCCGGACCGGCCGGGTGTAGTGGTGGTGTGCACCGACGGACTGTGGAACTACGCGGAGGCCGCCGAGGAGATGGCCGAGGCCGTGCCCCTGGACGCGGCCGAGCGGCCGTTGCACTGCGCGCAGGTCCTGGTCGGCCGCGCGCTCGACGGAGGTGGCCACGACAACGTAACAGTGGCGATCCTGCCGTTCCCGGCCCCTCCGCAGGGGGCAGGATCGGCCTGAGGGTGCGCGCGGGCCGGATGTTCGCGTGCGCCCCGGCGGCCGGACGGGAAGGGCCGACGGACCGGAGGGGACCGGTCCGGGTACGGGCACGCACAGTCATCACCCCACGCACTGTGGGGCCGCTAGGGGGATCAGAGTAGGCATGGCCAATTTCTCGAAGTCGAACGTGCCGCAGTTCTCGGTCGAGGTGTACCAGAACGAGTACCTGCCCGAGGGCGGCCGTGAGGTGAACGCCATCGTGACGGTCGGCGCGACGGGCGGCGGCACCATCGGCAGCGCGGTCGCCGCGCCGCACCTGTACTCACCCGGGCAGGGCCCGTCCGCCGCCGTGGCGCTCATGGTCGACTGCTCTGGGTCGATGGACTACCCGCCGACCAAGATGCGCAATGCCCGGGACGCCACGGCCGCCGCGATCGACACCCTGCGCGACGGCGTCCACTTCGCCGTGATCGACGGCACCCACGTGGCCCGCGAGGTCTACCCCGGCGGCGGCCGGCTCGCGGTCGCCGACTCCGCCACCCGGGACCAGGCCAAGCAGGCGCTGCGCAGGCTCAGCGCGGGTGGCGGCACCGCCATCGGCACCTGGCTGAGGCTCGCCGACCGGCTGCTCGCCTCGGCGGACGTCGCCATCCGCCACGGCATCCTGCTCACCGACGGCCGCAACGAGCACGAGTCCCCGGAGGACCTGAAGGCCGCGCTGGACGCCTGTGCCGGACGGTTCACCTGTGACGCGCGTGGAGTGGGTACCGACTGGGAGGTGAAGGAGGTCACCGGCATCGCCTCCGCGCTGCTCGGCACCGCCGACATCGTCGCGGACCCGGCCGCCCTGTCCGCCGACTTCACACAGATGATGGAGGCGGCCATGGGCAAGGAGGTCGCGGACGTCGCCCTCCGGCTGTGGACCCCGGTCGGCACCCGGATCAAGTTCGTGAAGCAAGTGGCGCCCACGGTCGAGGAGTTGACCGACCGCCGCACCGAGGCCGGACCGCGCGCCGGGGACTACCCGACCGGCTCGTGGGGGGACGAGTCCCGCGACTACCACGTGTGCGTCGAGGTCCCGGCCGCGAACCTCGGCCAGGAGATGCTGGCCGCCCGGGTCTCCCTCGTCATCCCGCAGCCCGACGGCACCGCGCAGAATCTCGGCGCCCAGGGGCTGGTGAAGGCCGTGTGGACCGACGACATGGTCGCGTCGACGTCGATCAACCCCCAGGTCGCGCACTACACGGGTCAGGCCGAATTGGCACAAGTCATCCAGCAAGGTTTGGATGCCCGTAAATCCGGAGATTTCGACGGAGCAACGGCCAAGCTGGGGCGGGCCGTTCAACTCGCCAGCGCCTCGGGGAACGCGGATACTGCGAAACTGCTTGCGAAGGTGGTGGACGTGGTCGACGCGGCGACAGGTACTGTGCGACTGAAGGCGAAGGTCACGGAGGCCGACGAGATGACTCTCGAGACACGGTCGACAAAGACTGTTCGTGTAAAGAAGTAGCTGGAAACAGAGCAAGAAACACCCGGAAACACCGCTGCACACGAGCCAGGCTCCCCCACCGGGGATCCGGTCGGTAAGCGGCCACACCGGCCCGTCGCGGCCACAGGAACCGGCCGTGAGGCCGGAAAGGAGAGGGGGAAGCGCCGACATGCCGACCTGCCCGAACGGACACCAGTCGGGTTCCGACGACTGGTGCGAGGTCTGCGGTCACCGTATGGCCGGTGCCGTACCCCCGCCGCCACCACCGCCGCCCCCGGGCGCCGGTTACGGATACCCGCCGCCCGGCTCCCCTCCGCCGCCTCCGGGCGGCCCCGGAGGACCCGGGGGACCTGGGGGTCCCGGGGGACCTGGGGGTCCCGGTGGACGACCGCACCTCGCCGCCGAGCCGGAACTCTGCCCGCAGTGCCGCACGCCCCGCGAGGGCGGCGCGCCCTTCTGCGAGGAGTGCCGGTGGAACTTCCTGACCAACACGGCGACCACGTACACCCCGGCCGCGCCGCGGCCTCCGGCGCCCGGACCGGGTCCGGGCGGCCCTGGTCCCGGCGGTCCCGGCCCCGGCCCGGGCGGCCCCGGCGGGAACCCGGCGCTCCGCTTCCAGCAGCCGCCTCCGCCGTCCTACGGCGGCGGTGACGGGTACGACTACCAGAGCTCCCGCCCCTCGCAGGTGAACCGCCCTGCCGAGCCGATCCCGTCGGGCCCGCCGTTCGGCGGCGAGCCCGGTCCTCCGGGCGGGCCCGGAGGACCGGGCGCGAACGGCGGCTTCGGCGGACCGGGCGGCCCAGGAGGTCCTGGTGGGCCCGGCGGTCCCGGGGCCCAGGGCGGACCCGGCGGTGGTCAGGGTCCCGGCGGCCCTGGACGCCCGGGTGGTCCCGGGGGTCCGGGCGGTCCCGGCGGCCCGTCGGGTCCGGGGGGTTCCTCCGGGTTCGGCGGCGGGCCTTCGGGGCAGCCGGGTCCGGGGCAGTCCGGCCCTGGACAGTCCGGTCCGTCCGCGTTCGGCGGGGATCCGTCGCGCCCCGGCCCCTCGGCCTTCGGCGGTGACCCTTCGCGCCCCGGCCCCTCGGCCTTCGGCGGTGACCCTTCGCGCCCCGGCCCCTCGGGCTTCGGCGGCGATCCCTCACGCCCCGGTCCTTCCGGCTTCGGCGGCGACCCCTCACGACCTGTCCCGCCGCCCCCCGGGCCTACGCCGGGCGGACCTGGTGGGCCGGGCGGACCGGGCGGACCGGGTGGACCTGGCGGGTCCGGCTTCCCCGGCGGCCCCGGACCGGGCGGACCCGGTGGTCAGGGTCCTGGTGGTCAGGGTCACGGTGGTGGTCCGGGTGGCGGTGGAGCACCGCAGGCGTTCCAGCAGGCGGGCGCTCCCGCTCCGCCCGGCTTCCCGCAGGAGACCCGGCGACCGCAGCCCGGAGGTCCCGGCGGCCCCGGTGGTCCCGGTTCCGGAGGCGGCCCCTCGTTCGGCGGTGACGACGACTGGGTGATCTCCCCGCCGTCGACCGGCCCGGGCGGTCCCGGCGGTCCCGGCGGCGCGGGTGCCCGTCCGGGTGGCTACGGCTACCCGCAGCCCGGTGCCACCCAGGCCCCGCCCGGCCCCGCGTACCCGCAGGCGCCGACGACCTGGAGCGCGACCATCGGCCCCGACCGCGACTACTTCATGGCGATGATGCAGCGCTCGGGCCCCGAGGCCGCCGGCCTGAACCTGCCCGCGTACTCCCCGGAGCAGCGGCGCGCCCTCACCGGCAACCAGATCACCATCGGACGGCGCCGCCACTCCACCGGCGACACCCCCGACATCGATCTCTCGGTGCCGCCGGAGGACCCGGGCGTCTCCCACCAGCACGCGGTCCTGGTGCAGCAGCCCGACGGCAGCTGGGCGGTCGTCGACCAGAACTCCACGAACGGCACCACGGTCAACGGTTCCGAGGAGCCCATCCAGCCCTTCGTGCCGATCCCCCTCCAGGACGGGGACCGGGTTCACGTGGGCGCGTGGACGACGATCACGATCCGCCGGGGCTGACCCGCCCCGCGGCAGTACACCGGCTCAGGGCCGACCGAGCACATCGGTCGGCCCTGAGTCGTCGCCGCCCGCCCCGGGCCCCGGCCCCGGTCACGGCAGCGGCCAGGCGTACGCCCCCTCCGGGTCGTCCAGCCAGGCCCAGGCACGGTCGCCGCGGACCGTGATGCCGTAGCGCTCGCGGGACGGCATCCCCTCGCGCTGCCACAGGGCGAGCGCCTCGTGCGGGTCGAGACTGGCCGCCGTGAGGGCCAGCAGGAACCGGAAGAGCTCGTGGTCCCTGGCCCGGTGGGGCAGCCCGCCCAGATGCGGATGGACCGCTTCCGGCTCACTGCCCCCGCGCAGGGGCACGAAGTACGCGGAGGTGTGCAGGAACCGCCCCTCCGCGCGCTCGGCGTCCTCCACCCGAAGCCGTACGAGCCCCGTGGCCAGCGGCGTCAGGATGCGCGCGCCGGGGGTGCACTGGGCGAGCCAGGCGCGCGGGATCGAGTGCAGCGTGCAGGTCGCGATGATCCGGTCGTACGGCGCCCGCTCGGGCACCCCGCGCGCCCCGTCCCCGGTGACGACGGTCGGGTGGTATCCGGCGGCGTCCAGATGCCTGCGTGCCGCCTCCGTGATGTCGGCGTCCAGATCGACGGTCGTGACCAGGTCGTCCCCCAGCCGGTGCGCGAGCAGGGCGGCGTTGTACCCGGTGCCGGCACCGATCTCCAGCACCCGGTCACCGTCCTGCACCTCCAGTTCGGCCAGCATCTTCGCCATCAGCGACGGCTGACTGCTGGAGGAGATCAGCTCGCCGTCCCGCACCCGCGTGGCGAGCGGCGTGTCCGCGTAGGCGCCCCGCATCCAGCGCGCCCGCCGCCTGGGGTCGCGTTCCTCGCCCCACAGCCGCTCGAAGCCGCCCATGACGCCCACGTAGTAGTACGGGACGAAGAGATGTCGGGGGACGCTCTCGAAGGCCTTCCGCCACTGCGGATCGGCGTCCCACGCCCCGCTCGCCTCGATCTCACGCACCAGCGCCGACCGGGCCTCGGCGGCGAGACGTTCCAAGTCGTGGTCCACAGAGTGCGTGCCCATACCTCCACTGTGCGGCCGGACGCCCCCAGAGGCGAGCACCCCGGCCCGCGGGTCCGGAATAGCCCGGTCCGCCCGCTTCACGCCGGTCCTAAGCCTCAAGACCTCCGTCGCCGCGTCTGAGACCATGGGGAACGTGAATGAGATTCGGCGCGGCACGCTTCAGGAGCAGACCTTCTACGAGCAGGTCGGTGGCGAGGAGACCTTCCGGCGCCTCGTGCGCCGCTTCTACGAGGGTGTCGCCGAGGATCCGATCCTGCGGCCGATGTACCCCGAGGAGGACCTGGGCCCGGCCGAGGACCGCCTCACCCTGTTCCTGATCCAGTACTGGGGTGGGCCCACCACCTACAGCGAGAACCGCGGCCACCCCCGCCTCCGTATGCGCCACGCCCCGTTCACCGTGGACCGCGCCGCCCACGACGCCTGGTTGAAGCACATGCGCGACGCCGTCGACGACCTCGGCCTCTCCGAGGAGCACGAGCGCACCCTGTGGAACTACCTCACCTACGCGGCCGCCTCGATGGTCAACGCCCCGGGCTAGGCACAGCCAGGGCCGCCACCGGGCTCAGCGGACGCTGACGCCCAGGGTCCCCAGTCCCGCCCTGCGTACGGCGATCGACCCGTACGGTGTGCGCAGCCGGAGCCACGCGCCCGACGAGAACAGTCCCGGCGTCGCCGTCCCGGGCGTGCCGGACGCGCGCGGGGTGCGGAGGAAGCCGAGCGACTGGGCCGCGTGCACGGCGCGCACCGGCAGCGGTGTGTCCCCGACCGTACGGGACCAGATCTCCCGCCCGATCCCGTCCAGTTCGGCCCGGGTCCGGTGTTCAGGCGGCAACTCCTCGGTGCGGGACCGGAATTCACGCACCGCGGCGGAGACCATCGCCCGGAGCGCGTCCGGCGCGGGCAGCCCCTCCTCCGGGCGCCAGCCGCCGCGCGGGGGAAGCACCCCGGCCCACGGCGGTCCGGTCACCGCCGCCGGGACGACGGCCGTGGCGCCGGCCTCGTCGATGGACTCCAGGAGTTCACCGGCCGACACGGTCACGTCGAGCGTGGCGTCGAGCCCGTTCTCGTAGGGCTTGGCGAGGCGCACGGCTCGGATGGCCAGGACCTCGAAGGACGGCGGTCGGCCGAAGACGGCGAGCGCGGTGCCGGCCCCCTGGAGGCGCACCGCGGCTCCACGGTCGTAGTGGAGCAGCCGGGAGAGGAAGGCCGCGAGATCCGCGGCCTCCCCCTCGTCGGCGAGGTGGAGCACCGTCATGCGGCGACGGCCCCCTCCTCGTCATCCCTGTACTCCTCCAGGAACTCGCGTTCCTCGGCGGTGATCCGCCGGGGCCGCTGGGTCGCGAAGTCGAACGGCACGATCACCGTCGAGGCCCGGACGTAGACCTGGTCCGGGTCCTTGACCTCGTAGGTGATCGTGAACGACGCCGCTCTTATCTCCGTGACCCACAGCTCGACGTCCACCGGCTGGTGCCGGTGGACCAGCTGCCGCTTGTAGTCGATCTCATGGCGTGCCACCACGGACCCCTGCTTGAAGTCCTTCTCCGGGCGGAACAGGAAGTCGATACGGGCTTCCTCCAGGTAGCGGAGGAAGACCACGTTGTTGACGTGGCCGTACGCGTCCATGTCCGCCCAGCGCAGTGGGCAGCGGTAGATGTGCCGCAAGATCGATCAGCCCCGGGTCAGCTTCTTGTAGGTGGCGCGGTGCGGACGGGCGGCGTCCGGACCGAGGCGCTCGATCTTGTTCTTCTCGTACGACTCGTAGTTGCCCTCGAACCAGAACCACTTGGACTCGCCCTCGTAGGCGAGGATGTGCGTGGCCACCCGGTCCAGGAACCAACGGTCGTGGGAGACGACCACGGCGCAGCCGGGGAACTCCAGCAGCGCGTTCTCCAGCGACGACAGGGTCTCGACGTCGAGGTCGTTGGTCGGCTCGTCGAGGAGCAGCAGGTTACCGCCGAGCTTGAGGGTGAGCGCCAGGTTGAGGCGGTTGCGCTCACCGCCGGAGAGCACCCCGGCCGGCTTCTGCTGGTCCGGGCCCTTGAAGCCGAACGCGGAGACGTACGCGCGGGAGGGCATCTCGACCTGGCCGACGTTGATGTAGTCCAGTTCGTCGGAGACGACGGCCCACAGCGTCTTCTTGGGGTCGATGTTCTCGCGGCTCTGGTCGACGTAGGAGATCTTGACGGTCTCGCCGACCTTGATCGAACCGGAGTCGGGCTCCTCCAGACCCTGGATCATCTTGAACAGGGTCGTCTTGCCGGCGCCGTTCGGGCCGATGATGCCCACGATGCCGTTGCGGGGCAGCGTGAAGGAGAGGTCGTCGATGAGGACCTTCTCGCCGAAGGCCTTGCTGAGGTTGTTGACCTCGACGACGACGCTGCCCAGGCGGGGGCCCGGCGGGATCTGGATCTCCTCGAAGTCCAGCTTCCGCATCTTGTCGGCCTCGGCGGCCATCTCCTCGTAGCGGGCCAGACGCGCCTTGGACTTGGCCTGGCGGCCCTTGGCGTTGGAGCGGACCCACTCCAGCTCTTCCTTGAGCCGCTTGGCGCGCTTGGCGTCCTTCTGGCCCTCGACCTTGAGACGGGTCTGCTTGGTCTCCAGGTAGGTGGAGTAGTTGCCCTCGTAGCCGATGGCGCGGCCACGGTCGAGCTCCAGGATCCAGCCCGCGACGTTGTCGAGGAAGTACCGGTCGTGGGTGACGGCGACGACGGTGCCGGGGTACTTCGCGAGGTGCTGCTCCAGCCACTGCACGGACTCGGCGTCCAGGTGGTTGGTGGGCTCGTCGAGCAGGAGCAGGTCGGGGGCCTCGAGCAGCAGCTTGCACAGGGCGACGCGGCGGCGCTCACCACCGGACAGGTTGGTGACGGGCCAGTCGCCGGGCGGGCAGCCGAGGGCGTCCATGGCCTGCTCCAGCTGGGTGTCCAGGTCCCAGGCGTTGGCGTGGTCCAGGTCCTCCTGGAGCTTGCCCATCTCGTCGAGGAGCGCGTCCGAGTAGTCGGTGGCCATGAGCTCCGCGACCTCGTTGAAGCGGTGGAGCTTGCCCATGATCTCGGCGGCGCCGTCCTGCACGTTCTGCAGGACCGTCTTGGACTCGTCCAGCGGCGGCTCCTGGAGGAGCATGCCGACGGTGTAGCCGGGCGACAGGAACGCGTCGCCGTTGGACGGCTGCTCCAGACCCGCCATGATCTTGAGGACGGTGGACTTACCGGCACCGTTCGGGCCGACCACACCGATCTTCGCGCCGGGCAGGAAGCTCAGCGTGACGTCGTCAAGGATGACCTTGTCGCCGTGCGCCTTGCGCGTCTTGCGCATCGTGTAGATGTACTCAGCCAAGAGAAACCGTCCGGCAACTTGAGATCTGGCAGTGGGCAGTACCACCCATCTTGCCGCACGGCCAGCCCTCGACGGAAACCGGATGGTGAACCTCCCGTACGAGCGACGCGGCCCCGATGCCTGTGGGGCGTACCGGGGCCGCGCCGGGCGCACGTGTCATCGCGCGGTCACTCACTGTTGAGTTGCCAAGGAGCTCTTTCCCTGACGTCCTCGCCGTCCTCGTACCGGCGTTTCCGTCCGGCGTCTTCCTCAGGGGTTGCGCTTGCGGAGTACGACCATCACCGCGCCGCCGATCACGACCAGTCCGATGGCGATGCCGCCGATCACCGGGGTCGCGCCGGAGCTGCCGGTCTCGGCGAGGTCGGTGCCGGTGTCGGTCACCGTGCCGCCCGCGACCGTCGCCGGGCTCGGCTCGCTCAGCGTCTGGACCGAGTCACCGCCCGCACCGGCCTCGGTCTCGGTGCGGCAGTCGAGTACGCCCCGGAACTGCTTCGCGTAGCCGCCCGGCCCCTCGATCGTGAAGTCGTACGCCTGGTCCTCCTGCAGCGGGATCGTGACCGTCCGGGTCTCCCCGGCCTCGATGGTGTACGTGATCCCCATCAGCTCGAAGGTGAAGGGCTTGTCGCCCTCGTTGGCGGCCGTGATGTCCAGGCCGCCCTCGGCGCAGTTCTTCTCGGCGGACAGTGCGGGTATGGCGCCCTTCTCGGCCCAGTGCGCGGTCGCCGTCGCGGAGACCGTGGACTCGCTGGAGCCCGCGAGGATCTGGGTCTGGCTCCGGGTCTCGGAGGCGAAGGCGCGGCCGACGGGGACGGTGGTCGAGGCCTGCACGGTCAGTTCGGCCGTGCCGTCCGCGGCGTCCTCGGGCACCTCGAAGTACAGCTCGCTGCCGTCACCTGCCGAGGTCACGGCCTCACCGTCCGCGTCGACGACCTGGACGCCGTCCGCCGTCACGTCCGAGGGCGGGACCACGGTCACACCGTCGGCGTTGGTGTGCACCCTGACCGGGCCAAGCCGCTCACCGGCCCGTCCGGAGACCGCGGGCGGATCGAGGGTGAGGGAAGCGGCCGGCTCCGCCAGGTTCCGCGCGTTCTTCTCCAGGTAGTCGGCGAGCTTCTCCGCCTCCGGGTCCTGGGCCGTCACGTCGGCCCCGTCGGAGTACCGCCAGATCGCCACCTGCGTGCCGGTCGCCGCGTCCTGCTCGGTGAGACCCTGGGCCCCGGCCTTGCCGGCGAGCGCCGCGAGGTCGTTCACCTGCGGGTAGGAGTTCTGCAGGATCCAGCGGATCCTGCCCGCGTCCTTGTTGGCGCCCAGCGAGGTGCCGCTCCAGGGGGTCTCCTGGTACGTGGCGTCCTTCTGCGTCGGGTTCTGGACGTCGACGCAGTAGGTCCGCAGGGTGCCGCCTCCGTCGACGAACATCTCGAACAGCCCTGCGGGGAGCTGCTGTTCCTGGCCCTCGTCGGTACGCAGCACGGCCGTCCCGTACGTCTTGAGGCCGCCCATGGTGGCGGTCGCACCGCCGGAGCTCCGCGGTGCCTCGTCGGCGACGGCCGGGCTCGCGGTGGCGATCGCACCCGCGACGACGAGACCGGACGCGAGCGAGACGGCGGCGATGCGGCCGGCCTTTCGTCTGCGCGCGGCCCGCCCGGACCGACCGGAGATCGACGCCGTGAACCAAGAAACCACAGAATTTCCCTTCGAGCAGGACCCGTTGACGTGGGGGGTGTGGTCCCACCAGCAGAATCAGAAGCCCCGTGAGCTATGTCCGGCATCCTAGGGATGCGGCGCACCACTCTTCCCAGTCGTATCGTCGGACAACCGATCCGAATCGGAATCGTTATCGGGTGCACAGCTCACGAACAGCACCTATCGACAAATCGATGAGGGGCACGCACTGACCTTTCACAGAGCGTTCGCCTATGAACCACGACCGGAACCCGCATTGCGAGGCCGGGGGCCTGAGTTCACGTCACACCGACCGGCTCCGGGCGGAGTTCGGTGCCCGCGAGGTCGAGCCGGCTGCCGGGCGGCGGTGTCTCCCAGGCCGGCTCCGGCTGCGACGGGGACGGGGCAGTGATCGACGCATCGCCCCTGGGCGTCCGGCGGAACGCCGACGTCCCCCGCGACAGATCGTGGCCGACGGCGACCGCGTCGACGTCCGCCGAGACCCGAGTCTGCCCGTCGCGCTGTTCGGTGCGCACCTTCAACCGCCCGTGCACCACGACCGGATCGCCCAGCGCGACGGACGACGCCACGTTCGCGGCGAGCGTGCGCCTGGCCCACACCGTGAAGAAGTTGGTGTGCCCGTCGGTCCACTCGTTCTTCTCCCGGTCCCAGTACCGCGAGGTCACCGCCAGCCGGAAACGGGCCGAGGACCCCGTCGACAGCTCCTTGCAGACCGGCTGCGTCGCCACGTTCCCCACCACGCACACCATCGTCTCGTTCATCTCGCGAACCCCTCCTTCACGCCGGCGTCGGACGCCGACGGCATCGGACACGCGCACGGGCCCGTCCCGTACGGCTGCTGCGTCCGTCGTGCGGCGGTGCTGTGCTCGCCGCGTGTCCAGACTGCCGCCGTCGGGCCGAGCCCGCTGAGCCCTGTGCGCTACTCGCCGGTTGTGGAAAACCCCGTCACCCGAGGGGGTGAACCGGCCCTGCGGGAGCCGCCGATCACCCCACCGCCACGACAGCGCCACCGCGCCTCACCGCACCGGCGCCGCCCCCAGCACCCGTCCGTACTGCTCCCGCACCTCCCGGTACCGCAGCAGCTCGGCGGCCACCGGCTCCAGCACCCGCGCCCGTCCGCACCCGGCGGCGGCCTCCCGCAGCCGCCGTTCCGCCTCATCGCCGTACCGCCGTGCCGGACCGCGTGCCGCCAGCCGGCAGCCCCACTCGACAGCCGGACCACCGACGATGCCGATCACCATCAGCAGTACCGGCACCCCGAGATTCGGTGCCATGAAGCCGATGATCTGCCCCAACAGCCACAGCCCACCCACGACTTGCACCAGCGTCATGGAAGCCTGCGCGAGCACCGCCGCCGGCCACCAGCCCGGCCGCGGCGGTCGACCCGTCGGAGCCCCGGCCCGCACCGCCAGCTCGTCCAGCGCCTCGGGCAGCCCCTGCGCCCCCCGTACGGCCGCCTCGCGCACCGCCTGGGCCCAGGGCTGGGGCAGCCCCCTCGCCGCGCGCTCCGACAACGTACGCACGGCCTGCTCGACGCGCTGCCGGGCGGTGGCCTCCTCGTCCACGGGCGCCGTCAGGGCGAGCCGCCCCGTCGGGGGCTCGCTCCGGCCCTGGTACCAGCGCCACAGCCGCAGCCAGGGCGTCCCGCACGCCCGGTTGGCGTTGCGCAGCCAGGCGCGCTCGGCGGCCTCGCCCGCCGCGGTGGCACCGACGGCGTCCGCGAGGCGCGCGGCGAACTCGTCGCGCGCCCTCTCACTGAGTCCCGCGCGCCGCTGATTGGCGTACACCGGCCACAGCCGCGCGGCCGCCGCGTCCAGATCGGCGCGGACCCGACGGGCGGGCGCGCCCCGCTCGGCCACGAACTGTTCCAGCGCGTCCCGCAGTTCACCCACGCCGTCCCCGGTCAGCGCGGACAGCGCGAGCACGGCCGCCCCGGGTTCACCGTGTTCCCCGAGCGCGACGCCGTCCTCGTCGAGCAGGCGCCGCAGATCGTCGAGCACCTGGTGGGCGGCCTCGCCGGGGAGCCGGTCCACCTGGTTGAGGACGACGAACATGACCTCCGCGTGACCGGCGAGGGGCCGCAGATAGCGCTCGTGCAGGATCGCGTCGGCGTACTTCTCCGGGTCCACGACCCAGATGACCGCGTCCACCAGCGCCAGGATCCGGTCGACCTGTTCCCGGTGCTGCACCGCCGCCGAGTCGTGGTCGGGCAGATCCACCAGGACGAGGCCGCGCAACTGCGCCTCCGCCTCCGCGCTCTGCAACGGCCGCCTCCGCAGCCGTCCCGGAATGCCCAGCCGGTCGATGAGGCTCGCCGCGCCGTCGCTCCAACTGCACGCGATGGGCGCGGCCGTGGTGGGACGGCGTACGCCCGTCTCCGAGATCGCCACGCCCGCCAGCGCGTTGAACAGCGTCGACTTGCCGCTGCCGGTGGCGCCCGCGATGGCCACGACCGTGTGCTGCCCGGAGAGCCTGCGCCGCGCCGCCGCCTCGTCCAGCACCCGCCCGGCCTCCGCGAGGGTGGTGCCGTCCAGCCGGGTACGGGACAGTCCCACCAGTTCCCGCAGCGCGTCGAGCCGCGACCGCAGTTGCCCGTCGTAGGCGAGCGGGACGACCGTCTGTGCGACCGGGGCCCTGGTCTCCACCGCCGGCACGCGCTCGGCGGGCCCGGCCTCGCCGGCACGCCGGGCGATGAGCCCGTCGTCCCAGGGATCACCGGACTCCGTCCCCGCGGCACCCGGTTCCATGCGCGCGGACAGGCCCGGCCCTGGTTCCGTACGCGCGGGCACGCCCGGTCCCGGTTCCGTGCGTGCGGACGCGCCCGGCCCCGGTTCCGCACGTGCGGACAGGCCCGATCCCGGTTCCGTGCACGCGGCCACGTCCGACTTCGTACGCGCGAACGGGTCCCCTGCGGCCCCTCGGGACTCGCGGCTGGACACGCTGCCGCCGAAACGGCCGTCCACGCGCGCGTGGCCGTCGTTCTCGCCGCTCCTCGGACGCTCCTCACGACTCGACGAGGCCGGCGGACCGGCGACGGTCCTGCCCCGCCCTCCGACCGCGTCCCGTCCCCCGCCCCTCTCCGCACGCTCGGCCCCGGTGGCGAGGCCGTCGGCCCGGCCCTCGCCCTTCGCATCGACCATCTCGCCGACCTTCTTGCCGCACTCCCTGCCGGGCTCCTGACGGGCCGGCCTGTCGTCGCCCCTCTCGGGGACGTCGTCCCCGGTCTGATCCGTGTGGTCAGTGACGGCGGTCACAGCGGTCACCTCTCCTTCTGCAGTACGGACAGGGCGGCGATGAGTCGGGCCTGCGGTTCGGGTTGTACGTCGAGGGCGTCGAGCGGGGCGAGCCGGCGGTCACGCTCGGCGTCGAGAGCCCGTTCGAGATAGTCGGTGAGCAGCCGTCCGCCGCGGTCGCGCAGCCGTAGCGCGCCGTGCGCGCCGATCCGTTGCGCGAGCCCCTCCCCGGCGGACCGGGCCCGCCGGCCGCCGAGCAGGGCCGTGGCCCCCAGGGCGGCCACCACCTCCGTGTCCGGAGCGGTGCTCCGGTCGAGGTCGCGCACCTCCTCCTCGGCGTACTCCTCCAGGACACGCCGCCACCGCCGTACGGTCATCCCGATCCGGTGCTCGACGCTCTCCCCGCTCGTGTCACGTTCCGTCAGCCCGGCGGCCACGGCGACGGGTTCGCGGCTCCAGGCCTCCCCGACGCGCTCGTCGGCGGCGGTGACCGCGCACAGCAGCAGGGTGCCGAGGCTCTCGACGAGGGCGTCGAGCAGTTCACCCGCGGTGCAGTCGAGGGGGTAACTGCGCCACCGCTTCAGGGCGTCACCCGCGAGCACGGCCCCCGCCTGCAGACGCCCCTTCACGCGCGCGTGCTCGCTGTCGTACGCCGAGTCGACGGCGGCGGTGAGCCGGAGGGCGGCGGAGTACTGCTGGGCCGCCGCGCTCGCCAGCTCGGGCATCCGGGACCGCAGCGAGTCGAGGACGCCGTGTGCGGTGCGGGCCATGGCCTGGTCCCGGGCTTCGGGATCGGTCGCCTGCTGGATGAGCCAGGTGCGCAGCGGCGCGACGGCGGTGCCCGGCAACAGCCCGCCGCCCCAGGCGGACTCGGGGAGCTCGGGGACGGTGAACCGGGGTACGTCGCCGAGTCCGGCCTTGGTCAGCAGCGCCCCGTACTGCCGGGAGACTTCGGAGACGACCTGGTGGGGCACCCGGTCGAGCACGGTGACCAGGGTCGCCCCGTGCTCCTTCGCGGACCGCAGCAGGTGCCACGGCACGGCGTCGGCGTAGCGGGACGCCGTGGTGACCATCACCCAGATGTCCGCGGCGCAGATGAGTTCGGCGGCGAGTACGCGGTTGGCGGCGTCCAGGGAGTCGACGTCGGGCGCGTCGAGGAGGGCGAGACCGGGTGGGAGGCTGTCGGCGGTCTCGATGCGCAGGAAGCGCTCGCCGTTCCTGCCGCCGCCGTCGCCGTCGCCGTCCGGCGGGAACGCGTCGTCGCCCGGGTCCTGTCCGGGCTCTCGCGGTGGCGTCCACACGCGCGTGAGGTTGGGCAGGATCCGCATGCCGCTGAACCAGTGTTGGTCCTCGGGATGGCAGATCAGGACGGGCGTGCGGGTCGTCGGCCGCAGTACGCCGGCCTCGCTGACCTTCCGTCCGACCAGGGAGTTGACGAGAGTGGACTTGCCGGCTCCGGTGGATCCGCCGACCACCGCGAGCAGCGGTGCTTCGGGTTGTCGCAACCGGGGCACCAAGTAGTCGTCGAGTTGCGCGAGCAGTTCGTCGCGGTTGGCACGCGCGCGCGGGGCCCCTGCCAGGGGCAGCGGGAAGCGCGCGGCGGCGACACGGTCGCGCAGGGCGGAGAGCGCGTCGAGCAGCTGAGGCCGTACGTCCAAGGTCACCACATGCGAAGAATGCCCAATTTTGTGGACTTTCTGAAGCATATAAGCACGTCTGCGCGCCGACAGGACACACGGGACGGAGGGGACGAGAGGGGCGCAGGCATAACGAGTGCACAACACCCGGGGCCCGAGGCGGCAAAAGAGGTGCACGATTCGTACCTGCCTGCGATTATCAGGACCGCTTCACCGAACCTCCACATTGAGCCACGGAGGCGAAGCAACAGGGACAAGGACTCGGGAGCCCTATCCTTGTCCCCGGCAACGTCACGGATCAGCCCACACCCGGGCACCACGACAGAGGCCACCACACCCGGCCCCCGTAGCTCAGTGGATAGAGCAGGCGCCTTCTAAGCGCTTGGCCGCAGGTTCGAGTCCTGCCGGGGGCGCCCACACCCCGCCCTCCCTCCGGGAGGGCATTTCGCTGTCCGGGACCGCTTCACCACGCCCCGGAGTCACACCAGGCGATCAGCGGATGACCCAGCGTGCCGCGATCCGGAATGCGCGCCAAAGAGATGCCCTACGCATTCAAGCCTTGATCACACTTGATGGTGAGCCCCTCAAGATCACGCAACCGACAGCATCGAGGCCCCGGTTTTCCCAGGTGCTCATCAGAAGATCACCGCTTGGGCGGCGCGACCATGAAGGTGCCGACGGGGCGCGTATGCCCCCACTTACGCACCCCACGCGGCGGGTTGCCGCTGTGTCGTGGGGGCGGGGGTCGTGCTCGGCTTCTTCGCGTTCTTTCCGGGGCTGGCCCATGTCATCGACTGGGGAGCCGTTCTCGTGTCCCTGGTCGGCGGTGGGATCGCCCGGTGGGCGTGTCGGGCCCGGATGACGCAGGAGGGGGACAAGGAGTAGGCCTCGCGGCCTCGCTGCGGCTCCGTCAGGTTGTCAGGGGCGGTGTGTGAGGGCGGTCTCCGGGACCCAGTAGAAGCCGTACTGTCGGCGGAGGTGGCCCAGGTCCACCAGGTAGCGGCGGAGGGTCACATGGTCCACCGGGGCGTCCTCGCACCACGCGCGCAGCTTCTCGTTCACGGTGCGTTCGGGGTACTCGATGCCGGGCTCGAAGGTCCGTTCCGCCACGTACCGCAGGACGACCAGCTTCCGCTGCCACCGGGCCGGCAGCCGGACGAGACGCCCGTCGCGCACGAAGGTCCGCAGGACGGGGTCGGTTCGGTCCGTCGCCTCGGTTGCCACGGCCCTCTCGGCGCTCAAGCCCTCTGCTGACGCCTGCTTCTCCACGCCGTTCACTCCTCTGTCCCCTGTTCGGCCGCCGCCCCCGTCGCGTCGGACGCTAGCCGCCCGGCTCTCCTCGGCGCACCCCATTTCCCGTCGGCGCCCGGTGTCCGACGGCGCCGCTCCCACGCTCTCGTTCGGTAAGGGTGATCCCCCGATGAACGCCGTGACCCTCGGTGCGCGGGCGCGTTGAAGGGGCGTGCGGCCACGAAGAAGCGGTCGTGCTCACCGATCAAGAAGGAGAACGTGATGTCTCGCATCGCGAAGGCAGCCGTCGTCACGCTCGGCACGTCCGCCGTCGTGCTCAGCGGCGCCGGCCTCGCCTCGGCGGACGCGGGCGCCGAGGCCAAGGCCGTCGGCTCCCCGGGTGTCCTGTCCGGCAACGTCGTCCAGGTCCCCGTCAACGTGCCGATCAACCTGTGCGGGAACACGATCGACATCATCGGCCTGCTGAACCCCGCCTTCGGCAACGTCTGCGTCAACAAGAGCGACGACAACCACAAGGGCAACCCGGGCAGCCCCGGCCCGTCCGCCGGCTACGGCCACTGACGGGGTCGCCACCCCTGGCGCCACGGCAGTACCAGGAAGCCCCCGACGGTGTCACCACCGCCGGGGGCTTCCTGCTTCTCACCGTCCCGGAGCCCGTCGGCAGAACCCGCAGGGCAGAACCCGCAGGACGCAGGCAGAACCCGCCGACAGAGCGCCCGGCACTCACCCGTACCGGTACACGCTGCCGATCTCCTCCATCTGCCCCGGCGTCACGTTCCACGGCGGCATCCGCTCGTCGCGTGCGAGGATCCGCCCCCGCTGGGAGTCGCCCCGGGCCGGCGGCTTGGCCGGGAGGTAGCGCGCCCCCTTGTGCCGCCGCTGCCAGCGCGTCCACTGCAGGTCGATGAAGGCGTGGTGCAGCCAGAAGACGGGGTCGTTGACGGAGGCGCCGCCGACCATGTGCCCGCCCACCCACCGGTGCACCCGGTTGTGGTTGAGCCACGAGCCGTTGCCGGTCCCCTGCCCCCACCCTTCGAGGCGGTTGCGGAACCCTCCGCGGGTGACCGAGTTCCAGGGGGCCTTGTCGTAGACCGGCTCGGCGAGGGCCGCCTCCAGGTCACGGGCGGTGGGCAGGCCTACAGGGTTGCGGGGATAGCCGAAGTCCCGGGTGAGGTACTCGGTGTCCGTGAGCCCCTCCGTGATGGTCCACCCGCCCGTCCCGTACGCGAAGGGGCCGGTCATCACCCGCTTGTCGGAGCGCCGGCCGTTGCCGCCGAGCAGATCGGCCGTCCAGGGCACCGAGGTGGTCGTCCGGTCGCGCGTCCAGTCCCAGTAGGGCACGGACACCGAGTCGTCGATCCGGCGCAGCGCCTTCTCCAGCTCCAGCACGAACCGGCGGTGCCAGGGCAGGAAGGAGGGCGCCATGTGGGCCGTACGCAGACCGCCGTCACCGTCGGAGACGTAGTGGTCGATGTGCATCCGCACGAACTCGTCGTACTCACCGCGCTGTTTGAGCTGCAGCAGCGCTCCGACGAACCGCCGCCGCTCGCTGCGGGTGAGCGTGCTGACGTCCTTACGCGTGTAGGCCATGGCCGACCGCCCCCTCCACCACGGCCGCCACCCGCAGGCGCTGGGCCGTGCCCAACTCGTCGACGGCGGCGCGGGTCGCGTCCAGGGCCGTCGGGTACGAGCGGTAGTGGTCGATCATGCTCAGATACGTGCCGTCGGCCCGCCGCATCAGATGCAGCGGGCGTCCGTCGACGGTGACGTCCCAGGTGCCCGCGCCGGGCGTCCGAGCGCCCAGATAGGCGGCCTGGCCCGTGTCGGCCTTGGCGCCGCGGATTCGGCGGCCCCGGTACGTCTCGTCGAAGCCGGCCTCCTCGGGGCGCGCCGACCGGCGTGGCCACGCGGCGGCGACGACGGGGGCCACGGCCAGGGCGAGGGCCGACACCCCCAGGGCGCGCAGCGCGTTGCGGCGCGTTCTGTTCCGGTCGGCGGCGGGGTCCACCGTCACTCTGCTCGTCGCTCGGCTCGTCATTCTGCCGACGAACAACACTCTCTCCTCGTCGTGTTCGGTAGCGGTGACCCCCGGGCGGGCGGCCCGGGCAGGTACGGCCCGGGCCTCGTCCTCCGTGTCGCCGCGGGCTCAGACGAGCCCGAGGTTCGCGGTCGGCGCCGTCCGCAGCACCGGGGTGAGGACGGCCGCCTGGGGGTCCTTGAGGCTGGGCAGGCCCAGCGCGTCGGGGTTGGGCGCGGTCAGCGGGGTGTCCACGTTCAGCCCCGGGGTGAGGGTCCGCAGGTCGGCGGCGGGGGCGTCGACGCCGACCCGCTCGAAGCCCTCCCCGACGATCCGGGGCAGCGGGGTCTCGGCCTGGAGGCCCGGCAGCGCGGCGCCGAGCGGCACCTGCGGCAGCGTGCTGGCGGGCAGTAGCCGGCCCTCGACGTACTTCGGCCCCTCGGGGGCGCCGGGCGTCAGCAGCGGCAGTTCTCCGCCCAGCGTGGGCATCTTCACGTTCAGGGAGTGCTCCACGCCTTCGAGCGGTACGGGGACGGGTACCGTCTCGGCCGCGACGGCGGGGGCTGCGGAGGCGCCCACCGCGGCCGCCACACCGGTGACGACGGCGGCAAGGGTTCCTCGGGTGGTCGACTTCATCTCGGTACGGTCCCTTTCGGCAATGGGCGGATCCGTGGGTCGGCGTCCGTACCCGGTGAACGATCCGGAGTTCTCCCCCAGCGGAAGATTCGCCCGACTGCCGCAATAGTCCGAGAGGCTTATCGGCCCACTGGTCGGCTGGTCGGTCAGTCAGTTGGTCAGCTGGTCCAGAAATCCCACCAGCGGGTCAGGACGAGCATCCCGATCACTCCGAGGTGCATCACCGGGAAGACCCAGGTGAACTCGGCCAGGAAGCTCCTCGGTCCGGCCGGCACGGGCAGGAAACCCTCGCGGACGACGAACGACGTCACGTACCAGAAGAGGACGATCGTGGCGATCCAGGCCAGACAGCACCACAGACAGAGCGAGTTGATCCGGTACAGCGACTGGAACTGGAGCCAGGTCACGAAGCCGACCCCGAACAGCGTGCCCGCGTCGAAGGTCAGCCAGTACCAGCGCGGGAAGGCGGCCCCGGCCAGCAGGCTCGCGCCGACGCAGATGACGATGCCGTAGGCCACCAGACCGAGCATCGGATTGGGGAACCCGAAGGCGGAGGCCTGGTCGCTCTTCATGATGTTGCCGCAGGAGACGACCGGGTTGAGGCTGCACCCGGGGGTGAAGTCCGGGTCCTCCAGCAGCTTGAACTTGTCGAGCGTGATGACCCAGGAGGCGAGCAGCCCGGCCGCACCGGAGATCAGCAGCAGGATCGCGAAGGCACGGCTGCCGCCCGCCGTACGGGACGTGCTCGCCACGTCCGCCGCACCGGAGAAACCCGCGGCACCCGCCCGATCCCCCGACCGCCCTGCCGGGACGGACATCAGCCGCGCAGGCTGCGGGCCGGCAGGAGGACGTGCGCCGCGCTGGTCAGCGTCTCGGTGTCACCGGCGAAGGCGGCGAGGGCCTCGGGCTCGACGGGCATCCCGGGCTGGGCCTCGGGCCAGGGGCGGGTCGCGAAGAGCAGGTAGGCGAAGCCGCGTCGGCCGACGGCGGCGAGCCACTCCGGCGGAGCGGGGCACTGGGCGCTGAGCTGCGGCATCGTGACGACGGCCTGGCCCGCCTCGACGAGCAGGGTGACCGGCAGGCTGGGGTGGGCGGCGCCGTCGACGACCTTCTCGCCGATGGAGAGGCCGAGGCTCGTCAGCAGGTCCGCGACGGCGGCCGTGGAGCCCTCGGGGCCGCTCTGCCCGTCCCCCAGGGTGTAGGCGAGCAGGTAGGGCATGTCCCCGTCGGGGGCTTCACCGCTCCACGCCATGACCACGAGCGTGCCGAGGTCTGCGGGGCGGAAAGGGCGGGTTTCAGCGGAAGTTGAAGTCACCGCGGAACCCTATCCACGCCCGCCAAACGACCCGGCCGCGTTTTCACCCGACCGGGCGACAGCCGACGACCGACCACACGAACGAGGGACACGCCCTCGAACAGACAACGCGACCGGGACCGGCCCCGCGGCTTCGCGGAACCGGCCCCGTGGGACCGCGAGGAGAACGGTCAGCGCTGGAGGGGCAGACCGCCGAGGAGCTGGCCCGGACCGCCGGAGGAGTTGAGGGTCTTCGTCGCGCCGCTCACCGTGTGGAGCACGGAGTCCTTGTTCTCGGTGTCGAGCGCGTTCGACTGCTGCTGCAGGGGGGCGGGTGAGATGGGCTCCTTGAAGAGCGTGTTCACCGCGCCGTTGAGGCTGGTGGGCGTGACGTCCGTGGCGTCGTAGGCAAAGGCCGGCGCGGCGGCGCCAGCGATGGCCAAGGACCCGGCAACGACAGCGGCGGCCTTCAGGGACTTCATCGAGTTCCTCTCCTCGGGATACTGGAAGGACTGCGCCGTGTCCAACGAGCCCTCGCGCCGACGGAAACCCCGTACCGGACAGGTCATATCTGACGCCGAACAACAGGTCATACGAAAGAGCCGTCGGGCCGACCTCGACGACGACCGGCCCGACGGCTCCGCCCGGCTCCTACCGGACCGGCGGCACGGCGGCTCTCCCCGGCATCTACCGAACCGGCGGCACGGCCGCGGGCGGCGTCACCGGCAGGTCGGCCGGCGGCTGCACCGGCGGCAGGTCGGCCGGGACGGGCAGGCCGCTGCCGACCAGGATCGCGGCGATGACCTTGACCAGCGCGGTCACCACCCCGGTGACGGCGGGCAGGACCTGGGCGAGTTCACCGGAGGTGACCGCCTTGAGCAGGGCGTCGACCGCCGTCTGCAGGGCGGTGAGCGCGTCGGTCACCGGGTCGGCGGCGAGTCTGCCGACCGGCTGCGCGAGGCCGCGGTCGTACGCGGGCAGCGTGACGGGCAGCTGCGGCGCGGCCGGCACCGACGGCGCCGCCGGGACCGTGGGCGGGTTCGCGGCGGGCGGCGCCGGGGGCACGGCGGGCGCGGGCGGCGGGGCGGGAACGGCCGGAGTGACCGGTACGGCCGGGGCGTCCGGCACGGCGGGCGCAGCCGGTACGGCCGGGTCGGCCGGCAGTGCGGCCGGTGGGGTCGCCGGGGCGGCCGCCTTGGCCTTGTCGATGGCGTCCCGCACGGCCTTGCCCAACTCGGCCGTCTGTTCGGCGGAGAGCTGGCCGTTGTCCGCCTTGAGTGCGGCGTCGAGCAGATCGGTCACCGGCTTCAGTACGCCACCGAGGTCGCCCAGGCCCTTGAGCTGGGTGAGGAGCGCGTCCGCGCCGGGGACGGGGGCCGCCGCCGGCCGGGCGCGGTCACGCGTCGACTCGACGTCGGCCGCCAGGGCGGCGGGGGCGGTGACGCCGAGCAGGAGCGTGGCGCAGAGGGCGGGGACCGCGAGACGCCGTGCGGGCAGAGCACGCATGAATGTTCCTTTCAACGGTACGACGGATCGGCTTTTCGCCTTGTCTTTTCACCGTGAAATCGGTGTTCTCCGTCTGCAACCGAGGGACCCCATTCGGGGCAACACGAACCGGCCGCCCTCCCTGTGGGGAGGACGGCCGGTTCGTATGTCAACGTGCGAACGTCAGTCCGGGGACGTCAGTTTTCGAACGTCAGTCGTTGAAGCACTTGTTGCCGAACGCCGGGTTCAGCAGACCGATGATGTTGACGGTGTTCCCGCACACGTTGATCGGCACGTGAACCGGAACCTGCACGACGTTGCCCGACAGCACGCCCGGGGAGTGGGCGGCGAAGCCCTTCGCCTCGCTGTCGGCGGTGGCGACGCCGGCGGTGCCCGCCACGGCCGCGGCAGCAACGGAGGTCAGGGCCAGGCCCTTCGCGATACGCGACATGGAGAGGTGCTCCTTGGAGTTGATGCAAAAACACTCGGGCGGGGATGCCCGGCGCTGGAGTCAACGCGCGGCATGCGCCGGGGGTTGTGCCTCCAAAGGGGTGATCTCGCGAATCGCCTGCTTCACCGTTCCGACACAGTTGGCATGTTCCGCAAATAAATACGCACAGCGGGCTAGAGTTGCGCTCCTCCCGAGGCCGCCGCGGCCTTTATCAGATCCGCAGATATTCGACACCTCGACGGTCTGCGGAATTACCCCGACAAGCACCCGAACGAGCTCCCGAAAGGGCACCGACGGTCATGCGAATTAACCCGGGTCCTCTGCTGCGCCGCGCATGGGTGGGCTGCTTCACCCTCGTCGCCCTCTGCGGGCCCGGCGCTCCCGCGACGGCCGCCCCACCCGCGCCCTCTCCCGAGGCCGAACGCCTGGCCCTCACCCAGCGGTACCGGGCGCTGCAGCACGGCGGCATCGTCCGCGCGGCGAACTCCTCCATCACCTGCCGTACACGGGCGACCTCCGTGCCCCCGGCGGCCACGCCGTCGTGCGCCGAGGCGCGCGGAGGACGCACCGCCGTCAACGACGACTTCGACATGTTCTACATCGACGTCGACCGGGACCCGAACACCTACAACTCCAGCCGGGGCGAGGTCCTGCTGCCGCCGGGCGCGCGGGTGTCGTACGCGCGGCTGTACTGGGGCGGGAACCTGCGGGTCGGTGAGCAGAAGCCGCCGAAGGACAACGGGCGGGTGCTGATCGCGGAGCCCGGTGGCGCGTACAAGGAGGTGCTCGCCGACTCGGTGGTGGGGCACCGGGTGACACGGGACGCGGACGCGTTCCAGGCCTCGGCGGACGTCACGGAGCTGGTGCGGTCGAGCGGTTCGGGGCTCTACACGGTGGCGCAGGTCAATGTGGCGATGGGGCGCTCGGCGGCCGGGGCGTGGGGCGGCTGGACGCTGATGGTGGCCTACGAGAACCCGGCGGAACCGCTGCGGCACCTGGCGATGTGGGACGGGTTCGACACCCTCTCGACCGGCTTCGGCGCACTCCTGGCGAGCGGTGGGCAGGCGGTCCGGCTGAGCGGTGCGGCGCTGCCGGAACGGGCGCGCGGGACCGTCGGGCTGGTCGCGTACGACGGGGATCGCGGCAGTGCGGGCGACTCGCTCGCTGTTTCGACCGGGCGGGGTCCCGCCGTCGCGCTCGGGGACGCGGCCAACCCGAGTGACGACGTGTTGAACTCGACGATCAGCCAGCCAGGGGCGGTTCTCGCGGGGCGTACGCCGGCGTACGCGAACACCCTGGGATACGACTCGGACGTTCTCGAACTGAACGACGAAATCCGGCGCGGCGGTGACCAGTTGGCCTTCCGGCTCGTTTCGCAGCGGGACGCGGCTTGGGTCGGGGCGCTCTTCGTCGCCGTCGACGCCAAGCCGTGACGTGCGCCGCCCGGCGCCGCCCTTGAGCGAGGAACCCGCATGCAACTGTCACCATCCGACCCTCCGTCGCGGGTCCTGCATCTCACCCAGCCGGTCGACGGCGGCGTGGCGCGTGTCGTGACGGACCTGGTGCGGGCCCAGCTCGCCGAGGGCCTGCGCGTCGCGGTGGCCTGCCCCGACGGTCCGCTCGCCCCGGAACTGCGCGCGCTCGGCGCGGACGTACGGCGCTGGGCGGCCACCCGGTCGCCGGGGCCCACGCTCCTGTCCGAGGTGCGCGGGGTGCGGCGGATCCTCGACGACGTACGGCCCGACCTGGTGCACGCGCACAGCGCGAAGGCAGGGCTGGCGGGCCGGCTCGCCGTACGCGGGCGCGTGCCGACCGTGTTCCAGCCGCACGCCTGGTCGTTCGAGGCGGTGGACGGCGCGATGGCGGCGCTGGCGCTCGGATGGGAGCGAACGGGGGCGCGTTGGGCCTCGCGCGTGGTGTGCGTCAGTGAGGCGGAGCGGATCACCGGCCTGCGGGCCGGGGTGCGGGCGCGCTGGACGGTGATCCCGAACGGGGTCGACGCCGGGCGCTTCCACCCCGCCGCCGTCGACGCCGTGCGCGCCCAGCTCCCGCTGCTGTCCGAGCTCGATCCGGCGGCGCCCCTGGTGGTGTGCGTGGGACGGCTGTGCCGGCAGAAGGGGCAGGACGTGCTCCTCGCGGCCTGGGACGCGGTGCTGCGGCGGGTGCCGGGGGCGCGTCTGGTGCTGGTCGGGGACGGGCCGGAGGGCGAGCGGCTGCGGGCCCTGGCGCCCGAGGGCGTGCTGTTCGCCGGGGCCGTGACGAACCCGGTGCCCTGGTACCAGGCGGCCGATCTGGTCGTCCTGCCGTCGCGGTGGGAGGGCATGGCGCTGGCGCCGCTGGAGGCCATGGCGTGCGGACGGCCGGTCGTGCTCACCGAGGTGGACGGGGCCCGCGAGAGCCTGCCGTCCGGCCAGGAGCCGGTGCCCGTCGAGGACCCCGCGGCGCTCGCCGGGGCCGTCGCCCGGCTGCTGCTCGACCCGCTGCTGCGGGAGTCGCTCGGCCACCAGGGACGCCGACACGTACTGACCACGCACGACGTACGGCACACGAACGAGGCCGTCGCGGGCGTGTACCGCGAACTGCTCGGCGGTGCGGACGGCCGACGCGGGGAAGCCACCGAGTGCAGGGAGTCCATCCACACGTGACTGCGGAACGTACGGAAAGCACCGTCCCCTCCTCCGGTGGACAGCAACGCGAGTTCGGCGGCGCGTCCGTCTCGGTGGCCCCGCCGCGCGAGACCGTCGGCGGTCTGACCTTCCCGGCCGGCCGGCGGCCCGTCGCCCGGCCTCCCTCAGGGCTGCCGCTGCTCGCCGCGGACGGCGGCGCGGCCCTCCTCGCGGTGCTGGCCCTCACCGGCGACACGACCCCGGGGCGCCCCCTGATGGCGGCCGCCCTGGCCCTGGCCGTGGCGTGGCTGAACACCCGGGCGCACCTCTACCGGCCGCCCGCCGTGCCCGCCGTGCTCGACGAACTGCCCGCCGTGTGCGGGCGGATCGTGCTCGGCTGGTGCGTGCTCGGCGCCGGTGTGGCCGCGCACTCCCCCGATCACGCCCTCGCCGCCCATGAGCTGGCCCTCGGCTGCGCGTTGCAGTCGGTGGCGGCCTGTGTCGGCCGGGGCACGGTGCACCGGCACCGGCGCCGGACGCTGCTGAGGCGCCCCGGGGCGGCCCTGGTGGTGGGTCCGGTGGCGACCGCGCAGCGCGTGGCCGCCGCGTTCCTGCGCTACCCGGGGTGCGGCATCCGGCCCGTCGGGGTCGTCGCCGACCAGGGCGGCCAGGGCGAGGGCCTGCCGGTGCTGACCACCGCCGAGGAGGTACGGCGGGCCGCCCTCCAGAACGGCGTGCAGGCCGTGCTCGTCGTCGGCTCGCGCACCGAACGCGCCCCGCTGCTGAAGTCCCTGGAGGACGGCGGCTGCGCGCTGTGGGAAGTGGACGCCGAGTCCCCCTCGTACGACCGGGACGGCTCGACCGAGTTGCTCGCCGGGTTCGCCTGCCGTCGGCTCGAACTGACGCGCAGCCATGAGTCCGTCGGCAAGCGGCTGGTGGACGTCGTCGTGTCCGGGGCGCTGTTGCTGCTGGTGAGTCCGCTGCTGCTGGTGTGCGCGGTGGTGCTGCGGCTGAGCGACGGACCCGGTGTGGTGTTCCGGCAGGAGCGGATCGGGCGGGACGGGCTGCCGTTCACGCTGCTGAAGTTCCGCACCCACCGGCCGGTCGACGCGCACGAGGCGGCGACCCGGTGGAGCGTGGCGAACGAGCAGGAGATGGGCTGGTTCTGCCGCTTCCTGCGGCGCACCTCGCTGGACGAGCTGCTCCAGCTGTGGAACGTGCTGCGCGGCGACATGAGCCTGGTCGGCCCGCGCCCAGAACGGCCCTACTTCGTGGCCAAGTTCGGGCAGACCTACCCGGGCTACGCGGCCCGGCACCGGATGCGGACCGGCATCACCGGGCTGGCCCAGGTCACCGGTCTGCGCGGGGACACCTCCATCGAGGACCGGGCCCGCTTCGACAACACGTACATCGACAACTGGTCGCTGTGGCAGGACTTCTGCATCCTGGTCCGCACGGCCGCCGCGCTCGTCCGTCCGACGGGGAGCTGACCGTGACGTCTGTGCGCGCTGCGGCGCCCGTCCTGCCCGTGGTCGCCGTGGTCGCCGCGCTCGCGCTGCCGATCACACCGGGCGCCGAGGGCGGCGCGACCCCGGCCGACGCCGTCTCCGGCCTCCTGGTGCTGTGGTGCGCCGTACGGCTGCTGCGGGACCGGCGGCGGCCCCTGACCCCTGCGGCGGCGGTGGTCCTCGGGCTGCCGGTGATCGGGCTCGCGCTGGCCGCGGCCGGGGCCGGCGACCCGGGGGCCGGCGTCGCCGGGTTCGGCCGGTACCTCCAGGTGTTCGTGCTGGTGCCGATGGCGGTCCTGCTCTGTGTCCGGAACCGGTCCGACTTCCGGGTGGTGGCCTGGTCGTTCGTGGGGCTCGCGCTGTGGCAGGGCGCCGTCGGGGCGCACCAGTACGCCACCGGGACCGGGGCCAGTTACGCCGGTGAGGACATCCGGGCCGTCGGGACCTTCGGGGCCGGCGACGTCATGGGGATGGCGACCGTGGTGTCGTTCGGGCTGGTGAGCGCGGTGGGTCTCGCGCTGGCGCCCGCGACGGCGAAGCAGCGGGCCTGGGCGCTGGTCTGCTCGGCGCTGCTGGTGCTGCCGCTCGCGGTGTCGTTCAGCCGGGGCGCGTGGATCGCCACGGCGGTGGCGTGCGGGCTCCAGGTGGTGCTGGCCGGGCTGCGGCGGGCGGTGACGGTCTTCGCGGCCGTGGCCGCCGTGGGTGTGGTCCTCGTCGGCGGGCTCGGCATCGGGTCCACGATGCTCCAGGAGCGGATCAGCAGCATCACCCGGGTCGCCGACGCGCCGGACCAGTCCGTCACCGACCGGTACACCATGTGGGCCGCGGCCGTCGGCATGTGGCGCGACCAGCCGCTGACCGGCGTCGGGTTGAAGGGCTTCCCCGAGCACCGCGACAGCAACGCCTCGCTGGCGCTCTCCTCCGGCAGCGACATCGCGGGCGCCGGCACGGCCTACCAGAAGCAGCCGCTGCTCTCCCCGCACAACATGTACCTCCTGGTCCTGAGCGAGCAGGGCCTGATCGGGCTCCTCACACTCGGCGGCAGCTGGCTGGCCCTCGGGGTGTGCGGCGTGCGGGGCCTGGTCCGGGCCCGCCGGAGGACCGGTGTGGCCGGGCGGGACTCCGGGGAGCGCGGGAGCGGGACCGGGGGGATCGACTGCGGGCTCGTGGCGTGCGGGCTGGTCGCCTGGGTGCTGGTGGACTTCGCTTACGCGGACATCGGCGGGCCGACGACCGTGCTGACGGCCGTGTGCTTCGGGCTGGTGGGCTGGTGGGCGCTGGCCGACCGGACCGCCACGGGGGACGCGCCGGCCCGGACCGCCCCGGCCCGCGTGCCCGAGGAGGCCGGGGCACGATGACGACGACCCCTCCTCCGGCCCCGCACGGGACACCACCGCCGCCACCGCGGCCGACGCGACCGACGCCCGGGACGGCCGGGACGCCCGGGACGCCCGCGGGCCCCGACATCGCCGACCTGACGACGGCAGGCTCCGCCCCCTCCGCGTCCGCTGTCCCCGCGTCCTCCCCCTCCGTGCCCGCCGTCCCCGTCGCCATCCCCTCCGTGCCCGGTGCACGCGAGGCCGATCTCTCCGAGGTCGCGCCGCCCAGCGGGCGGTTTCTCGCCAAGGCCACACTCGTCACGGCGGCGCTCACGGCGGCGGCGGCCCTGCTGGGACTCGGCCGCGACCAGGCGCTGTCGTATCTGTTCGGGGCCGGCAGCGAGACGGACGCCTTCCTGGTGGCCTGGACGGTGCCGGAGTTCGCGGCGACGCTGTTGATCGAGGACGGCATGGCGTTCGTGCTGGTGCCGGCGTTCAGCGTGGCCGTGGCCCGCCGCGCCCGGGGCGGCGTGGGCGACCCGGTCCGCGCCCTTCTCGCCTCGACGCTGCCCCGGCTGACGCTGGCGTTCGTCACCGCGGCCATGCTGGTGATCGTCGGCGCGCCCTACCTCGTCGAGGCACTGGCCCCCGGTCTGCCCCACCCCGAGCTGGCCGTCGACTGCACCCGGTTGACCGGCACCTGCGCCCTCTCCTTCGGCCTCGCCGGCTACTGCAGCGCGGCCCTGCGCGCGCACCGCCGGTTCGTGGCCCCCGCAGCGATCTACGTGGCCTACAACGTCGGGATCATCACGGCGATGTTCGTGCTCGGCGGACGCTGGGGCGTGCGGGCGGCGGCGCTGGGCGTCGCGGTGGGCGGCGTGCTGATGATCCTGACCCAGCTGCCCTCACTGCTGCGCGCGCTGCGCCGCAGGGGCCGGACACTCGAACCGCACGAGGCACCCGTGGTGGCGGCCGAGCCGTCCCAGGCACCCCAGACCCCCCTCACCCGGCCGTCCGACCCCACCCGCCCCGTCGAGTTCGCCCTCATCAGCACCGTCCTGCTCTTCGCGCTCTGCCGTCAGTCCCAGGTCCTCATCGAGCGTTTCCTCGGCTCGACGCTGCCCGCCGGGGCCATCTCGCACCTCAACTACGCGCAGAAGGTGGCCCAGATCCCGATGACGTTCTCGCTGATGCTGTGCACCGTCACCCTCCCGGTGGTGGCGCAGGCGATGGCGGAGGGCGACACCGAGCGGGCCCGCAACCGGGTGGAGAAGGATCTCGCGCTGGTGTCGTGCATCGTGCTGCTCGGCGCGGCGGCGATCTTCGCGTGCGGCCCGCAGATCATCGAACTGCTCTTCCAGCGCGGTGCGTTCACCGCGCGGGACACGGCCGCCACCGCCGCCGTGATGCGGGTCTACGCCCTCGGGCTGCTCGGCCACGCCCTGGTGAGCGCGCTGGTCCGCTCCTACTTCTCGGCCGGCCGGCCCACCTGGTACCCGCTGCTCGCCATGGCCACCGGGATCGTCGCGACCTCGTGGATCGGCGCGGCCACCGTCGGCTCCTGGGGCGTCCTCGGCATCGCCGCCGCCAACGCCGTCGGCATCACCCTGACCGCCCTGCTCCTGCTGCACGGCATGGGCGGCCGGGCGGTGCCGATCCGCACCCGGCAGGTGGTGACCGAGATGAGCCGGCCCGTGCGGGCGGCCGTGGCCGCGGGCGTGGTGGGGATGTACTGCGCCGACCGGATCGACTCGGCCGTCCTCGGTCTCGCCGTCGGCGGCGCGGTCGTCGCCTTCGTCTTCGTCCTGCTGGCCTGGGCCATGGACGCCTCCGGCGTCACGCCCGCACTCCGTTCCGTCACACGAAGGCTCGCCGATGTCCGTATCCGCTGACCGCCCGCCCACCCCGGCCGAACGCCCGCCCACCCCGGCCCGGCGCACGCCGGTCCCCGTCGGCCCGGGACCGGCGGGGTCCGCCGCCGCGCCTCTCTGGGTGGCCATGTACCACTCGGTGGGCGACTGCTCCGACGACCCGTACCGCGTCACGGTCTCGCCCGACCGTCTCGACGCGCAGCTCGACTGGCTGCGGCGGCGGGGGCTGCGCGGGGTCGGCATGGCCGAGCTGCTCGCCGCCCGCGCCCGGGGCGAGGGCCGGGACCTGGTGGGACTGACCTTCGACGACGGGTACGCCGACTTCGTCGAGCACGCGCTGCCGCGCCTGCGGGCGCACGGCTGCGGGGCCACGCTCTTCGTGCTGCCGGGACGGCTCGGCGGCGAGAACGCCTGGGATCCGCTGGGCCCGCGCAAGCCGCTCCTCGACGAGCGGGGCATCCGGAAGGCCGCCGGGGCCGGGGGCATCGAGATCGGCTCGCACGGCCTGACCCACATCGACCTCACCCAGGCGGACGACGAGACCCTGCGCGCCGAGACCGCCGACAGCAGGACGCGGCTCGGGGAGCTGCTCGGTGCCCCGGTCCAGGGCTTCTGCTATCCGTACGGCACCCTCGACCAGCGCGCCGCCGACGCCGTGCGGGACGCCGGGTACGCCTACGCCTGCGCCATCGACCCCGGCCCGCTGAACGGCCCGTACGCGCTGCCGCGCGTGCACATCGGCGAGGAGGACACGGCCCTGCGGCTGCTGCTGAAGCGGAAGCTGCACCGGCTGCGCCGGCGTCCCGTCGAGGGGGTCTGAGGCCGACGTGAAGGCGCTGCACATCATCACCGGTCTGGGCGTCGGCGGCGCGGAGCAGCAACTGCGGCTGCTGCTGCGGCATCTGCCGGTCGACTGCGACGTGGTGACGCTGACCAATCCGGGCCCGGTCGCCGACGGTCTGACCGCCGACGGCGTCCGGGTCACCCATCTCGGCATGGCCGGCAACCGCGATCTCGCCGCGCTCCCCCGGCTGGTGCGGGTGATCCGCGGGGGCGGCTACGACCTCGTGCACACCCATCTCTACCGGGCCTGCGTCTACGGCCGGATCGCCGCCCGGCTGGCGGGGGTCCGCGCGGTCGTCGCCACCGAGCACTCGCTCGGCGACTCGCAGATGGAGGGCAGACGGCTCTCCGCCGGCGTGCGCGCCCTCTACCTCGCCAGCGAGCGGCTCGGCCGGTCCACGGTCGCCGTGTCGCCGACCGTCGCCGACCGGCTGAAGCGCTGGGGGGTGCCGGCCCCGCGGATCGAGGTCGTGCCCAACGGCATCGACCTCGCGGGCTTCCGCTTCGACGCGGACCTGCGCGAGCTGACCCGGCGGCGGCTCGGGCTGCCGGAGGACGCGTACGTCGTCGGGGGCGTCGGCCGGCTCGCGGCGAGCAAGCGGTTCGACGTGCTGATCCGCGCCCTGGCCCAGCTCCCGGACGACTGCTGGCTGTTGGTGGTCGGCGGCGGTGCCGAGGAGAGCGTGCTGCGGCGGGCCGCGCAGCGCGCCGGGGTCGCCGACCGGGTGCTGCTCACCGGGGAGCGCCCGGCCGCGGGGGCCCCCGGCACCGATCTGCCCTCCCTGATGAACGCCATGGACGTGCTCGCCTCGCCCAGCGCCGAGGAGGCCTTCGGGCTCGCGGTGGTGGAGGCGATGGCGTCCGGGCTGCCCGTGCTCTATGTCTCCTGCCCGGCGATCGAGGACCTGCCCCCGGAATCGACCGCGGGCGCCCGACGCGTCCAGGGGGGCGCGGAGTCGTTCGTACGCGCCCTGCTGGATGTCCGCGCGGAGGGCGCGCGCTCCCGCGCGGTCCCCGCCGCCGCCCAGCACTACTGCATCACCCGCAGCGCCGCCCAGCTCATGGACGTGTACGCGGCCGCCGTCTCCAGCACGCCCTCGCCGACCCCGCCCCTGGGAGTGAGTTCCGTATGACCGACCGTACGCCCGAACACCCGACCGACAGCCCGACCCGCGGGTCGGCTCCCCTCCCCCGTGCCCGGTCCCTGCCCCCGTGGTCCCTACTCGCCGCCGGCGCACTGCTCGGAGGGCTGGCGGGGGGCGCGTACGGCGTGGTGAAGGCGCCCGTGTACACCGCCACGAGCTATGTCGTCGCCGTGCCCGGCGAGGGTTCGGACCCCCAGTCGGCGCTCGGTTTCGCCCAGGCGTACGGGCGGGTCGCGACCCAGGTCGCGGTGCTCGGGGACGCCCAGGTGTGGGCGGGGGTGCCGATCGAGACGCTGCGGAGGAACGTGCGGACGGCGACGTCGCCGGACGCGCCGATGGTCGCCGTGTCGGCCACCTCCGCGCGCCCGGACCTCGCCGTCGACATGGCCAACGCCGTCTCACGGGCCCTGACCCGGCACGCCAACGACTCCGAGCGGTCGACGCGCGTCGAACTGCAGGAGTTCGCCCGCGCGGCCAAACCGACCGAGCCGTCCTCGGCGTCGTCGACGGTGACCGGCCTGGTGGGCGCCGCCGCCGGCGGGCTGCTCGGCGGGCTCGCCCTGCTGGTCCGGCCCCGGCGCACCCCACGGACACCGCCCGCCGCCTCCGTACCGGGTCCCGCTCTCGCCGCCGACACCCACGGCCAGCTGTGACCAGCACCCTGCACACGAGGGCGAGCACCACCCTGCGCGCCGAACTCTGCACCGACGAGGGCGAGTTCGGCGACCTGAGCGAGGCCTGGGGCCGGCTGTACCGGCGCTGCGGCGCGGCCACCCCGTTCCAGAACCACGCCTGGCTGCACTCCTGGTGGCTGTCGTACGGCACCCCCGGCAGACTCCGTCTGGTCCTGGTCCGCGACGGGGACGAGCTGCGCGCGGTCGCCCCGTTGATGCTCGTGCGGCGTCCGCTGCCCACCCTCGTCCCGCTCGGCTGCCCCATCTCGGACTTCGCGGACGTCCTCCTCGACGACGAGCACGCCGAGCAGGCGGCGGAGGCGCTCGCCGAGGGGCTGTCGGTGGTCGCCCGGACGGCGCTGATCGACTTCCGCGAGGTACGGCCGGGCGCCGCCGTCGAACGGATCTACGACCGCTGGCGGGGTCCGCGCCGCAAGGTGGCCGACTCGGTCTGTCTGGAGCTGCCCGCCCAGCCCATGGACGAGCTGCTCAAGCGGCTGCCGAACTCACGGGCCCAGCGGGTGCGCGCCAAGCTCCGCAAGCTCGGCGACCTCGGTATCGAGCCGCGTGCCGTGCGCGCCGACGAGGTGGACACGGCGCTGCGGACGATGCTGGACCTGCACCGGCTCCAGTGGCAGGACCGCAAGGTGACGACCGAGCACATGCGGCCCCGTTTCTCCGAGCATCTGGTCCGCTCGGTCGAGCCGATGGTGCGCTCGGGGGACGCCGTGGTGACCGAGTTCCGGCTGGGCGGCGACGTCCTGGCCGTCGACGTCACCCTGCTGTCGCGCCGGCTGGCGGGCGGCTACCTCTACGGCGCCCACCCCCGGCTGCGCGAACGCAAGGCGGATGTCGCCACCATGCTGCTCGACGCCTGTGCCCGGCAGGTCGGCTCCGGCGCCCAGCAGGTGCTGAGCCTGCTGCGGGGCGCCGAGCCGTACAAACTGCGCTGGCGCCCGGACACCGTCGTCAACCAGCGGCTGCTGCTCGCCCGCCGCCGCACCGCACCGCTGCTGTCGGCGGCGGCGTGCGACGCGGCGGCCCGCGGCCAGGGCAAGGAGCTGGTCCGCCGCTGGCGCGCGCGCAAGGACGCGAAGAACTCGGAGAGCCCGAAGCCGGGGAGCCCGAAGCCGGAGCGCGCGAAGAAGGACCGCGGTGACGGCGGCGGGCGATGAGCGGCCCGCCGCCGTCGGCGGATCACCGGTAGCGCGCCCACCAGTCCGTGCGGATGCAGAGCTTCCCGCCGAGCCAGTACTCCACCCAGTCGCCCAGTTCCAGCGGCGAGCAGTTCGGCGGGCGTACGGGCGTGGTGGGCGCCGGCTTCGGCGTGGGGGTCGGCGTCGGGGTGGGTGTGGGTGTGGGCGTCGGCTTCGGGGTGGCGGACGCGTCCGTGTCACGGCCGAAGAGCATCGACCGGTACACCGCGGCCGCCTTCGGGTTGGCCGCGCACTGCCAGACACCGTGCGGGCAGTAGTCCGTGAGCGTGTTGTAGAGCGGCTTGTGCTCGTCCATCCAGGCGAGCATGCGCCGCATGTACTCCGGGTTGTCGCCGTTGCGGAAGAGTCCCCATTCCGCATAGGAGATGGGCTTCTTGTGCGCCTTCGCGAAATCGACGTGTGCCTGCAGACCGTACGGTTCCTTCACCTGCTCGTCGAAGGTGATTCCGCGCGGCTGGTCGTAGGAGTCCATGCCGATGATGTCGACCGTGTCGTCCCCCGGATAGCACTGCGTCCAGGGAACGGCGTCCCGGCCGCGGTTCGGGGTCCAGTCGAACTTGAACTTCTGGCCCGGCACCGCGCGCATCGTGGTGACGATCCTGTTCCAGTACTTCTTCCAGCTCTCCGGGTCGGGCCCGCAGCGATGGGTGTACGTGATGCCGTTCATCTCCCAGCCGAGCACGATCACCGTGTCCGGGATCTTCAGCTCGACCAGTCGCTCCGCGAGCCGGCGGTAGTGGTGGTCGAACCGCCCGGCGGCGGCGCGGCGCAGCAGCGCGCGGACCTCCCAGTCGGAGACGCCCTCCTCGTTGCGCTCCATCATGGGCACGTTGAGGACGAACATCCGGTCGTCCTCGTCGCGCCGCCACTCCGCCCAGGAGTCCAGGAAGCCGGGCAGTCCCTCGATGTTGGACCAGCGGTCGCCCGGCAGATAGGTGTGCGCCACCCGCAGGTCGGAGCCGCCCAGCCAGTCGCTCAGCTCGGCGATCCGGGCGACGCCGCGGGGGCCGTAGTGCAGATAGGCGCCGATGGCCGGCAGTTCCTCGGGAGCCTTCGGGGTCTCGGAGGGAGTGGCCGGCAGGGGCGAGACGCCCTGCGGCGCGACGGACGCGCCCGGGACGAGGGGCGTCGTCGGTGCGGCCGGGACCGTCGGGGCGGCCGAGACCGGCGAAGTGGCCGCGGCCGTGGGGGTGGCCGCGGCCGCCGGTGTCGGTGGGTCGGTCGCCCGGCCCACTGTCCGCGCGCCTCCGGCGTACACCGGGACGGACACGAGGGCGAACGACGCGACCACGCCGGCCGCGACGAGCGCCAGCCGTCTGCCGCGGGGCCTCCTGTGCCGGTGCCGCCGCTGTTGTGGAGCCATGTCCGCTCCCCTCTCCGCTTTCTTCACTTCACTGCTTTCCGCCGCCGATTTCCACCTACTGACAATCAGTCATACGAATATGAATTCCGCCAACTGGGGCTCCGGCCTTCGGGTGCCCGAATCGCCCGCACGGGTGACCCGACGTCAAAGAAATGTGCGAGGACCCCGACGAAATGAATGTGCCGCCGCTCGACACCCGCGTTCCGGCCGTACTGCTGCGGACGGACCGTAATCCCTTCCACCACGGAACCCTGGGCGCCGTACGCTCCTTGGGCCGGGCCGGGGTGGAGGTGCATCTGGTCGCCGACTGCGCGGCGAGCCCGGTGCGCAGCTCGCGGTTCCTCCGCGCCACCCACGCCCCGCCCCGCCCGGGGGCCCGACTCGACGAGTTCGCGGACGTCCTGCGCCGGGTGGCGGACCGGGTCGGCCGTCCGGCCGTCCTGATCGCCCTGGACGACGCGAGCGCGGTGGCCGTCGCCCGGCTGCGCGCGGACCTGACGGACCGTTTCCTGTTGCCGGACCAGCCGCCCGACCTCGCCGAGCAGGTGGCGGACAAGGCCGAACTCGCCGCGCTGTGCGGGCGCCTGGGCCTCCCGCACCCCGCGACCGCGGTCCCCGACAGCGCGGCGGAGGCGGAGGCCGCCGCCCGCGAGCTGGGCCTGCCGGTGGTGGCCAAGTGGAGCCGCCCGTGGCTGCTGCCCGCCGGCGTGGGACTGCGCAGCACGGTGGTGGTGCGCTCCGCCGGGGAGGCGGCCGCCCTGTACCGGCGTTCGGAGCAGGCGGGCAGCCGGCTGCTGCTGCAGGCCTTCCTGCCGCCGGGCCTGGACCGCGACTGGTTCTTCCACGGCTACGTGGACAGCGCCGGAGTCGTGCGCTGCGGCGGGCCCGGCCGGAAGCTGAGCGCCTGGCCGCCCGGCGCGGGCCTGACCACCGTCGGCCGCTGGACGCCGAACCCGCGGGTCCAGGCCCTGGCCGAGCGGTTGACCGGCGCGCTCGGCTACCGGGGCGTCTTCGACCTCGACTTCCGCCGTGAGGGCCGGACCGACGTCTACCACCTGCTCGACTTCAACCCTCGTCCCGGCGCCCAGTTCCGGCTCTTCACCGACAGCGCCGGCGTCGACGTCGTACGCGCCCTGCACCTGGACCTGACCGGCCGTCGGGTGCCGGACGGGGCGCCGGTGCCGGGCCGGACCTTCGTCGTGGAGAACTACGCGCCGCTGACCGCGCTGCGCCCCCATCCGCTCCGCTGTCCGCCGCCCCGGCCGGGCGCGCGTGAGCTGGCCTGGTACGCGCGGGACGACCGCGCCCCCGGCCTCGCACTGTGGTCCCTGTGGCCCCGCCACGCGCTCGGCCGACTGCTGGCGCCCCGCACGCCCCCTCCCGTCCCGACCGAGCCCACCCCCGACCACCACGTCCTCGACCACCACGTCCCCGACCGGAAAGCGAGCAGCGCCTGATGTACGACCTGCTGGTGGTGGGCGCCGGCCCGTACGGCCTGTCCATCGCGTCCCACGCCGCGGCCGCCGGGCTGAGCCTGCGCGTCCTCGGCCGTCCCATGGCGTCCTGGCGCGACCACATGCCGCCCGGCATGTTCCTCAAGTCCGAGCCCTGGGCCTCCAACCTCTCCGATCCCGAGGGGCGTTGGCGCCTGGACGTGTACTGCGCGCAGCGGGGCGTCGACGCCCGCCACGGTCTGCCGATCCCGGTCGGCACCTTCGCCTCGTACGGCCTGTGGTTCGCCCGGAACGCCCTTCCGCCCGTCGACGAGCGGACGGTGACGCTCCTTCGGCGCCGCTGCGGCGGCTTCGAGGCGGTCCTCGCCGACGGCGAGGTGGTACGCGCCCGCACGGTGGTTCTCGCCGTCGGCGTGATCCCCTTCGTCGAAGTCCCGCCGGTGCTGCGTGAGTTGTCGGGCGACCTGGTCTCCCACAGCAGCCACCACCGCGACCTCGGCCGGTTCCGGGGCATGGACGTCACGGTGATCGGCGGTGGTCAGGCGGCCCTGGAGACGGCCGCACTCCTCGCCGAACAGGGCACCCGGGCGCGGGTCCTGGCCCGCTCCCCCCTGCTCCGGTGGAACGACGTGCCGCCCCCGCTGGTACGCCCTCTGCGGCACTCGCTCCGCTCCCCGCACAGCGGCCTGGGCTGCGGCTGGCGCAACTGGTTCTACGCCGAGCGGCCCGGCTGGTACCGCAGGCTGCCGGAGGCGCGCCGTGTCCGGGTCGCCGCCGAGGCGCTGGGACCGGCGGGTGCCTGGTGGGTGCGCGACCGCGTCGAGCGCACCGTCGAGGTACGGCTCGGCCAGGAGGTCGCGGTGGCGTACGAGACGGGCGGCGCCGTACGCCTGGAGACGGTGGGCCGGGACGGTGAGCTGACCTCGCTGGACACCCAGCACGTCATCGCGGCCACGGGTTTCCGGGCCCGCTGCGACCGGCTCGACCTGCTGGCGCCGGAGGTGCGGGCGGACCTCGCGCCCCTGCCGGACGGCTCGCCCGCGGTCGGGCGGGACTTCGAGTCCTCGGTCCCCGGCCTGTTCCTGGCGGGCCTGACCACCGCCGCCGGCTTCGGCCCCGCGATGCGCTTCGTGCACGGCGCGTCGTTCACGGCTCCCACCCTCGTACGAGGGGTACGCCGGCGGTTGCGGTCAGGGGCGCCCGGGGGCCGGATCCCCGTGCCGGGGGCGCGGGCCGACCTGGCCTCCACCGCCGGGTCCTGACGGGTTCGGGTGCCGGGCGGCGCGCCTCCCGGCACCCGGCGCGCTCACCGTACGGTCATCGGCCGGAAGCGGCCCGGCCCCGCCGGTAGACGATGGCCCCGCCCGCGATCAGCGCGAAGCTGGCGACCCCGGCGGCGAGCAGCGCCTCGCGGTCGCTGCCGGTCTCGGGGAGCTGGGGCGGCTTGGTGGGCGGCATCGTCGGCGGGTGCGTGGGCGGGTGCGTGGAGTGCGGCGGCATCGTCGGCGGCTTCGTCGGGTGCGGGGGCTTGGTGGGGGGATTCGTCGGCGGCTTCGTCGGGTGCGGCGACTGCGTGGGGGGCTTGGTGGAGTGCGGGGGCTTCGTCGGCGGATGCGTCGAGTGCGGCGGCTTCGTCGGCGGCGTGGTCGGCGGCTTCGTGGGGTGCCGAGGCTTCGTCGGCGGGTTCGTCGGCGGCTTGGTCGGGTGCGGGGGCTTGGTGGGCGGGTGCGTCGGCGGGTGGTCGCCGTAACCGCCCTCGGTCTCCTCGTCGTCCGGCTGGTCGCCGTAGCCGCCGGAGGACTCGTCGTCGTGCCCGTAGCCGCCGTCGTCCCAGTCCTGGGTGAACTCCTCGTACGCCGAGCTGTCGTCGTGCGTCCCGGGCTCGTCGTACGTCCCGTGGTCGGCGGGCCCCTGCCACGCGTCGGGCTCCGTGTACTCCTCGTACGACGGCGGCGCCCAGGAGTCCTCGGGTTCCGGCGCCGAGGAGACCGACTCCTCGGGACGGGACGTGGGCGCCGGGGTGTACGCGGGCTCCGCGACCGGCGCGGCGTGCCGCTCCGGGGCGCTCTCGGCGCTCTTCTTGGTGCTCTTGGCGCTCTCCGGGGCGTGGTCGCCGGTGGTGCCGCACGCGTTGTCGACGGACGGGTTGCCGACGGCGGCGGGATCGACCGTGTTGCCGCAGATGTTCACCGGGACGGTGACCGGCACCTCGACCGCGTTGCCCGAGGCTACGCCGGGCGAGTTCGCGGCGGCCCCGTGCGCGCCCGTGTCCGCGAGGACCGGCGTGCCGTAGAGGGACAGCAGGCCTGTCGTCGCGGCGGCCACGACCATTCTCTTGCGCAGGGTCTGTCGCATCTCGTGTTCTTCCTGCTTGCAGAAGTGGGGAAAGCCGGCCTTGGAGCCGTTGAGGACACTCCAAGACCGGCTGAGGCACAGCCGAGCGGCTGGTGCGAGGCGTTACGACGTCAGTCGTTGACGCACACGTTGCCGGCTGCCGGGTTGAGCAGACCGATGACGTTGATGGTGTTACCGCACACGTTGACGGGGATGTGGATCGGAACCTGCACCACGTTCCCCGAGAGGACGCCCGGGGACCCGATGGCGGCACCCTTGGCCTCGGCGTCCGCGAAGGCCGGGGTGGCCATGCTCACGGCCATGATCGCGCCGGCGACGACGGCAGCGCTCTTCTTGAGCTTCACGTCATTTCCCTTCTCTGCGGTCATGCCTTGATTGACGGCCGAAACCGAGCGAGCACAGCATGGACGGCTCGCATCATGACCTGCAGCCTGTGAAACGAGGAATAGACAGCGGAAGAAACTTCCGAACGCGGAGCGTAGGGCAATTCACCCAATCGCCCCGGGAGATCATCGGAAAGGCGTATCGATGCCACCCGAATACCGCGCCTGGGGGCAGGCGAACGACTCGGGCCGAACGCACCACGCGCGACCCGAGTCGTGTGACGATCTTCCGATCAGTTCTTGCCGCCGCCGTTGCCGTTGTCCGAGAGGATCGGGATGTCGGACAGGATGTGCGACAGGGGCTCGTCACCCTTGGCCTGGGTGGAGTTCTCGG
>NZ_JBVISJ010000018.1:0-183315 GCF_055575575.1 Streptomyces sp. NPDC034049
AAGTAGATCTCCGGCAGCTCGATGCCCTCGCGGGCGATGTACTGCCAGACGTCCAGCTCGGTCCAGTTGGAGAGCGGGAAGACCCGCACGTGCTCAC
Organism: Streptomyces sp. NPDC034049; assembly: GCF_055575575.1. Classification (NCBI taxonomy): domain Bacteria; kingdom Bacillati; phylum Actinomycetota; class Actinomycetes; order Kitasatosporales; family Streptomycetaceae; genus Streptomyces; species Streptomyces sp. NPDC034049. The sequence goes on from NZ_JBVISJ010000018.1 coordinate 98, forward strand.
CCGGTGTGTGGCGGCCGTTGTAGAGGTTCCACAGTTCGGGGCGCTGGCGGCGCGGGTCCCACTGGGAGAACTCGTCCCGCAGCGAGAACACCCGCTCCTTGGCGCGGGCCTTCTCCTCGTCCCGGCGGCCACCGCCGAAGACGGCGTCGAAGCGCTCGCGTTGGATCGTCTCCGTCAACGGCACCGTCTGGAGGGGGTTGCGGGTCCCGTCGGGACGCTCGCGCAGTACACCCCGGTCGATGTAGTCCTGCACGGAGGCCACATGCAGCCGCAGTCCGTGGCGGGCCACCGTGCGGTCGCGGTACTCCAGCACCTCGGGGAAGTTGTGTCCGGTGTCCACGTGCAGCAGGGAGAACGGGATCGCGGCGGGCGCGAACGCCTTCAGCGCCAGGTGCAGCATGACGATGGAGTCCTTGCCGCCGGAGAAGAGGATCACCGGCCGCTCGAACTCACCCGCCACCTCGCGGAAGATGTGGACGGCCTCGGACTCCAGCGCGTCCAGGTGCGACAGCGTGTACGGACTGTCGGTCGTGTCGAAGACTCGGGTGACGGTCGTCATGCCAGGCCCCTCTCGGTGAGCAGCGCGTACAGCGCTTTCGCGGACTCCCCCACGGACTGGTGCTGCGACTCGATCCGGAGATCGGGCGACTCCGGTTCCTCGTACGGGTCGTCGACGCCGGTGAGCCCGGAGATCTCCCCCGCGGCCTGCCGGGCGTACAGCCCCTTCACATCGCGTACGGAGCACACCTCGACCGGCGTCGCCACATGCACCTCGACATAGGCGGCACCGCTCGCCGCGTGGCGCTTGCGGACCGCCTCGCGGCTGTCGGCGTACGGCGCGATCACCGGCACCAGCGCCACCACCCCGTTACGGGCGAGGACCTCGGCGACCAGGCCGATGCGCTGCACGTTGGTGTCGCGGTCCGCGCGGGAGAAGCCGAGGCCGGCGGAGAGGAAGCGGCGGATCTCGTCACCGTCCAGCACTTCCACCCGGCGGCTGTCGGCGCGCAGCAGCCGTGCCAGTTCGCGGGCGATCGTCGTCTTGCCGGCGCTCGGCAGACCGGTCAGCCAGATCGTCGCTCCCGGCCGGCAGGTGCAGTAGACCTCCGGGGTGGTCCGGGCGTCGCTCTTCGTCGTACCGCTAGGCATGGGAGAGGTCCTTGTCGCTGGTGGGCGGCGGGCCGGTGCGGCCGATGGCGCTCTCGGGTGACCCCTCGCGGGGGAGCTGGAGGGTCAGCGCGCCCAGGACCAGGGTGGTCACGGCGATCACCACGTAGTACCAGGTGAAGTCCCCGGTCCATGACTTGAGGAAGCCCGCAGTGTAGTTCCCGACGATCCCGCCGAGCCCCTGCGTCACGTTCGTGACACCGAAGATGACGGTCGCGGCGGCTCCGGAGGCGGTCTTCGACACATAGGCGGGGACGAGCCCGTAGATGGGATAGAACGCGAGGGCGAAGAGGACTCCGGAGACCATGGGGAGGTAGCCGATCGGCGCCAGCACGAGCAGGACCGCCGAGACGAAGAACATGCCGTAGCACAGGACCAGTGAGGTGCGTACGCCGATCCGGTCGGAGAGCCAGCCGACGGCGAATCCCGCGAACATGCCGATGACGCCGATGACGCCCCACACCTGTGCCGCGAACCCGATGTCGAAGCCGAGTCCCTCGCGCAGGTAGGGCGAGAGGTAGTTCTGGAACGGCATGCAGGCGAACCCGTTGAGGAACTTCATCACCCAGACGATGACGACCCACCGGACGAGCACCATGCGCCAGCCGGCCCGCGCGCTGTCGTCGCGGTCCGTGGTCCCGGTGCCGGGGTCCTGTCCGTCCCCGGCCCGCTCGGCGACCCGCTCGGCGACCTGTTCGGCGCGGAACAGCCCCAGCCGGTGGAAGGCGTAGGCCGCGATCGCGGTGGAGGTCAGGGTGCCGAGCCCGACGCAGTACCAGAGGCCGCGCCAGTTGCCCCCGCCGACGAAGGAGGGGACCAGGAGACTGTTGACGAAGACGCCGTAGCTGGTGCCGCTGGAGATCAGGCCCAGCACCTTGCCGCGGTGTTCGTAGTCGATGGTCCTGCCGACGATCTCGACCAGCGGCACATAGACGGAGGCCGCCGTACCGCCCATGATCGTCAGCAGCACGCCGATGACGACGATGCTGTCCGTGAGCGGGATGAGCACCAGGCACAGGCCGCACAGGGCGGCCGAGCCGATGGTGACCTGGCCGCCGCCCACGCGGGTGGAGAGCCAGGTGCCGAGCAGCGCGAACAGCAGGAATCCGAGCTGGCCGGACGCCGTGACCGTGCCGACCACGGTGTAGCCGAACCCGAGGTCCTTGCGCATGTCCGTGACGATCTGCGCGAAGAGATAGAACCCGAATCCGTAGGTGGCCGCCACGAAACTGGTCAGGAGCGCCGTGATGACGAACGCCGCGACCAGTCGCGAGCGTGGTGTCGGTGGCGATGTCTCGGTTGCCACAACCGCTGCCTTTCTCTACCTGTCCGAACCTGTCCGACCGCGGTGTGGGCCGGTCGTGTCAGGGCTTCCTGGCGACGTGGATGATGAAATCGGTGGCGTCGGCGTCGTAGTTCCGGTCGAAGTCGCCGAATTCCTCGACCGCCGCGAACCCGGAGTCCACGAGCAGGTCCGACAGCTCGGCGGACAGGATCGGGTACACCTCCAGATGGTGGGTGTCGCCACCGGGGAACTCGTACCGGAAGCGGCACAGTCGGTCGTCGATGTGCGCGACCGAGACCGAGGCGCCCGTTCCGCAGTAGTAGTAGTTGCCGCTGCTGCGGTACCGGTGGCGGCGGATGGCGTCGAAGTTGCGGTGGTCGACGACGAGCACCCCGCCGGGGTTCAACGCCTCGTGGAACTCGGCGAGGACCGCTCGGCGCTCGGACTCCCGGAAGAGATGGGGGAAGGAGCTCCCGAGACAGACGATCGCGTCGTAGCGGCCGTCGATGTTCTCCCGCAGCCGTCGCCAGTCCGACCGGACGACGGGGAAGGACTGTCCGTGGCGGGCGGCGTTGACGCGGGTGCGCTCGATCATCTCCGCGCTGCCGTCGACCGCGGTGACGTCGAAGCCGGCCCGCGCGAGGGTGACGGCGTGGTACCCGGTGCCGGTCGCGACGTCCAGGACCCGACGGGCCCCGGCCTCCGCGAGGAGGTCCGCGAAGAAGCCCTGTTCGGACTCCTCGCGGCGGTCCCAGTCGATCAGGTCGTCCCAGTGGTCGACGAGGGTGCGGACGTACTGGCCCGCGAAGTCGTCCGCCGAGGGGGCGGTGTCGGTGGTCATGCGTGTCTCCCCGGTCGTCCGTCGGTGTGAGGGGGGTCGATCGCCGCCCCGGTGGCGGGTTCAGCGGAACTTGTCGGCGAAGGCGGCGTACTTGCGGCCCAGTTCGTCGGCCCAGTCGGCGCAGTCCCCGAGCTTCATGCTGGGACAGTCGTAGCCGAGCAGCCGCTTCATGACGGACATCTCCGCCTCGGCGAAGTGCACGGTCGCGTCGTCGTCGATGCGGTCGATGCCGTCCGCCCGTTGGCAGTCCTCGTTGAGCCGGACGGCCTCCTCCCGGGTGAGCCCGAGGGGCAGGTCGAGCGTCCCGCCGTCCCGGTGCACGCGCACCGGGTAGCCGCCGGGGAGCCCGCCGGGTGCCGGGGCATGCGCGAGGGCACCGCTGTCCGTCGCCATGCCGTGCAGGACCCGCACGGCGGAGGACGCGGTGAGGAGTTGGCCGTCGATGCCGCCCAGCCGCTTGAGCCGGTGGTCGAGCTGGGCGAACAGCGCGTGGTGGTCGATCCCGGCGGGGGTGCCGCCGTCGACGCGCACCTCCAGGTGGTAGGCGCCCCTGCCCGCGTCGCCGAACCGGGGGACGTAGTGACTGAAGTAGTGCTGGGCCACCAGCCGCACCTCCACGTCGGCCGGGTGGGCGTCCAGGAGATGGGCGGCCCCGTGCGTGAGGGCGGGCACGATGTTGGCGACGTTCCCCACGCCGATGGTGGGAGCGAGGCCGACCTTGTCGAGCACGGGTCCCACGGCGTCCGGGAAGGCGGCGTTCACCACCCGCGTCTCGACGGCGGACTCCCGAACCGCCCGCATCAGCAGGTGGTTGAGCGTCAGATGCATGGGCAGCCAGGGCCCGAACTGGGCTTCGTCCAGCTCCTCGAAGGTCTGCCTGGGCAGTTGGGTGATGACCCGCCACGACTGGAGGGAGCCGCCCATGAACACGATGTCCGGTCGCACCCGGGCGAGGGTCTCGGCCGTGGCGTCGACGTCCCTCAGGTCCATGTGCACGGTGTCGACGCTGCCGTGCCGGCCCAGGTTCGTCGCGGTGAACAGGGCGAGGTTGCCCCGCCTGCGGATGGTCTCGGTGTCTCGCCCCGCCAGCACGACCCGGTCGGTCGCCGGGTCGGCGAGCAGCATGCTGAGGACCTTGGCCGAGAGGTCGCCCATGCCGACGAGCATGATGAGGGGCTTCTGCGCGGGGTCGCGGGTCGTGCCCCGGGTGCGGGAGTGTCGGCTCACCGTCTTCTCCTTTCTCGCCTCAGCGCGGGTAGGAGCCGTTGTCGGCGCGCAGCAGGGCGCCGGTCAGGGTCCGCGACCGGTCGCTCAGCAGGTAGGCGCAGACATCGGCGACGTACTCGGGGTGGATGTCGCCGTCGAGCAGCTCCTGCCGCTTGTACTCGGCGTACCGGTGGTCGGGGATACGGTCCGCGATGGCCGTACGGACGATCAGTCCGGGCGAGACCACGTTGACCCTGATGTACGGGGCGAAGTTCATGGCGTTGGACTTGGTGAGCCCGATGACGCCCGCCTTGACCGTTCCGTACAGGGCGTCGGAGCTGCCCACCTCTCCGGCGACCGAGGCCAGGTTCACGATCGCGCCCCGCCGCTCGGCGGGCAGGAGGTGGGCGGCGAAGCGCCGCGAGAGCCACACCGGGCCCTTGATGTTGACGCCGATGACCCGGTCGATCGTCTCGTCGTCGTACTCCTGCACCGGTTGTCCGAGGTAGAGACCGGCGTTGTTGACGAGTCCGTCGACGTCCGGGTGGGCCGCGACGACCGCGTCCATGAAGGCGTCGCAGTCCTCGTGCGAGGCGATGTCACGGACGTGCGTCTGAAGTGGCCGGCCGTGGTGTTCGTCGGCCAGGGACTTCAGTCCGGACTCGTCGATGTCGCAGGTGACGACCGTCCTGCCCTCGTCGAGCAGGCGGCCCACCAGGGCCCGGCCCACCCCACCGGCTCCGCCGGTGACGATCACGGTGCCGGCGCTCACAGCGCCACCTCCTTCGCCGGCCGGAGCCGGAACTGGTCCAGGTGTCGGTAGAAGGGCTCGCAGTGGCGCACGAACTCCCGCAGGTGCGGCATGTCGGCGTAGCCGAACCGGTAGTCGCGCCGCGGGGCCCGGATTCCGCTGCTCGCCGAGACGTCGGTGTGCCATCCGCTCCAGGTGGTCCACTCCGGCCGCTCCCCCGCCGACCAGTTGAGGGCCTCGGGCAGGAAGGGCACACCGATCGCCTCGCAGTAGGCGGCGATGGTCTCCGCCGGCCGGGCGGCCAGGTCCGAGGCGTTGAGGACGAGCGGCGGGGTGCCCGTCAGTTCGCTCACGTGGTCGAAGAGCCGGGCGAGTTCCTCGTAGCCGAGTACGTCACGGGTGACGTCGGGGTGGACGTTGGCGTGCGAGAGGACCGCTTCCTCCGGGTCCCGGATCAGGAAGGTGTTCACCTGGCCCCGCAGGTACGCGGGGTCGGCCAGCAGATGGTCCAGGCAGTGGTAGGGGAAGTCCTTGTGGAACACGGGCTGGTGTCGCCGTGCCTCCTCCATCGCCCGCTTGATGTCGGGGTAGGTGAGCGGGTGGCCCGGCTGGGGGTTCTTGTGGGGGATCGCGGCGCGTTCCTCGTGCATGAAGAAGACGTAGGCGAACTCCTCGTGGAAGACCTTGAAGTCGCCACGCTCGATGAAGGACCGTTCGAGCGCCGTCGACATCGACCTGGGATGACTCCACAGCGCGACGGACGGGTGCATGGGGGGCCTCACTCTCCTCGGGGCCGTGGTCAGCGGGTGCTTGCGGACAGCAGCAGCGGCCGCGCGGAGTCGGACATCGTCTGCAGCTGGTGGGCGATGAAGTCGAGCAACTTCCTTGTGTTGCCGAGGACTTCGGCATAGGTCTCGATGAAGGAGCCGTAGTGCGCGAACTCGTCCACGCCCATGCCCTGCGGGTCGTAGGCCCGGTGGAAGGAGGGGAGCCACATCAGCTTCTCCAACACCCGGGCCGGGACCTCGCGCTCGATGGCGTCGGCGGCGAAGGCCGGCAGCTCGTGGTCGCGGCGCATCACATCGGCCACGAACCGGGGCTTGCAGGTGTAGGCGATCGCTCCGCCCGCGCTCTCCTCCAGATGCATGCTCAGCGCCCCGGAACCCGCTGCCGGATCCTCGACCTCCAGGCTGGACAGCAGCAGCTTCACCGGGTGGCCGTGCTCGGCGATACGGCGGTGGACGCGCTTGAGGATGGCGACCTCGGCCCAGCGGATCTCGCTCGGGGTGAGGTCCATGCCGCGGATGGCGGCCTCGCAGCGCAGATCGGTGTTGGCGCCGAACCGCCCGGTCATGTGCGTGAAGACGGCACGCCACCGATCGGTCGCGACGCCCCGGCGGCGCGCCTCGGCGAGCCCGGACTCGACGGCCTCGGCGCAGGCGAGGAACTGCGGAACGGTGTACGAGAGTGTGTTGTTGACGGATGTGCCGCGGGCCACGAGCTGCCGGATCACCTCGTACCCGGCCGCGGATCCGGGCACCTTCACCATCAGGTTCGGGGCTATCCGGGCGATCCGCAGGGCCTGTTCGAGCATCAGGTCGGCGTTGAACATCAGCCGGGGATCGAGCTGACCGGAGACCCAGCCGAACCGGCCCCCGCTCTCCTCCCACATCGGCAGCATCCGCGCCGCCGCTCGGCGCAGCGCCTCCTCGTACACGAGACGGAAGGTGCTCTCCACGTCGGGGAGGCGCTGGCTCCGGATGGTTTCCCGGATCTCCGCCCGCCATGTCTCGGGCGAGGCGAGAATGCTCTTCGCCACCAGTGACGGGTTGGTCGTTATGCCGCGGACCAGCGAGGCGTCGGGTTCCTCCGGACAGAGAAAACGGTCGAGTTGCCGGCTCCAGCGGCGGTGCGATTCCTGGTCCGGCGCGTCGTTGAGGAAATGCCTGCGCCACCGGGGGAAATCGAGGGGTGAGGAGTCCCACCAGATTTCGGCGGCCGGGCTGACGCGCTGCAGTTCTTCGAGAACGATGGGCATGTGAGGAGTACCTTCCGGTCTGATCCCCGAATCCGGGGAAAGACGGCACACATACGGAAGCAGGCCGTTCTAGCGAGCCGATATCGAACCGCTCACGGGCCGCCCCGCAGGCCCCGTCGTGAGCAGAGCGGGAAGCGCGGCCATCGACTCGAAGGTGACCGCGCCGGCCGCGGCGAGAGCGGCGGCCGTGCCGTTCTCGGGCGGCGCGTAGCCATACACGGCCATGCCGGCGGCGACCGCGGCCCGCACACCGACGAGACTGTCCTCGACGACGACGCACCGGTCGGCAGGGACGCCCAGATCACGCGCGGCGTGCAGGAACAGGCCGGGGTCCGGCTTCCACGCGCCGACCTCGTACGCGCTGTAGATGCGGCCCCTGAACCGTGGCAGCAGGCCGGTCAGTCCGAGCGTGTGCTCGATCTTGTCGCGGGGTGCGCTGGAGGCCGTGCAGAACGGCAGGGTCAGCTCGTCGAGCATCCGCGGCACATGGGGAACCGGCCGCAGGGCGGCGGTGAACAGGGCGGCCGACCGCCGGCGGAACTCGGGTACGAAATCGGGCGCCAGCGGCCTGCCGAGCCGCGCTTCGAGCTCGGAGACCCAGGTGGCGACCTTGCGGCCCCGGATGAAGGCGAGCGCGGCGGCCGGTGTGAGCACGATGCCCTCCTCCGCCGCCATCTCCAGCACGGCCTGTGCGCCGAGCTTCTCGCTGTCCACCAGCACGCCGTCGCAGTCGAAGACGACCAGACTCTTTTCCACGGCCAGGGCCTTTCGTCGAGATGCGGACGAATCCCAGGGCACCACGGCCGCCTCACGATTCACTCCTCGTCGGATATCACGGAGATCAGGCCGACCAAAGAGGGTGAAAACGGGCGCGGTTGACAGAGTCCTGGGTGATTCGATCCGGAAAGTGGAGCCGCTGTGGTGTCCGAGTTACGTTCGGGAGCACCGGAGACTTCGACACGAGAGGAATTCCTATGGAGTTCGGAGTTCTCGGCCCACTTTCCGTGACGGATTCGACGGTGCGCACCCCGGCCCGCGTCGCGTCGGGCGAGGGTCCGTACGAGACCGGGGACCGGTTGCCGTCCGCACCCAAGACGCGCCAGCTGCTCGCGCTGCTGCTCCTGCACGCGGGGGACCAGGTCTCGCTCGACACCTGCGTCCAGGAGCTGTGGGGGGACGACTCGCCGCGCAGCGCGGTGCAGAGCGTGCACACCCGGGTCTTCCAACTGCGCCGGGCCCTCGCGGCGTGGCCGTCGGTGGGGTCCGCGCAGGCCGCCAAGCGCGTCCTCGCCACGTGCTACCAGGGCTATGTGCTGCGCGTGCCGCAGGGCTGCCTGGACCTGCACGCGCTGGAGGGTCATCTGGCGCAGGCCCGCCGCGCCCAGGCCTTCGACGACGACGTGCTCCTCGCGACCTGCCTGCGCTCGGCGCTCGGGCTGTGGCGCGGCCGCACCCTCGTCGACGTCCAGGCCGGCCCGCACCTCCAGGCACAGGTCGCCCGCCTCGAAGGCATCAGGATGACGGTCCTCGAACAGTGCCTGGACGCCGAGTTGCGGCTCGGTCTGCACCACCAGTTGCTGTCCGAGCTGGGGCTGCTCGTCTCCCGGTATCCGCTGCACGAGAACCTGCACGCCCAGTACATGATCGCCCTCTACCGGTGCGGGCGCACCGCGCACGCCCTTGAGGTCTTCCACCTGCTGAGCCGCCATCTCGCCGACGAGTTGGGCATCGGGCCGTCGCACAAGCTGCGCGAGCTGCAGACCGCCGTGCTCACCGAGAACGCGGAGCTGGACGTGCGGCCCCCGCAGAACCTGCGGCTCTCCCTGGATCTCGTCGCCAGCCGCTGACACCGGCCACTGGCACCACAGCCGCCGACGCGTCCGCGAAGGAGCCGGTCCACCCACGAGAGAGCCGACGCACCCACGAGAGAAGAGTCAGCGATGCCGGCCGCCCGTCCCCGTGCCTCCACCGCCCCGACCGCCCGGACCACCCCCGAGGAACGCCGCGTCCACCGCTTCCAGACCCGTGTCGCGGTCTGCGCCGGAGGCGGCGAGGTGTGCGACGGGTGGATCCTCGGCGTCGTGGGCACCGCCCTGCCGCTCGCCCGTGCCGACCTCGCGCTCACCTCGCTGCAGACCGGGCTCATCGGCGCCGCCACCCTGGTCGGCATCTTCTTCGGGGGGATCGTCTTCGGCCGGCTCACCGACAGGTTCGGACGCCAGAAGATGTACCTCTTCGACCTGCTGGTCTTCCTCGTGGGCTCGGTGCTCCAACTCGCCGTCGACAACGCACTCCAGCTTTTCGCCGTCCGGCTGCTCATGGGTGTCGCCGTGGGCGCCGACTACGCCATCGCCGGGGCGCTCGTCGCGGAGTTCGCCCCGCCCGAGCGGCGGGGGCGGCTGCTGGCCTCGCTCATCGCGTTCTGGTACGTCGGCTACACGCTCGCGGCGGCCGTCGGCATGACCCTCGCGTCCTGGAGCACCGATCCGACCGTCTGGCGCTGGATCCTCGCCAGCAGCGCCGTACCCTCGCTCGTCGTGCTGGTCGCACGGCTGGGGACCCCCGAGTCACCGCACTGGCTGGCGAGCAAGGGCCGGTACGCCGAGGCCGACGCGATCAGCCGGCGATGGCTCGGTACGCCGCACGACGACACACGCCACGACGGCACGGGCCACCCTGGGACGGACCACCATGGAACGGACCTGCACAGGACGGACCACGACGGGGCAGGGGCGCACCGGACGCCGGCCGATCAGACGCAGGCGGCCCCGGCCGGGGCCGCCCGGACATCGGCCGCGCACACCGGCCTCGCGGCGCTGTTCGCCCGCCCCTACCGGCGGATGACCGCGTTCACCAGCCTCTTCTGGCTCTGCCAGATCACCCCGTTCTTCGCCATCTCCACCTTCGCCCCACAGGTGCTGGCCTCTCTCGGCGCGGGGGACGACGGCACCGGCGAGGTGGCGCTCAACCTCTTCCTGCTGCTCGGCTGTGTGAGCGGCGTCCTGCTGATGGACCGCGTCGGCCGCCGGCCCCTGCTCGTCCACCCGTTCCTCGTGACCGCCGCGGCCCTGCTGGCGCTGGGCCTGTGGCCGCACGGCCCGCAGTGGGCGATCGCCGGATGCTTCGCCGTCTTCGCGCTGTTCCACGCGGCGTCCAGCACGCTCCAGGCGGTCTACCCCAGCGAGGTCTTCCCCACCGAGATCCGGGCCACCGGCATCGGTTTCGCCGCCGCCACCAGCCGCGTCGGCGGCGCGGTCGGCACCTTCCTCGTCCCCCTCGGGCTGGAGGAGTGGGGAGTGAGCGCCGTGGTGCTCTGCGGCTGTGCCCTCTCCCTGGTGGGTGCGCTGGTGTCGGTGGCCTGGGCGCCGGAGACCAGCGGCCTGTCGCTGTCGAGGTCGAGTGCGCCGTACGACATGCCGCCCCGCGACCCGAGCGAGGAGAACCAGCCCGTCTGAAGCTCCGCCCGACCCCCTGCGCGACTCCCGCACCAGCTGCCGAAGGAGAGCCCATGTCCCGCCGTCTGTTCACGTCGGAGTCGGTCACCGAAGGCCACCCCGACAAGATCGCCGACCAGATCAGCGACGCCGTCCTGGACGCGCTGCTGCGCGAGGACCCCCTGTCGCGCGTCGCCGTGGAGACACTGATCACCACGGGTCACGTCCATGTGGCGGGCGAGGTGACCACCCGGGCGTACGCCCCGATCGCCGCGATCGTGCGCGAGAAGATCCTCCAGATCGGCTACGACTCGTCGGCGAAGGGCTTCGACGGGGCCTCGTGCGGGGTGTCGGTGTCGATCGGTTCGCAGTCGCCGGACATCGCCCGGGGTGTGGACACGGCGTACGAGAAACGCGTCGGAGGCGGCGCCGGAGGCGCGGACGACGACGGCCTGCTCGACGCGCAGGGCGCGGGCGACCAGGGCCTGATGTTCGGCTACGCGACCGACGAGACACCCGAGTCGATGCCGCTGCCGATCCATCTCGCGCACCGGCTGTCGCGGCGGCTGGCCGACGTCAGGAAGGACGGGACGATGCCCTTCCTCCGTCCGGACGGCAAGACTCAGGTCACCGTCGAGTACGACGGGGACCGGCCGGTCCGCCTGGACACCGTCGTCGTCTCCTCGCAGCACGCGCGCGACATCGACCTGGACACCCTGCTCGCCCCCGACCTGCGGGAGCACGTCGTGGAACACGTCCTCGCCGGCCTCGCCGACGACGGCGTCAAGCTGGACACCGAGGGCTACCGGCTGCTGGTGAACCCGACCGGCCGTTTCGAGATCGGCGGCCCCATGGGGGACGCGGGGCTGACCGGGCGGAAGATCATCATCGACACGTACGGGGGCATGGCCCGCCACGGCGGCGGCGCCTTCTCCGGCAAGGACCCCTCCAAGGTGGACCGTTCGGCGGCGTACGCGATGCGCTGGGTGGCGAAGAACGTCGTCGCGGCCGGTCTGGCGCGACGTTGCGAGGTCCAGGTCGCCTACGCCATCGGCAAGGCCCGGCCGGTCGGTCTGTTCGTGGAGACCTTCGGCACCCACACCGTCGACACCGGACTCATAGAACACGCCATCACCGAGGTCTTCGACCTCCGCCCGGCCGCCCTCGTCCGCGACCTCGACCTGCTGCGCCCGATCTACTCCCGGACGGCGACGTACGGGCACTTCGGCCGTACGCACCCGGACTTCACCTGGGAACGCACCGACCGCGCCGCCGAACTCCGGCGCCACGCCCTCCCCGCGCGGTGACCGGCGCGACGTGGCCCGCGGTGGGCACCCTGGAGAGGAGCGGGACAGCGGGCCCGCGTCTCCCGGGTGCCCCGGCCGACCGCGAACGACCCAGCTTCTCCTTCGAGTTCTTCCCCCCGAAGACCGACGCGGGCGCCCGCACCCTGTGGGAGGCGATCCGCCGCGTCGAGGCGCTGTCGCCGGCGTTCGTCTCCGTCACCTACGGCGCCGGCGGCTCGTCCCGCCGACGGACCGTCGAGGTCACCGGGCGGATCGCCGCCGAGACCACGCTGCGGCCGGTCGCGCATCTGACGGCCGTCGGGCACTCGGTCGCCGAACTGCGGCGCATCGTCGGCCAGTACGCGGACGCCGGCGTGCGGGACGTCCTGGTCCTGCGTGGTGACCCGCCCGGAGATCCGCGCGGTCCCTGGGTGCCCCACCCCCAGGGCCTGCGTCACGCCTGTCAACTCGTCGAACTGGTGCGCTCCCTGGGGGACTTCTCGGTCGGCGTGGCCGCCTTCCCCGAGCGTCATCCCCGCTCCCCCGACTGGGAGAGCGACATCCGGCACTTCGTCGCCAAGTGCCGGGCCGGCGCCGACTACGCGATCACGCAGATGTTCTTCCACGTCGACGACTACCTGCGTCTGCGGGACCGCCTCACGGCGGCGGGCTGCCACATACCGGTCGTCCCGGAGATCATGCCCGCCACCGACGTCCGGCAGATCCGCCGCTTCGCCGCGCTCAGCGATGCCGCCTTCCCCGAGGACCTCGCCCACCGTCTGGAGGCCGCCCGCGGCGACCCCGCCGAGGGCCACCGCATCGGGGTCACGTACGCCACCGCGATGGCCTCACGACTGCTGGACGAGGGTGCGCCGGGCCTGCACTACATCACCCTCAACAAGTCCACCGCGGCCCTGGAGATCCACCGGAACGTCGAGCCCGCCCGGGTCGCCCATCGACCACCCGCCCCCGAGTACGGCTGGAGAGCGACACGATGCGCATCGCCGTCACAGGTTCCATCGCCACCGACCATCTGGCCACCTTTCCCGGGAGGTTCGCCGACCAGTTGATCGAAGGCCGGCTCGACCGGGTGTCGCTCTCCTTCCTCGTCGACGATCTCGACGTGCGCCGGGGCGGAGCCGCCGCCAACATCGCGTTCGGTCTGGGTGTGCTCGGACTGACGCCTCTTCTCGTCGGCGCGGTGGGGGCCGACTTCGACGAGTACGGGATCCGGCTCAGGGAGCACGGCGTCGACACCGGTCACGTCCATGTGTCGGACACGCGCCAGACCGCGCGCTTCATGTGCACGACCGACACGGACCAGAACCAGATCGCCTCGTTCTACGCGGGGGCGATGGCCGAGGCCTCCGAGGGCCGAGAACAGGTCGCTGTGCAGCGCGGTGACCCGGTCGGTGACCTGGTGCCGTTCCGCGTTGAGGCGGGTGTTCTCCACGGCCCGCTCGTTGATGTCCGTCGCGACGACGCGGCCCCAGCCGGCGAGTGCCGCCTGGACGGCGATGACGCCGGCGCCGCAGCCGATCTCCAGCAGGGAGGCGGGCGGCCGGTGCGCGGCGGTGCCGGTCAGCCCGAGGAACTCGGCGCCGATGCGGGTCGAGGGCGAGTAGAGGGGGGCGAAGACCTCGCCGAGCAGGTCCCAGCGTCGGCCGAGGAGGGTGAACTCCCGGGGCCGGTCCGGCCGGGTCAGCGAGCGGCGGCTGCGTTCGAGGGACTTGAGGTGACTGCGGACGTCCGACATCGAGGCCTCCAGGCGAGGTGTGGGGTGTTCCGGCGAGCCGGTCTCCCCCACACCCTTCTCGATGGGGCCCGCGCCCCGGAAGGTGATCGAGCGACAGCCCCGGCCGCCTCGGTGGTGGCACGGCCACAGGGTTGGGCGCGCCACATGCGGGGCAGGCGTGCGAGTGCGCGGGGGCGGCCTCAGCCGGTACGGCAGGCACACCGCCGTGGGCAGAACAGGCGGATCCGGTGCGGTTGGGGGAGTGCGTGAGCGCAGACGAGTTACCGACATCCGAAGACGGACGACCGGACGAGGCCGCGCACATGCTCTGTGTCCTCGAACTCCTCGCGGCGGAGGCCCCTCCCGCCCGGGTTCGGGACCTCGTGCGGGATTTCGGCCGCCGCGACCCGAGGCCGGACCGTGAGGCCGTCCTGCGGCTGGAGCGGGCCGAGAGCCTGGCGCTCCAGGTGCACTCGCTGTTCGCCCGCCGTCAGCAGCGGGAGGCGGAGCTGTCCGCGCTGGTCGACACGGCACGGGATCTGACGCTGCCCTACGAGCTGGACACCCTCATGGAGACCATCACCCGGCGCACCCGCAGTCTGCTTGGCATGGATATGTCATACATAAGCTTCCATGACGACGACGGGAACGGGAGTTTCGTGCAGAGCGCGGACGGACACGCCTCCGCCCTCACCGTCGGCTACCGGGTGCCCGACGAGTCGGGTCTCGGCCGGGCGGCCACCGAGAAGGGCGTCCCCATCTGGACCCCCGACTACCTCTCCGACGACAGCTTCCGGCACACCGGCGTCCTCGACGAGGTGGTGCGCGCGGAGGGGATCCGGGCGATCATCGCCGCTCCCCTGTCGGTCGGCGGCAACACCTTCGGCGTGCTGTACGCGGCCGACCGCAACGTACGCCACTTCAGCGTCAACGACGTCGCCCTGATGAGTTCGCTCGGCGGCCTGGCGGCCGTGGCCATAGACAAGACCCGCGCCCTGGAGCGCAGTCACGCGGACGTCGCCGGCCTCACCGACGTCCGCCGCCTCGGAGAGACGCACAGCAGACTGGTCGACCTCGCGCTCGCGGGCGGCGGTCTGCAGACCTTGGCCACCGAGGTGGCCGAGGTCCTGGGCGGCTCCGTACTCGTCCGGGACATGGAACACCGCTCTCTCGCGGCCGTCGGCACGATGCCCGAGATCGACGAGGACGAGGTACGGGCCGCCGTCCAGGCCGCCGCCGCCCTCGGAGCCCGGCGCGCGAACGGCGGCGGAGCGGGTGTGTGGGCCGCGCCGGTCATGGCGGGCGGCGAGGAACTCGCGGTCCTGCTGCTGCACCCGCGGCGGCCGCTGAACGACGCCGGGATACGCCGTATGCGCCTGGCGGCACAGGCCGTCGCCGTGCTGCTCCAGGTGCAGCGCAGCGAGGCGACAGCGGCGAGCCCCTTCCGCGACGAGCTGTTCGACGACCTCCTGGCCCTGGAGCGCCGGCCGCTCAAGCAGCTCGAACTGCGGGCGAGCCGGCTGGGCATCGCGCACGAACAGTCGTTCGTCGTGGTGGTGGTGCGCCCGGAGGGCGGCACCGCGGGCCGCGCCGCCAGCTGGGCGGCCTCGTACGCGCATCGCGTGGGCGGGCTCCGCAGCATCCAGAGCGGATGTGTCTCCCTGCTGCTGCCGATGTCGGCCGCACCCGACCCCGACTGGGGCGCGGGGGCGTTCGCCCGCTCGGTATCCGAGCAGCTGGACGGTCTGCTGGGGCAGCCGGCCACCGTGGGCGCGGGCGGACCGGTCCGGGGCCTGGGCCGGGTGCGCAAGGCCCATCAGGAGGCCATGCGCTGCATGGAGGCGCTCGTCGCGCTCGGCAACGTGGGGGCCAGCGCGTCGGCGGCGGACCTGGGCTTTCTCGGTGTGCTGCTCTCGGACGACCGCGACGTGGCCGCCTTCGTCGACGCGACGATCGGGCCCGTGCTCGACTACGACGCACAGCGGCTGACGGATCTGACGAGAACGCTGGACGCGTTCTTCGCCGCGGGCGGCAGCCCGACCAACGCGGCGGAACTGCTGCACGTGCACCCCAACACGGTCTCCCGGCGCCTGGAGCGGGTGGCCGAACTCCTCGGCGCGGACTGGTCGAAGCCGGCCAAGGCGCTCGACGTGCAGCTGGCCCTGCGGCTCCACCGGACGAACCACGTGCTGCGTCACCAGCGGCGGACCGGACGGACGGCGGAGCCCTCCGCTCAGGCCGACAGCCCGCACACCTCCGCTCCCTCCCCGTACACCGACTGACCGGCGGCGTCCACCGACCTCAGCGCGGAGATCGCGTACGCGCAGGACGCCAGGGCCATGTGGCGGTGCCAGCCCTCCAGCGACCGGCCCTCGAAGTCCCGCAGCCCCACCGCCTCGCCTCGGGTGCGCCAGCCCTGCTCGACGCTTCGGGTGAGCCGGGTGAGGTTCAGGAACGCCGGCCCGGAGAGGCCGCGCACATTGGTCAGCCACGTCTGCGAGGGCGGCCGGCGCGGATCGTGCCAGACACCGAGGGCGGTGAGCGGGCCGCTGTCCGGCCCCTGCCCGGCCAGGCGCACCCGGGCGGTCACGAACCACGTCGCCGGCCGACCGGCCCCCGTGACCGGCCGGACGGGCCGCAGCCGCAGCGCCCTGTCGAGGACCCGGTGCGCGGGGGCGACGCGCCGGCCGCACCCTCCCGGCGCCGGACCGTCCGCCGCGACCCTCACCCCTTCGCCGATCCGCAGCACGAGCGGATGTCCCTCCCCCAACTGCCGTGCCACGAGACGCTCCTCCTCGGGGTCGCCGCGCATGTCGAGCAGCGCGGGCCGCAGCGGATCGCCCCAGCGGCGCACGTCGTCCAGGAGTCCGGCGGCACCGCCGAGCGGACCGGCCTCCGGCGCCGCGTCGTCGCGCCACCGGCCGGTCAACCGCAGGCGCCAGCCGACCGGCGCCGTCACCCGTGGGGAGGCGAACCACATCCCGTACGCCTGCTGGCCGTGCACGAGCTGACGGGTGTCGGGCGAGAAGTGCCGGCCCACCCCCACACTGTGTTCGCCGGTCTTGCGGATCGACACCGGTTTCAGCACCCAGGCGGACGCGGGTCCCGTCGTCTCCAGGAAACCGGTGAGGGCCCGGCTCAGCGCGGTCCACTCCCACCGCGAGCTGCTGACGAAGTGGTGCAGCCGCTGGGTGTCGCGGGGCGCTCCGACGGCCGACGCGATGTTGGCGACGGACTTGCGTCCGTCGGCGCTCAGCAGCCCGTCGACGTACTGCCGTGCCCGGATGCGCTGGTCGTAGCGGCGGAACTCGGTGAACAGGACTGCGCACAGCTGGGTGGCGATGTCTTCCATGGCACACCAGACTTCTCGTCCCCGGCGCCGAGGACGAGGTGGGAGGAACACACCACTGCCGGCCGCCCGTGGTGACCGGGCCACCACCCGGCACCGGTCAAGGGCCCGTCAACCGCGCCTATCGGACGGCGAGGCGGTGGCCGGGCCACCACCCGGGGTCTGCTCGCCCGGGGTCTGCTCGCCCGGGTCGTCCTCGGCGAGGAAGGCGACGAGCGCGTCGAGCAGCGGCACGGTCGCGTCCAGCGGCACCAGATGGCCCGCGCCGGGGACGATCCGCAGCCGCGCGCCGGGGATCAGTGACGCCAGTTCGTGGGCCTTGGCGACGGGGATCCAGGAGTCCTCCTCGCCCCAGCACACGGTGACGGGGATGGCGATGTCCCGGTACAGGCCCTGGATCTCGTCGGTGTGGCGCTGGTCGGCCTGGGCGATCTGCCGGTAGAACGCCGCCTGCCCCGTCCCGTCCGTCCAGGGTCCGGCGAGGGCCTCGGCCGCCTCGGGGCGCAGCCCCGCGTGGCTCGCGGAGGCGATGTACTCACGGACGAGCGCCCCGTGCAGCGCGGGCGGCAGCTGCTCGAAGACGTGCGCGTACTCGCCGACCAGCCGGAAGAACGGCGAACCCCACGGCGCGAGGGCCACCGGGTCGACGAGGGCAAGGCGCCGGTAGGGGACGCCGTGCAGCAGATGGGCCCGCAGGGAGACACAGCCACCGAAGTCGTGGGCGACCACGGACGGCTCCGACAGCCGCCAGTGCGCCATCAGTTCGGCGAAGACCTCGCCCTGTGCCGCGAGGGACACGTCCTGGCCCCGCGTCTTCTCGGAGACGCCGTAGCCGGGCATGTCCCAGACGTACACCCGGTGACCCCGGTCGGCGAGCGCGGAGGCGATCTCCCGCCACACGTACGAGGAGAACGGGGTGCCGTGCAGCAGCACGACGGGCTCACCGTCGCGCGGCCCCAGGCGGTTCCACCGGACCGTCCCCGATCCGCTCGCGAAGACCTCGGGCAGTTCCCAGTCGTGCAACGGTCCTTTCCTTCCCGCCCGCATCGGGCATGGGCGACCGGAGAAGTCCGGTGCCGGCGCGTCGCGCACAGTCTCTCACCGGGACGACGGCCGTGCCGCGCGGCCACGGGGCGGTGGTCCGGTCACCGTCCGGTCGTCCGGTACGGGCACCCGCCGCGTCCCGCGTCGGGTCGGGGTGGTGACGGGACCACCACGACCGGGCCGCAGGGGTGTGTCCCTCGCACCTCGTCCCGGGCACCGGGGCACGGGAAGTCTGGTGTGCCGTGGAGGACATCGCCCGTGCGGCACGTCGCCACGGACTTCCCTCTCCGTCTCACCGCCGCGTTCCCACCACTCGCACGACCGCCCCCGCCCCGGGGTCCCGGTGCGAGGCAGGCGCGCGGTGCCTCGATCCGAGAGAAAGAAGGCACATGACAGTGAACACGAGCACACCCCTGGAACCGGACCGGCTGGACTCCCCCGGCCGTACCGTCGCGGATCTCGCGTCCGTGCTGACCACGTGGTGTCCCGACCTGTGCGCGGCGACCCCGTGCGGTGTGCTGGCTCCGCTGCTCGGCCGACTGGAGCGGGGCCATCCGGAGTTCCGGTACGTCCACCGGGAGGACAACGCCGTGGCGCTGGCCGTGGGCACCGCCCTGACCGGCGGGCGTGGCGCCGTGCTCATGCAGAACTCGGGGTTCGGACAGTCGGTCAACGTCATGGCGTCCCTGGTCGAGCCCTTCGACGTGCCCCTCGGACTGGTCGTCAGCATGCGCGGCACCGGCGTCGACGGCACCCGGGAGAACCGCGGCATGGGCGAGGTCACCGTGCCCGTGCTCGACCGTCTGGGGGTGCCCTGGCGCATGCTCGGCACCGACGGCGACCGCGGCGCGGTGGCGTGGTTCGAGACCGTGCTGGCCGACCGGACGGGGCCCGTGGCCCTGCTGGTGCCGCCGGAGTCCTTCGGCTGGAGCGCGGCCCGGTGACCCGGCGATCGGACGTCCTGGAGACGGTCGTCGCCCACGGTCACCACAGTCCCCTCGTGTTCACGACGGGTTACACCTGCCGCGAGGCCTTCGCCGTGGGGGACGCGCCCAATCACCTGTACATGACGGGTTCCATGGGGATGGCCTCGGTGATCGGTGTGGGAGTCGCCCGGCGCACCGACCGGACGACCGTGGTGGTCGACGGGGACGGCGCCTTCCTGATGAACCCCGGCGCACTGCTGGTCGTGCGGCAGTACCGGCCGGAGAACCTGCTCCACCTGGTCCTCGACAACGGCGGCTACGAGTCGACCGGCGGCCAGGACTCCTCCAGCGCCGACTTCGACATCCCCCTGATGGCCATGACCATGGGCTACCGCGCGTGCACACGGATCGACGACCCGGCGGATCTGCGCCGACGACTGCCGGAGCTGGTTCGCGACCCCGGGGGTCCGCATCTGGTGTACATCCCCACGGAGCCCGCGCCCGCGGGGAGCAGTCCGCGGATCACGGTGGATCCCGCGGCCAACTTCCTGCGCTTCCGCGACTGGATGACCGGTCCACGAAAGGTGAAGGTATGACGACCGCCCTCACGTCGGACGCGATGTTCGACTCGGAGATCCGGACCACCTCGTCGGACAGCCTGATCGTGCGGTACTACCGCGGGATCCGGCTTGTCTCCGACAGGCTGCGCGAGACGGTGTCCGGCGACACCTTCGCCCCGGCGTTCGACTACCCGGAGCTGAGCGACACCTGGGAGGAGTTCTTCGACGTCGCGCGGGCCTCGTGGACCGGCCTCGACGACTACGGCGGCAAACGGCTGACGCTCCTCGACCTGACGGGGAATCCGGCGACCCGCACCGGCAAGACACCCGCCTCGCTGCTGATGGTGGCGCGGGCCGTCCACCACATCCGAAGCACCGGCGAACCCGTCCTGCTCTTCACGCCGTCGTCGGGGAACAAGGCGATCGCCCTGCGGGACGCGGTCGGGCGGGCGCTTCGGCTGGGGCTGGCGGGCCCCGACGAACTGCGCATCGTGACGCTGACCCCGCGCGGGACGCTCTACAAGTTCCGCCAGGACCCGCTGCTCGACTCCGACGAGCTGCGGCGGCTGAACCCGCTGCTGGTGTACGACGGCGACGAGCCGGCCGCGGTGAAGAGGATCGGCGCGGAGTTCACCCGCGTCATGTCCGCCCCCGGGCGCGGGCCGTGGCGCGTCTGGCAGTCCCTGAACATCGCCAACTACCAGGCCGCGGACTGCTGCCGGGCCTTCTTCGAGTACGAGTTCGGTGGCGACCCCGGCCGCCGACTCCACGCCCACTCGGTGTCCAGCGCCTACGGACTCCTCGGCTACCAGCGCGGCCTCGACCTGCTGGCGGGCCTGGGCCTGCCGGTGCGTCAGCCCGGCTTCCTGCTGGTGCAGCACTCCGAGACGAGCGACATGGTGCGGCACTTCCTGCGCGCCCGGACGGGCGAGGAGCCCCGCGTCGAGTACCGGCACAACAGCCGCACCGGGCTGCTGGAGCAGGACGCCTCGCCCCACTTCCCCCGGACCACCTGGGCCGTGCGGGAGAACCTGGAGCCCACGTTCTACACCAAGGAGCCCCCGACCGCGCCCGAGATGACCGGGCTGATGAAGGCGCACGGCGGCTCGGGCGTCATCGTGTCGCTCCAGGAGTGCCTGGCCCGCTACGGCGAGGTCCGGCGCCGGCTGCGCGGCACGGGCTGTGAGCTGCCCGACGACCCGCGCATCCTCGGGGAGTGGTCGCTGGTCATGGCGCTCACCGGGGTCTTCAACGCCGTGGACCGGAAGCTGGCCGACGACTTCGACGACATCGTGGTCCACGGCTCCGGCGTCTACCACCGACCCACGCACGAAGGCGTACGACCGGATCAGGTGCAGGTGGTGACCGACGCCCCGCACATGGTCCGGCTGGTCTCCGAGGCCACCCGCTGAGAGCGGTCCGCCGAAGAGCGGCCCGACGAAGACCGGCCCGACGACGACCAGTTCGACGACCAGTTCGACGACCAGTTCGACGAGGAACCCCTCAGGCCAGAACCGAAGAAGGAGTTGACGACCCGTGAAGCGTGAACTGCTGAAGTCCAAGATCCACCGGGCGACCGTGACCCAGGCGGACCTGCACTACATCGGCTCGATCACCCTCGACCCGGACCTCATGGAGAAGGCGGACATCCTGCCGCACGAGAAGGTGGACGTCGTCGTCCTCAACAACGGGGCGCGCTGGACGACCTACGCCCTTCCGGGCCCCCGCGGCAGCGGTGTCATCGGGATCAACGGCCCCACCACCCGGCTCGCGCTGCCCGGCGACCTGGTGATCATCATGGCGTACGCCAGCGTCACCGAGGAGGAGACCAAGACGCACGAGCCTCGCGTCCTGTTCGTCGACGGCACGAACAAGATCATTCACGAGGGCACCGACCCGGCCGCCGCTCCCGAGGGAACAGGCACCTTCCGCGGCGACCGGCTGAAGGAACCGCACCCCTCCGCTCCGCACCCCGCCGCACGGTAGGGACCGCCGTGCGGGCCCCGGACCCCGCTCGGCGCGGATCCGGGGCCCGCGCCCGCCCGGGTGCGGGCCGACCCCGAAGGAACTGCCTTGCCCAGTCGCGACATCCTGATCGTCGGAGTCGGATCGCTCACCCGGGCGATCTGCTCGTCCCTCGCCACGGCCGCCGAGAGGTGCACCGTGACACTGCTGTCGGGCACACCGCGCAATGCGGCGGAGGTCTGCTACGTCGCGAACACCCGCGCCGCGCTGAGCGGCACCGCAGTGGAGTTCCGCGCGCTGCCGGCGCCGGAGTACTCCGCCGAGGTGTTCCGTGCCGTGCTGGCACGCGTCCGGCCCGCCGTCGTCCTCAACTGCGCCTCGCACCAGTCGCCGTGGGAAGGGACCCGCGCACCCTCGGCGTGGAGCGATCTCGTGGCCCGGGCCGGATTCGGCGTGACCCTGCCGCTGCAGTCGGTGCACGCCCTCACCCTGGGCGAGGCGATCGCCGAAGTGAGCCCCGGGGCGCTGCTGGTGAACGCCTGCTTCCCCGACGCGGTCAATCCGGTGCTGGACGCGCTCGGCGTGCCGGTGTTCTGCGGCACCGGCAACGTCATGACGATCGCCGCGTCGCTGCGGAGCGCCCTGCGCGCGGAGCGAGCCCCGGGCTCCTTGCGCGTGCTGGCTCATCACGTGCATCTGCACACACCGGACCACCCCGGCGAGGAGGCACTGGCCTGGCTCGACGGAACACCCGTGCCGGAGGTCACCGAGGCGCTGCGCGCCCAGCGCGACACCCCGCGATCCGAACTCAACGCGGTGGGCGGCCACGCCACGGCCCTTCTCCTGGGGCACCTCCTCGACGGGCGCGACACGCGCGCCGACCTCCCCGGGCCCTCGGGGCTGCCCGGCGGCTACCCCGTGCGGATCTCCTCGGGCCGTATCCACCTCGACCTGCCTCCGGGCGTGTCCCGGGAGCACGCCGTGGCGCTCAACCGGCGCTGGGCCGCACGCGACGGCGCCCAGGTCGGGCCGGACGGCAGCGTCCGCTTCACGGCGGAGGGCGACCCGGAGACCGACGAGGAACTCCCGGACCTCCTGGGCCCGTTCCATGTCACCGGCGTACGAGAGAGGTGCGCGCGGATGCTCGCGCTGAGGGCACGGCTGCGGAACGTACCGTCGCGGTCCTCCGCATGAGGGGAGGACCGCGGGAGAGGCGTGCCGCGGCGGTGCCGGACGCCGCGCCGGGGCGGGGGGTGCCGCCCACCCTGATGGTGCTCGGCGGCATCATCGCCCTGGAGTTGGGCGCCGCCCTCGCCAAACTGCTCTTCCCCCTCGCCGGTGTGGCGGGCGTGGTGGCCCTGCGGCTCCTGTTCGCGGCCGTGGTGCTGGCGGTCGTCATGCGGGCGTCCCCGCATACGGTGCGCGACCGTGCGACGCTCGGGCTGGTCCTGCTCATCGGGACGCTGCTGGCCCTGCACCACCTGGCGTTCTACGCGGCCGTCGACCGGCTGCCGTTGGGTGTGGCCGTCACCGTCGAGTTCACCGGTCCGCTGGCCATAGCCCTGTTCTCCACATTGCGGCCACGCGGTCTGCTGTGGGCGGGGCTGGCCGCCGTCGGGGTCTGTCTCACCGCGCTCGCCGACACGAAGGGGCCGGTGAGCACCGCCGGAGTGCTGCTCGCCGCCGGGGCGGCGGTGACCTGGGGCGGCTACATCCTCGTCTCCGCGGCCCTCGGCCGCCGGACCGACGACGGGCGATGGCTGACGGTGGCGACCGCGTGGGCCGCCCTCCTGACGCTTCCCGCGGCCCTGGCCACGTCCGGCACCCGGCTGCTCGACCCGTGGGTGCTGCTGGGTTGTCTCGGTGTCGCCCTGCTGTGCGAGGTCGTGTCCTACTCGCTCCAGAACGACGCCCTGCGCCGGATGCCGGCGCAGGGCTTCTCGATCCTGATGAGCCTGGAGCCCGCCGTCGCCGCGCTCCTCGGGCTGCTGATCCTCGGCCAGGCCGTCTCCGCCTGGCAGATCGCCGGGATCGTGGCGGTCGTGCTCGCCTCCATCGGCAACACCCTCGCGCCCGGCCGGGAGTGACTTGGGCGCCCCGGCCGGCCGGTCAGTGGTTCCAGTGCGCGGGAGGGGGCGCCGGCCGCAGGCCATGACGGATCGCATGGGCCGCGTCGATGCCGTAGACCACGTCGTGGAAGAAGCGCTTGAAGGCGATACCCAGTGCGTACATCGCGTCTCCACCTCTCTGTGTCGCGCTGACCTCACCCAGGATTCCGTGGGCATCCGCCTCGAACCAGTGGCGGCTGTGACACTCTTCGCTAAGATTCCGCCAAGGGCTCCGACAGTCACACGGTGGGAGGAGCGGCAGATGACGGAACGGACGACAGAGCCGATGGCGGAGCGGCGGAAGGACCCTCCCCACCGGGTCGCCGTACTGGTGACGGACGAGACCTGCGCCTTCGAGGTCGGCATGGCCACGGCAGTCTTCGGTCCGTACCTGAGCGATCTGATGACCGGACGCTACGAGCTGCGGCTCTGCGCGGAGCAGCCCGCCTCCGTGCCGCTGGCCGGTGGTGCCGTGCTGACCACGCGGTACGGCCTGCGGCAGCTGCGCACTGCCCACACGGTCATCGTGCCCAGCAGCGCCGATCTGGACGTGCCGCCCTCCGCCGCGCTCGTCGCGGAACTGCGCGCGGCGCACCGGGCCGGTGCGCGCATCGTGTCCACGTGCACGGGCGCCTACAAGCTGGCGGCGGCCGGGCTGCTCGACGGCCGACGGGCCACCACGCACTGGCGGTGGGCCGGTCTGCTGCGCACCCGCCACCCGCTGGTGGAGGTGGATCCGAATCCGCTGTACGTGGACGAGGGCGACGTCCTGACCGGCGCGGGCAGCGCCGCCAGCCTGGATCTCTTCCTGCACCTGGTGCGCAAGGACTTCGGGACGGAGCTGGCCAACACGGTGGCCCGCCGCCTGGTGATCCAGCCCCACCGGGACGGGGACCAGGCACAGTACATCGAGGCGTCGGTGGCGGCCCCACCGGAGGACGACGGGCTCTCGCGGAGCATGGCCTGGGCGCTGAAGAACCTGGGCGCGCCGATCACGGTGGGCGCGCTGGCCCGGGAGGCACGGATGTCCGAGCGCAGCTATCTGCGGCACTTCGCGAGGAGCCAGGGGATCTCACCGATCCGCTGGCTGATCTCGCAGCGGGTCCGGGCGAGCCTGCCGCTGCTGGAGACCTCACAGGCCTCCGTGGAGGAGGTCTCGGCGGCCGTCGGCTTCGAGTCCCCGGTGACCTACCGGCACCACTTCACCAAGATCATGCACACCTCCCCGTCGGCCTACCGCAGGGGCTTCCGCACGGTCAGGCCGGCCAGGGAGGCGGCCCGGACGGAACTGTGGAGCACGGGCGCCCACGGAGGCGCCGGAGGAGTGCGTTCCGCCGTACGGTAGCGCCATGAGCGATCACCCCGAAGCGGCTGTCGTGCCCGTCGAAGCCTTCGAACCCCCTTACTACGTGGCCGTGTTCACCACGGTGCGCACACTGGAGCAGGACGGCTACGCCGAGACGAACGCGCGTATGGAGGAGTTGGTGAAGGACGTCCCCGGCTATCTGGGGATGGACCATGCGCAGACCCCTGGCGGGCTCGGCATCACGGTCAGCTACTTCCGTGACGCCGACGCGCTGACCCGGTGGCGTACCGATCTGGAGCACCAGGCGGCACAGCAGCGCGGGCGGGCCCAGTGGTACCGGAACTACTCCCTGCATGTGGCGAAGGTGGAGCGGAGCAGCGGCTTCGCACGAGCGGAGGTTTCGCGGGGCCCGACAGCGGGGTGACGCCCGGACGGGGTCAGCGGGCGGCGCCGGCGCCGGCGAGAACCTGCGCGAGGTCGTCGGCCGACTCCGGCGTGAGCCGGTAGAACCCCTGGAGGCTGACCGACCGCTCCAATTGTCCGTCCACCACGTACTTCAGGCCCCTGGTCTGTCCTCGGCGGTTGCGCCAGGTCAGTCGTCCCAGCAGGTCGCCGGGTATCGGCACGTCGAAGCGCACCGGTGTGGCGTCCACGTGCACGGCCTCGGCACCGCAGCCGCCCGCGCCGAGCGCCGCCCAGTCGTGGTGTCCGGAGAACCCGGATTCCCGCCAGGTCGCCGGAGCGGCGCCGCAGCAGCCGCCCCGCTCCCGGTCGACCACGCGCATCCGGCTCACCAGGAACACCTCGCGCCGGTTCACATGCAGCGCGTACACCTCGTCGTCGGGACGGGCGCCCGACCAGGCGGGGAGGGAGGAATGGGCACCGCTGAACGCGACGGGCGGGCACTGACCCTCGCGCCCCGCCGCGCGCAGGGCACGGCACGTGTCTTGGGTCCACAGGACCGTGAAGGCATCGGACATGCCGAGATCCTACGAACGACCACTGACACCCTCGCCCACCTCCCGGGCGATCTGCTCGAACTGGGCGCCCATCGCCTCCGACAGGGCCTGGGCGGCGGAGAGCGGACGGACCATCACGGTGAACTCGTCGATCTTCCCGTCCTCGTCGAAGTGCAGGAAGTCGCAGCCCTGGAGCTCCTTTCCGGCGACGGTCGCGGTGAACACGAAGGCGTGGTCGCGCCCGTCGGGGTTGGCGATCTCCCGGACGTACCGGAGATCCTCGAAGACGCGGGACACACCGCGCAGGATCGCGGCGGTGATCGCCTTGCCCGGGTACGGCTTGAACGCGACCGGGCTGGTGAAGACGACGTCGTCGGCCAGCAGGGCGGCGACGGCCTCCATGTCCCCGCTCTCCACGGCCTCACGGAAGGCGTGCATGAACCCACCTCTCACAGAAGGTCATGGACAAGGAATTGAGTAAGTGAGGAGGAGACTAGAGGGGGCGACCAGCCCTGTCCACAGGAATGGGAGCCAGTGTCAGTCACTCCGTTGATTAATCACAGCGCTGCTAGCGTGTGCTCATGGCTTTGCGGAACGCGGTGATGGCCGCGCTGTTGGAGGGCGAGGCGTCCGGATACGACCTCGCGAAGGCGTTCGACGCGACGGTCGCCAACTTCTGGATGTCGACTCCCCAGCAGCTCTACCGGGAGCTCGACCGCATGGAGGCCGAAGGGCTGGTCACGGCCCGTGTCGTCGAACAGGAACGCCGCCCCAACAAGCGGCTGTTCGCACTGACCCCGGCCGGGCGCGAGGCCGTGCACGCCTACACCGCCGAGCCGCCAGGAAAGCCGGCGGTGATCCGGGACGAGCTGATGGTCAAGGTGCAGTGCGTGGACGTCGGCGACGGCGAGGCGGTGCGGGCCGCCGTCACCCAGCGCATGGAGTGGGCCACCATCAAGCTCGCCCACTACGAGAAGCTGCGCCGGCGTCTGCTCGACGGGCGCTCCGAGGAGGCCTTCTTCGCCGAGGCCGAACGCGTCGGCCCGTATCTGACGCTGCTGCGCGGGATGTCCCTGGAGCGGGAGAACCTTGAGTGGGGGGACATGGCCCTGCGCAGACTCGACCAGCGGGCGGCCGGGCCGGACTCACGCGCCTGACGAGGCCGCGCTCGCGCGTGGAGCAGGGGGGAGCAGGGCCGTACGCGCTCACCCGACTCGCGGGCACGCTCGCCCGGCCCGCAGACGCGCTCGCCTACCCCGTCGGCGCGGTCATCGGCAGGAGGGTGGGTCTCTTGGCCTGACGGCCGTCGCCGGAGGAGCGGCCGCGCAGGCGGCGGCCGATCCAGGGGCCGAGGAACGTGCCCACCCAGCGCACCTCGGCGCCGACGGCCCGCCAGGCGGCGGCGCCGGCCTCCTCGACGGGCAGGGGAAGCATCCAGGTGTCGTCGCTGCCGGGCACGTCGAGCGCCTGGGCCACGGCGGCCGCGATGCGCGCGTGCCCCAACGGGCCCGCGTGCAGCCGGTCGGGGCTCCACAGCCGGGGGTCGGTCACGACGGGGTGCCCGGCCGTCTCCGCGACCACCACGCCGTGGCGGGCGGCGGCCTCGCGGACCCGCTCGTTGAGCGCGAGCACCCGGTGGCCGATCGGGCGGGCCAGCGGGGTGATGCGCCCCACGTCGGGGAAGGTGAGGGTGGCGACCGTGGCGCCCTGGGCGGTGAGGGCGGCGAACATCGCCTCCAGATGGCCGGCCACCTCGTCGAGGTCGACGCGGGGGCGCAGCACGTCGTTGACCCCGGCGACGACGGTGGCGAGATCGGGCCGCATCGCGAGTGCCGGGGCGAGCTGTCCGGCGCGCACCTCCTCGGCCTTGCGGCCGCGCACCGCGAGGTTCGCGTAGCGCAGGCCGGGACGGTGCCGGTCGAGCCGCTCGGCGAGCCGGTCCGCCCAGCCCCGCAGCCCGCGCTCGTCGTCACCGTCCCCGAGCCCCTCGGTCTGACTGTCGCCCAGGGCGACATAACGCAGATACGCACCGGTCGGCACGGCCGGACCGCCTCTCGTCGTCACCGTCGGCACGGTGGCGGCCGACACCCATAGTCAACGATGCACCTAGGTGCATCGTTGACTATGACGATAGCAGTCGGCTCACGGCTCACCCGGCCGCGCAGGGGGGCCGGGCTCCGATGTCGGCCCCGAGGTCGGCCCGGGTGTGTCACTGCTGTGTGGAACGCGGGTCGTGGCTTGCCTAGAGCGCACTCCACGCGACTAGCGTGCGGTTCATGAAATACACGCAGCTCGGCCGCACGGGGCTGAAGGTCAGTCGGCTCGTCCTCGGCACCATGAACTTCGGTCCGCACACCGACGAGGGCGACAGCCACGCGATCATGGACACGGCGCTGGACGCGGGCATCAACTTCGTCGACACGGCGAACGTCTACGGCTGGGGCGAGAACAAGGGCCGTACCGAGGAGATCATCGGCACCTGGTTCGCGAAGGGCGGCGACCGTCGCGACAAGGTCGTCCTCGCGACCAAGGTGTACGGCAACATGGGCGCGGACGACGCGGCGTGGCCCAACCACGACAAGCTGTCGGCGGTCAACATACGGCGCGCCGTGGACGCGTCGCTCAAGCGGCTGCGGACCGACCACATCGACGTCTACCAGTTCCACCACATCGACCGGGACACCCCGTTCGACGAGATCTGGCAGGCCGTCGACGTGCTGATCCAGCAGGGCAAGATCCTCTACGTCGGGTCCTCCAACTTCCCCGGGTACAAGATCGCCCAGGCCAACGAGACCGCCGCCCGCCGCGGCGGCACCATCGGCCTCGTGAGCGAGCAGTGCCTCTACAACCTCTACGAGCGCCGCGCCGAGATGGAGGTCATCCCGGCCGCGCAGGAGTACGGCCTCGGCATCATCCCGTGGTCGCCGCTGCACGGCGGTGCGCTCGGCGGCGTCCTGAAGAAGGAGATCAAGGGCGGCCGGCGCGACGAGGGTCGAGCCGCGGGCGCCATGTCGGGCCCTGAGGTGCACGCGAAGATCCAGGCCTACGAGGACCTGCTCGACAAGCACGGCGTGGAGCCCGGCGAGGCCGCCCTGGCCTGGCTGCTCACCCGTCCCGGCGTCACCGGCCCGATCGTCGGCCCGCGCACGGCGGAGCAGCTCGAATCCGCCCTGCGCGCCGTCGAGTTGGAGCTGAGCGAGGAGCTGCTGGCCGGGCTGGACGAGATCTTCCCCGGACCGGGACCGTCTCCGGAGGCCTTCGCCTGGTAGCGGTCGCGGGCGCAAGCGGGCGCCGCCCCCGTCGTCAGGACGGGGGCGGCGCTCGTGATCAATACAGCTAGGGCGTGGCGAGTGCCTGGACGGTGTCGCCCACGACGTCCGCCACCTCCTTCCACTCGGTGAGGGAGATGGTCAGGGGCGGCAGCAGCTTCAGTACGTGCCCCGACCCCGAGGTCTCGGCGACGACGCCGGCCCGGAACAACGCCTCCCGGGTCCGCTCGGCCGTCTCGGAGGCGGGGAACCGCAGCCCGCTCATCGCTCCCTTGCCGACGACCTCGACGGCACCCGCCGGAAGGGCGTCGACGACGCTCGCGAGGCTGGTGCGGATCGCGGCGGTCAGTTCGGCGACGTGGTCGGTGAAGTGCGGGTCGGCCCAGTGGTCCAGTGCCGCGGAGCCCGCCACGAAGGCGAGGTTGTTGCCACGGAACGTACCGTTGTGCTCGCCGGGGGCCCACCGGTCGAGTTCACGCCGGATCAGCAGCGCCGCCATCGGCAGCCCCATCCCGCTGAGGGACTTCGACAGACAGACCAGGTCGGGGCGGAGTTCGGGGGCGTCCTCGAAGCTGAAGAAGGTACCGGTACGTCCGCAGCCCGCCTGGATGTCGTCCACGACGACCAACGCGCCGGTGGCGTCGGCGAGTTCACGGATCCGGGCCAGCCATGCGCGGGGAGCGGTGTGCAGTCCGCCCTCGCCCTGGACCGTCTCCAGCAGGACCGCGGCGGGCGGGGGCGTCGCCGCGCCCGGGCCGAGGGCGTCTTCCAGGGCGGCGAACGGATCGGGCTCGGCCGCGTCGCCGTACGGGAGGATGGTGACGTCGGTCAGCGGTACGCCCGCCGCGCCGCGCAGCAGCGGGGAGGTCGTGGCGGCGAGGGCGCCGAGGGACGCGCCGTGGAAGCCGCCGGTGAAGGCGATCACCTCGGTGCGCCCGGTGACCTTGCGGGCCAGCTTCAGCGCGGCCTCGACGGCGAGCGTTCCGGCCGGGCCGGGGAACTGGACGACGTGGTCGCCGAGGCCGCGCGGCTGAAGGACGAGGCGGGTGAACCGGTCCAGGAAGTCGGCCTTGGCCGTGGTGTGCAGGTCCAGCGACTGCACCGGGCCGCCGGCCGTGAGGTAGTCCGTCACCCGCTCGACGATCGCGGGCGGGTTGTGACCGTAGTTGAGCGAGCCGGCCCCGCACAGCAGGTCTACGTAGCGGCGCCCTGAGGTGTCCCACAGATGGTGTCCGGCGGCTCGTTCGAAGACCACCGGGAAGTCGCGGCAGTAGCTGCGTACGTTCGACTCGTGACGTTCGAACACCGCGAGGGGCGTCCGGTCGGTCTCGGTCATGTCAGCACGTACCTTTCATGTCGACGGTTCTCGTAACGCGTCGGGGGCCGACGTCACTTGGGGGGTCACTTCACCAGCACCGTTCCGTCACCGGGACGGTGGTCGCGGGAACGGCGCAGGTCGCTGAAGGCGAAGGTCCGCTGGAGCCAGCGGTCGTGGCCGTCGTAGCGCGGGGTGAACGCCGAACGGCCGTGCAGGGTGACCCGGTTGTCGACGACGGCGAGGTCGCCGGGGCGCAGCAGCACCCCGGTGTACGTGCGGTGCGCCACCTCGGCGAGTTCGGCGAGGGCGGCCCGGCCCTCGGGGGTCACCGCCTTGGTGGCCGCCTCGTCGAAGCACCAGTCGGGGTCGTCCGGGTCGCCGGTGAGCACGGCGTGTGCGGTGCCCTCGCCGGCCGGTCCGAAGGACGGCGGCGCCTCGGTGAGGTACTCGCGCCTGCCGAGCGCCTCGCGGGTGCCGGGGGTCAGCAGCGGCAGGACGCGCCGGGCGCAGCTGGTGCGCAGTTCGGCCGTGCCCTCGTGGTCGGGGCGCAGACACAGCAGCATGACGTAGTCGGGGCGGTGGGGGTGGAAGGCGTTCTCGGTGTGGAAGGTGAGTTCGACCGAGCCGACGTTGCCCTGGACCGTCTCCTGACCGGGCACCGGGACGACGTCCTGGACCAGGGCGCCGGACTTCTCCGCCGCGAACGCGGCCGGGTCGCCGAGGCCGGCGGCGAACAGCAGCAGGGTCGCCGCGGGCAGGGACGGGACCCGCTGCACCGATCCCTTCACCATCGGGGTCGGCGGCAGGCGTACGGCACCGATGGGGAGCCTCCGCAGGACGAGGGCGCCGTCGGGGCCCGAGTGCCTGCGGAACTCCCGTACGGTGCGCCGTATTTCGGTGGGGACGTCCTCCCAGGCGTGCCGGGCGAGAGCCACCCAGGCCGGATCGTCGACCCGGTCGCCGGACTGGTCCAGCAGTTCCGCCGTCACATGGCCGAGCCGGGCCAGGGTACGGGCGTCGTACCGCACCGTGCCGTCGGCGCTCGCCGGGGCGTACGGTGCCTGCGTCATGTCGACGCTGCTCACGTGCGTGTTCCCTTCGTCCGCTGTGTCCGCGTCACTCGCCCATGGCCCGGACGAGGCTCTTGGGGCGCAGGTCGGTCCACTCGCGTTCGACGTACTCCAGGCAGGCGGTGCGGCTGTCCGGGCCGAAGGCGGTGGTCCAGCCGGCGGGCACGGCGGTGAAGTCGGGCCACAGCGAGTGCTGGCCCTCGTCGTTGACCAGGACCAGGTAGGTGCCGTCGGGGTTCTCGAAGGGGTTGGTCATGGCGGGTCGGTGTTCCTTTCGGGAGCCCGGGAGGCGTTGTGCCTCCCGGGCGTGGGGTGCGGGGTGTGGGCAGGGGGGCCGGGACGGCGGGCCGCCGAGGGCGGTCCGCGCGGCTCGCGTCAGCGTTCGACGAAGTCCCAGTAGCGGGAGATCGCGGCCTCGTCGACGTCCGGGATGGCGACCGCCAGGTCCCGCAGTCGCCGAAGTGTCCTGTCGTTCTCGAACGCCAGGGTGGGTCGCCGGAGGTCCGGCGCCCTCCTCGCGTGCTCTTCGAGATACGCCAGGTAGGGCAGGATCGGCAGGTCGCGGCCCTGTTCGCTCGCGCGCCGCAGCCGGTGCAGCCACTCGGTGAGCGGGACCGCTTCGGAGACCGTCCCGCGCATCCGGTCGTACCCGCTCAGGAAGGCGGCGGCTCCGACCGTGCGCGGGTGGTGGAGGTGGTGCACCCGGGCGGTTCCGGTCCCGGTCAGGATCAGTCCCACGACGGCGCGGGCCAGCACGTCGACGGGGAGCAGCGCTTCCTCCAGATCCGGTCCGGTCGGATGGCAGCCGAGCGCGGCGCAACTGGTGAGCAGTCGGGAGAACATGTCGTCCGTGCTGACCGCACCGGTCGAGGTGTGCGCCCAGATGCGGCCGAGCCGGTGGATGGCGCCGGTGGCCCCCCGCTCGAAGGCACGCTCCACCATCCGGTCCGCGACCCACTTGCTCGCCGCGTAGCCGTCGCCGTACAGGTGCTTCTCGCCGTCGATCGGGGAGTCCTCGCCGACCAGCCGGGGGGCTTGGCCGGGGCCGAACACGCCGAGGGTGGAGAGGTGGTGGAACGCCTTCGGGCGGCCCTCGGCGGCCAGGCGCAGCAGGGTTCGGGTGCCCTCCACGTTGGTCGGCTTCAGCCGGTCGTACGGCGAGAGGTGATGGACGTGTGCGCCGCTGTGCACGATCGTGTCGACGCGCTCGCGCAGGTCCGCCCAGTCCGAGGCGCCGAGGCCGAGGTCCTCTGCCGCCAGATCGCCCCGGACGACGTGCAGCCGCGCTTCGTCCGACGCGGGACCGAGGTCGATGCCGTAGCGCCGCAGGGTCCCGGTCAGCCGCTCGCCGGCCTCGGCGTCGGTCCGCGCCCGGACGAGGCAGTGCACGCGCGCCGACGTCCGGTCCAGCAGCTCCGCCAGCAGGAAGGCCCCGACGAACCCCGTGGCCCCGGTCAGCAGGACCTCCCGAGGGCCGTCGGCGTCCGGGGCGGCCCGCCGTGCGTCGGGCGGGCCGGCGGGGGACGCACCGGACGTGAAGCGCAGGGCGGGGCTCAGCTCGGCCTCCGAGTCCGGCACCCACGACGCGGATCGCGGTCCGTCCTCCGTGAGGTGGCGGGCCAGTCCCGCCGGGGTGGGTGCTTCGAGAAGTGCCGACAGGCTGAAGCGGATTCCCAGGGCCTCGCCGATGCGGCCTGCCAGCCGGGTGGCGAGCAGGGAGTGGCCGCCCAGTGCGAAGAAGTCGTCGTCGGCGGAGACCTCGGGCACGTTCAGCGTCTCGGCGAACAGGGTGCACAGCTGCGCCTCCACCGGGGTGCGGGGTGCCCGGCCGGTGCCGGCGGCCGCGTCCGGCGGGGCGGGCAGCCGCCTGCGGTCGAGTTTGCCGTTGGGGTTCAGTGGGATGTCGGCGATCTCGATGATGGTGGAGGGGACGAGGTGGGCGGGGAGTGTCGCGGCGAGCTTGGTTCGTAGGTCGTCGGGGTCGAGGGGGGTGTGGGGCGTTGAATGGGTCGGTTGGTCGGTGCGGGTGAGTGGGGGCTGGTCGCGCCCCGCGGCGAAGCCGCTGATCGACGCTGCCCCGCGCCCCTGACGGGGCGCTGCTCGCCCGGGGGTTTCCAGGGGCACCACGTAGGCGACCAGGCGTTTGTCGCCCGGCCGGTCCTCTCGGGCGATGACTGCGGCTCGGGCTATGCCGTCCAGTGCCGTCAGAGCGGACTCGATCTCGCCCGGCTCTATTCGGTAGCCCCGGATCTTGACCTGGTCGTCGACCCGGCCGGCGTACTCCAGGACCCCTGAGTGGTTCCAGCGGGCGCGGTCGCCGACCCGGTACATGCGGGTGCCGGGCGGGCCGTACGGGTCGGCGACGAAGCGTTCGGCGCTCTGGGCGGGCCGGCCGGCGTAGCCGCGGGCGAGTCCGGCGCCGGCGAGGTACAGCTCGCCCCACACCCCGTCCGGGACGGGCTGGAGGTGGTCGTCGAGCACGTACACGCGTGCGTTGCCGATGGGGCGGCCGATGGGCACCGGTCCCGCGCCGAGGTCGTCGCCGGGTGCGAGGCGGTGGACGACGCAGCCGACGGTCGCCTCCGTGGGGCCGTACTCGTTGACCACCGCGGCCTCGGGGTGCCGCTCGCGCCACGCCTGGAGGGCGGTGCCGTCGAGGGCCTCGCCGCCGATGACCAGGTCCCGGGCGTCGCTGACGCGGTCGGGCAGGGACTCCAGCAGCCGCAGGTGGCTCGGGGTGACCTTGAGCAGGTCGGGGGTCCGGGTGTCGTGGTCCAGGTCCGCGAACCGCACCCGGCCGCCCGTGATCAGCGGGGTGAAGAGCGTGGTCACCGGCATGTCGAAGGCGAGGGAGGTGTGGACCAGGGACTCGCCGGACGCGGCCGGGTACATCGCCACGGCCTCGCTCAGGTAGGCGGCGAGCGAGCCGTGTTCGACGACGACTCCCTTGGGGCGGCCGGTCGATCCGGAGGTGTAGATCAGATAGGCGGCCTGGTGGGGGTGGACGGGCAGGCCCAGGTCGTCGTCGGGCAGGTGCTCCGGGTCGGCCGGGCAGGTCGCCTCGTCGAGCACGATCCGCGCCCCGGCGTCGGCGACCAGCGCGTCGATACGGGCCCGCGGGTTGGCCGGGTCGATGGGCAGATAGGCCGCGCCGGTCTTCAGGGTCGCGAGCAGGGCGACGACCACCTCGGGGCGGCGCGGCAGCACGACGGCGACGACCGTCTCCGGGCCCGCCCCGCGCGTGATCAGGTGCCGGGCGAGCCGGTTGGCGCGGCGGTTCAGCTCGTCGTACGTCAGTGCCGTGCCGTCCGCGACGACGGCCACCGCGTGCGGGGTGCGTGCCGCCTGTGCCTCGAACATCTCCGGCAGTGACGTCCCGGGCAGCGGGCGGGCGGTGTCGTTGCGGCGGTGGAGCGTCTCCTCCCGTTCGGCGGGGGTGAGCAGGGGCAGTGCGTGCAGGGGGCGTGCCGGGTCGGCGGTCGCCTCCTGGAGCAGGCGCGCGAAGCGGGCGGCGACGCTCTCGGCGGTGGCCCGGTCGAACAGGTCCGAGGCGTACTCGACCGATCCGGCCCAGCCGCCCTCGGCGGTCTCGACGAGCGTCAGCGACAGGTCGAACTTGGCGCGGTCGCCGGGCACGTCCCCGACGGTCACCGCGAGCCCGGGCAGCGTGGGCGCGACGGCTTCCTGGTTGACCGTCAGCATGACCTGGAACAGGGGGTGCCGGGAGCGGGAGCGCGCCGGGTTGAGGACCTCGACCAGGTGCTCGAACGGCACGTCGGTGTGGTCGTAGGCCGCCACGTCCGCCGCGCGCACCCGGTCGAGCAGTTCCTCGAACGTGGGGTCGCCGGAGGTGTCGGCGCGCAGGACCAGGGTGTTGGCGAAGAGCCCGACGAGGCCTTCCAGCGCGGTGTCAGGGCGGCCCTCCACGGGGGTGCCGATCACGATGTCCTCGCCGGCGCCGAGCCGGGTCAGCAGGACGACCAGCGTGGCGTGCAGCACCATGAAGGCGCTGGCGCCCCGGTCACGGCCGAGCGCTTCGATCCGGTCGCGCAGTGCGGCGGGCACCGTGAAGGGCACCGTGCCGCCGCGGTGGGAGGCGACGGCGGGCCGGGCCCGGTCGGTCGGCAGGTCGATCTGGTCGGGGATTCCGTCGAGCTGTCGTGTCCAGAAGTCGAGGCGGTCCGTGGGCAGTTCGCGTTCCCACAGGGCGTAGTCGGCGTACTGGACGGACAGCGGGGCCCAGTCGGGGGCGTGGCCGGCGAGGCGGGCGGCGTAGGCCGTGGAGAGGTCCTCGGCGAGGGGCCGCATGGACGCGCCGTCGCCGGCGATGTGGTGCAGGAGCAGCAGCAGGGCGTGTGCACGGTCCCCGTCGGTGAACAGCTCGGCGCGGACGGGCAGTTGGTGGTCGAGGGAGAACGGCGTCCGGGCGGCCCGCGCCATCTCGGCGGCGAAGTCGTCCGGGCCGTGGTGACGGACCGCGAAGTGCGGTGCGGTGTCGACGACGGTCTGGTGCGGGCCGTCCGGCCCGTCGGCGATCACCGTGCGCAGCACTTCGTGCCGTCGGACGACATCGTCGAAGGCGTCCCGCAGGGCGTCGGGGTCGAGGGTGCCGGTCATCCGCAGGACGACGGGGATGGTGTAGGTGTGCGCGGGGCCGTCGAGCCGGTCGAGGAACCACATCCGGCGCTGCGCCGCCGACAGGGGCACCCGCTCGGGCCGTTCCCGGCGGACCAGCGGGGGCCGGGATGCCTTCGTCGGCCGGCCGGAGAGCAGCTCGGCGAGTCGGGCGACGGTCGCGTGCTCGAAGACCTCCCGGATGGACAGTTCGGCGCCGAGGTCGGTCCGGACGCGGTTGACCAGCCGTGCGACGAGCAGGGAGTGGCCGCCGAGGCGGAAGAAGTCGTCGTCGGCGCCGACGCCGGGCACACCGAGGACGGCCGCGAAGAGGTCCGCCACGTGTCGCTCCGTGCCGTCGGCGGGCGGCCGGCCCGAGCCCTCGGCGCCCGGGTCCGGGGCGGGCAGCGCCCTGCGGGCGATCTTGCCGTTGGCGGTCAGCGGCAGGGTCTCCAGGACGACGAAGGCGGCGGGCACCATGTAGTCGGGCAGGGCCCCGGCTGCGGCGGCGCGCAGGGCGGTGCGGTCCGCGGGGTGGCCCTGGCGCGGTACGAGGTAGGCGACGAGCCGCTTGTCGCCGGGGGTGTCCTCGCGGACGACGACGGCGGCGGCGTCGATGCCCGGCTGGGCGGTGAGGACGGCCTCCACCTCGCCGAGTTCGATGCGGAAGCCGCGGATCTTCACCTGGTCGTCGACGCGGCTGACGAACTCCAGCCGTCCGGCCGCCGTCCAGCGGGCCAGGTCGCCGGTGCGGTACATCCGGGTTCCGGGCGGGCCGAAGGGGTCGGCGACGAAGCGTCCGGCGGTCAGGCCGGGGCGGCCGTGGTAGCCGCGGGTCACGAGGTCGCCCGCGACGTACAGCTCGCCGGCGGTGCCGACGGGTGCCGGGCGCAGCAGCGCGTCCAGCACGTACATCCGGGTGTTCCAGGCGGGCGTGCCGATGGTGACGACGCCGGGCGGCACGGGGTCGCCGGGTTCGATGCGGAACAGGCTGCAGCCGACGGTGGTCTCGGTGGGGCCGTACTCGTTGAGGACGGTCACACCGGGGTGCCGGGAGCGCCAGGCGTCCAGGACGTCGCCGAGGAGGGACTCGCCGCCGAGGACGAGCTGGCCGCCCGGGGAGTACTCGTCGGGGACCGCGCTCAGCAGATGCAGGTGGGTGGGGGTGGCCTTGACGAAGTCGGGGCGGGTGACGTGGGCGTCCGGGTCGGGGCCGCTCGCGGTCCAGCGGACCAGTTCGACGGTGCCCCCGGAGATCAGCGGGCCGAACATGCCGGTCGCGGTGAGGTCGAAGGAGACCGGCGAGTGCACCAGGACGCGGTGGCGCAGGCTCTCGTACTCGTGGGTGGCCCAGGCCAGGTAGGCGACCAGGGAACGGTGTTCGACGACGACGGCCTTGGGCCGTCCGGTGGAGCCCGAGGTGAAGATGACGAAGGCGGTGTGCTCGGGCCGGCGGACCACGGTGGTGAGGGGCCCGGAGGGCCGTCGCCGGATCTCCGGGTCGTCCGTCGGCACGACGGGCGCCGCCGTCAACGAGCCTACCCGTGCGGCGAGTTCGGCGGTGGTGACCACGGCGGCCGGGGCGATGTCCGCCAGCATGAAGGCGAGGCGGTCGTCCGGGTGGGCGGGGTCCAGCGGCAGATATCCGGCGCCGGTCTTCAAGGCGGCCAGCAGGGTCACGGGGACGTCCTCGGAGACCGGCATCAGCACGGCGACGTGACGCTCCGGGCCCGCTCCCAGGTCGATCAGATGGCGGGCGAGCCGGTTGGCACGGGCGTCGAGTTCGGCGTACGTCAGCTCGGTGGTGCCGAACACGACGGCCGGCGCGTCGGGGGTGCGGGCCACCTGGTCCTCGATCAGGTCCGTCAGGGTCCGCGTCGGCACCTCGTGGCCGGTGCTGTTCCACTCGGTGAGCAGCAGTCGGCGCTCTTCTGCGTCGACGAGGTCGAACTCCCTCACCGGACGCCCGGGTTCGGCGAGAACGGCGGTGAGCAGTCGGGTGAACCGCTCGGCGATGCGGGCGGCGGAGTCGCGGTCGAACAGGTCGGTGGCGAACTCCAGGAGGCCGTTGACACCGCCCTCGGGCCGCTCGGTGAGGAAGAACGACAGGTCGAACTTGGCGGTGGGTGACGCGACCGGCCGTACGCGTGCCGTGAGGCCGGGCAGGTCGACGGCGAGGTCGAGGGCGGCCTGCTGGTCGGCGCCGCTGAAGTTGAGGCCGGTCTGGAACAGTGGGTGCCGGGCGGTGGAGCGTGCCGGGTTGAGGGCTTCCACGACCCGTTCGAAGGGCACGTCCTGGTGGGCGTAGGCGGCCAGGTCGGCGGCGCGCACCCGGCGCAGCACCTCGGTGAAGTCGGGGTCGCCGGTCAGGTCGGTGCGCAGGACGAGGTTGTTGGCGAAGTAGCCGATCAGGGGCGTGAGGGCGTCGTCGGTGCGGTTCGCGACCGGTGAGCCGATGACGATGTCGTCGCCCGCGCCGAGCCGGTGCAGCAGGGTGGCCAGGGCGGCGTGCACGACCATGAAGACGGTCGTGTGGTGCGCGCGGGCGAGCCGGACCAGGGCCTCGTGGACGGCGGGCTCGACCGTGAAGGGCACCGTGTCGCCGCGGTGGGTGGGGACGGCGGGCCGGGGCCGGTCGAAGGGCAGTTCCAGCTGTTCGGGCAGCCCGGCGAGCGTGGTCCGCCAGTGGTCGAGCTGGTGGGAGAGGATGCTGTCCGGGTCGTCGGCCTCCCCCAGCGACTGGCGCTGCCACCCCGCGAAGTCGGCGTACTGGGCCGGCAGTTGTGTCCAGTCGGGTGCCTCGCCCCGGCTCCGGGCCGCGTACGCGGTGGTGATGTCGCGGGCGAGCGGTGCCATGGAGGCGCCGTCGCCGGCGATGTGGTGCAGGACGAGAAGCAGCACGTACGCGTCCCCGCCGAGGTCGAACAGGGTGGCCCGCAGCGGTGGTTGGGCGGTCAGGTCGAACGGGGTGCGGACGGCTTCGGTGATCCGCTCGTCCAGGGTGTCCTCGGCGGCGCGGACGACGGTCAGCGGCGGCACCGACGGCAGGACCACCTGGTGGGGGCCCTGCTCGTCCTCGGCGAAGACGGTGCGCAGGCTCTCGTGCCGCAGCGCCAGGTCGTCCAGGGCCGCGGCGAGGGCGGCCACGTCGAGGGCACCGCTCAGCCGCAGCGCGACGGGCAGGTTGTATGTCGGGGACGGGCCCTCGAAGCGGTGCAGGAACCACAGCCGTTCCTGCGCGTACGACAGCGGCAGGCGTCCCTCGCGCGGCTGCGGTGCGATCGCGGAGCGGCGCGGACCGCCGGGGTCGAGCCGGGGCGCGAGCCGTGCCACGGTCGTGGCCTCGAACAGCACCGACAGTTCGAGGTCGGTGTCGAGGGCGGCGCGGATGCGGCTCGCCAGCCGGGTCACCAGCAGGGAGTGGCCGCCGAGCGCGAAGAAGTCGTCGTCGACCGAGACCTCGGGCACACCGAGGACCTCGGCGAACAGGCCGCACAGGATCTCCTCCTGCGGGGTGCGCGGGCCGCGCCCGGTGGTGTGCGCGAGGTCGGGGACCGGCAGCGCCTTGCGGTCGAGCTTGCCGTTCGGGGTGAGCGGCAGCGCGTCCAGGGTGACGATCTGGGCCGGGACCATGTACTCGGGCAGTCGGGCGGCGAGCCGGTCGCGCAGGTCGTCGGCGTCGACGGGCAGGGGGCCGGCGGGGACCACGTAGCCGACGAGCCACTGGCCGTGCACGGCCGCGGCCGCCCGGGCGACGGCCGGGTGGTCGGCCAAGGCGTCCTCGATCTCGCCGAGTTCTACGCGGAAGCCGCGCAGCTTGACCTGGTTGTCGGCGCGCCCGAGGTACTCCAGCTCGCCGTCGGCCGTCCAGCGCGCCACGTCGCCCGTGCGGTACATGAGCGACCCGGGCGGCCCGTACGGGCTCGCCACGAACCGCTCGGCGGTCAGCGCGGGCCGGTCGAGATAGCCGCGGGCCAGTTGGACGCCCTCCACGTACAGCTCCCCCGGTGCGCCGGGGGCGACCGGTACCAGCGTCGCGTCGAGGACGTACGCGCGGGTGTTGGCCACGGGTCCGCCGATCAGGACGGTGGCGACGTCCGCCGGGGCGGCCCAGGCGGTGACGTCGACGGCGGCCTCGGTCGGCCCGTAGGCGTTGAGGAGCACCGCGTGTTCGTTCGCCTTGTGCTCGTGGAAGCGGCGGACGAGTTCGGCGGGCAGGGCCTCGTCGCCGGAGACGACCAGGCGGACGGTGTCCGGCAGCCGGGTCTCGGCCAGGTAGGCGCCGAGCATGGAGGCGCTGAGGTGCACGACCGCGACGGACTCCGCGCGCATCAGCCGCTCCAGGTAGAGCGGGTCGCGGTGGCCGTCGGGCCGGGCCACGACCAGGGTGCCGCCGTACATGAGGGTCCAGAAGACCTCCCACACCGACACGTCGAAACTGACCGGGGTGGACTGCAGCACCCGCTCGCCCGGGGCGAGCCGGTGGTCGCGCTGCATCCACCACAGCCGGTTCGCCATGCCCGCGTACGTGTTGACGGTGCCCTTGGGGCGGCCGGTGGAGCCGGAGGTGTAGATGACGTACGCGGCGTTCTCGCCCCGGGCCGTCACCCCCGGCCGCTCCTCGGGCCCCTCGGCGTCGGGCGCGATCCGCTCGAAGCCGTCGGCGTCCCGGTCGGAGATCAGCAGCCGCGCGCCGGAGTCGGCGAGGATGTACGCGATCCGGTCGGCCGGGTAGCCGGTGTCGATCGGGACGTACGCGGCGCCCGCCTTGAGCACCGCCCACAGGGCCACGATCAGGTCGACCGAGCGCGGCAGCATCACGGCGACCCGTGACTCGGGCCCGACGCCCCGCGCGCGCAGGGCGTGGGCGAGCCGGTTCACCCGGGCGTCGAACTCGCCGTAGGTGACGCTCTCGCCCTCGAAGCGGACCGCCTCGGCGTCCGGGGTGCGCCGCGCGTGCGCCTCCAGCAGGTCGACGGCCGAGCCCTCGCCGTCGAAGCGGACGGTGGTGTCGTTCCAGCCGTGCAGCACCAGGGCGCGGTCCTCGGCGCCGAGGACGTCCACCTCGGACAGACGCAGGCCGGGGTCGGCGGTGACGCACTCCAGGACGCGGACGAACCGGGCCGCGAAGTTCTCGGCGGTGCGGCGGTCGTACAGGTCGGTGGCGTACTCCAGGCGGCACAGCAGGCCGCCGTCCTCGTGGACGTGGCAGTCGAAGTGGACGTCGAACTTGGCGGTGCCGCTGGTGACCGGGCCGGGGTCGGCGGTGACGCCGGGCAGGTCGAAGCGGGCCTCGGTGAGGTCCAGCCAGGCGAGCATCACCTGGAAGAAGGCGTGCCGGGAGCGGGAGCGCTCCGGGTTCACCTCCTCCACCAGGCGTTCGAAGGGGACGCCCTGGTGGGCGTAGGCGGCCAGACCCGTCTCGCGGACGCGGACCAGCAGCTCCTCGAAGGCGGGGTCGCCGGAGGTGTCCATGCGGTAGACGAGGGTGTTGATGAAGACGCCGACCACGTCGTCGAGGACCGAGTCGGGCCGGTCGGCGATGACACCGCCGAGCGGGATGTCCTCGCCGGCGCCGAGCCGGGTCAGCAGCAGCGACACGGCCGCCTGGAGGACCATGAACGGGGTGGTGCGGGTGCGGCCGGCCAGGTCCAGCATCCGCCGGTACAGCTCGGGGGCGACGGGGAACTCGACGTGGTCGCCGCGGTGGCTGGCCGCCGCCGGGCGGGGGCGGTCGCCGGGGAAGGTGACCTCGGGCGGCAGCCCGTCCAGGTGCTGCTTCCAGTACTCGATCTGGCGGGGCAGGTCCGCGGCGAGCGTCTCGCGCTGCCAGATCGCGAAGTCCGGGTACTGGACGGTCAGTTCGGGGAAACCCGACGTGTCGGCGCCGGTGCGGGCGCGGTAGCCGGTGGTGATGTCCTCGGCGAGCGGGCGCAGCGAGGCGCCGTCCGCCGCGATGTGGTGCACGACGAACAGCAGGACGTGGGTGTCGGGTCCGGTCTCGTACAGCGTGGTGCGCAGGGGCACGTCGCGCGTCAGGTCGAAGGGGCGGGCCGCGTCGGCGGCGAGGTCGGGGGCGGGGTCCCGGACGTACTCCGTGGTGTAGGGCGTCTCGGGCGGCAGGACGACCTGGTGCGGGCCGTCGGCGTCCTCCGGGTAGACCGTGCGCAGCGCCTCGTGGCGGGCGACGAGGTCGGCCAGCGCGCCGGCGAGGGCGTCGGTGTCGAGGGCGCCGGTGAGC
Organism: Streptomyces sp. NPDC034049; assembly: GCF_055575575.1. Lineage (NCBI taxonomy): Bacteria > Bacillati > Actinomycetota > Actinomycetes > Kitasatosporales > Streptomycetaceae > Streptomyces > Streptomyces sp. NPDC034049. Next base: position 42,570 of record NZ_JBVISJ010000018.1, read on the forward strand.
CGGATCGCGAGGGGGATGTTGTACGTGCCGGAGGCGCCCTGGAGGCGTTGCAGGAACCACATGCGTTCCTGGGCGAAGGACAGCGGGACGCGGCCGGGCCGTTCCTCGGCGGTGATGCGCTTGGCCTGCGGGGCCAGCTGGTTCAGCCGGTCGGCGACACCGGCGACGGTGGGGGCGGCGAAGAGGTCGCGCAGGGACAGGTCGACGCCGAACTCGTCGCGGACCCGGTGGACCAGACGGATCATCAGGATCGAGGTGCCGCCGAGCGCGAAGAACTCGTCGTCGACGCCGACGCGTTCGACGCCGAGGACCTCGGCGACGATGGCGCACAGCGACGTCTCCTCGGGTGTGCGGGGTTCGCCGCCGCCGGCCGGGGCCACTGGCGCGGGGCCGGTCTCCGTGTGCGCGGTGCCCATGACGAGCAGCCGGTCCGCCTCGCTCACCTCGATCGACTCGGCTGCCCGGCGGTCGGGTTCGGCCGCCGCGCCGCCGAGCAGCTCGGCCAGGAGGTCGGCGAGGCGGGTGACGGCCGGCGCGTCGAAGGCGCCGGCGAGGTAGGAGAACCGCAGCCGCAGCCGGTCGCCGGGGAAGACGGACAGGGTGACGGGGTAGTGGGTGCGCTCGACGAGGTCGGCGTGGGCGAGGCGCAGGCCGCCGGCCTCGATGCCGTCGTCCATCGGGTAGTTCTCGAAGGCGACGACGGTGTCGAACAGTGCGTCGAAGCCGGCGGCGCGGGTCAGCTCCGCCAGCGAGACGTGCTGGTGGGCGTGGAGGGAGCGCTGTTCGTGCTGGAGCCGGGCCAGCAGCGCGGCGAGCGTCTCGTCCCGGTCGATCCGCACCCGGACCGGCAGGGTGTTGACGAACAGCCCGAGCATCGACTCCGCGCCGGGCAGCTCGGGCGGGCGCCCGGAGACGGTCGCGCCGAACACCACGTCGTCACGGCCGGTGAAGGCGCCCAGCAGCAGCCCCCACAGGCCCTGCACGACGGTGCTGAGGGTGATCCGGTGGGCCCGGGCCGTCGACGTCAGGGCGCCGGTGAGCGCCTCGGACAGCACCAGCTCGTGGACGTCGTGTCCGTCGGAGGTGCGGTCGGCCCGGGCGAGCAGGGTGGGGGCCGGCAGTCCGGCGAGCCGGTCCCGCCACACCTCGGCCGAGGCCTCGCGGTCCTGCCGGTCGAGCCAGGCCAGGTGGTCGCGGTACGGGGCGGCCGGGGGCAGCTCGGTGCCGCCGTACAGGGTGAACAGTTCGCGGACGAGCAGGGGCAGGGACCAGCCGTCCAGCAGCAGATGGTGGTGGGTCAGGACCAGACGGCGGTCGCCGAGCGCGGTGAACCTGAGCAGGGGCGGCCGGACGACGCTGAAGCCGCGGGCCCGGTCACGGGCGAGGAAGGCCTCCAGGTCGTCCTCGTCGCGCTGCTCCCAGGGGACCTTCACCTCGGCGGGGACGACCTGCACGGGGGCGCCCGTCGAGCGGCTGCGGAAGGCGGACCGCAGATTCGGGTGGCGGTGCAGCAGGGCGGTGGCGGCGGCCCGCATCCGCTCGGGGTCGAAGGCGGTGTCGGTCTCCAGGACGAGCTGGCCGACATAGGGGTCGTCGGGCTCGTACAGGGCGAGGAAGAGCAGGCCCTCCTGGAGCGGGGAGAGCGGCAGGACGTCCGCGGCGCCGCGGAACCGGTCCAGCTCCTCCTGGGTGATCCGGACGAGGGGCACGTCGGAGACGGTCAGTCCGCCGCGGGTGTGCGGGGCGAGTTCGGCGAGGGCCCGCGTCCACGCCTCGGCGAGGGCGCGTACCTCGGTCTCGGCGAGGACGCCCGCGGGGTGGGTCCACTCGGCGGTCAGCTCGCCGTCGCGGACGTACGCGTCGATCTGGAGGGTGTGGGTGAGCGCGAGGTCGTCGTCGGCCAGCAGCTCCACGGCGGCCGCGCCGTCGGCGAGACGCCAGCCGCCGAGGTCGGTGGCGTCCAGACGGCCGAGGTAGTTGAAGGAGATCTGCGGCGTCGGCAGTCCGGTGAGCCGGTCGCGCAGCAGGTCGTGGCCGCGGCCGCCGTGCGGGACGGCGCGCAGCTCCTCCTTGGTGCGCTTGATCAGGTGGGCGCCGGTGTCGGTGCCGGGACCCAGGCGCACGGGGTGGATGCGGGTGAACCAGCCGACGGTGGTGGACAGGTCCATCCCGTCCGGGAGGTGGTCGCGGCCGTGGCCCTCCAGGTCGACCAGGACCGGGCCCTCGCCGCGGTGGCGTTGCACGGCCGCCGAGAGCGCGGCGAGCAGGATGTCGTCCGGGGTGGCCCGGTAGGCGGCGGGCAGGGTGCCCAGCAGGGTGGCGGTGAGGTCGGCCGGGACGGTCACGGTGACCGAGCGGGCGGTGCCGTGGACGTCCCGGGCGGGGTCGAGGGGGCGGGTGCCGAGCAGGGGTTCCGGGGTGGACAACAGGTCGGTCCACAGCGGGAGTTCGTCGACGGGAGCGCGGAGGTGTCCGGCCCAGCGGCGCAGGGAGGTCGCGGGCGGGGACAGCTCGCCGCCCGCGAGCGCCTCGGCGAGGTCGGTCAGCAGGATGCGCCAGGACACACCGTCGACGACCAGGTGGTGGAGGACGAGCAGCAGTCGGCCGGAGGCGAACCACACCGCCCGGACCATCACCCCGTCGTCCGGTGACAGCGCGCGCCGCGCGGCCTCCTTCTGTCCGGCCACGTCCTCGTCGTGGGCGCGGCTCAGGCAGTCCTCGGCCCGTACGGCGCCCACGGGCCGGATGTGCCGGCCGCGGGTGCGCAGGGCGTCGTGCCGGTCGAGCACCCGCTGCAGGGCGGCGGTCAGCCGGTCGTACGACAGGCCCGGGTCGGTGGCCAGCAGGAGGGACTGGGCGAAGCCGGCCGTGGAGCCGCCGCGTTCGGCGAGTCGGCGGGCCATCGGGGTCTCGGGGAGTTCGCCGACCGGGTCGTCCTCGGCGGACAGGGCCGAAGGGTCCTGCGGAGCCGTCGCTGCCGTCGTTGCCGTCGCGGCGGTGGCGACGGTGGCGAGCCGGGCGACGGTCGGGTGGTCGAAGACGTCCTGGGGTGTGAGGTGCAGGCCCTGGCGGCGGGCGCGGCTGACGAGCTGGATGGCGTGGATGCTGTCCGCGCCGAGGGCGAACAGGTCGTCGTCCACGCCCAGTTCGGGGCGGTGGAGCAGTGCGGCGGCGACGCTGTGAAGGGTGTGCTCGGCGGCGGTCTCGGGGGCCCGTCCGCTCACCGGCCGGGCCGGGGCGGGCAGGGCACGGCGGTCGACCTTGCCGTTGGGGGTCACCGGGATCGACGGCAGCACGAACACGGTGACCGGCACCATGTGGGCGGGCAGCCGCCGCGCGAGATGGGCCCGGGGGTCGGTCTCCGGCGCCCCGGTGACGTAGCCGACGAGTTGGCGGGCGCCCGCGGCGGAGTCGTGGACGAGGACCACGGCCTGGGACACGCCGGGCACCGACGCGAGGACGGCCTCGATCTCGGCGGGCTCCACCCGCTGTCCGTTGATCTTGACCTGGTCGTCGGCGCGCCCGGCGAACTCCAGGCTGCCGTCGGCGCGGCGGCGCACGAGGTCGCCGGTGCGGTACATACGGCCGCCGGCGTCCGGGCCGTAGGGGTCGGCGACGAACCGCTCGGCGGTGGCACCCGGACGGTCGAGGTAGCCGCGGGCGAGCTGGACGCCCGCGAGGTACAGCTCGCCCGTGACGCCGTCCGGCACCGGCCGCAGGGCCGGATCGAGCACATAGGCGCGGGAGTTGTGGGTGGGTGTGCCGATGGTGACGGGTTCGCCGGGGGCGCAGGCGTGGGAGGTGGCGGTCACCGAGAACTCGGTGGGGCCGTAGGAGTTGTGCAGTCGGGCGCCGCACTCGCGGTGGAAGCGGTCGGCGAGCTGGGCGGGCAGCGCCTCGCCGCCGCAGCTGACCATGCGCAGCGAGGGGGCCGGCCCTGCCCCCTTCTCGTCGTCCTCGTCGTACTCGTCGAGGAAGGGGCCGAGCATGGCCGGGACGAAGTGGATGACGGTGACGCGCTCGTCGCGGACCAGCCGGGCCAGATAGGCCGGGTCGCGGTGTCCGTCGGGGCGGGCGACGACGAGGGTCGCGCCCCGGGTGAGGGTCCAGAACACCTCCCACACCGACACGTCGAACCCGATGGGCGTCTTGTGCACGACCCGGTCGGCCGGGGTGAGCCGGTACTCGTCCTGCATCCAGGCGAGCATGTTGGCGATGCCGGCGTGGGTGACGACGGTGCCCTTGGGGCGGCCGGTGGTGCCCGAGGTGTGGATGACGTACGCGGCGCCGTCCCCCCGCGGGACGACGCCGGGGTTCGTGTCGGGCTCGCCCTCGCCGAGGGAGCGTACGGCGTCCTCGTCGAGCACGAGTGCGGCTCGGGAGTCGGCGATCAGGTACGCGATCCGGTCGGCCGGGTAGCCGGTGTCGACGGGCACGTACGCGGCGCCGGTCTTCAGCACCGCCCACAGCGCGACGATCAGGTCGAGCGAGCGCGGCAGCCGGACCGCGACCCGTGACTCCGGTCCCACGCCCTTGGCGCGCAGGGCGTGCGCGAGGCGGTTGACCCGGGCGCCGAGTTCGCCGTGCGTCAGCCGCTCGCCCTCGAAGACGACGGCCTCGGCGGCCGGGTCCTGGGCCTCGAAGAGCTCCACCAGGGAGCGCGGGTCCGTGGCGCGGCCGGTGGCGTTGCGGGCGTGGAAGCGCTCCCGCTCCGCGTCGTCGAGCAGGTCGAGGGCGCCGATGGGCAGGTCGGGACGGTCGGTGGCGGCGGTGAGCAGGCGGGTGAAGCGGTCGCGGTGGGCGGCGGCCGTCCCGGGGGTGTGGCGGCCGGGGTGGGCGTTGACGGTCAGCTCGATGCCGTCGCCGGCCCCGGGGTCGCCGAACGCGTGCAGGGCGAGGTCGCGCACCGGGCCGGAGGCGAGCTGGTGCGCGGTCGCCTCGGCGGGCCCGAAGGGCAGGCGGGCGGAGGCGAAGGAGAGGACGTTCACCGACGGGCCGCTCAGGGTGCCGGGGTGGGCCGTGGCGGCGAGGTCGCGGCGGAGTGCGTCGTGCGGGTAGCGCTGGTGGCGTCCGGCCTCGCCGAGACGGGCGGCGACTCGGTCCAGGAGTTCGGTGAACGTGGTGGAGCCGTCGACGCGGATCCGCAGCGGGACGTCGTTGACGAGCATGGCGGGCGTGGCCAGCGCCCGCGGGCTGAGGCGGGCGGCCATGAACACCCGGACGAGCACGTCGTGGGCGCCGGTGACCCGGTGGGTGTGGGCGGCCATGGCGGCGATCACCGGCAGGGACCAGCGGGATCCGGCGAGCGCGCGCACCCGCGCGGCGGTGGCCTCGGGCAGCCGGCCGGTCGCGGAGGGGAGGCTGGGCGCGAGTCCGGTGGCACCGGAGGCGAGTGCGGGGACGGTCTCGTCGGAGCCGGGGTCGGTGACCGCCGGGCCGGCTGTCGCGGAGCCGAGTTCGGTGGAGTCCGGCAGGTCGGCGAACTCCCGTCGCCAGTAGGCGCCGTCGCGCTCCCTGCGGGCGGAGCCGAGATAGGCCTCCTCCTCGGCCAGGACCTCGCGCAGGGTGCCGAAGCCGCTCGGGGGCGGCTGTTCGCCCGCCGCCAGGGCCGTGTAGACCTCCAGCAGGCGGCGGCAGTGCAGGACCTGGCCGTAGCCGTCGAGGAGGATGTGGTGGTAGCGGAAGTGCAGCCAGTGCCGGTCGGGGCCGAGCCGCAGCAGGGTGTGCCGGAACAGCCGGTCACCGGTGAGGGGCACCGGCCGGGCCTGATCGGCGTCGACCCAGGCGCGGGCGGCGGCGGCCGGATCGGCTGCGTCGCCGAGGTCGACATACTCCAACTCCCCCTGGACTGACGGGTCGACGGTTTGCCCGACCGTCTCCGCGTCCTCGTGGAAGCGGACCCGCAGCGCCTCGGTCTCGGCCACGGTCCGCCGTACGGCGCGGGCCAGCAGGGCGCGGTCCACCGGTCCGGGGACGTCGTAGTAGATGCCGCAGGTGTACAGGGGGCTGTCGGGGGCGAGGCGCTGGGCGACCCACACGCCGTGCTGGGCCGACGTCAGGGGCAGGGCAGAGGTCATCGTCAGGCCTGCTTCTCGCTCGTGCCCGCCGCCGCTGCCGGCTGCCCGCCCACCAGTTCGGACAGGGCCGCGCTCAGCGCGTCGACCGTGGGGTGGTCCCAGGTCAGCGCGTCGTCGACGGTGACCTCGAACTCGTCCTCGATGTCGGCGGTGATGGCCAGCGCCGTAAGGGAGTCCAGGCCGTAGTCGGCCAGCGGTACGGACGTGTCGATGTCCTCCGGCGAACGGCGCAGATAGGTCGCCACACGCGCGGTCAGCCAGGTGTGCACGTCTCGGTTGCCAGCGGTCATGAGGGGGGTCTCTTTCTCAACGGTGGGTGAGGAGGAACGAAGGCAGGAGCGCACGGCGGCGAGCAGCCGGGCGCGACGACGGACCGCGTCACGGGGCGCCGCGACGCCTCCCGTCACGGGCGGACGACCGGTGGACGGCATACGGTCTCGGCGGGCCCGGACACCAGCGGCATACGGCCCCTTCGTCGGACTCGCGTCGGAGGGAGCCCGGCAGGCGGCCGGCGGGCAGTCGGCGGGCGTCAGACGGCGAGTGGTCTGCCCGTCAGGCCGAAGGAGCGGCCGCTGTCCCGGCGGTCCAGGAGCTCGGCGAAGAGCGTGGCCTCGACCGGGGCGGGCAGGGGGCCGGGTCCGTACGGGCCGGGGGCCGAGCGGTGCAGGGCCGCGCGCAGCCAGGCGGGGTCGGCCAGGAAACCGCCCGGCGGGGCGTGCCGCCAGACCTGGACGCAGGCGGTCCGGGACAGCAGGCGCACATACCGGGTGACCAGGTCGTAGTGCTCGGGGCGGGCGTCGACGCCGAGGTCCACCGGCGACAACGACCCGCACACGGCGGCCAGTTCCGCCAGGTCGGCGCGGTCGGCAGCGACGGCCGTACGCAGGTCCGCGTGCTCGGCCGCCCAGGGCGCGTCGGCCAGGGCGTGCAGCGACCCGGTCACGGGGTCGCGGCCCCCGGCGTGCAGGGCCAGCCGGTCGTGGCGCAGGGGCGGCAGCGCCTCCGCGAGCGTGAACAGGTCGCCGGGCGGCTCGGTGCCGGGGCCCGCCCAGGTGCGGCGGGCCAGCAGCGGGAGCTGGGGCAGCAGGCTCATCTGGCAGGCGGCGCGCGCGATGTGCCCGAAACCGACGGGGGCGAGGTCGCGCAGCAGCTTCTGGAAGAGCGCGGTCGGCCCCTCGCGCAGGTAGAAGTGGGCGCCGAGGAGTGCCGCGAGCCGGTCCATGGCCCCGAGGAGCAGTCGGGACACCTCGAACTTGACCGCCGAGGCGTACCCGCTCGCCGCGCCGGGCACCAGGTGCAGGGCGCGGGCACCGACCGCGCCGAACGCCTCGGCGCGCAGCAGGTCGGCGAAGACGGCGGCCAGCTCCGAGCGGACGTGCGGGATGTCGGTGGCGGCTCCGCCGTACAGCCGGCGCCCCGTCAGGTGGTCCACGGCGATGCGCAGTCCGGTGTCGAGGATGCCGGTGGCCATCGTGGGCAGGACCGTGCGGGTGATCTGCAGGGCCTTCAGCGCGGTTTCGAGGCCGGAGCCGACCGGGCCGAGGATCGCGGAGGAGGGCACGGGCAGTTCGTCGAAGACCAGGCCGCCGAGCTGGACCCCGCGCATGCCGACGGTGCCGAAGCGCGGCAGGTCGGTCAGGCGTGCCGGGTCGGCGTCCGCCCGGTCGACGAGGACCAGGCTGTGGCTGCGCGGGCCGGGCCGGGGGTCGGTGCGGGCGAGGACGACCAGGGCGTCGGCCCGCCGGATGTTGGTGACGACCTCCTTGCGGCCGCTCAGCCGCAGCGAGCCGTCGGCCCCGGCGGTCGCGGTGAACTCCGTGCCCGCCATGTCGTTGCCGTGCGCCAGTTCGTGGAAGGCGATGGCGATGCGCCGGCCGTCCAGGAGCAGCCGGGCGGCGTGCCCGCGCTGGCGTTCGTCGCCGGCGGTCCACAGGGTGACGCCGGCGATGAGCGAGCTGGCGCCGTAGCCGAGGCCGAGCGCGGGGTCGCGGCGGTAGAGCGAGCGCATCACCTCGGCGAGGTGGTCGGCCCGGTCCAGGCGGCCGCCCAGCTCGGGCGGGACGAACTCGGCGTTCAGCCCGTAGGAGTGCAGCAGCGCCTCCCCGGCGGTGAGCGTCTCGGCGCGTTCGTCGGCGGCGAGGATGGCACTCGCGCCGGTCGGGTTGGCCGGGTCGGCGAGACGGCCGAGCAGGTGCTCCAGTTCGTCGGCGCGCTTGGGGGCGAGGCCCGTGACGGTGGTCATGCGGCACCTCCCGACAGGGTGAACTCCGGTGCGGGGCTCTGGAGGACGACCTCGGCGAGGGCGTCGAGGACGTCGCCGCCGTTCTCGCCCCCGTCCTCGCCGCCGTTCTCGCCCAGCAGGGTGGTCAGGCAGGCCCGCAGCCACAGGTCGTCGGCGCCGAGCCGGCCGGTGCGCAGGGGCGGGTTCTCCAGCCACAGCAGCAGGCAGGCTGCCGCGGCGTAGGCGCGTTCGTATGCCTCGGCGAGGCGGAACGCCGTGCTGGGGAGGCCGCCCGCCACCGGTAGGAAGTCCGCCGACTCCGCTTCCAGGCGGGCCAGTTCGACCAGCAGCCGATCGATGAGCGGGCCGGTCCGGGCGGTCGTCCGGGTCCGTGCGCGGGCCGCCAGGTCGGGCAGGGCCTGTACGGCGCTGCAACCGGTCACGGACAGCAGGGTCAGCCGGGCCGGGTCGAAGGGGGGCAGCGGGGCGGTGAGGTCGGCGGCCGAGCGCAGTCCCTCGCCGTCGGTCCTGCGACGGCTCAACTGGCGTGTCAGGCGCGGCAGTTGGTTGAGGAGGGCGGCGCGGTTGACGGCCGTGCTGCCGTCGAAGACGGCGCAGATGCGATGGTCGCGCTCCAGCTTGGCGAAGCCGCCGCCCGGGGGTGAGGTGAGGAAGCCGCGTACGCCGAGCAGTTCACCGAGCGAGCCGAGGGTCTCCTGGGTGAGTGTCGGGACGTAGGCCTTGGTGATCGCGGAGATCGCGCTCAGTTCCCCGGGCAGGGTGTGCACCGAGCGGGCGGAGAGCAGGCCGACCGCCTCGGCGGTGAGCGCTGCCGCGGCCGCGCGGCCGAGGATGCGGCGGACGTGCGGGACGTCGGCGAGGCGGCGGCCGTACAGTTCGCGGCCGGCCGCGAAGTCCCGGGCCAGGCCGAGGGCGTGGTCGGCGGCGCCGAGGGAGAGCGCGGCGCAGGCGACGCGGGTGAGCTGGAGCGTCTTGAGGACCACGGGGATGCCGTCGCCCTCCTCCCCGACGAGTGCGTCGGCGGGGACGGGGGCGCGGTCCAGGGCGAAGCCGCTGATGTCCGCGCCGCGGATGCCGTGCGTGCGGACCTTCGGGAGGCTGCGCCAGGTCCCGTCGGGCAGCCCGCGCCGGTCCACCAGGAAGAGGCTGAAGCCGCGCGCGCCGCCCGCCGGGTCGGTGCGGGCGAGGACACAGGCGAGGCCGGCGCGGGTGGCGTTGTTGATGAGCCACTTCTCCCCGGTGAGCCGCCAGCCGGCGGGCGCACCGGTCGTGGGTCCGACGCCGCCGGGGCCGGTCTCTGCGCCACCGGGCCCGTCCCCGGTCTCGTCCGGCGTCGCCGTCAGTTCGCCCGCGAGCAGGTCGGCGCCGTGGTCGCGTTCGGTCAGGCCCCAGCAGACCGGTTCGCCGGCGCGGACGTGCGCGGCGAGGCGGGTGGCCTGTGCCGGGGTGCCGGCCACCCACACCGGTGCCGCGCCGAGGAACGTCTTGCCGTGCGCGATGGCGACGGTCAGATCGCGGCGTGCGACCGCGCGCAGCAGCCGTACCGTCTCGGCGAAGTCACCGTCCTCGGGCAGCACGTAGTGGGCGGGCAGCCCGGCGTCGTCGAGGACGCGGACGGCCTCGTCGGGGAACTCCTCCCGTTCGTCGAGCCCGGCGAGCGTCTCGGGCGAGAAGACGTCGTCCTCGTGGGCGGTGAGCAGCGACTCCAGGTCGGCCGTGGTGGTCATCGCCCGCTCACCCGCCGGTGTTCGGCCAGGGCCGCCGTGAGCAGCGGGTCCTCGCCGAGGTGGAGGGTGTCCAGTTCCCCGGCGAGGTACAGGGCGCGCATCGCGGCGCGCTGCACCTTGCCGCTCGTGGTGCGCCTCACGCCGCCGGGCCGGACCAGGGCGACCGCCGCGACGGGTACGCCGAACTCCCGGGCCACGGTCTGCTTCATGTCGACGGCGATCTGGCCGAGCCGCTCCGCCCCCCAGTGGGCGCGGATCTCGTGGACGGCGACGACCGCGGGGGCGATGTCCGCGCCGTCACCGTCGCCGACCATGAAGACGGAGCCGTGCAGCCCCTCCAACTCCTCGTGCTGGGAGCGGAGTTCGTACTCGATGTCGGAGGGGTGGAGATTGCGTCCGTGCAGGACGAGGACGTCCTTGCTGCGGCCGGTGATGTAGAGGTCGTCGTCGAGCAGGCCCCCGAGGTCGCCGGTGCGCAGGAACGGTCCGCGGCCGTCGTCGGTGCGGGCCCGGAACGTGGCCTCGGTGACGTGCTCGTTCTCCCAGTAGCCCGCGGTGACGCAGGGGCCGCTGAGCCAGATCTCGCCGACGCTGCCCTCGGGCAGGGCCCGACCGGTGCCGGGGTCGACGATCAGCACGTCGGACCCGGACGGCTCCCCGCAGCCGACGAGCACCCGGGAGGGTTCCGTGCCGGTGGCCGGGCGGAGCTCCTGGTTCTCGAGTGCCGCCGCGTCGACGGCGGTCCGCAGCGGCGGCCGTCCGGTGGTGCCGGACGCCATCAGGGTCGCCTCGGCCAGGCCGTAGACGGGGATGAGCGCCTCGGGGCGCAGGCCGGCGGCGGCGAACCGCTCGGTGAAGGCGGTGACGACGTCGGCGCGGACCGGTTCGGAGCCGTCGGCGAGCTTGACGCGGGAGAGGTCGAGCGTGGCGAGCTGCTCGTCGGTGACGCGGCGGACGCACAGTTCGTAGCCGAAGTCGGGCGCGGCGGTGAAGCCCACGTCGCAGGCGTCCAGCATCCGCAGCCAGTGGTACGGCCGGCGCAGGAACGACATGGGGTCCATCTGCACGTAGCCGCTGCCGGACAGGAGGCCGGGCAGCATCAGGCCGATGAGGCCCATGTCGTGGTAGAGGGGTATCCAGCCGCCGTAGACGGTGTCGCCGTCGTTGCGGAAGGTCGCCACCATCCGCTCGACGTTGGCGACGAGGTTGCCGTGGGTGACCATGACCCCCTTGGGGTCGCCGGTCGATCCCGAGGTGTACTGCAGCAGGGCGAGGGTGTCGGGCGACACCTCGGGGGCGGTCCAGGCCTCCGGGTCGCCCTCGCCGGTGTCGGTGGTGTGGCAGACGGCGCCGACGATGCCCTCCTCGGCGACCCACTTCTCGACGTCCGCCAGATCACCGCTCTGGGTGAGGACGACCCGCACGCCCGCGTCCCGGGCGATGGCGGCGAGCCGGCGGCGTTCGTGCCGGTAGCGGCCCGGCAGCGGGGCCGGCACGGCGATCATTCCGGCGTACACACAGGCGGAGAAAGCCGTGGTGAACTCGATTCCCGGCGAGTAGAGAAGAAGTACCCGATCACCCGGGGAGAATCTTTCCCGGAGCCAGGACCCTGTCCGCCGGGAATGCAGATCGAGTTCCGCGCGGTTGCGCACCGTGCCGCTGATGTCGGTGAATCCGGAAACCAATGTCACGGCAGGCTGCTGCGGATTACGCGCGGCCCGCTCCCTCAGCATCGTGAGTAATTCTTGCACGACACGAACCGTACGTGATCTTGGTTCTCGAACAACCCCTCAAAGGTTCAAGCAGCACTAAAGCAAGTCCATCGAACCGGCAAGAAACCTTGACTCTTCCATGATCGACCGAGGCCGGACGCAGGCGTAGAAACGTTCCGTGCATACGTCAACCGCGTCGGCCGTCATCGTCGATGACCTCCACAAGAAATACCGGGCGAACCATGCGTTACGAGGTGTCCAACTGGAGGTGAGAAGCGGCGAGGTCAGGGGGCTGCTGGGTCCCAACGGGGCCGGTAAAACCACCCTGGTCAAGATTCTCACGACGCTTCTCAGGCCCGATTCCGGACGGGTTGTCGTCAATGGCTGGAGCGTGTCCGAACAACCGGAAAAAGTGCGCTCCACCATCGGTATGGCCGGTCAGTATTCGACGGTCGACGGGCTCTTGACCGGATTCGAGAATCTTTATCTGATCGCGAAACTGAGCGGTGTGGGACGCCGTACGGCCCGTCGCGTCGCCGACGATCTGCTGTCCCGCTTCCGGCTCATCGGCGTGGCCGGGCGCCCGGCGGGCACCTACTCGGGCGGCATGCGCCGGCGGCTCGATCTGGCCGCCGCCCTCGTCGGCTCCCCGCCCCTGGTCGTCCTGGACGAGCCCACCACCGGTCTCGATCCCGAGAGCCGGCTGGACACCTGGGAGGCGGTCGGCGAACTCGCCGCGGGCGGCACCACGATCCTGCTGACGACCCAGTACCTGGAGGAGGCGGACCGGCTCGCCGACCGGATCACCGTGATCGACCGGGGGCAGGTGGTCGCCGAGGGCACCAGCGACCAGCTGAAGGCGGCCGCCGGCAACCGGCTCGTCGTGTGCGTCGCCGAGGACCACCAGCTGGACGCCGCCGCCCGTGCCGCCGCCCTGGCGACCGGCACGACCCCGACGGTGGACCGCCGCGCCCGGCGGGTGGAGGCGGCCGCCGGCGACGGCCGGGCCGCACTCGGCCGCGCCCTCGCCGCGTTGGAGAGCGAGGACGTCGAGGTGTTGGAGATCGGCCTCAGCCGCTGCACCCTCGACGACGTGTTCCTCGGCCTGACCGGCCACGCGCGACGGAAGGCCGCCTGATGAGCGCCCCCGGCCACGCCCGACGGAAGGCCCTTCGATGAGCGCCCCCGCCCGCGTGCCCCGCACCGCCATGCCCCCGCACCGGCCGGGCCCCGCCCCGGTCCCGGCCGCCGCGGGCCCGACCCCCGGCCCGACCGCCGCCCGCAGGAACCCCGTGCTCCGCGTCGTCGCGGAGAGCGCCGACCTCGCGCTGCGCAACCTGCTGCACCTGCGGCGCACCCCGAGCCTGCTCATCTCCTGCCTCGTCGAGCCCGTCGTGTACGCCCTGCTCATCGGCTACGTCTTCGGCAACAGCCTCGGCGGACCGGCGTACCGCTCCTACATGATGGGCGGTCTGATCGCGCAGACGGTGGCCTTCACCACGACCTTCACCACCGTCGGGCTCTCCAGGGACCTGGAGCAGGGGATGGTCGACCGCTTCCGCGCCCTGCCGATCTCCCGGGTGGCCCTGCTGCTGGGCCGCACCGTCTCCGACCTCGTCACCTGCCTGGCGAGCGTCGCCGTCACCGCCGGCTGCGGCCTGCTGATGGGCTGGCGCGCGCACACCGGGCCCGTGGAGGTCGCCGCCGGGGTCCTGCTGGTGCTGCTGTTCTCCTTCGCGATGTCGTGGGTCGGTGTGTTCGTCGCCCTCGTCGCGCCGAACGCCCAGGTGGCCGGCAGCCTCGGGCTGATCTGGCTGTTCCCGGCGACGTTCGTCTCCTCCGGGTTCGTCTCCGGCACGACGCTGCCCGGGCCGCTGTCCACCGTGGCCGCCTGGAACCCGATCACCTCGCTCGCCAACGCCCTGCGCCGGCTGTTCGGCAACACGCCCCCGCCGGGCTTCCGCGTCCAGCACGACTGGCCCGCCCAGCACCCCGTGCTCCACACCGCGGGCTGTTCGGTGCTGATCATCGCCCTCTTCGTCGCCCTGTCGACCTGGCGCTACCGCACCCGCACGAGCCGCTGACCGCGCCCGGCAGTGGTGACCACGCCCGACACCGGTGACCACCGCGACCGCGCGACCCGCACGCCCCCACAGGAGTCCCCCATGCCCGTACCCGCCCTGCGCCTCGGCCTCAATCTCGGCTACTGGGTCGGCGGCAACGACGCCTCCAACCTCTCCCTCGCCTCCCTGGCCGAGGACCTCGGCCTCTCCGCGGTGTGGGTCTCGGAGGCCTACGGCTCCGACGCCGTCACCGTGATGTCCTGGATCGCCGCCCGCACCTCCCGCATCGACGTCGGCAGCGCGGTCCTGCAGATCCCCGCCCGCTCGCCCGCGATGACGGCGATGACCGCCGCCACCCTCGACACCCTCTCCGGCGGACGGCTCAGACTCGGGCTCGGCGTGTCCGGCCCCCAGGTCTCGGAGGGCTGGCACGGCGTCAGGTTCGCCTCGCCGCTGGGACGTACGCGGGAGTACGTCGACCTCGTGCGCCGGGCTCTGCGCCGGGAGCCCCTCGCCCACGCGGGCCGCCACTTCACGCTGCCGCTGCCGGACGGCCCCGGCAAGGCGCTCGCCCTGACCATCCGGCCGCCGCGCGAGCGGATACCGGTCTACCTCGCCGCTCTGGGCCCGAGGAACCTGGAGCTGACCGGGGAGATCGCCGACGGCTGGCTCCCGGTGTTCTTCTCCCCCGAGCACGCCGCCCAGCAGCTGCGTCCCCTGACGGCGGGCCTCGCGAAGTCGGGGCGCACCCTCGACGGGTTCGACATCGCCCCCGGAGTCCCCCTGGTGACCGGCCCCGACTGGCGGACCTGCGCCCGCCGGGTACGGGGGTACGCCGCGCTGTACCTCGGCGGCATGGGCGGCCGGGAGGACAACCACTACACCCAGCTGGCCGAGCGCATGGGCTTCGGCGACGGGGCGCGTGCCGTTCAGGAGAGGTTCCTGGCGGGCGACTACCCCGGCGCCATGGCCGCCGTACCGCTCGAATTCCTCGACGCCACCTCACTGCTCGGGCCCCGGGAGCGCATCGCCGAGCGCATGACGGCGTTCGCCGAGGCCGGCGCCACCACCCTCAACCTGATGCCGGTGGGCCCGGGGCTCCCCGGCCCCGACCGCGCCGCCGACGCGCTGCGCGTGGCCGTCGAGGCGGTGGAACTCGCCGGCCTGTCCACGGCCGCCCGCGTCCCCGACGGCCGCCGCCCGCCCCGCCCGCACGACGCACACGACATACACGACGCACAGGCCTCACAGGCCGCACAAGGAGAGACCCGCACCCATGACCACGCATGACACGACCAAGCTGATCTGCCTGCCGTACGCCGGGGCGGGCGCCTCGTTCTACCGCCCCTGGAAGGCCCTCGCCGGGGACGCGCTGGAGATCGTGCCCCTGCAACTGCCCGGCCGTGAGCGGCTGATCGACGAGGAGCCCCACCGGGACGCGCACCGGGCCGTCGACGGGCTCCTGGCCCAGCTGAGGGAACAGCTCGGCGACGGCGGTGGACACCGGGTCGCCGTCTTCGGGCACAGCCTCGGCGCCGTGCTCGCCTACGAACTGGCCCACCGGCTCGTCGACGAGCCGGGTGTCGAGCTGCTCCACGTCTTCGTCAGCGGCTCGCCGGAACCGGCCCGAGGACGCGAGCGGCGGGCCACCGGCCTGTCCGACGAGGAGTTCCTCGCCCAGGTCGGCGACTTCGCCGGCTACCACCATCCCGCGCTGGACGACCCGGAGATGCGCGAGATGATCCTGCCCGCGCTGCGCGCGGACGTCGAGATGCACGAGAACTACACGCCCTCCACCGCCCTTCCGCTACAGGCGCCCCTCACGGTCGTCCGGGGCGAGGACGACGACCTGGTCGGCTACGACGACGCCGAGTCCTGGAGCAAGGTCGCCGGCCGCGACTTCGAGCACGTCGAGGTCCCCGGGGGCCACATGTACCTCACCGACGCCGCTCCCGCGCTGGTCCGGCTGATCGTCTCGACGGTGCTGTAACCGCCACGCGTCCTCCTCCCCCGCCCGATAAGCCTGATCGCTCTAGGAGTTCCCGATGCGTCTGCACGGCAAGTCCGTCCTCGTCACCGGCGCCGCCCGCGGACTCGGCAGGGCGACCGCCCTCGCCTGTGCCGCCGAGGGTGCCGACCTCACCCTGCTGGACATCTGCGCCGATCTGCCCGGTGTGCCCTATCCCCTGGGCACACCGGGGCAGTTGGAGCACACCGCCGCGCTGTGCCGGGAGGCGGGCGCCGCCGTCCTCACCGCCGAGACCGACATCCGTGACCTGCGGGCCGTGCGGGAGGCGGTGACCCGGGCCGAGGACCGCTTCGGGCGGATCGACGTCGTCGTCAACAACGCGGGCATCGCGGCGCCCTCGGGCAAGCCGGTGCACGAGATCGACGAGGAGGAATGGTCCCTGATGATCGACGTGGACCTCTCCGGAGCCTGGCGGGTGATCCGCGAGGTCGGCAAGGCGATGAGCGCCCGCCGGGCCGGCAGCATCGTCAACGTCGCCTCCACGGCCGGGCTCGTCGGCTACCGGCACTTCGCCGGGTACGTCGCCGCCAAGCACGCCGTCGTCGGGCTCACCAAGGCCGCGGCGCTCGACTACGCGCCGTCGAAGGTACGGGTGAACGCGGTCTGCCCGGGGTCGGTCCGCGACGACGCGAACGCCGAGGGCCGCATGCTCGGCGAGATCGCGAGGGCGCTCGCCGTGCCGGTGGACGAGCACGAGAAGACCTTCGTCGAGGCACAGCCGATGAACGCGCTGATCGAGCCCGAGGACGTCGCCTCGGCGGTGCTGTTCCTCGCCTCGGACGAGTCCCGGCAGATCACCGGCTCCGTCCTGACCGTGGACGGCGGCTTCAGCGCCCGCTGACCGCCCGCACGCCGTCCGCCCTCCCCGAACGACAAGGAGTACCCACCCGTGTCAGGCTCCCTCCCCTCCGCGGCCCGCTGCCACGCGGTGCGCGTCCGCTCGGACCGCTCCCCCGACCTCGCGGCACTGCCCGGGGTGTGGATCGAGGACGTGCCCGTGCCGGCGGCCGACCCGCTCGCCGAGCGCCTCCGGCAGGCCGAACTCGCCCGCCCGGCCGACGCGCCGCGCAGGGTCCTGCTGCGCTACGCCGACGGCCCCTGCGATCTGATCGCCGTGGCCCCGCGCGACGCCTGGGACCGCACGGCCCTCGCCCGACTGGCGGCCGGCGACCCGGCCGAACCGCGAACCGCCCGCACCGCGCCCACCGTCCCCGCCACCACACCCGTCCCCGTCCCCGTCCCCGCCACCACACCCGCACCCGCACCCGCACCCGCACCCGCACCGACGACCACGCGGGCGACCGCTCCCGTGCCCGCCTGGGGACTGGCGGACGGCGGCCCCACCACCCCCCACCACTTCGCCCTGGGCAACGGGGGCGACGGGGGCGACGAGGCGAGCTGGCTCGCCGCGCTCGCCGTGACCCTGCGGCGCTACGACCCCGAGAGCACGCCCGTCGTCGGCACGGACCACGGCACCTTCACCGTGGAGGACGCGTCCACGCTCGGTGAGCTGAAGCCGTCCCCCGCGCCCGGACCCGCCCTCGTCGGTCTGCTCTTCGACGAGGTGGAGGTGCCCGGCGCGTACGTGCCCTGTCTGGCACCGCCGTTCCCGCTCACCCTGTCGGTCTTCCGGGACGCCGACGGCTGGCGGCTCCGCTGCGACCATCTCGGCACGCACGTCTCCATGGACATGGCCACGCAGTTCACCCGGCACCTCGTACGCGTGCACCGGCGTCTCCGGGACGCGCCGGGGACCGGAGCCGGCGATTTCGACCTGCTGGACGACGCCGACCGCG
Organism: Streptomyces sp. NPDC034049; assembly: GCF_055575575.1. NCBI lineage: Bacteria > Bacillati > Actinomycetota > Actinomycetes > Kitasatosporales > Streptomycetaceae > Streptomyces > Streptomyces sp. NPDC034049. The sequence continues at coordinate 60,216 of NZ_JBVISJ010000018.1, forward strand.
ACCGGGTCGCGGCGCTCGGCCGACCGCCTCACCCCCCGGCCGCCGCGCCGTTCACCGCTCCGTCCACCCCTTCGGTCACCACGCCGATCGCCGTGCCCGAGGCGCTCGCGCGGATCGCGGCGGCGACGCCCGACCGCGTCGCGGTGACCGACGCCGGCACGGACCTGACCTATCGCGAACTCGACGAACGGTCCGCCGTCCTGGCACACGGCCTGCGCGCGCGGGGCGTCACCGCCGGGGACCGGGTGGGCGTCTGTCTGGAACGCACCGCCGAGCTCGTGGTCGCCGTGCTCGCCGTGCTGAGGACCGGCGCCGCCTATGTGCCCGTCGACCCCGCCTACCCGGCGGACCGCATCGCCCACACCGCGCGGGACGCGGGCCTGGGCGTGGTGATCAGCCGTCTGCCCGGGTTCCCGGACGTGCCGGGCTGCACGGCCGTGACACCGGACGACCTGCGCGCCGCGGCGACCGGGGCCGGGGACACGACCCCCCTGCCCGCCGTGGCTCCCGACGCCACCGCCTATGTCATCTACACCTCCGGTTCCACCGGCCGCCCCAAGGGCGTCGAGGTGCCGCACCGGAACGTGCTCGCCCTGATCGACGCGACCCGCGAGGAGTACGGGTTCGGGTCCGACGACGTGTGGACCTGGTTCCACTCCAGCGCCTTCGACTTCTCGGTGTGGGAGATCTGGGGCTGCCTGCTGACCGGGGGACGGCTCGTCGTGGTGCCGTACTTCGTCTCCCGGGAACCGGACAGCTTCCGCGACCTGCTGGTGTCCGAGCGGGTCACCGTACTGAGCCAGACCCCGTCGGCGTTCGCCCAGTTGCTGGACGTGGACCACACCCGGGTCGGGGTCCGGCTGGTGGTGTTCGGCGGTGAGCCGCTCGACGCGCGCGTGCTGCTGCCCTGGTTCGACCGGCACCCCGAGTCGGTCTGCCGCGTGGTGAACATGTTCGGCATCACCGAGACGACGGTCCATGTCACCCAGCAGACCCTCACCCGGCGGCTGGCCCTCGCCGGCACCCGGTCCGTGGGACGCGCGCTGCCCGGCTGGCACCTGTACGTGACCGACGAGGCGGGACGCCTGCTGCCGCCGGGTGTGGCCGGTGAGATCTGCGTCGGCGGCGCCGGTGTCGCCCTCGGCTATCTGGGCCAGGAGGAGCTGACCGCCCGGCGCTTCGTGCCGGACCCCGTGACCGGCGGGACCATGTACCGCAGCGGGGACCTCGGGCGGCTGCGCCCGGACGGGCGGCTCGAACACCTGGGCCGCATCGACAGCCAGGTCAAGATCCGCGGTTTCCGGATCGAACTCGACGAGATCCGCTCGGTCCTGCTGGAGAACCCGGACGTTCGGGCCGCGGCCGTGGTGGTGCGCCGGGACGACCCGGCCGATGCCGCCACCGCCGGGATCGACGCCTATGTGGTCCTCAGCGGCGGCAGCCCGTCCTCGGTCCGCGACCGGGCGGCGGGCGTCCTGCCCGACTACATGCTGCCCGCCACGGTCACGGCCCTGGACGCGCTGCCGCTGACGGCCAACGGCAAGCTCGACACGGCACGGCTCCCCGCGCCCGTGGCCGCCGTCGCGGCCGTGCGGGACACCGGGCCCGGCGGGGACGACAAGGGCGACACGGAGGACGAACTCACCGGTCGGCTGCGGGAGATCTGGAGCGAGGTCCTCGGCCGGCCCGTCGGCCTGGACGACGACTTCTTCGAGATGGGCGGCAACTCCCTGTTCGCGGTCCGCATCGGCGCGGCCCTGCGCGCGCACGGCCTGCCGTCGCTGCGGCTGCGCGAGCTGTACCGCCACCCGACCGTCCGGGACACCGCCAGGAACCTCGCCTCGACGAGCGGCTGACCCAGGAGTCAGAGCAGACGCAGCTCGCGGGCACGGCGTACGGCGTCGTTGCGGCGGTTGACCGCGAGCTTGCGGAAGACGCTCTTGAGGTGGGTCTTGACGGTGTTGACGGAGAGGCACAGATCGGCGGCGATCTCCTCGGTGGACATCATCCGGTCCAGGCCCCGCAGCACATCCCGTTCGCGGCCGCTCAGCTCCTCCACCACGGGCGGCCGGTCCTCGGGCCGGGGCGGCCCGGCGGACGACGGCGTCCCGGCGGGTCCGGGGGTGAGCCAGCCGGCCGCGAGGCCCCGCAGCGGCGGGGTGTCGAGGAGCGGCCGGAGCCATGCGCCGGCCTCGGCGAAGGGGCGGCGCAGCCGCTCGCGCCGGGCCTCGTGGAGGGCCTGGGCGACGAGCCTGCGCACGGCGGCCGGGTCGCCCATGGCATGGGCGGCCTCGGCGCGGACGAGCAGGGCCCGTACGGTCACCGCGGGGCCGGTGGGGCTCTCCGGGTGCAGTCCGTCCAGCAGTTCGATCGCCACGAGGGGTGTGCCCGCGGCCAGGCGGGCGCGGGCCTCGCCCACCGCGCACACCGGCTGGTGGCCCGGCACGGCGTGCAGCAGTTCGGCGGCGGCCTCGGGTCGGCCCCGCGCCAGATGGGCGGCGGAGGCGACCAGGGCCGTGTTCCCCTCTGCCCAGGGCGAGGCGACGTCGGCGGCCACGGCCGGTTCGGCCGCCGCCAGGGCGGCCCGGGTGTCGCCGCGGGCCAGCAGCAGTCGGGCGGTGGCGAGGGCGCGGCCGGCCTCGGTCACGGGGTCCCGCATCGCGGGCCGGGCGTCCGCCGCCGCGTCGAGGTGGGCGCGGGCCAGCCGCAGCTCGCCGCGGTCGACGGCGACGGCCGCGAGGACGAGCCGTGCGACGCCGAAGCCGGACGGCTGCGGCAGGCTGTACCGCTCGGAGACGGTCAGCGCCGCCATGGCCTTGCGTTCCGCCCGGCCGAGCCAGCCGTTCAGATAGTCGATGAGGGCCAGCCGGCCGAGGGAGTCCTCGCGGGGCAGCGCGGTCGACACACCGTCGGAGCCCTCGGCGACCAGGGAGAGGGCGGCACGCGCCTCCTCCAGGTGTCCGGCCCACAGGCGGGTGGAGCCCAGATGGGCGAGGAGCAGGGCGGTCAGTTCGGGGTGCCGGTCGAGGAGGTGGGCGGGGACCTGTTCGCGCAGCCGCTCGGCGGTGTCGGCGGCCTGTTCCGCCCGGCCCGGTGAGCCGGTGAGCCGGGCCGCCAGCGTCTCCAGCAGCAGACAGCTGAGCCGGGCGGCCGTCGGACCCGGTTCGTCCCGCTCCCGCGCCCGGTCCTCCTCCCCCGCCAGGCTCCGTTCGGCGTGCCGCAGATGGGTCAGGCCCCGGTCGAGTTCGCAGCGGGAGAGCTCACGGGCCGCCCGTACGAGGTCCGTGGCGGGGCTCGTGGTCGCGGGGTCCATCCGGGAGAACAGGTCGGTGAGGTCGTCGGAGCGCAGGCCGGTGAAGAGCTGGCCGAGGGCGAGGTCGTCGACGAGTGCGCCCGCGGTGAACTCCCAGTCGCCCGCGGCGGCGCCGTGGCCGAGCGCCTCCGCGAGCATTCCCGAACGGCGCAGCCACTGTGCGGCGCGGCGGTGGAGCCCGGGTTCCAGGCCGGGGTCGCGCATCCGCAGATGGGCGCGGAGGATCTCGGCGAAGAGGGGGTGCAGGCGGTACCAGGCGTGCCCGAGGTCCTCGACGAACGCGTTCCCCCGGTGCAGCGCGGTCAGGATGGCCGCGGCGTCGGCGCGTCCGGTGAGCGCGTCGGCCAGCTCGGGGCGGAACCGTTCCAGGACGCTGACCCGCAGGAGGAGATCCTGGGTCTCGGGGCTCTGCCGTTCGAGCACCTCCGCGAGGAGGAAGTCGGCGACCGCCGTGCGTTCCGCCTCGAACCGTTTGAGGTAGGTCTCGGGGTCCGGGGTCTCGCGCGCGGCCAGCGCGCACAGCCGCAGACCGGCCGCCCACCCCCGGGTGCGCTCCACGAGCGCCTCCGCGACGGGTACCGGGAGCCGCAGGCCGTGCAGGTCCAGCAGGACGGCCGCCTCCTCGGGGGTGAAGGCGAGTTCGGCGTTCCTGATCTCCGTGATGTCGCCCGCCGTCCGGTGGCGGTGCAGCGGCAGCAGCGGTTCGGTGCGGGTGACGAGGATCAGACGGACGCCGGACGCGGCGTGGTGCAGGACGAACTCCAGCTGGTCCGCGATCTCTGGAGCGGTCACCCGGTCGTACTCGTCGAGCACCACGATCACGGGCGGGTCCAGGGCGCCCAGTTCGGCGGCGAGCCGCGTGAGCAGGGTGCGGTCCACGCGGCCTGCGTCGGCCGGGCAGCCGATGCCGGCCGGCAGGGGCACACCGGCGTCGCGCAGGGCCTGGAGGAGGTACGCCCAGAACATGCCGGGGCCCTGGTCGCCGGCCTCGGCGGTCAGCCAGGCGACCGGCCGGTCCCGCCGGGCCGCCCAGTCGGCGACCAGCAGGGTCTTGCCGGCGCCCGCGGCCCCGTTGACCACGGTCAGTGGCGTCCTGAGGGCCTGGTCGAGGTGGCCGACCAGACGCTCGCGCCGCAGGAACGTGGCGGGCCGGGCCGGCACGGCGAACCGGGTGGGCAGGAACGGGTCGCCCTGGGGATCGGCGCGGGGGACGGCCGGCCCCGAACCTCTCTCCCCGGACCTCACCATGGCTTTCACCACCCTCGGTCGGCGGAGCTCGGGCAGCGCTCCTCGTTCAGCATCCCAGCGTTTCCCGATGCCCGCGCGCCGCCCGGGCGAGCGCCGCCGCCGGGGGCGTGCCGCGGCCGGGCGGGGCGCGCCCCTGGCCGCCGGCCACCCGGGCCGCTTCCGTTCTTCACCACCCTGCCGATGCCCGATCCGGCCGCCGACTCCGCCGCCGAGGCCGCCCGCGCGGCGCGCCGGGGCCAGGACCCGCTCTGGCGCGTCCGCGACGACCGCGCCGCCGTCGTCCTCGTCCTGACCGCCGACCGCCGACGACGGCGCACTCGCGGTGCGGCAGATCTCGGCCGAGAACGAGCGCGACCTCGGCCTCCACCTCGGGCTGGAGGAGCCGCCCGGTGGGCACCTCACCGCCGTCCGGCACGGCCATGTCGGCGAAGAGGGCGCCGAAGTCGGTCCGGTTAACGCCGAGTTGGCGCTGCACGGCGGCGGAGGTCAGGCCGACCTTGCGGCCGACGACACGGCGGCCGGCCCCCTGGCCGCGCCGTACCTTCAGCTGCTGGACGGCGTACGCGGTCGCCGCCCTCTCTCGGTCGCCGTTCCGCGCGCCCGCTTCAGCCCCGCCCAGCCGGCCCCGGCGGTCCGCACGGCGGCCCTCGGCCTGTCGCGGGTCCTGCGCCAGGGCGACTGAACGGGTCCGGGGTCAGTGCGACTCGCGGCTGACCCCGGATCCGCTGGAGCCGAGCAGGAAGTCGAGATCGGCGCCGGTGTCGGCCTGGAGGACGTGGTCGACGTAGAGCCGTTCCCAGCCGCGCCGGGGTGCTGCGAAGCCGGCGACCGTGGCCGGGTCCGGCTTCCGGCGCGCGAGTTCGTCGGCGGGGACGTCGACGTCGATACGGCGGGCCGCCACGTCGAGGGTGACGAAGTCGCCGGTCCGGACGAGGGCGAGGGGGCCGCCGGCCGCGGCCTCCGGCGCCACGTGCAGGACCACCGTGCCGTACGCCGTGCCGCTCATCCGGCCGTCGCAGACGCGGACCATGTCACGGACGCCCTGTTCGAGGAGTTTTTTCGGCAGCGGCATGTTGGCGACCTCGGGCATGCCCGGGTAGCCCTTGGGGCCGCAGCCGCGCAGCACGAGGACGGAGTCGGCGTCGACATCGAGGTCGGGGTCGTCGATCCGGGCGTGGAGGTCCTCGACGGAGTCGAAGACGACCGCCCGGCCCCGGTGGCGCATGAGCCGCGGGGTCGCGGCGGCCGGTTTGACGAGCGCGCCGTCGGGGGCGAGGTTGCCGCGCAGCACGGCGATGCCGCCCTCGGCGACCAGCGGGGCGGTGCGCGGGCGGATGACCTCGGCGTCCCAGACCTCGGCGTCGTCGAGGTGGTCGACCAGCGGCCGGCCCGTGACGGTCAGCGCGTCGGGGTCGAGCAGGTCGCGGACCTCGCGCAGCACGGCGAGGAGTCCTCCGGCGCGGTGGAGGTCCTCCATGAGGAAGCGGCCGGCCGGCTGGAGGTCGACCAGGACCGGCACCCGGGAGCCGATGCGGTCGAAGTCGTCGAGCGACAGGTCGACGCCCAGGCGGCCGGCGATGGCCAGCAGGTGGACGACGGCGTTGGTGGAGCCGCCGACGGCGGCCAGCGCGACGATCGCGTTGTGGAAGGACGCCTTCGTCAGGAAGGTGCCCGGCCGCCGGTCTGCACCCACCAGGTCCACCGCCAGCCGGCCGGTGTGGTGCGCGGCCTCCAGCAGGCGGCTGTCGGGTGCGGGGGTTCCCGCCACGCCGGGGATCACCGTGCCCAGCGCCTCGGCGACCAGCGCCATCGTCGACGCGGTCCCCATCGTGTTGCAGTGCCCCCGGCTGCGGATCATCGACGACTCGGAGCGGGTGAACTGCTCCTGGGAGAGCGTGCCCGCCCGGACCTCCTCCGACAGCTGCCACACCCCGGTGCCGCAGCCCAACAGGCCGCCGCGGAAGGTGCCGTTGAGCATCGGCCCGCCCGGCACCACGACCGCGGGGAGATCCACCGAGGCGGCGGCCATCAGCAGCGAGGGGATCGTCTTGTCGCAGCCGCCGAGGAGCACCACACCGTCGACGGGGTTGGCCCGCAACATCTCCTCCGTGGCCATCGCCGCCATGTTCCGCCACAGCATCGCGGTGGGCCGCACGTTGGTCTCGCCGAGCGACACCACCGGCAGGTCCAGCGGGATGCCGCCCGCCTCGTAGACGCCGTTGCGCACCGAGGCCGCGACCTCGTCCAGATGCGCGTTGCAGGGGGTCAGGTCCGAGGCGGTGTTGGCGATGGCGATCTGGGGCCGTCCGGTGAAGGCGTCGCCCGGCACGCCCCGCCGCATCCACGCCCGGTGGATGTAGGCGTTGCGGTCCTGTCCCCCGTACCACTGCGCACTGCGGAGCGTCACCCGGAGCCCCTTCCGACTATCGGTACGGCGATCTACAGTCTGGAACGCGATGAAGCATACGCAGGCGTACGGGAGCGCGACAGACCCCGCGGAGGAGGGCCCGGCGGGTGCCGGGGGCGGCCGCCTCGTGGGGGCGGACCGGGTGCTGGCCGTCCTGAAGGAGCTGGCCAGGTATCCCGGCGGGGTGGGGCTGGAGGAGTTGACCCGGGTGGTCGGCAGCCCGAAGCCGACGGTGCACCGGGCGCTGGGCGCGCTGCGCCGGGCCGGACTCGCCGACCAGGACGCGCGGGGCCGTTACGGGCTCGGCGACGAGTTCCTGCGGATGGCGTTCGCGCACCACGAGGCGCGGCCGGAGCACGTCCGCGTCCGCCCGGTGCTCGAAGCGCTGGCGCACCGGTTCGGCGAGACCGCGCACTACGCGGTGCTGGACGGCCGGGAGGTCGTGTACCGGGCGAAGGTCGACCCGCCCGACGGTGCCGTGCGGCTGACGTCGACGGTCGGCGGACGCAACCCCGCCCACACCACCGCCGTCGGAAAGCTGCTGCTGGCCGGGCGGCTGGGCACCCTGGCGGAGGTGGAGGCGTGGATCGGCGGCTCTCCCCCGGTGCGTCGTACGCCCCGGTCGCCGGGCACGGCGGCCGCGCTGCACCGTGAGCTGGCGGCCACCCGCGCCCGGGGACACGGCGTCGACGACCAGGAGACCGAGACGGGGGTCAACTGCCTCGCGCTGCCGGTGTTCCTGACCTCGCCGACGGCCCCGTCCGGTGCGGTGAGCGTCAGCGCGCTCGCGTACCGGACGCCCCTCGCCACCCTGGTCGGCGCGGTCGACGAGATCCGCGCGCTCCTCGGGCCCCTCGGCGAGCCGCACCGATGAGGGCCGGCCCGGCACCCCGCCCGTCGCCCCGCCCGTCGCCCCGCCCGTCGCCCCGCTGAAGAGCACTTCCCCACCCGGCCCACGGCCGCATCGCATCCGACCGTCCCTGGAGAGAGCCCCGTGAACCTCATGCGCGCGTTCGTCCTCACCGCCCCCGGCTCGTACGAGGTCCAGGAGCTGCCGGCGCCGGTGGCCGGGCCCGGGGAGGTCGTCGTGGACGTGGAACGGGTCGGGGTGTGCGGGACCGACATGGAGTTCTTCACCGGCACGATGGCCTACCTCCACCAGGGGCACGCGGCCTATCCGATGCGGCTCGGTCACGAGTGGGCCGGGCGGGTGTCGACGGTCGGGGACGGCGTGGACCCGGGCTGGGTCGGCCGGCGTGTCATGGGCGACACCATGCTGGGCTGCGGCGACTGCCGCCGCTGTCTGCGGGGCGACCAGCACGTCTGCGAGCGGCGTCTGGAGGTCGGTATACGCGGGGGTCTGGCGGGGGCCCTGGCGGAGCGGCTCGCCGTACCCGCCACCTCCCTGCACGCCCTGCCGGACTCCGTGGACGCGGTGCTCGGCGCGCTGGTGGAGCCGGGCGGCAACGCCCTGCGCGCGGCGGAGGCGGCCGCTACCCGGCCGGGCGACCGGGCCCTGGTCCTGGGCCCGGGGACGATCGGCCTGCTGGTCGCGCTGTTCCTGCGGGCCGCCGGCACGGAGGTCCACCTCATGGGCCGGGACGCCGCCTCGCTCTCCTTCGCCCGCACTCTGGGCTTCGACCGCGCCTGGACGGAGGACGCCGTCCCGGACCTCCCCTTCGACGCCGTCGTCGACGCCACGAACGCCGCCCATCTCCCGGACCGCGCGCTGGAGTCGGTGGAACCGGGCGGCCGCGTCGTCTACATCGGGCTGGCCGCCGGGCCCAGCCGGATCGACACCCGCGCGCTCGTCCTCAAGGACGTCACGGCCGTCGGCGTCCTCTCCGCCTCCCCCGGGCTCTCCGCCACCGTCCGCGCCTACGCCGACGGCACGATCGACCCCCGCCCGCTCGTCGCCGCCACGGTGTCCCTCGACGAGGTCGGTCCGGTGCTCGCCGGTGAGCGCCCGCCCGGGGCCGGGGCCGGGCCGAAGGTGCATGTCGATCCCCGGCTCCGGCCGCTACGGCGGGGCGGTTCCCGCACGTGACAGGGCCCGGCTTACCGTACGGGGAGATCACGATCTGCCCGGGAGTCCGCATGGCCGGTAGCCGCCGGAAGAGACCTGTCGAGGCCGACGACGCCTTCGGGGCCATCGAGCCGCCCCGCGACGCCGCACTGGTCCTCGGCGTGCTGGCGGTCACCGCTCTGGTGGAGGCGCTCGGGGTGCTGTCCCGGTCCGAGGTGTGGCTGCTCGGGCTGCTGGTGTTCCTGCCGGGCACGGCGTCGGCGCTGTGCACGGTCCGGCAGACGGCGTTCGTCGCCGGGTGGACCACGCTCGTCGTCACCACCACGGCGGTGGTGCGCGACGTCGACGGCGACCGGTGGCTCGACCGGCTCCTGCTGGTGCTGCTCACCCTCGCCCTGGGCGTGGCGTCGGTGTACGCCTGCCATCGGCGGATCCGGCGCGAGCACGAGATGTTCCGGCTGCGTTCCACGGCGGCGGCCATGCAGCGGCACATCCTGCACCCCCTGCCGCTGCTGACCGAGGACGTCCTGGTCAACGGCGTCTACGAGCCCCTCCAGGAGGACCGGCTGGTCGGCGGGGACATCTACGACGTCGTGTCCTCCCCCTGGGGGACCCGGGTGCTGATCGGAGACGTCCAGGGCAAGGGACTGGCCGCCGTGGGCACCGCGTTCGCCGTCATCGGCACCTTCCGCGAGGCCGCCCATCGCGAGCCCACGCTCACCGCCCTCGTGGACGCCCTGGACGCGGCGGTCGTCCGGCACAACTCCTACGCCGAGAACACCGGCGACGACGAGCGTTTCGTCACCGCCCTGGTGATCGGCATCGACGCGCACGGCGAGGAGGTGCAGGCCGTCAACTGCGGGCACGTCCCGCCGCACGTGCTGCACGAGGGCACGGTGACGACGGCCGCGCTGGACTCCGGGGTCCCGCTCGGCCTCGCCGAACTGGCCGTGGAACCCACGATCGTGGGCTGGTTCGCGTTCCCGGAGGGCGCGACGCTGCTGCTGAGCACCGACGGCCTCACCGAGACCCGGGCCGCCGACGGCACGTTCTACCCGGTCGACGAACGCCTCGCCGAGCATCTCGACCTCTCCCCCACCGCCCTGCCCCGGGCGCTGTACGAGGACGCCCGCGCGTACGCGGGCAGCGGCGGCCGGCACGACGACGTGGCCGTCCTGACGGTCCGCCGGTCACCCCGCCACTGAACCGGGACCGAAAAGGGTTTCCGCGACGAGGGCGGGCACCAAGGCGACAGCCGCCTGTCCTGAACCGCGCTCCCCCTGAACTCTCCTCCCTTCCACCTCCCTTGACACTTCAACAGCCCGCTCCTACGTTGCGAAAACCTTTCAGGTTGCTTTTCCGCACTCCCCGGTTCGCCCGCACGTGTCGTCAACGGGACAGGGAGCCTCCCGATGAGAAGACCGCACGTCCTCCTGGTACGACGCCGGCGCACGAGGTGCCTCCTCGTCGCCCTGGCCCTCAGCACCTGCTCCGTCGTCGCCGCTCCCCCGGCCGCGGCGGCGCAGACCATCGGTTTCCCCACCTTCGGCGGGCCCGCGATCCCGGCACCACCGGTCGCCCACACCTCCGGCGACATGATGAAGGCCATCTACGACGCGGAGAGTTCGGGCACGGACTTCTGGATGGACCGCCTGCTCGCCCGCACCGGCAACGACCCGGCCGGGTCCTGGCTGATGAGCCGCGGCCGGGCCCTGTTCATGAAGGAGCACAACCCGGCCCAGCTCGGTTTCGGCGGCAGGTCCGCCTACTGGGAGAGCATCGACGACAACAGCGCCTACACCGTGGCGATCACCCCGGGCACCTTCACGGAGCAGGTCGCCCAGCGGCGGCAGACCCCCAGCCACTGGAAGAGCGTCCACACCAGCGGCTCGATCACGGTCGACCAGACGAAGTTCATCACCGACAACAACGTCGCCGTGACCAACCTGTCCATCAGGAACAGCGGTTCCGCGGCCACGACGCTCCAGCTGCGGGCGACGTCGCCGTACGCCACCTCCGGCAGCGGCAGCGAGCTGACCGGCCAGGTCGACGCGTACAACAAACTGACCACCCTCCGCCCGCGCCTGACCGGCGACGGCTTCGGGGTCGCAGCCGGCGGCCTGAACCGGTCGGTGACCGTCGCCGCCGGGGCCACGGTGACGGCCAAGGTGGTGATGGGCTTCGTCACCGACGAGATACCGCAGTCGCTGACCGAGTACAACGCCTACGCCGGGTACTCGCCCGCCACCGCGTTCGCCACCCACGTCAAGGCCTACAACCTGTGGTGGGCGCAGAACGTGCCCTACATCGACGTGCCCGAGCCGGCGATCAAGAAGAACATCTACTACCGCTGGTGGCTGATGCGCTTCAACAGCCTCGACGCGGACATCCCCGGGCAGACCTTCCAGTTCCCGACCTCGACCGAGGGCGTCCTCGGCTACAACAACGCCATCGCGCTCACCCAGCCGATGCACATCGACGACCTCAAGTACCTGCGCAACCCGGCCTACGCGTACGGGGACTGGCTGAGCGTGGGCCAGACGTCGAAGGGCGGCCGCTTCCTCGACAATCCCGGCGACCCGGAGAACTGGTCCAACAGCTACACGCAGTACATCGCCGAGGCCGCGTGGAGGAGCTACCAGATCCATGGCGGCCAGCCCGCCATCGCCGGCAGCCTCGCCCGGTACGCCGAGGGCGACGTCAAGGGTCAGCTCGCGCACTACGACCATGACAACAACAAGCTGATCGAGTACGACTGGGGCGCGCTGACCGGCAACGACGCCGACGCCGTCTCCTTCCACTGGAAGCCCGGCAACATGGACCGCGCCGAGTCCGCCTACCAGTACAGCGGCGCGCTGGCCGCCGCGCAGGCGTACGACGCCACCGGCAACACGGCCAAGGCCACCGAGATGCGCACGCTCGCGAACCAGATCAAGGACGCGATCGTGAACGTGCTGTGGAACCCGAACCGGCAGCTGTTCGAGCACCGGCTGAAGTCGACCGACGAGTGGGTGCCCTGGAAGGAGATCAACAACTACTACCCGTTCTCCGTCGGCGCCGTCCCGAACACCGCGACGTACCGGCAGGCGCTGCGGCTCTACGACGACCCCGCCCAGTACCCGGTCTTCCCCTTCTACACGGCCAACCAGGTCGACAAGAAGGCGGCGGCCGACGCCGGGGAGCCGGGCTCCAACAACTTCTCCACCATCAACTCCACCGTGCAGTTCCGGCTGTACTCCTCGGTGCTGCGCAACTACCCCAACTCCTGGATGAGCGCGACCGACTACAAGAAGCTCCTCTACTGGAACACCTGGGCGCAGTACGTCGGCGGCAACACCCAGTGGCCCGACGCCAACGAGTTCTGGGCGGACTGGAACGGCAGCTCGATCACCTACCGCTCCTGGATCCACCACGACATCCTCGGCAGCAGCAACTGGACCGTCATCGAGGACGTCGCAGGGCTGCGCCCGCGCAACGACGCGAAGGTGGAGCTGTCCCCGATCGACATCGGCTGGAGCCACTTCACCGTCAACAACCTCCGCTACCGGGGCGCCGATCTGTCCGTGGTCTGGGACGACCCGGCCGACGGCGTGGTGCGCTACCCGGGCATCCCGGAGGGCTACTCGGTCTACGTGGACGGCGACCGGGTCGCCACCGTGGGCTCGCTGGTGCCGATGACCTGGGACCCGGCCACGGGTGACGTCACCACCAGCGGCACGGTCACCCACCATGTCGCCAAGTCCGGGCTGAAGGCGCCGAACCAGGTCGTGCAGGACAGCCCGCAGCTGGTCGACATGCTCGCCAAGGCGGGCGTCGACCTCACCGCCGACCTCACCGACCTCGCCGCCGGCGCGACCGTCTCCGCCTCCCACACCGGCTCCGGCAGCGGTGTCGCCGGCGCGGTCGACGGCCTTCCGACCAACGAGCCCTTCTGGGGTGCGGGCGGCTCGGCCAACAGCCAGGACTGGTACGAGCTGAACCTCGGCACCACGCGCACGCTCAACGAGGTCCGCCTGTACTTCAAGGACAGCCGCCCGGCGAGCACCACCTACAGGGCGCCCTCCGCGTACACGATCCAGTACCACAACGGCAGTTCCTGGGTCGGTGTCCCCGACCAGACGAAGAGCCCGACAGTGCCACGGGCCAACTACAACCGGGTGCGGTTCCCGTCGGTCAGCGCCCAGCGCATCCGGGTGCTGGCCACCCACGCCGCCGGCGCGAAGACGGGCCTCACCGAGGTCGAGGTGTTCAACCGGGGCGGGGCCCAGCCACCGGCCAACCAGGCGGCCTCCGCCACGACGACGGCGTCGTACACCTCGCCCTGGGAGAGCGTCACCGCCGTCAACGACGGGATCGACCCGCCGTCGTCCAACGACACCGTGAACCCGCGCTGGGGAGCCTGGCCGGAGACCGGACAGCAGTGGGCCGAGCTGACCTGGCCGTCGGCGAAGACCCTGAACAAGGCGGAGGTGTACTTCTTCGACGACGACCAGGGCATCGACATGCCCGCCTCGTGGAAGCTCCAGTACTGGAACGGCAGCGCCTACGTGGACGTGCCGGGAGCCGGTGGCTATCCGCTGGCCAGGAACCAGTACAACACCGTCTCCTTCGACGCCACGAGCACCACCCGGCTCCGGGTGCTGCTCACCGGCAACGGCACCAACTCCGTCGGTCTCCTCGAAGCAAAGGTGTACGGACCGTGACCCGTTCCAGATCCCTGTCCGCGCTCATCGCCTCCGTCGCCATGGCCGTCGCCTTCCTCGTGGCACCCCAGCCCGCGGCCGCCGCCGTCTCCTTCACCTCGACGGGCGTGAACCAGAACGGCGGCAACTGCCTGGACCTGCCCGGCAGTTCCACCGCCAACGGGACACAGCTGCGGGCCTTCGCCTGTGCCGGCGGGGCGAACCAGAGCCTCTCCTTCGCCCCGGTCGCGGGCACGGCCGACGTGTACACGATCACCACCCAGTCCGGCCAGTGCGTCGATGTGTCCGGCGCCTCCACGGCGGACAACGCCGCGATCATCCAGTGGCCCTGTCACGGCGCGACCAACCAGCAGTGGCGGCTCACCCCGGTGGCGGTCTCCGGCACGGACAGGACCTTCAATCTGGTCTCCGTCGGCTCGGGCAAGTGCGTCACCCCGAGCGGAGGCTCCTCCGCCTCGAACACCGATCTGGTGCAACTGCCGTGCGCCGCGGCGAGCGGCAGGGTGTGGCGGCTGCCCGGCTTCACCGGCGGCGGCAGCGCCCCGAAGACGTTCACCAACCCGCTGGTCCCGCGCGGCCCCGACCCCTGGCTGACGTACCACGACGGGTTCTACTACCTCGCCACCACCACCTGGAACTCGACGATCACCATGCGCAGGTCGAGCACGCTGGCCGGGCTCGCCGGCGCGACGGAACAGGTGATCTTCAACCTGACCCGGCCCAACGGGGCGGGCACGATGTGGGCACCGGAGTTCCATCTGCTCGACGGGTCCAACGGCAAGCGCTGGTACTTCTACTACACGGCCGGCCGGGAGCCGTTCGACCTGGGCACCCAGCGGATCCATGTCCTGGAGAGCGCCGGTTCGGATCCGATGGGCCCGTACAGCTTCAAGGCCGATCTGCTCGACCCGGCCCAGGACAACACCTGGGAGCTGGACCCCGGCATCCTGCAACTCGACGGGAAGCTCTACCTGTTGGGGACCTACTACAACGGCTCGCAGCCCATGTTCATCCGGCCGTTGTCCAACCCGTGGACCGCGAGCGGCACCCGCCGGGTGCTGTCCACGCCGACCTACGGCTGGGAGACGGTGGGCGGCGCGGTCAACGAGGGTGCCGAGGTGCTGCAGCGGGGCGGAAAGACCTTCATCGTCTACTCGGCGAGCCACTGCTCCACACCCGACTACAAGCTGGGCATGCTCACCTACAACGGCGGCGACCCGCTGAACTCGTCATCCTGGGTCAAGTCCCCCGACCCCGTCTTCCAGCGGTCCAACGCGAGCGGCGTGTACGGGCCCGGCCACAACGGCTTCTTCAAGTCGCCCGACGGGACCGAGGACTGGATGGTCTACCACGCCAACAACTCCGCCTCCGGAGGCTGCGACATGAACCGGTCCACCCGGGCACAGAAGTTCACCTGGAACGCCGACGGCACCCCGAACTTCGGCACCCCGGTCGGTCTGGGCGTCACGCTGACCGCACCGTCGGGCGAGTAGCGGGCGAGTAGTCGGATGCGAACACCTGGACCCTTTTCTCCCGATCGTCCCAAACCGCTTGCCCGGTGCGGACGCCCTGCCCATCCTTGAGCGGTGACCGATGAGCAGGAGCAGGCCGGCCCCGACGTCCCGACGGTGGTGCACAAGCTGGTCGACGAACTGGGCCGGGTCCGGGCCCTGGGTCTGCTGCGGCTGCACGAGGCGAAGTTGGAGACCCTGTACGCCTGTGTCGCGGCCAGGACGCCCGGTGCGGAGACATCCGCACCGGGCGTGCACGTGGCACCGGAGGCCGTCGAGCGTGTGCTGCACACCGTGGTGCTGGGGCTCGACGGGGCGCTGCTGCGCGACGCGGCCCTCCACTCGTTCGGCTTCGCCTCCGGCACCCGCGACCTGTCGGGCAAGGAACGCCGGGAACGGGCGGCGCACGTCTACCGGGTCGGGGCGGAGCGGTTCCGCAAGCATCAGGAGAAACTGATGCTCCAGCAGGTCGCGCGGGCGCTCCTGAACGGGGAGGACGGCGGCAGCGCGCCCGTACCGGGCCCACGGGAGGTCCCCTCCCGGAGCGCCGTCGTGGCGCCGCCGCCGGATGCCGTCGTTCCCGTCCGGGCGGGACGCCATGTGGTGCGGACCGCCTTCCCCCACGGGGACGTCCTGCTCACCGTGCACGTGACACCCATCGAACTCGTCACCGGCGTGGACGTCCTGGTCTCCTCGGAGAACATCTACTTCGAGATGTCCAAGACGTTCCGTCGCACGGTCTCCGGCAGTCTGCGACGGGCCGGCGCCACCAAGGACTCCGTCGGCCGCATCACGGACGACGTGATAGCCCGGCAACTCGCCGCCTGGATGCGGACGTTCGGGGTGCCCGGCCTGCCGGTGGCGGCGGGCACGGTGGCCGTCACCTCACCGGGCGCCCTGGCGGCGCAGGGGGTGCGGCGGATCCTGCACGCGGCGGTCGCCACGCCCTCGGCGACGGGCGACGGCTACGAGACGGCGCCCGACGCCGTCGCGGCGGCTGTACGACGTGTGTTCGAGCTGGCGGCGGCGGAACGCCGTGCGGGGCGCGTCCCCCTGCGGTCCGTCGCCCTGCCCCTGCTCGGGGCGGGCCGGGGCGGTCTCGACGCGCGGACCAGCGCCGAGACGGTCGTCGGAACGCTGGAGCAGGTGCTGAAGGCCGATCCCGACTGGTCGGTGCATCTGGTGACCCGCAATCCGGTCAGCGCCCGCGCGGTGTTCGACGTGCTGGGCGACAGGCGTCCCTGAATCCGCCACCGTCCCTGAGTCGGCCACCGTCCCTGAATCCGTCACCGTCCCCGTGACCGGCGCTCCGTGCGGACGACGTGAGGGAGCACGGTATTCGAATTCTCTCGCCCGGGAATCTCGAATACCGTGCTCTCTTCCTGCCGCATTCCCCCGACTTTCCCCCGCGATTCCCCCGAGTTCCCCTGCGGCCTTTCGCTCAGAAGTATGCACGGACACCGCGGGTGCCGGAACCCCTTCCGCCGGCCCCCCGGGGAAATCCGGAAAGCTACCGGTTCCCGCCCGGAAAGCACCCGGGCAGGGGCGGGCGGGCCGGGCGGGGGTCAGGAGCCGATGCCCGGCGCGGGGTCGACCGTCCCGATCTCGACCCGGTAGTCCTCCAGGGTCTCGGCCAGCCAGCGCAGACCGTCCTCGTCGTCGAGGGCCCTCGACGGCTCGCCCGTCTCCGCCAGCAGGTCGTTCTCGGCGGCGGCACCGAAGAGGACCAGTGACTCGTTGGGGCCGTCCAGCCGGGACCGCCAGACGAAGCCGTCCGCCCAGTCCGCCTCGCCGCGCAGCCAGTGCCCCCAGCGCCTGGTGAACGCGTACTCCGTGGGGTCCGACTCCACCAGCCACCAGTCGCTCTGCAACACGGCGTTGAGGTGGACGATGCTGCACAGGGAGACCAGTTCGACGTCCCGGGTGAGCCGCACCTGGGAGAGCAGCCGGCCCTCCAGCTCCTTCAGCGGCAGGACCCGGTGGTTGCCCTGGCCGTCGAAGCGCAGGGTGCGCACGAACCGCTCGATGATCGCGGTCTCGGGCTTGGGGGCCGCGTACAGATACGCGTAGGAATCGTTCGGAGTGCTGTCGAAGCGGCCGCCGCCGAAGTGGTGGTCCTGCGGCTCCGGGTTGAAGTGGTGCGCCCTGCGGCGCCGGGAGTGCACCCGGTAGAAGACCTCGCCCGCCCGGCGGACCACCTTCCGCGCGTTCGCCGTGCCCTTCTCGGGCAGTCTCGCTCCACGAGCCATGTCAGTCGTCCTCCCCCACCACGCTCGCGGCGGCGAGCAGTTGATCGTCCAGCCCCGTGCCGAGCAGGGTCGCCGGCACGGCGTCCAGCCACGGATTGGGCCCCAGCCACCAGTCGGCCACCCCCCATGGGTCGGCCGCCGCGCCCAGCATCGTGTTGATGGCGAGCACCAGCGGCCGGGGGCGGCCCTCGCCGTCGAACTGGAACGCGGGCAGCTGCTCGGGGCCCCCGGACGCGCGGAGCCTGATCAGCCCGGGCTGGTCGGCCGCGACGCCGAAGAATTCCGTCAGGTCGGTCCGGGTCAGGGCGGGCTCGGCCAGCAGCCGTTCCCGCGCGGAGGCCCAGCGCACCGCGGGCGCCTGCGCGCCGCCGTCCCCCCGGCCCCGCTCTCCGCCGGCGCCCGGCACACCCGTCCTGCCCGGCGCACCCCTCCCGCCCGGCACCGCTGTCCCGCCCGAGGCGAAGCGTTCCAGGAGGACGTCGTGCGGCGGCCGCAGGACGAGCGACGAGGAGGTGTAGCGCCGGGTCATCGCGTGGCCCTCCTCGCCCGGCAGCGAGGCGCGCAGATGGGCGGCGACGGCACGGGCGATCCCCCGCAGCCGCTCCGCGCTCCCGCCCTCGGCGACGAGGTCCAGCAGGACGTCGAGTTGTTCACGGTCCTCCGGGGAGAGCCTTTCCCGGATCGACTGCGGTTCCGACACGAGCGCGGCGATGAGATGCTGCTCGTACTCGTCCATTCGTTCCCCTCCTGGAATCCGGAATCCGGATGCGGCCGTACGCTAGTGAGCTACGATCCGGTTGGCAATTCGGGAGCCGGTACGGGGAAGCATTCCCCGAAACGGGCAGGGGGAATTCGTGTACACCGAGAATCACGGAATCGAAGATCACGCCGGGGAATCCGGGATGCCCGATCGTTTCGCTCGGATCGACCTCGTGGTCCAGCTCCTCGAAGCGGCCGAGGACGCCCTGGAGCAGGAGGACCGGGGACACGTCGTGGACCTCCTCGACGAGGTGGAGCGGAACCTGGCGGAGCTGTGCGCCTCCCCTACCGGCCCGGACGAACTGCGGCTGCTGCTCGGGATGTCGGCGGACGCAACCGTAGGGCCCAGCATCCCGAGGACCCCGCCCCGGCCGTCGACCGCGCCGAGGCGGGGGCCCTGTGGGAGGAGGCGCTGACCCGGCTCCCCGCCACCGGCGAGGAGAGGGTGGCGTGTCTGGCGGGGATCGTCGACCTGCTCTGGATCGAACTGTCGGACGGAGCACTGGCCGACGACGGCGTCGACCGGCTCGCCACCCGCGCGCGGGAACTCGCCTCCCTCATCGCGCCGGACGACACCGACCGGGCCGAACTCGTCCTCAGGACCGCGATCACCCTGAACCGGCGGGCGATCGACCGCGGCACGCCCTACATGTACGACCTGTCGCACGGCGCGCTCCTCACCGGTACCGCTGACCCGGCCCTCTCCCCGGCCCGTGCCGAGCCCCGCATGATGACGGACCTCCGGGAGGCCATCGACCTGCTGCGCACGGCGACCGGTCTCTACCACCACGAGGACGAACTCCATCTGGGCGCCCAGTGCGTGCTGGGCGTCGCGCTGTTGCTGGACTTCGCCTGCACGCTGCCCGAGGTCCGCCACGACTCCCTCCGCGACGCTCTGCGGATCCTGCGCGTGGTCCTCGAACGCGCCCCGGCGGACAGCCAGTTCCGCGACGAGGACCTCCTCGGCTCCTTCCGCACCGCGATGCTCTACCGCGTCTGGTACACGGACCCGTTCACCGCGCCCCAGGACCCCGAGCGACCGCTCCCGGACGTCAGCGGCTTCCCCACCGTCGAGGACGATCTGCACCTGCTCGCCGGGCTGTTGGACCCGGCCGCCACGGAGCGGGAGCCGTACTTCGTCTTCCTCTCCGTCATGGTGGGCTTCCTGCGGTCACCGGACGGGACGCCCTCGGCCGCGGACTGCCGTGCGTGGTCGGAACGGTTACGGCGGGCCGCCCCGCTGCTGGAGCCCGAGGCCTGGGGGATGAAGGCCATCATGCTGGCCGTCGCCGGCACCCTGGGACTCGTCCTCGACCGGACCGGAGAGGCGACCCTCGCGGACCGGGCCACCACCACGGCGACCCTCCGCCAGGCCCGCGCCCTGCTGCCGCCGGGCTCCACGACCCACGGCCTGATCGACACCGCCCTCCGCCACGGAGCGGTGACCGACTTCCAGGCGCTGCTGCGCACGCTGTTCCCGACCGCCGCGGCTCAGGGGCGACCGGGCCGGGCCCCGAGGACCGGGCCCAGGGGTCCCGTCCCCGCGCAGAGCCCCGCGCCCGACGCTCCGGCCTCCCCGGGCCCGCAGGACGACGAGGACGTGCTCACCCCGCCCACGATCGACCCGGCCGCGACCGTGCTGCTCGGGGACGGAACGCCCGACCCGTTCGCCCTTCCGTCGGGCCGGGTCGCCGAGATCCTGGCCGGCGACGACGCCCCGGCGAGCGCGGCCGTGGCCGCCGCGCGGGCTCTCGTGCACCACCGCCGCTGGCTCCGGGAACGCGACGGCCAGGATCTGACCCGGGCGATCGCCCTCGTCCGCCAGGCACTCGACGCCCCGACCACCACCGCGCTCGCCGACCGGTGCGCCGAGTTCCTGGCGCGTCTTCTCCTCGACCGGCACGTCCTGCTGGGCGACCACGCCGATCTCGACGCCGCCGTCCACGAGTACGACCTGCTGCTCGACCGCACGCCCGAGGACGTCGTCCGTCCGCCGCTGCACACCCTGCTGGCCGAGGCGGGCGATCCGCGGGTCCCGCCGCACCTCTTCCGCACCGCCGAGCCGTCGGACCGGGCCCCCTTCCGGGGTGAGCTGCTGGCCTCGGCGGGGACGGCGTGGCTGCTGCTCGCGCGTTCCCGCCGGCGCCCCTTCCCGATTCCGGCCGCCGACGCCGTGCGCGCCTGGCAGGAGGCCGGCCGCATGCTGCCGCCGGACCATCCCCGGATGCCGGCCGTCCGTACCGAACTGGCGGCGCACGCCCTGCGCGAGGCCCGCGAGACGGGGGACGGCGAGGCCGTCGCGGCCGCCGTCGGCGCCCTCGTCGCGGCGGCGACGGCCTGCCCGGCCGCGAGTCCGCACCGCCCCGCGCTGCGTCTGCGCGCGGCGGCGGCCCTGGCGCGGTGGACGGTGGACGAGGGGCGGCCCGCGGCGGCGCCCGCCCGGCTGGACGCTCTCGGTCAGGGCGTCGCCCTGCTGCGGGGCGCCGCGGAGGAGGGGCCGCACGAGTTCCACGGGTCGCGCGGGCGGTGTCTGTACGGGCTGGGCACCCTGCTGCTCACCCGGTACCTGGAGTCGGGCCGGCGCGAGGAGCTGGAGGAGGCGGTCACCGTCCTGCGGGAGGCACGGGTGGTGCTCAACGCGAGCCCCGGCGACCCCTTCGCCATCGCGCTGATCCGGACGACCGCCCTCGCCCACCGTGCCTTCGGCCCGCAGGACACCGAACACCGGCGGCAGGCGCGGGAGACGGGCAGATCGGCCCTGACCGCGTACGGCCGCTCCGTACTGCTGCAGTCGGGCGTGGACCACGGGCTCGAAGCCGCGCGGGCCATCGCGCCGGACATGCTGCGACTGGTCCGCTGGAGCCTGGCCGACGGGCTGCCGGAGGCGGCGTTCGAGGCGCTCGAACTGGGCCGTGGGCTGGTGCTGAACGCGGCGACGATGAACGTCACCGTCCCCGATCTGCTGCGCGGCGCCGGTCAGGACGAGCTGGCCGGGGAGTGGGCGGGGGCAGCCGGGGCGGCCCTCGACGGCGGCCGGCTGAGCGAGGTGCCCGACGATCTGCGGCGCCGTGTGCTGGAGGCGCTGGCGGGCAGCGCCGCCGAGAAACGGCTGCTGTCGGCGCCCTCTCCGGGGGTGCTCGGGCGGACGCTGCGCCGGCTGGGGACCGACGCGCTCGCCTATCTGGTGCCCGGTGAGGACGGGGCGTGCGGCCATGCGGTGATCGTCACGGCGACCGGCGCGGTCCGTTCGCTGCGGCTGCCCGGGCTGACCTCGCTGTCGACCGGCCCCGTCGGCGCGTACGACGCGGCGTTGCGGGCCTTTCAGGAGGAGGGCCGTCGGGAGCCGCCCGGCCCGCACGCCCCGCTGGTCATGCGCGAGCGCAGCCGGAGGGCTCTGCTCCTGCTGGAGGGGAGGTGGCGGTCGGCGCTGGAGGGACTGTGCTCGTGGGCCGGCGAGGTCGCGATGGGACCCCTCCTGGCGGCCGCCGAGTCCTGGTGGCCGGGCCGGGCCCCGCGGATCGTCCTCGCGCCCGTGGGTCCGCTCGGCATCGTCCCCTGGCACGCGGCGCGCTGCCCGGTGTCCGCACCCGCGACGCCGGGCGGGCCCACGGGCGCGGGGACCGACCACGCGTGCGCGCGGGCCGTCATCTCGTACTGCGCCAGCGCCCGTCAGCTCATCGAGGTGGCCGACCGACCCGCGGCCGTCCTCGGCCGGGGCACCGTCGCGGTGGTCGTGGACCCGGGCGGGTCCCCCACGATGCACCGTGAGGCGGCGCTCGTCGCCTCGCTCCATCCGCAGGTCACCGTGATCGGCGGCATGGGCGGGGACGCGGGCACCGGCGGGGCGCTGCCGCCGGAGCCCCGGTCGCTCGAACCGTTCCTGCCGGGGCGGGGTCCCTCGCCGACCGCGCTACTGCACGTCAACTGTCACGCGGACACCGGCCCGACCTCCAACGACTCGGTCCTCAAGCTGGACGCCACGCACACGGTCTCGGTGCAGGACCTGCTGACCGGCGCCGCGGGCCGCGATCCGGGGATGCCCGGCGGTACGGTCCTGCTCGCCAACTGCACGAGCGATCTGACCCTGAGCGATCACGACGAGGCCCTGACCCTGGCGACGGCGTTCCTGGGCGCGGGCGCCACGGCGGTCGTCGGCTCCCGCTGGGCCATCGCGGACGACCCCCGGACCACGCTGCTGGTGCTGCTGGTCCACCACCACATGAGGCGGGGCACGCCGCCCCGGGACGCGCTCCGGGCGGCCCAGCTGTGGATGCTGGACCCCGGCCGGGTCCTGCCGCCCGAACTCGCGCGGTACGAGGCGCTGTTGGCGGACACCGCGCACGGGCCGCTGGACGAACTGGAGATCTGGGCGTCGTTCACGCACCACGGCCGGTGAGGCGGGACGGACGGTCCGGTACGGGTGTCGCCCCTCAGGTGTCGCCCCTCAGGTGTCGCCCCTCAGGTGTCGCCGAGGACGACCACCCTGCGGGGGGTGCCCGCGCCCGGGGTGGTGGCGGCGAGGCCGGAGCGTCCTGCGGGTACCGCGCGTTCCCGGCCCCAGGCGCGGATCTCCTCGATCTGTTCGGGGTTGCTGCGGCTGAGGGGGGCCGTGTTGGCGAAGGTGTCCTCGACGAACGACGGCTCGAGCCGCTCCACCCCGCCGCCGAGGAGGATCTCGGCGCCGACGTCGTGGAGGGCGGACTCGATGTCGGAGCCCGCGAAGCCCTCGGAGAGTTCGACGAGCCGGTCGACCTGGTCGGGGTGGGGTTCGGCCTTGACGTAGCGCCGGTAGTAGAGGGTGATGATCTCCCTGCGGTCCTGGTCGTCCGGCAGGTCCACGAAGAAGAGTTCGTCGAAACGTCCCTTGCGCAGCAGCTCGGGCGGCAGGCTGCGGACGTCGTTGGCGGTGGCGACCACGAAGACCCGCGAGTCCGACTCCTGGAGCCAGAACAGGAACTGCCCGATGATGCGCTGCTGGACGCCGGAGCTGTCGTGGCTGCCGGCCAGCCCCTTCTCGATCTCGTCGATCCACAGGATGCAGGGCGCGACCCGGTCGGCGGCGTCCAGCGCCTCCCGCATCCGTCCCTCGGACTCGCCCAGGTAGCGGCCGTGGATGCTGGCCATGTCCAGCCGGTAGAGCGGCAGTCGCCACTGCTGGGCGATGGCCTTCGCCGACAGGGACTTGCCGCAGCCGGGGACGCCGACGAGCAGGACGCCGCGCGGCGGGCGCAGCTGGGTGCCGCGCAGGTCCGTGTGGATGAGCCGGTGTTTGCGTTCCAGCCAGCCGCGCAGGTTGGTGAGGCCGCCGACGGAGTAGTCGACGTCCTTGAGGGCGAGCCGTTCGAGTCCGGCGAGGTTGTTGAAGATGCGGTCCTTGGAGCTGGCGAGGGTGAGCACGTCGGCGGCCTCCACCGAACCCTTGGCGATGAGGGTGGCCATGAGGTTCACCGCCTCGCCCTCGGTGACTCCCTGGAGGAACTCGGCGGCCCGGCGGGCGTCGTGCTCTGTCCAGGCGATGGAGACCACGCCCCGGTGGTCGGTGAGGAACGCGCTGATGGTGGCGTACATCTCGTCGGCGTTCGGCAGGTCCAACTGCAGGCTCATGCCGAGCCGTTGCAGGCCGCTCCAGATCGGGTTGTCGGTGATGAGGACGACGCATCCGGCGTGGCTGTCGGCGATCCTGGCCAGTTCGGCGACGTTGCGGGTGAAGGGGGTGTCGGACTCCAGCTCGCCGGGGTCGACCAGGACGAGGGTGGCGTGGGGGCGGGCGGCGAACTGGGCGGCGGCGAAGTCCATGGCGCCGGTCAGCGAACGGTCGTCGAGGACGGCCGCCCCCGACCGCAGGTCCCGCAGTCCGGTGGCTCTGGTGTGGATCCAGAACTGCTGGTTGGCGCGCCGCGGTTGGGTCGCCACCTCCTTGAGCATGCGCAGCGCGCGGGCCTGCTCGATGGTGCGCAGCCCGACGACGGGCACCCGCGCGGTGAGGTAGTGGTCCAGGTCGCGCTTGCTGTCGGAGTAGTTCGACATGGTGGGTCTCCGGGGTGCCGTTGCCGTCAGTCGGGGGTGACGATGCGCCGTCGTCCGGTCGGCTCGTACCAGCCGGCCGGGGGCGGGGCGGAGGGTTCCGCGGTGGGTTCGGACAGCACGGCGGTGAGGGGGTTGTCGCGCAGGGTGCGGCGCCGGGTCTCGACGGCGTGCGGATCGGCGCCCTCTGCGAGCAGCGCCTGCACACCCCGTTCGAGTTCCTCCTGCAGCAGGCGGGTGTGCTCGTCCATGAGGGTCGCCATGCGGGCGCGGAAGTCGGCGGGCAGGCTCGGGTGGGTGACGACGGAGCGGACGGAGCGCAGCACGTCGCGGCCGCGGGTGAGGGCCCGGCCGACGGAGAACTCGTCGGCCGCGTCGTTCACCTCACGCACCATCAGGTCCAGTCCGGCCTGGAGGCGCCGGTCGACGGCGGAGGCGATACGGGCCAGCAGCCGCTGCCAGGTGTCGGCGGGCAGGTCGTCCGGGGAGAGCGAGGGCAGCTGAAGGGGGCCGGTGCGGGTGCCGTCGGCCCACTCGTCCAGGGTTCGGGCCCAGCTCCGGTAGTCGCTGCCGCCGCCCCACCGGGCGTTCACAGGTCCCTCGAAGGGCGGCGTACGAGCTGTTCGCCGGGCGGCAGGGGCTCCCAGGCCGGTAGGTCTGTCACGGTCCGCCGCAGCCGCCTGGTGACGGGCTCCGGCGCGGGCTGCCCCGGCGCATGGGCCGGCTCCGAGGCCCAGGGGGCGGGTGCGGCGGGCGGCGCCGGGGGTTCGGACGGCGCCGCGCCGTCGGTGTCGCGCGGGTGGGGGACGGTCGGGGCCTGGGCCGGCCTGGGGGGCGCGGCGAACGGGCTCAGGTGCTCCGGGATCTCCGGTCTGAGCCAGGGCGGTGTCGCGTCCGACGAGAAGGCGGGGTCGTCGCTCATGGTCGTTCCTCTCAGTCGGCCGTGCCGACGACGCGGCCCTCGAACGGGGAGGGCGCGTGGGCGGCGGTGTTCAGGGACGCGATGAAGGTGCGGGCCTCGGCCTCGACGAAGTCGGCCGCCCAGTACTGCTGTTGCCAGTCGGTGAGTTCGGCGTGGGCGCCGCGGAGGCGGGCGAGGGCGTCCGCCATGTGCCGGCTGAGCAGCTCACGGGCGTTCTCCTGGGCGGTGCGCCCGTCCTCGGCGCGTTTGTAGAGGACGATCCCCCAGATGCCGCCGACGGCGATCGCCGCGAGGAAGGCGAAGCCGACGCTGACGCCGAGGAAGACCACGAGGATGGCGGCGACGGTGGCGCCGAGGAGGGCGAGCTGGGAGGTGTAGTTGTAGGCGAGGGACTTGACGTACAGGTCGACGTAGCCGCTCCAGTGCCGGGTCAATGACGCCTCCAGATCGGGCAGGTCGTCGGTGAGCGGCTTGGTCCAGGTGGTGAGCTTGAAGCGCTGGGTGCCGTGGCTGACGCCGTAGGTGTTGCGCAGCGAGATCTCGATCTTCGGGGGCATGGCGGCGCGGTAGTCGCGGCTGAAGCCGGCGTGCGCCTGCGCGAACCACTCCTGGCACGACGCGACGGCCATCCGCTGCGCGGCCGGCGAGGCGCCCACGGCCGCGGGGTCGAGGGCGGCGACCGACTGCACGCTCAGGTAGTTGCGGGTCTCGTCCAGCGCCTCGGACCGCATGTCCACCTCCTGGCGCGCGGCCTCCTCGTCCCCGTCGTGGCGCACGATGGCCTCGTTGAGCGCCAGCTGCCGCAGCAGCGGGAGTTCTTCCTCGTCCGAGTTGCGGACCAGGCCGTCGAGGATGTCGTCGACGGTGTCCTCCAGGTGGGAGGCGGGGAGGAGTTCGCTCTCCATGAGGGTGCGGAAGCGTGCGAGGAGCGCCTCGTGCGCGCGGGCGCGGGCGAGGAGGTCGTCCAGCACCGGCCACTGGGGGCACGCTCCGGCCAGGCGCGGGAAGTCGTCGGCCGCCGAGGGGGCACGCAGGGAGTCGATCTCCTGACGCCAACGGCCCACCTGGGCGGTGCGCACGGCGTCGTCGTCCAGCAGGCGCTGCCGCCACTCCTCCAGGGTCTCGCCGAGCAGGTGACGGCCCGAGGCCCCGAAGGCGCCCTGGGAGACGCACTCCAGGACGACCTGGAACTCTCGGCCGAGCACCCGGGGGTCCTGGCCCTCCAGGTAGTGCCGCAGCCAGCGCACGGACGCGTCCTGCCGCCCCTGTCTGCGGAGGATCAGCGCGAAGAAGAGGGAGGTCTTCGGCGTCGAGCGACTGAACGCCTCCTCCACCGCCCGTGCGCACAGGACCTCGTCGTCGCCCGCCCAGGCGGCCAGCGCGACCAGCGCGGGGGCCAGCCAGTAGCGCGGCGTCTGGATCATCAGCTCCTCGCTGACCTGCCGGACCGTCTCCTCCTGCACGAGCCCCGTGTCGAAGGCCTGGAGGATGCCGGTGGCGGAGCGGCGGACGACCTTGTGGTGGCCGTAGGTGTGCTCGATCTCGTCGTTGATCCGGACGATCCGGGTCTCCGCGCGCTGGGCGGCGGCGATGCGTTCGGTTCTCCCGACGAACTCCAGGAACCTGTCGTAGAGCAGGTCCAGCCGGTCCTTCGTCTGGGCCTGTACGGCCTTGACGTCGCGGACCTCCCCGTCCACCTGCTCGATCTGACCGCCGAGCAAGGTGACGGATTGTTCCAATTGGTTCTGCAGGTTGTTGATTCCGTTGACGATGGGGCCGAGGTTGATCTCGCTCACGCGGGTCTCCGTTCCGTGCCGTGCGGTCTCTCGCTGTGCCGTGGTGCGTCGTCTCAGGGCCTGACGACAGTGCCGTCGGGCAGCACGGGCAGGACCAGTCCGTCGGCGTACACCTCGACGAACGCGTACGCGTCCGAGCGGGCCAGCATGCGGGCGCCGTCGAACGGGGGCGGCATCACGTCGTGTGCCGCGCAGTGCCCGAGAATGCGCCCGTCGAGGCCGAGGCGGTGGTCCACGTACGGGGCGCCGAGCAGGCAGGGCGCGACGAATCCCACCGGCACCGGCGCTCCCCGGACGACGTACTCCTCGTGCAGCCAGGCGGCGATGTCCCGGACCGAGGCGTCGTCCACGGCGGCGTCCAACCGGCACAGCCGGCCGAGGAGTTCCGGCGTCCGGGTGGCGTACAACTCCCGGGTCGCGGCCGGTCCCGGCGTGTACGGCGCGACGGTCCGGGCGGCGCCGTGCGCGACGGACGTGCCCGGCGGAACGACGACGCGGCGAGGCCGCTCGACGGAACCCATGAATGCCCCCCTGCTGAACATGGACCGACAGACGCCCCATCGGTGACGCTCGGTATCCGAAGGGTAGTGACGCCTCGTCAACAGCGCCTAAGTTGAGCGGTATCTATCGACAATGACCGTTTACTACCCGGATAAGTACCGGATAACTACCGGGCATCGCGTCATGACCACCGTTCCTCAGCGCGGGACGAGCTGATCGGCGAGGCGATGGGCCTGGGCCAGCAGCGTCCCGTACGTCACGAGCGCGTCGGGGTCGTCGACGGCGCCCGGCAGCCGCACCCGGAACTCGTCGAGGCTGCGGTGGAGTTCCGCGACGGTCTCGCGGAGTTCCTCCGCGCCGGCGTCGTCCTGGCCGCCGGGGGCGAATCGGCTCTGCCCGTAGAGGCTGACGGCGCGGGCGGTGCGGTGCAGGAAGTCCGCGTAGGGCCGGGCGAGCGCCGCGTCCGGCCTGGCGGCCTTCCCGCCGCCCTCGGCGGCCTCCCACACCGTCCGGGTCACACCCGAGGTGTGGACGGCCACGTGGTCGAGCACGGACAGCGCGTCGGCGTAGGCCTTGCCGGGCGGGGTGACAGCGTGCCGGCGGCGTCCCCACGGATTGACCCGCATGCTCTCCCGACTCCAGCCGATGGCCTGCCGGGCCTGGTCGACCAGCCGCCCGAGCCGCAGGGCGCGCTCGTGCCACTCCCCCGCCTGGTACGCCTCCCACTCGCCGGCGGCCAGCCCCTCCGCCACCTCGTCCAGGATCGCCTCGGCCTCCTGCGCCGCGTCCCGCAACGCGGCGCGGGTGTCGCGCAGATACACCGGGGGCCTGATCAGCGCGTTGACCGCGACGCCCACCGCCGCGCCGAAGACCGCCTCGGCGATGCGGGCGGCCGACGCGGCGACGGTGACCTGGCCGCCGGTCAGCACGAAGAGCGCGCCGGTGGCGGCGTAGACGCCCTGGCTCCCCAGCCGTCGCCACTGGCCCAGCAGGAGCACCGCCGGCAGCACCAGGGCCATCGTGACCATCGGGTGGTCCACCGCCAAGGCCACACCGGTGGCCACCGCCGTGCCCACGGCAATGGCCCCGAGCTGCTGCAACCCGTGGGCGAGCGACCGGAACACCGTCGACTCCACCAGGACGACCGCCACCCAGGGCGCCACGAAGGCCATGGGGGCGGCGAGCCACCAGCCCGCGACCGCCCACGCCACCCAGGCGGCCAGCGCCGCCTTGCCGGCCTGCGCCACCAGATCCCGTTCCCGGCCCGGTCCGGCCCACGCCCACCGCACCGTCCGCACGGCTTCCGCGCCGCGCCGCCGCGTCTCCCGCATCACCCTGTCGGTCCACTCCATGCCCCACCAAGTGCCACGTCAGCGGCGCGCCGCACCTGCCGATCGCGATGTCACCGCGAAGGGACGGGGCGGCGGGCGGCCGGCGGAGGTCGTGCCGACGTCCGGCCGCGTCGTCGTCGGCACTCGGTGACACGGCGCACGCCGTGACGACGGTGGCGTATCTCGCCCCGGCTCGGGAAGGCGGCTGTCGTGACCGCCTCCGCACGGGGCCCCCGTGCAAGGCTGGGCACGAGCACTTTTCCGGGCCGCGTTGAACGGAGGACGGTGTGGACTGGGATCGCTTCGCGCAGCAGCTGGCGTCGATGGCGCGCGACCTGCTGGCACAGCGTTCGGTCGGCGCCACGCTGGAGCGGATCACCGCCTCGGCCACCGAACTGGTGGAGGGCTGTGACGCGGCCGGCATCCTCGTACTGCACGGCACGACGGTGGAGTCGCTCGCCCCCACGGACCAGCTGGTCGTCGACAGCGACCGGCTCCAGGAGCGACTGCGGGAGGGGCCGTGCTTCGACGCCGCCCGCGATTCGGAGGGCGAGCGCGTCTTCCGTATCTCCGATGTCTCCGACCGGCAGCCGCGCTGGCCCGCCTACGCCCCCGAGGCCCGGCGTCTCGGGGTGGGCAGCATGATGGGCTTCCTGCTGTTCACCGAGGACGAGGACCTCGGCGCCCTGAATCTCTACTCCCGCAGGCCCGGCGCGTTCACCGAGGCCAGCGAGTTGGCGGGCTGGCTGCTGGCCTCGCACGCGGCGGTCGCCTTCTCCAGCGCCCGCACCCACGCCCAGATGGAGCAGGCAGTCGCCACCCGCCATGTGATCGGCGAGGCCATGGGCATCCTCATGGGCAGCCACCACCTGAGCGAGGAGGAGGCGTTCGACGTGCTGCGCCGCTTCTCGCAGGAGCACAACATCAAGCTCCGTGAGGTCGCCCGCCGGATCTGCGAGCAGGGCAGCCTCTGACGCGGGAACACGCCGTCACCGGGCCCACGGCAGCCGGCGCCGCCGATGAGGGGACGGCTCCTCCGGCACACAGTCAGAACCAGAGAAGCCTGGCCGAGCCGACCCCCAGGGGAGCGCCGCCGAACCCGGCCTCCTCACCAAGTCCCCCCGCCTCGCCCGCCCACACTCCGGGATCGCGACGACTTGCGCTCGGGTCCGGGTCGCGCGCGGGGCCCGTGGTCCGCACGGAGTCGAGCAGGTGGGAGCGGGTACCCGGCACAGGCCACCCGGGGGCGCCCTCCGCCCCCCGCCCACCCACCTGACGAAGGGCCGTCCCCATGAACGACGACGACGTGCGGAACCCGGTCGAGCGCTACCCTCAGCCGGATCTGCCCCAGCAGGATCAGGAGCACCCCGGCTGGACCGGCCCGATGGACCCGCCGCCCGACCACGGGGAGGACTCCTACCGAGGCAGCGGACTGCTCCAGGACCGGGCGACGGTCCTGACCGGCGGGGACTCCGGCATCGGCCGCGCGGTGGCCCTGGCGTACGCCCGGGAGGGCGCGGACGTGCTCTTCACCCATCTGCCGGAGGAGGCCGAGGACGCCCGGGAGACGGCCCGGCTCGTCGAGGAGGCCGGGCGGAAGGCGGTCGCCGTGCCCTGCGACGTGCGCGACGAGGAGCAGTGCCGTCGCCTGGTCGAGCGGGCGGTCGCCGAGTTCGGCCGGATCGATGTGCTGATCAACAACGCCGCCTACCAGATGGCGCAGTCCGACGGCATCGGCGCCATCACCACCGAGCAGTTCGACCGGGTCGTCCGGACCAACCTCTACGGCATGTTCTGGCTGTGCCGGGCGGCCCTGCCGCACATCCCGGCGGGTGGCTCGATCATCAACACCACGTCGGTGCAGGCGTACAAGCCCAGTCCGCACCTGCTCGACTACGCCATGACCAAGGGCGCGATCGTGACGTTCACCCAGGGCCTGGCGCAGATGGTCGCCGCCGACGGCATCCGGGTGAACGCGGTGGCGCCGGGGCCGGTGTGGACACCGCTGATCCCGGCGACGCTCCCGGACACCAAGGAGTTCGGCAAGCAGGCTCCGCTGGGCAGGCCCGCCCAGCCCGCCGAGATGGCACCCGCGTACGTGTTCCTCGCCTCCGACCGGGCGAGTTTCGTCACGGCGGAGATCCTCAACGCCACCGGCGGCACCCCGCTGCCCTGAGGGCCGTTTGGCCGCGCCGACACCGGGCACCCGTGGGCGCACATCGGAAGCGGTTCGTCAGGTTCGGAAAGAAGATGAGATGCCGTGAGCACGCACACCGTCGAGAAGCTCGTCGTCCGCGAGAGCGGCTGGGCCGAGGCCCGGCGCCGGCGCGGGAAGGGCGTGCGTCTGTGCCTTCCCGCCCTGCCGGAGCGGGACCGCGCCGGGGCGGTCGGCCCCGGGACGGACTCGCACATCGTCAGGGGTGACGACTGACGACGATGCGTCAGGGGTGGATGACCATGGACGGCGGTGGCCGGGGCGGCCACCGCCGTCCGCCCGTCCGTCTCGTCAGTCGTCCTTGCCCCGGCCGGTCAGCGCGTCGCGCATACGGTCGACCAGTCCCATTCCGGGGGCGAGCAGCTTGTTCGCCGGCGGGGTGTCGGGGGCCGAGGGGTGCGGCCGGGTCGGGGCCGTCTTCTTCGCCGTGCGGACCTTGTCGCCGAGGCGGTTCAGGTCGTCCGCCGAGCAGGCCGCGCGCAGCCTGGGGAAGAGGTTGTTCTCCTCGTCCTGGATGTGCGACCTGATCTCGCTCATCAGCTGGGTGGCCAACAGGTCGAAGTCCGGGTCGTCGGCCTCGCACCGCTCCAGCGCCTTCATGGTGCGCTCGGCCTCGGCGTGGTCCTCCAGCTCACGGTCGGCGATCGCGTCGCCGTCCGGGAGGTGCTCGCGGACCGCCGGGTAGAGGTAGGCCTCCTCGGCGACCGAGTGACGCACCAGCTCGATGGTGACCTGGTCCATGTGCTGCTTGCGCTCGGGGTCCCCGGAGGGCAGTGCCTCGATCCGGCCGAACATCTCCTCCACTTCCCCGTGGTCCGTGGTCAGTTCGTCGATGACGTCGCCACCGTGTCCCATGTGCTCGCTCCTCTCCTCGTGCACCGCCTCCCGCGGGGCGATGCGTCGCGCTTGCGCCATCCGTACCCGGCGGGCCCCGTCGGGCCCTCGGCGCGAGCCCGAGTACCCGCGAACGGCCCAGCCACGCGGCCCTCCCGGGGAGCTCTGGGGAGGGCCGTTGCGGACGCCGTCCAGGCGCCCCCGTGTACGGAGCCGCACGGGAACCCCTGGAGAGGGATCGACGCCGCCCGGTCGTCACCGCCGATCGACGGTCACGACCGGGCGGGCTGGTCGGCGATCAGCAGGGTGCAGTCGGCGGGGCGGAAGCCCAGGCGGGCGTAGATGCGGGCGATGGTCTCCTGCGCGTAGGCGAGGAAGACGGTGGTCACCCCGTGGTCGCGGGCGTGCGCGACCAGGGCCGCCGTGAGGGCGGCCGCCAGGCCCTGGCGGCGGGCGGTGGGGAGGGAGCCGATGCCGCCGATCTCGGTGGTGCCGTCCATCGGGTGGTAGTGGCCGACGGCCAGCGGCGTACCGTCCGGGGCGACGGCGGCGACCAGCACCTTGTGCCCGGCGCGGAGGGCGGGGCGGACCGTGTCCACGGTGCCGTCCGCGGCCAGTTCCGCGGCCACCTCCGCCAACCGCGCGGTCCCCACGGCGCCCACCGCGGTTCCCTCGGCGGCGAAGGCCAGCCTCGGCAGGGCGAGGGCCGCGGGCAGCACCGGATCGTCGGCTGTCAGCGCCCGGACGGTGACGCCGTCGGGCACCGGGCGCGGGTCGACGCGGTGGGACGGATCCAGCGCCATCAACGGGCGTTCCAGCACCGGCAGTCCGGACTCCTCGACGACGGCCCGCAGCGCCGGCGCCGACTCGGCCAGCCACTCGAACGCCTCGGGGACGCCGAGTTCCCGCTGCCTGGCCCGTACCCGCGCGATGTCGGCGGCACCGATCGCGGCGGCTCTCCCCACGGCGGGCTGGGCGTGGCCGGGCCCGCCGTAGTAGGGAGCGCCCGGCTTCCCGCGCACGAACAGCCGTAGTGGTCCGAACTCCTCGACATCCGCGAACAGCGACGGCACGGTGGTGTAGTACCGCTCGATACGGGTCTGCAACGTCTCGCTCACGTGCCGCATCCCACCACGGGACGGTGCCGTCCCGCATCCGGGATTCGCGTCCGGCGACGGGCAGTTGGCCGCCGGGGGCCGTCGCCGTACAACACGACACGACACGAGGCACCGGCCCGAGCTGATCGAACGCGTGCGCCTATTACGATCTCCAGGGCCATGTTCGTGCACACGCTCGAAGGACTCTGTCATCGCGATGCTTCACGGCCCCCGACCGACGACGGCGTCCGTCGACCGGACCGACCCGCGTGAACGGCTGGTGCCGCCCTTCCCCGAGCCGGGGACCCGGATCCGGGAGCGCCTGGGGCTCGGGGCGGAGCCCGCGTACCGGATCGCGCGGGCGATGGGGTGGCTGGGGCCACTGCTCGTCGCCCTGCTCGCGGGATCGATCCGTTTCTGGCGCCTCGGGCAGCCGCACGAACTGGCCTTCGACGAGACGTACTACGCCAAGGACGCGTGGTCGCTGCTGCGGCTCGGCTACGAGGGCACCTGGCCGGACCGCAAGGTCGCCGACCCGCAGGTCCTGGCCGACCCACAGGTGATCCCGCTCTCCGACACCGGGTCCTTCGTCGCCCACCCGCCGACGGGCAAGTGGGTGATCGCCGTCGGCGAGTGGATGTTCGGTCTCGATCCGTTCGGCTGGCGCTTCATGACGGCCCTCCTCGGGACACTGTCGGTGCTGATGCTGTGCCGCGTCGGACGCCGGCTGTTCCGTTCCACGTTCCTGGGCTGTCTGGCGGGCGCGCTGATGGCGATGGACGGTCTGCACTACGTGATGAGCCGGACCGCGCTGCTCGACCTGATCGTCATGTTCTTCGTCCTGGCGGCGTTCGGCTGCCTGTTGCTCGACCGGGACCACGCCCGCGCCCGGCTCGCGGCGGCGTTGCCGGTGGCCCCGGACGGGCGTGTCCGCCCGGACGGGGACACCGGCGACCGGGCGGGTACGGGACGACGTCCGTGGCGGCTCACGGCCGGGGTCTGTCTGGGCCTCGCCGCCTCGACCAAGTGGAACGGCCTGTACTTCCTGGTCTTCTTCATGGTCCTGACGCTGCTGTGGGACGTCGGCGCCCGCCGCGTGTCGGGGGCACGGCACCCGTACCGAGCGGTGCTGCGCAAGGACCTCGGCCGGTCGGTGCTCTCGCTCGCCCCGGTCGCCGTGGTGACGTATGTGGTGACGTGGACCGGCTGGTTCCTGACCGACGACGGCTACGGGCGGCACTGGGCGGACGGCCGCGGCGGTGTCTGGTCGTGGATCCCGGCCCCGCTGCGCAGCCTGTGGCACTACGAGTCCGCCGTCTACCGGTTCAACGTGGGACTGGACGCCTACCACAAGTACGAGTCGAATCCGTGGAGTTGGCTGGTCCTCGGCCGTCCCGTGCTCTTCTCGTACCGCTCGCCCGAGCCCGGCGAGGCGGGGTGCCACGCGCTGACCGGCTGCTCCCAGGCGATCCTCGCCCTGGGCACGCCGCTGCTGTGGTGGACGGCGTGCTGCGCCCTCGGGTATGTGCTGTTCCGCTGGGCGCTGCGCCGGGACTGGCGCGCGGGAGCCGTGCTGTGCGCGGTGGCCGCCGGGTATCTGCCCTGGTTCCTGTACCAGGACCGTACGACGTTCGCCTTCTACGCGGTCGTGTTCGTGCCCTACCTGTGTCTGGCCGTGGCCATGACGCTGGGCGCGCTGCTCGGTCCGCCGGGCGCGGGTGCCTACCGCCGCAACCGGGGGGCGGTGGCGGTCGGCACGCTCGTCCTGCTCATCGCCTGGAACTTCATCTACTTCTTCCCGATCTACACGGGCCTGACGATCCCGTATCCCGACTGGCAGGCCCGGATGTGGCTCGACACCTGGATATGAGCCCCGCACCCGTGCACCCGCCGCCGGGACGCCGCCGTCGTGCTCCCGCCGCCGCTCCCGGCGGCGGCCGGAGCGGCTACCGCCTCGGGCCGGCGAAGGCGTACAGCGTCGTGCCGGTGACCGCGAGGGCGAGGGCCGTCCAGGTGGCCGCCGGCGTGCCGGGGGGCAGCAGCATCCAGGCCGCGACCTCCATCGGCAGGGTGGTCGGGGTCGGCGCGAAGACGGAGAACGACAGCCAGAGGACCGCGGGGGCCCACGCGTACGCGCCCCCGCACACCACCGCTCCGAGCGCGACGAGCCCCGCCAGCCCGGCGCTGTCACGGACGACGAAGGCGGTCGTGGCCAGGTCCGAGTCCGTCGTCGTCGCCACCGCGAGGAGCACGGCGCCGACGACCGCGCCGATGAGCAGCACATGGGCCGCCCTGCGGGGCCGCCAGCCGATCGCGGCCGTGCGGTCCAGGGCGAGATCCTGCCCGCCGAGCCCGATCGAGGCGGCCGTCACCCCGGCGACCAGGACGAACACGGGCATCTTCGGATCGGCCGGGCCCCCGCCGTCCCGGGCGACCAGCGCCCAGACCGCCGCCGCCGCGATCACCACCGCGGCGAGCGACGCGGGCACCTGCCGGGAGCGCGCGTACAGGGTCAGCCATCTCATCGGGCCGTACCGCCGTCCAGGATGTCGAGCGGGTCGCCCGAGCAGGAGACCGCGGCGGTGTGCGCGTCCTTGACGCGGGCGACCTGTTCGGACCACGGCAGGGCCTTGAGTTCGGTGAACACCGGCCGGGCCGTGGCGAGTTGGTCAGCCGACGCGTGGACGGTACCGGTGAACGGCCGCAGGTCCCCGAGGACCCAGCCCGCGACGACGCCCTGCGCGGCGAGTTCGCGGGCCGTGCCGCTCTCGCCGGCGCTGCGGGCGAAGCAGTTCGGCGCGATGCCCTGCCCGAGGAGGGCCCGCGTCAGCTGCGCGCCCTCCGCGTCGCCGAACACGCCGTCGCCGAAGTCCACGAGCACCGCCGTACGGGAGCGCTCCGGCGGGTCGAAGATCCCCCGCCGGGCGGTGCTCTCCCGGACGGACGTCGGCGCCTCGCCGCCGAGGGCGCCCTTCATGAGGCGCAGCGCCTTCTTCCCGGGTCCGGCGAGAGCGGCCAGCCGGTCCTGGTGCGCGGCCGCCACGCACACCGGTCCGTCGCACACCTGGGCCGCGGCGGCCTCGTCGACGACGTAGACCCGGCGCGGGTCGGCGGGCAGGACGAGCAGGGCGATCACCGCGCCCGCGAGCACGGGTGCGAGGGCGAGCAGCCGGGCGCGCGGTGTCGCGGCGGCGAGCAGCGCGAAGCCGGTCACGGCCATGCCGAGCAGCCAGACGGTCTGTCCCAGGTGGACGGGGGTGGAGAGGGTCACGAACACGTCGCGCACCTCGTCCACGGCCGGTGACAGCAGCGTGACCCGGCTCGGTCCCGAGCCGGCCGTCGGCACCGCCGACTCCGTCGACATCCGCAGCAGGTTGACGAACACGAAAGCGGCCACGGCCAGCGCGGGCGGGGTCAGCGGGGAGGGGAGGTTCCGTCCGATCCCCATGCCGAGCAGCGCCCCCGCGACGAGCGCGAGCATGCCGACCAGTGAGATCGGCAGCCAGCCGAGGTGCGTGTACTCGGCGGCGCCGATCACCTGCGCCGCGCCCAGGAGCACGACGAGCGCGAAGGCCGAGGTCACCGTGATCGCCGTGGCGCCCGCGGTGGTGGCCGCGCGGTGCCGGGCGGGCCGTGGGGTGCTCGTCAGCAGCTCGGTCATGCGGGACCGGTGGTCGCGCAGCCCCTGGAGGGCGCCGAGCGCCAGGGTGAGCGGCCACAGGACGGCCAGCAGGAACCGGGTCCACAGGGCCATGGACGTCCACTGGCTCGTCCACAGGGCGGCGCCCTTCCACCACGGTCCGCTCACCAGGTACAGGAAGCCCAGGGCGACGCAGAGGGACACGGCGCCGGCCCAGGGGGCGACGGACCGCCTCAGTTCGATGCGCAGGACGCGGCCGTTCACCAGGTGCCCCTCTCCTGGCGGGGGTCGAGCAGCAGGGCCGAGTAGCCGCGCTCCAGCGGGCTGTCGCCCACGTGGTCGGGTCCGCCTGCGGCGGCCAGCTCGTCCGGGGTGCCCTGGAAGACCAGCCGTCCCTCGGCGAAGAGCACCACGTCGGTGCAGGCGGCGGCGACGTCCTCCACCAGATGGGTCGAGACGACCACGCAGGTGTCCGTGCCCAGCTCCTGCAACAGCTCGCGGAAGCGCAGCCGTTGGGCCGGGTCCAGGCCGGCCGTCGGCTCGTCGAGGAGCAGGATCGCCGGGTCGTTGACGATGGCCTGGGCGATGCCGACGCGCCGCACCATGCCGCCCGACAGCGCCTTCATCCGCTCGTCGGCGCGGTCGGCGAGGCCGACCCGCTCGATCGCCCGCTGCACCGCACCGGGGATGTCCGCCTTCGGCACCTCCTTCAGCCACGCCATGTACTCGACGAACTCGCGCACGGTGAACCGTTTGTAGTAGCCGAACTCCTGCGGCAGATAGCCGATCCGGCGGCGCAGCGCCCGGTGTTCGCCGAGGCCTCCGGTGGACTCGCCGAGCAGCTCCAGGGTGCCCTCGGCGGGGCGCAGCACGGTGGCCAGGGCCCGGATGAGGGTGGTCTTGCCGGCGCCGTTGGGTCCGAGCAGGCCGTGCACGCCGGTGCCGAGCGACAGGTCGAGCCCGTCGACGGCCATGCGTTTCCGACCGGCCCTCACCTTCAGCCCCGTGGCCCGGATCTCCCAGGCGTAGGGCGTCGGCGCGAGGTCGGCCGCGGTCACCGCGGTCATCACGAGAGGGTCCTTCCCGTTGGTCATCGATGGGCTCCCAGCACGGAGTAGGCGCCCCTGCGGGCGATCACGACACCGATGCCGAGCACGAGGATCAGTCCCCACACGGGCAGTCCGTCCGTGCGGAGGGCGAGGGGGGTGCGGCCGGTGGCCAGGGCCGGCGCCACGACCACGGCGGCCCAGACCCCGACCAGCGCGAGGGCGGCGCGGGTGACGCCGACGACTCCGCCGAGCGCCAGGGTCGTCGAGGTGAACGCCAGACAGGGCAGCAGCCACTGGGCGGCCGTCACCCCCGTCGCCCATCCGCCGGCGAACAGCGCGGGCACCACCAGGACGAGCACGGCCACGGTGCGCCGCAGCACCAGCGGGAGCCCGGCCCTCGGCACGGAGGCCGTCAGCTCGTACGCCGGATCCAGGCCGCGTGACCACGAGGCGGCGACGCCGAGCACGGGCAGGACCGGGGAGAGCAGCAGCACCAGGGACACCTCGCCCGAGCCGTGTCCCGCGCCGGGGTCGGCGAGGTCGAACAGCAGCGCGAGCAGGGTCACGCTGA
Source organism: Streptomyces sp. NPDC034049 (assembly GCF_055575575.1). Classification (NCBI taxonomy): domain Bacteria; kingdom Bacillati; phylum Actinomycetota; class Actinomycetes; order Kitasatosporales; family Streptomycetaceae; genus Streptomyces; species Streptomyces sp. NPDC034049. Next base: position 98,412 of record NZ_JBVISJ010000018.1, read on the forward strand.
CGACCATGGCGAGCCACGGGACCGTCGTGGGTGTCAGCCACGTCGAGAGCCGGGCCGACAGCCGTCGGCGGCGGGGCATCGTGGCGGTGGTGGCGAGTCGGGGTTCGATGTCGGCCCAGACGGTGCCGACCAGGGCGGTGACGGCGGGCGCGGTCACCGTGACGGCGGCCGCCAGCCGGTCCCGGCAGCTCGCGCAGGCCTCCAGATGGGCCTCCAGGGCCCATACGTCGTCGGCGGCGAGGCCGGTGTCGCCGCGGGCGTAACCGTCGATGAGTCGCGTCGACGCGTGTTCCACGCTCATGCCAGGGCCCTCCGCATCTCGGTCCGGGCCCGGCGGGCACGGGTCTTGACCGTGCCCTCGGGCACGCCGAGCAGGACCGAGGTCTCCCGGACGGTGAGTCCGTCGAGCACCATGGCCTGCAGTACCGCTCTGAGTTCGGGTGCGAGGCGGCGCAGCGCGTCCCCGACGTCGCCGCCGACGGTCGCCGCGAGCGCCTCGTCCTCGGCGGCGGGCGCCACGGGGTGCGCGGCTGCGGCGGGCGGGGGTTCGGCGTGGTGGGCCCTGCGCCGGAACGCGTCGACGAGACGGCGGGCGGCGATGGTCCACAGCCAGCCGACGGCGGTCCCTCCGACGGCTGCTCCGGCGAACGCGCCCGCCGCGCGCCACACCGCCAGGTACGTCTCCTGCATGACCTCGGCGACGATCTGCTCGTCGGCGCAGCGGCGCCGCAGGCGCACCGCCAGCCAGGGCGCGGTGCGCCGGTACAGCTCGTCGAACGCCGCGCGGTCGCCTCTGGCCACGAGCCGGACGAGGCGTTCCTCGTCCGGCTCGTCCGCTGCCTTCCTGACTGATCTCACACCCCCTAGACGCGGGGTCCGCGCGACGGGTTTTCCCTTCCGCGTGATCCCCGTCACAGCGGCCCGGGGGCCGCCGGACGGCACCGGCGGCGCGCCGGCGCGCGGTCACCGCAGGATGCGGTACTTCAGGTGGGTGGCGAGCGGAGTGTGGACCACCCGGACGGTTTCGAGGTCGTGCCGCGTGGCGTGCGGGTCGTCGAAGAGCCGCAGTCCCGCTCCGAGGAGCGCGGGCACGACGTGCAGCTGCACCTCGTCGAGGAGTCCTTCGCGGAGGTACTGGCGCACCGTGTCGGCCCCGCCCGCGATGTCGACGTTGCGGCCCCCCGCGGCCTCCTTGGCGCGGTCGAGGGCGCTGTGGACGCCTTCGGTGACGAAGGTGTAGGTGGTGCCGCCCTCCTTGACCAGGGTGGGCCTCGGGCGATGGGTCAGCACGAAGACGGGGGTGCGGAAGGGCGGGTTGTCGCCCCAGAACTCCTCGCCCGTGTCGAACATCGTCCGGCCCATGATCACCGCCCCGGTGGCGTCGAACCATTCGCGCATCAATTCGGAGTCGCGGTTCTCCTCGCCGCCGGTCATGCCCTGGCGCTCCCGCCAGCTCGCCAGGTCGTGGATCCAGTCGAAGAGCGGTTCGGCGCCGTGGCCCCCCGGATTGTCGGGAGAGACGCCGGTGCCGGCGACGCAGCCGTCGAGGGAGATGGCCAAATCCGCAGTCACGGTCACGGTCACGGTGGGGTACTCCTGAAGTCCGGGTCGTTCTGTCTTCACTCTCACGTCGATCGGCGACCGCCGCCTTCGACATCGCCCGCCACATCCGTCGCCGCGACCGGCGCGGCGCCGCTCTCACGACGCGCATTGGCGGCAGAAGTGCAGAGATGGGACTATTTGTGCGTTTGTCGGGAACTCGCACCACGCAGCGGTCGTCGAAGGGCTCAGGCCCGGCGGGCGATCTCGGGTACGGATGAGGGAGAAGCCGTGACCGTTCGTGTAGGCGTAGAGGAAGAGTTTCATGTTCTGGACGCGGAGAACGGGCGGTTGGTCCCCGGGGCCGGCGCGGTCCTCGGTCGGCTGCCCGGACCCGAGTTCAAGGCCGAGCTCCAGCGGTCGGCGGTGGAGTGGAACAGCCCCGTGCACTCCGCGCTCGACTCCCTGCACACCGATCTGCGCGGGGCACGGCGCCGGCTGGACGACGCGGCCGCCGGCCTCGGGCTGGCCGTCGTCGCGGCCGGGACGGTCCCGTTCGCCCGCGTGACCCCCGGTGACGCCACACCCGACTTCCGCTACCGGGCCCTCGTCGACGAGTACCGGAAGGTCGCCGACGAACAGCTCGTGTGCAGCGCGCAGGTCCACGTCGACGTGCCCGACCGGGACACGGCCGTCCGGATCATGTGCGGTGTCTCGCCGTGGCTCCCCCCGCTGCTGGCCCTGTCCGCCAGCTCGCCGTTCTGGCTCGGCGCGGACACGGGCTACGCGAGCTGGCGCACGATGCAGTGGCAGCGCTGGCCCACCGCGGGACCGGTCGGCTGTTTCGCCGGGGCCGACGACTACGACGCCGCGGTCGAGGACCTGATCCGCTCCGGCGTGATCAAGGACCCGGGGATGGTCTACTACGACCTGCGGCCCAGCGAGCACCAGCGGACCCTGGAGCTGCGCATCTGCGACGCCTGCCCGCGCACCGACACGGTCGTGCTCATAGCCGGCCTGTTCCGCGCGCTCGTCGAGGACGCCAAGGCCGGCCTGGAACGGCCCGGCGCGGGCTGCGACGGCAGGCACGAATGGCTGCGCGCCGCGGTCTGGCGGGCCGCCCAGTCGGGGCTGGAGGGCACCCTCGTCGACCCGGTCACCCGCGCCGCCACCCCCGCCCCCGACGTGGTGCGCGCCATGGTGCACCGGCTGCGCCCGACCCTGGAGGCCTACGGCGACTGGGACACCGTCCACACGCTGACCGAGGAGGCCCTGGCCCGGGGCAGCGCGGCCCACCGGCTGCGCGAGGTCGCCGAGCAGGAGGGCATGCTCGCCTGCGTCCGGGCGGCGGTCGCCGAGACCCGGGGCGAGTACGGGCCCGGCACCGACCCCGGAGCCGTCCGCCGCCCCGTGACCGCGGCCGGCGGTTCCGGCCCCTCGGGCGCCTCGGCGGCGTACTCGGTGGAGTCCGTCGGCGGCTGACACCCGTGCGGCGGGGCGAGAGGCAGGCACCGGCTCCCGCCCCCCGCGACACGTCACGGAGCGGAGAACACCGACGCGGATTTCCGTCGTCCGCCCCGTGGTGCCGGTGCCACCGTGATCAAGGAGTGGCTCGCATGCCCAGCAAGACGCAGACGCATCCCAAACGCACCGGCCCGTGCTCGACGGAGGGTCCGCCTCCGGGTTCGGCCGACGGACACCCCCTGCGAGGAGGTGCGGTCTGATGTGCGGTCTCAGCGGAGAGATCCGCTTCGACGGCGGACGGCCCGATCTGGCCGCCGTCGAGCGCATGACCGACCGACTCGCTCCCCGGGGCCCGGACGGCAGGGGTTTGTGGTCGCAGAACGCCGTGGCCCTGGGTCACCGCAGGCTGAAGATCATCGACCTGTCCGAGTGCGGGGCCCAGCCGATGACGGACCCTATGGGCGGCATCGCGGGTGTCTTCAACGGCTGCGTCTACAACTACAAGGAGTTGCGTGAGGAACTGCGCGGCCTCGGCCACCGCTTCTTCTCCGACTCCGACACCGAGGTGGTGCTCAAGGCCTACCAGCAGTGGGGCACCTCCTGCGTCGACCACTTCTACGGCATGTTCGCCTTCGCCATCGTCGAACAGGCCACCGGACGCCTGGTGCTGGCCCGCGACCGCCTGGGCATCAAGCCGCTGTACCTGGCGCAGACGCCGGGGCGGCTGCGGTTCGCCTCCTCGCTGCCCGCGATCCTGGCGGGCGGCGGCGTCGACACCTCGCTCGACCCGGTCGCGCTGCACCAGTACCTCAGCTGGCACGCCACGGTGACCGCGCCGCACACCGTGCTCACGGGCGTGCGCAAGCTCCCCGCGGCCACCGTGCGGGTGGTGGAGCCCGACGGCAGCCACCGCGACATCCGCTACTGGCAGCCGTCGTACGCCCGCAGGCCCGAGGACGCGGCGATGGTCGCGGACGACTGGCGGGACGCGGTGCTCCAGGCGCTGCGCACCGCCGTGCGCCGGCGCATGGTGGCCGACGTGCCCGTGGGCGTCCTGCTGTCGGGCGGCCTCGACTCCAGCCTGATCGTGGCGCTGCTGGCCGACGAGGGACAGCGCGATCTCGCCACGTTCAGCGTGGGCTTCGAGGCCGAGGGCGGCGAGGAGGGCGACGAGTTCCCCTACTCGGACCTGGTCGCCCGGCACTTCGGCACCGACCACCACCAGCTGATGGTGCCCTCGGACCGCGTGTCGACGGCCCTGGACGGGGCGATCGAGGCGATGAGCGAGCCGATGGTCAGCCATGACGTGGTGGCCTTCCACCTGCTGGCGGAACAGGTGGCGAAGGAGGTGAAGGTCGTGCAGAGCGGCCAGGGCGCCGACGAGGTCTTCGCCGGCTACCACTGGTACCCGGACATCGCCGCCGCGCCGAGGGAGCGGGCGGCGACGGCGTACGTGGAGACGTACTTCGACCGGTCCCACACCGACCTCACCGACGTACTGCGACCGCACATGCTGCCCGAGCACGACGTGTCCGACCGCTTCGTACGGGAGCACATGGCGCGCCCCGGCGCCGAGACCGCGCTCGACGCGGCGCTGCGCCTCGACGCCGAGGTGATGCTCGTCGACGACCCGGTCAAGCGGGTCGACAACATGACCATGGACTGGGGTCTGGAGGCCCGGGTCCCGTTCCTCGACCACGAGCTCGTGGAGCTGGCCGCCGTCTGCCCGCCGGAGCTGAAGCTCGCCGACGGCGGCAAGGGCGTCCTCAAGGCCGCCGGTCGCCGGGTCCTGCCCGCCGCGGTCGTCGACCGGCCGAAGGGGTACTTCCCGGTCCCCGCCGTCAAGCACATGGCGGGCCCCGTGCTGGGGCGGGTCCGGGAGGCCCTGTCCGCGCCGGAGGCCAGGTCGCGCGGCGTCTTCCAGGACGCGTACGTGGCCCGGCTGCTGGCGGCCCCGGACGAACACCGCGCCAGGCGTGGGGCGAACGAGCTGTGGCAGGTAGCTTTGCTGGAGATATGGCTGCAAACGCACGGAATCAGGTGACCGGGGAGCACCCCCGCACGGGCTCCCCCCGCCCCTCCCCCGTCGGCGAGGGCCTCGTCGACGGGGTGCCGTGGCGCCCGGAGGAGCACGGTCCCGCCGCCCCGTCGCCCCCCGGGGCGGCGGGGACCGGCGGCCGCGCCCGCACGCTCGTCGTCCCTGCGCCCGTGGCCGCCACGGCTCCGGTGCCGGTCCCGCTGCCCGACACCGCCGCGCCGCTGGACACCCCCCAGCCGTTGCGGTCGCACGGCTGCTGGTACCCGTCGGTGGATCCGAGCGGCCGGTACGTCGCGTTCATCTGCGACCGGGGCGGGGTGCCCCAGCTGTGGACCGGGCCGGTCGGCGGGGACGAGGTCCGTCTGCTGGACTCCGATCCCCACCCCGTCAAGGAGGTGGCCTGGTCGCCCGACGGCCGCTGGATCGCCTACACCACCGCTCCGGGCGGCGGCGAGCACACCAGGGTGCTGTGCGTACGGCCCGACGGCACCGGACGGCGCATCCTCGCCGGTGCCGAACCGGGCAGCTCGGCCCACCTGGGCTGCTGGCAGCACGACGGTACGGCCGTCGCCGTCACCGTCGCCGAGCCGGTCCTGACGCCGGTCGGCGCCGACGGGGAGGAGGGGGCCGTGCCCACGGGGCCCGGCCTCGCCGATCCGGACACCTACACCGCGCCCCGGCCGGCGGGCTGGGCCACCCGCGACGGCCGTGCCGTGCTGCTGGGCGGCCCGCACCACGGCGACGCCGGCCCCTCGGCCGACCGCGACACGGAGGGCCCCGAGGCCCACGGTGCGGGCGTGCCCGGCGCACTGAACAGCGACAGGGGCGAAGCGGCTCGGGAGGGGACCTCGGGCGGAGGGCTGGCCGCCTATCTCGTCGACCCCCTGGGCGTGGCGGCACCCGTCCTGCTGGCGGTGGAACGCGGCGCCGCGACGCTGCGCGTGTGCGACATCAGCAGGGACGGGCGGCTGGCACTCCTGCGCCGGGGGCCGCGCGGCCGGCGCGAGGCCCTCGTCGTACGGACCGGTGATCTGCGGACCACGTTCGCCCTGCACGTCGCCGACGGCGACCCGTGGATCGGCCGCTTCTCCCCGGACGGTACGACGCTGTGGCTGCGCAGCGACGCGGCACGCGAGTTCGCCGCGCTGCTCGCCGTCCGGCTCGACGCCGAGGGCGCGTCGCTGGGTCTGACCGTCGCCGCCGAGCGCGCGGACTGCGGTCTGGAGCTGCTGGCGCTCGGGCACGACGGCTACACCGCCGCCCTGGCCTGGAACGTCCGCGGCGCCACCGAGCTGGAGGTCACCTCCGTGTCGCCGACGTCCGCCGGGGAGGCCAGGGTGGGTCCGTCCCGGTCGGTGCCGCTGCCGCACGAGGTGGTGACGCGCATCCCGCAGGTCGACGGCCGGGCGGGGCTGGTGCTGGCCCTGTCCGGCTCGCAGCGCCGCCCCGGGGTGTGGTGGTTCCCCGAGGGCACCGCCCGACGGACTTCGTGGTCGTCCCGGGACGAGGACGCCGTCCCGCCCGGACGGCCGCCCGTGCGCCCCGTGCCGCTGCGGCCCGTCGCGCGGGACGGACTGCCGCTGAGCGGCTGGTACTACCGGGCTCCGGAGCGGGGCGCCGGGGAGCCCGCGCCCTGTGTGATCCATCTGCACGGCGGGCCGGAGGAGCAGGAGCGCCCGGTGTTCAACCCGCTCTACCACGAGCTGCTGGGCCGGGGGCTCGACGTCTTCGCTCCGGACGTGCGCGGCTCCTCGGGGCACGGCCGGTCGTTCGTCGACGCCGACCTCGGTACGGGCCGGTTCGCCGCGATCGAGGACGTCGCCGCCTGCGCGGCCCATGTCGTCGTCGCCGGTCTCGCCGATCCGCGGCGGCTGGCCGTCATGGGACGCTCCTACGGCGGCTACCTGGTGATGGCCTCCCTCGTGTGGCACCCGGACCTCTTCCGCACCGGCGTCGCGGCCTGCGGCATGTCCGACTTCGCGACCTTCTACGCCGGGACCGAGCCGTGGATCGCGGAGTCTGCCGCGCACAAGTACGGCCACCCGGAACACGACCGCGAACTGCTGCACGCGCTGTCCCCGATGACCCGTGTGGACGCCCTGCGCGTCCCCGTCCTCACCGTCCACGGCGAGCACGACACCAATGTGCCGCTCGGCGAGTCCGAGCAGTTCGTCCGCGCGGCCCGCGAACGCGGGCTGCGCGCCGAACTGCTCCTGCTGCGCGACGAGGGCCACGACTTCCTGCGCGCGGACAGCCGGAGGATCTTCCGCCGGACCGCCGCCGACTGGCTCCAGCGCCACATCGCCGAGTAGGTCCGCCGCCGCCCCGGCCTCCCGCGCGGCTTCCGCTCCGCCCGGGTCAGGCCGGCCGGCGCCTCGCGGGGAACAGCAGGCGCGGGAGGCGGCGGGCGGCCCGGGCACCGGCGAGGCCGAGGACGGCTCCGGCGGCGACATCGCTCGGGAAGTGGGCTCCGCTCTGCACCCGCTCGACGGCCACGAGCACGGTGGGCACCGCGCACACGGCACCTGCCGCGGGCCAGGAGGGCCAGACGGCGGCCGTGAAGGCGACCGCCGCGGCGGTGTGGCCGGACGGGAAGGACGAGGAGGCGGGGCGGTCCTCGACCTCGGCGTGCGGGAACCACTCCTTCGGCGGCCGACGCCGGTCGATCAGCTGCTTGCCCAGCGCGTTGGAGCACACCTGCGCCAGCGTCATCGCCGCAAGGCCCGCCACCGCCGCCCGCCGACCGCGCCCACCTCCCCGCCAGGCCATCACCAGCGCCGCCGCGCACCACAGCTTGCCGCTCTCGGCGGCCTCCTCCACCGCCCACAGCGGCCTGCCCACACGGACGGGGTCCCAGGCCGCCAGTCGCTGGGCGAGCCGCCGGTCCCCCGCGCGCAGCCCGGCCGGCACTCTCAGCGCGGGTGTGCCCCGCCCGGCTCGGCCGCTCCACGGTCGGTCGAGGCCGTGCGAGGCACGGTGGCGGAGCGCTCGGCTCCAGCGGCTCCGGCGTGGGGTGCGGGCCGGGGATGCGGCCATTCAGTCCTCCACCGGGGGCAGCCGGTCGTCGGGGACGACATGCATCGCGGCCTCCTCGGCGCCCGCCGCTCCGCCGTCGATGCCCTCGTCCTCGGCGACGAGTTCCTTGGTGGTGTCCGTCCGGACGCCCTCGTCGGGTGCCACGAGGCGGCCCGCCCGATCCGATCCGGCCTCCGGATCGACGGGTTCGCCCTCCCCGCCCGGGAGGTCGCCGATACCGTCCCCGGCCGGGACCTCCACGTCGGGCACCTCCTGCCGCAGTCTGTCGTCGAGGGACTCGCCCTCGTGCTGCTCGGCGGCCGTGGTGCCGCGCTTGGTGACGCCCAGCGGCCTCTCCGGCGGCGAATAGCCCTCGTCCAGCATGTCGTCGTACGTGCGTTCGTCGATCGCGTCCTGCAGATCGAGGGGCGTGGCGTCCTCCTGCTCCTCGTTGGCACCGGTGGGCTGGTAGGCATCGTCCGCCATGTTCTCCTCGCTCATGATCGCCTCCGGGGGTGGTCGGCCGGTTCGTGTCTCCGTGCGGAGTACCGGGTTCCGTGGGGTGTCACACCTCCGTGCCGTGATCGCGCCCGCGCATGAAACCGAGTCCTCGCACTCCCCTGGTCGACAGCTCTCTCGCGGCCCTGGTCAAGGGCTGCACCTGGCTGCCCGACCGCCGGCGCCGCACCACCGGTCCCCTGGTCCGCGCCCGTCTGACAGGACGGCACACCGTCGCCCTGTGGGGCCCGGAGGCCGTGCGGTTCTTCTACGACGAGCGGCACGTGGAACGGGCGACGGCGTTGCCCGGGCCGGTGCTGAGCACCCTGTTCGGCCCGGCGCACCCCTTGCGCGCGAAGGCCGGCCATGTCCCTGCCGATCCCGCCGGAGGCTCCCGTCACCACCACCACGTGTTCCCGCAGCCGCATGGCGTCCTCCTCGGTTCCGATGTCCCGGACGCGTGTCGCGTCCGGCCCCGGCCCCGGGTACCCGAAACCGTCGATTCACCTCGGCGGCGGCGGAGCGCGACCCTCCGGTAGGTACCCCCTCGTGGGGATGGCGCGGGAGCGGTCGGGCGGTGAGGATGCTCCCTCGCACCACGCATCCCGGGTGGGTCGAAGGGGGCTCTTGATGGGTTCGCACGCGGCACCGAAACGTCGTGGACGCGCGCTGGGGCCGTCCATGGTCCTCCTGCTGCTGGTCGCGCTCGTCGGCGTTCCCCGTGCCGAGGGAGCGCCGGTGTCGGCGGACGCCTGCCGCGTCGCGGGCACCGAGCTGCCCCGGGGCGACTGCGGGCCGTTCTGGCAGGTCCTCGCGGAGGACTTCGACGGCGACCGGGTGCCGCTCGGCGGATTCAGCGACTGCGAGCACCGGGTCGACACCTCCGCCGCGCACTGCGGTGGCCTGCGTGGCGCCTACCGCGACACCTGGTGGGCGTATCCGACGGGCTGGCGCGACACGGCGAACGACCGGGGCCGGGACGTCGTGGGTGTCTACCACCCGGAGGACACCGTGCGCGTGGGCCCTGCGGAGAACGGCGACGGCCGCATGTACGTCCGGATGTGGCGGCCCGCCGACGGAGGTCCCGTGCACGCTGCGGCGGTGGTACCCCGTGCGGTCATGCAGATGAAGTACGGCAAGTACAGCGCCCGTATCAAGGTGACGAAGCTCGCCCCGGGGTACAAGTCGGCCTGGCTGCACTACGGCGGCGGCTGCGAGATGGACCATCCCGAGGGTGAGTGGACGGGCGGCCTCACCGCCTTCCACCATCCCTGCGGCGGCGGGGAGCAGGGCTACTTCCCGAGCGGCGACGACTGGACGGACTGGCACACCGTGTCGACGGAGTGGACGCCCGGCCATGTGCGTTTCTTCGTGGACGGGCGGCTGGTGGGGCACGACACCCGGGACGTGCCGGACCGGCCGCTGTCGTGGGTGCTGCAGAACGAGAGCGCCCTGGAGGGGCCGGGCGCGGCCCCGGGCAGCAGCGCCCAGCTCGACATCACCTGGGTCGCGGCCTACGCGTACGGATGGAAGTGACCGCCCCGTCCCGGCCCGGCGGCGCTTGCCCGGGCCGCGCGCCCGGCGCACGCTGGTCGTATGGCTGCGCACGAAGGCCCCGGCCCCACGCTCATCACCTCCGTGCAGCGGGCCTTCCGCCTGCTGGAGGCGGTGAGCGCCCACGAGAACGGCGCGCCGGCCAAACAGCTCGCGCGGGAGACCGGGCTGCCGCTGGCCACCGCCTACCACCTGCTGCGGACCCTCGTCCACGACGGCTACCTGCGGAAACTGGCCGACGGCGGATTCGTCCTCGGCGACAAGGTGACGGCGCTGCACACCACCGGCAGGGGCCAGGCGCTGCTCAGCCGGGTCCGGCCGACGCTCGCCGCACTGCGGGACGAGCTGACCACCGCCGCGTACCTCACCTTCTACGAGGACGGTGAGATCCGGGTCGCCGAGATCGTGGACAGCGCACGGGCGCCCCGGGTGGACCTCTGGGTGGGGTTCGAGGACGCCGGGCACGCCACCGCGCTGGGCAAGTCGGTCCTGCGCGAACTGGACGAGGAGTCCCGCAAGGACTACCTCTCCCGGCACCACCTGGCCGACCTCACCCCTCGGACCATCACCGACGCCCCGGAGCTGCTGCGCCGACTGGACTCCTCCCCCGTCGCACCAGCTGTCACGGACCTGGAGGAGTACGCCCTCGGCACGGTCTGTGTCGCGGTCCCCGTGTACAGCGGGGACACGCTCGGTTCGCTCGGCGTCTCGCTGCGGGCGGACCGGCTCTCCCGGCTCGACGAGGTCCGGGCCCGGCTGCTGCCGACCGCGAGCCGGGTGACCAGGGGCCTGTCGCTCACTATCTGAAAACCACCTCCTTGTGGCACCCGGGCCCGATCGCCTTTCCTGGACGAAACGGACAATCACGGAGTGGATGCTCCACGCACAGGTGAGGACTGCGGGCGAAACATGAGTCACACCCGAGAGCTCGGTGGCGACCACGGACCGATCCGGCCGTCCCGGAAACGACCCGCCGCCCCGCGGACGGCGGGTCGTTTCCGGATCGCCGCGCGGCTGGCCTCCGGGACGCCCGTACCGCCTGTACTACCCGTACTGATCGTTTCCGCCGTCGTGGTCGTCGGCCTGTTCGGCGGGGCCGGGCTGACCTGGCTGCCGCTGCTCGCCGCCGGGCCGGCGCTGGCCGCCACCACCGGCGGGCCGGGGGGCGTCCTCCGTGTCGGGCTGCTCGCCGGGGTGGCGGGCACGACGCTCGGGATCCGCGAAGGGGCGCCGGGCCGCGAGCTGGCGGCCGTGCTGTCCGCGCTGGCGGCCGTCACCCTGGCGAGCGGCCTGGCCGGCGCGTTGCGGGGGCGCCGGGAGCGGGTCCTCGCGGCCGTCCGCTCGGTGGCCGAGGCCGCCCAGCACGCGCTTCTTCAGCCGGTGCCGGCGGTCGTCGGCCCGTTCCAGGTGGCCGTCCGCTACAGCGCGGCCGCCGCCGAGGCCCGGATCGGCGGGGATCTGTACGCGCTCGTGCCCACTCCCCACGGGGTGCGGCTGATCGTGGGCGACGTGCGCGGCAAGGGGCTGCCCGCGGTGGGGGTCGCCGCCCTGGTGGTCGGGGTGTTCCGCGAGGCGGCGTACGAGGAGCCCGACCTGCTCGCCGTCGTCGACCGGATCGAACGGAGCCTCGCCCGCAACCTGCGGTGCGACGACTTCGTCACCGCCGTGGTCGCCGGGCATCCCGAGCCGGATCGGCTGGAGCTGGTCAACTGTGGACACGCGCCGCCGCTGCTGGTGCACGGCGACGACGTGGTGCCCGTGGAGCCGGCCCGTCCGGCGCCGCCCCTCGGGCTGCGGGCCCTCTCGGGCGAGACCCCCGCGCTTCAGACGCTGCCCTTCGCCGACGGTGACCAACTGCTGCTCTACACCGACGGGGTCACGGAGGCCCGGGACCGGGACCGGGAGTTCTATCCGCTCACGGAGCGACTGGCCCACCATCTGTCGGAGGAGCCCGCGCACACGCTCACGGGCCTGCACGACGAACTGCTGAAACACGTGGGCGGCCGCCTCCACGACGACGCGGCCCTGCTCCTCCTCCGCAAGCCGCCCACGCCGGCCCCGACGACTCCGGCGGCCGTGCTGGGCCCCGGCACCCGATCGCGACGGCCCTGACTCAGCGTCGCGTCGGCGAGAAGTCGTACACGGCGAAGTCGCCGACCGGGACGTATCCGAGGCGCACGTAGAGGGCGTTGCTCGTGGCGTTGTCCAGGGCGGCGAAGAGCAGGACCTCCCGCGCGCCGGCGGCCGACGCGGCACGGCTCGCCTCGGCGGTCACCGCACCCGCGTATCCACGGCCGCGCAGCTGGGCCGGTGTGTACACGGTCGTCACCCGCACCTGGCCGGCGATCACCGGGGTCACACCCGCCATGGAGACGGGTTCGCAGTCCGAGGTCTCCCAGAGGGTGACGCGGCCGTCGGCGAAGCGGGCGGCGGCGGCCTCGGAGCGCTCCTGTCCGACGGCGGCGGCGAACTCGTGGTACCAGCGGACGAGTCGCCCACGGTCCCGCGGCCCGGCCACCCGGCTCCGGCCCGGCGGGAGCGGCCGTGGCGGGGTGAGGGCGCCGAGGCGGTACAGACGTCGGCGTGCGGACAGTGTCGTCAGCGCACCGGTGTGCCGGTGCCATGCGCGGGCGAAGACGGACGCGGTGTCGAGGTCCGCGCTGACACCGGGGAGGCGATGGCCGAGGGAGGCCAGCCGGGCGGCGAGGGCGGCGGCCTCCTCGGGGGTGAGCGGGGTGAGGTTCAACTCGTGGGGCGGCGTGCGGAAGCAGGTGGCGCGGACCTCGCCCGCCCGTTCCAGCCGGCCGAGAACGGGGGCCTCGGCGCCGTAGGCGTCCGCCCCGAACGCGCGCAGTGTCTCGGTGACCGTCAACTGCACGGTGTGCGGGGCGGGACGCGAGCGCAGGAAGTCCCCGGCTCGGGCGAGGAAGTCGTCGACATCGTCGGTGAGATGCCAGGAGCCGGCACCGACACCGTCATCGGCGTCGTCGTCGGCGGCGGCGGCGGCGCGGCGGCCGACGTCCGGGGGCGTCATTCGGCGTGTGTCGTGGTCCGGTACGCCTGGTGGCGCACATCGGGGTCGGCGTGGCGCCGGAGCAGACGCAGCAGGGAGCGCCACTCCTCGGTCCAGCCGAGGGAGAGGCTCCTCCCCCGCACCAGGCCGACGGCCAGGAGGCCGGTCGCGGTGCCGCCGTCGCGGGCGAAGTCCTCGGCGGCGGTCAGCAGGGTCCGGGCGCACAGTGGAGAGCGATGCGCCGACGACATCCGCAGCTGGTCGGAGGTCTGTTGAGCGGCGCTCACCCCGATGCCCTCGAGCGCCGCCGCGAGGTCCCGCAGCCGCGCGAGCAGCACGGTCGGTTCCATGGCGCGGTCGGCCAACTGCCCCAGCAGATCGGCACGTTCGGGGGCCAACAGCGGTTCGTCCGCGAGTTGCGCGGCGATCGCCTCCAGCAACTCTTCGCGGACGCCCGCGACGTAGGCGAACGACGTCAGATGACGCAGCCTCTGCACCGCGGGGATGTCCCGGCCCTCCTCCGCCTCACCGCCGCCCTCCGGCGTGTGCGCCGCCGCCAGCAGCTCGGCCACCGCGCCGTGGAACACGCTGCCGGGCGCGGCACCGCCCACGGGGTGCGGTAGTCCGGAGACGGCCAGATCCCTCAGGGTCCGCGCGGCGAAGCTCCAGTGTGTCCGGTCGTCGAGGTCGCTGACGGTCCGGGAGATGCGGTGGGCGAGTTCGGGCGAGTAACGGCACCACACTCCCATGGCACTCAGCACGAAGAGGCCGAGGAAACCGTCGGTGAGCGCGAGGGACCTGTCGTACCCCGCGAGGACCACGGCGGCGTACGCGCGGCGGTGCGTCTCGGCCAACTCCCAGGGGGTGACGGCCAGCAGGGCTTCGTGCACGGGGTCGGCGTCGTCGCGTGCCGCGTCCTCGAGCAGGGCCCGGGCCTCCGGCTCGTCGAGCAGTGGGGGCAGGGCGCGGACGACTGCGGCTCGTACGTCCGGGTGGCGGTCGGGGGCGTGGAAGGCGCGTGCCAGCAGGGGGACCGCGAGCCGGGGCGGCAGGAAGCGGGCGGCGAGCCGTACGGCCTCCTTGCGGGAGGTGACCTTCGCGGACCGCTCCCCGGTGAGCAACGGGCCCAGGGCGTGGGCGAGTCGGGACGGGGCGGTGAAGCGGGCGGCGCCGGCCGCCGCGTACACGGCGACCCTGGCGCGGTCGCCGTCGGCCCGGTCGAGCAGCGTCGGCAGTGCGTCGTGGGGCCGGTCGGTCCGGGGCAGCGCGCCGAGCGCGGCCTCGACGACGACCACGTCCGGGTCGTCCGTGTGCGCGAGAGCCAGGGCCCGCCCGAACTCGGGCACCGGAGCGGCGGCCAGGATCAGGGCGGCCCGCTCGTCGAGCGGCAGCGAACGGTCCGCGATCGCCTCTCCGGCCAGCCGGACCGCCGCCCGCTGCTGGCGCGGCAGCCAGCGGTCGCTGTCGCCGAGGTCCGGCAGCGGGCGCCGGGCGCCGTCCGTGAGGAAACGGCCGTGGGGCGGGGTGTCGGCCAGCAGGACGTCCAGCAGGTCCGTGCGCCGCCGGGACAGCACCTGGCGTACGGGAGGGAGGACGGCCGCCGACGGTTCGCGGGCGACGATGCGGGCGACCCGTTCGTCGCGGGTGGCCGGTGCGGCCAGCCACAGCCGGGCCGCCGCCTCGACGGTCTCGTCGTCGCCGTGTGCCACGGCCGTGGCCAGCCGGTCCTGGAGTTCGGGCAGGCGCCGGGCGCGCGGCCCCAGGGCGGCGGCCAGTCCCAGCAGCAGCCGGAAGTCGGCCCGCCCGGCCCCGGCGTCGAGCCAGGGGCGCAGGGCGTCGAGGACCTGGTGCTCCTGCCCTCTGCGCAGCTGACGGCGGAGCGGCCCGAAGTCGGGCACCCCGACCCGCTCCGTGATGCGCACCAGCACCCGCAGGGCCCACTCCCGCAGACCGGCCTCGGCTCCCACGCCCCCGTCGGCACCGGTCTCACCGCCCGTGGCGTGTTCGACGAGCAGCCGTACCGCCAGTGTGCGCAGTGCCGTCAAGGTGTCCGACGACGTGTCCCTCGCCTCCAGGACACCGGTGGCGATCGCGTCGAGCAGCGGGGTGTCGTCGGGGGCGAAGACGCGCGGATGCGCTTCGGCGAGCGCGCCGAGCGCGGCGGCGCGGACGCGGTCCCGCTCGTTGCGCAGCCGCCGTCCAGCCGTCGTCAGCATCTCGGTGATCGCCGTACGGCCGCCGTCCCGGGCGGCGCAGGCCACGAACAGCGGCCAGGCGGCGGCCCGGTCCTCGGCGTCGGACCGCCCTATCGCGGACAGCAGTGCGGGGCGTGCCTCGTCGAGCGGGCCGTGGGCGAGGATGTCCAGATCGTCCCACCAGTAGTCCGTGCCGTCGAACGCGGCCGCCGAGCGCCGCACCTCCGCCCAGCGGCGCTCGCGCGGCAGCAGTTCGAGGACGGCGTCCGCGGCGCTCCCGCCGACCGCGTCCACGAACGCGGGGCGTCGGCCGGGGGCCATGGCTCTGACCAGGGCGGCGAAGTGGGGGCCGCGCTTCAGCCAGTGACGGCCCAGCGCGATCAGTGAGGCGGGCTCGGCCTGGACGAGCGCGCGCAGCGCGGCGGGAGGCGGCACCCGCTGCTGACGCCGACTCTCACGGTCGGGGTGGGTGAGCCAACGGATGACGCGTTCGGCGTCGGCGGTGGCCAGCGGGGCGAGTTGGCGGCTCAGCGCGGGCGGCAGGCCGCCGGGGCCGTGCCGCTCCAGCAGGCTCAGCACCCGCTCGGGGCGCAGGGGCGCGAGCGCCGCGACCGTGGTGGCGTGCAGCCGCCACCAGTGGTCGCGCTGTTCTCCGCCCGCCCGGTCGGCCAGGGTGCGTTCGGCATGGTCGAGCACCGGATCGGGGTGCCGGGACGCCAGCCGGGTCCAGCCGTCGACGGCGTGGGCGAGTGCGGGCAACTCCCGTGCCACGAAGGGGGCGGAGCAGGCCGGCAGCAGCCGTGCGGCCTCGGCGTCGCCCCACTCGGCGCGCAGCCGGACCACCATCCGCTCGGCGAGCGCGGTGCGCCCTCCGGCGGCCGGCAGACGGGCGAGCCGCTGGCGCAGCACGGCGGGTGCGTCGTCGTAGGCCGCCTCCACGGCCCGGTCCGGTACGGGCAGGTCGCGCACGGCGCGCCTCGCGTAACCGGCGACCACCGGGTCCGGGTCGGCCAGCCGTGCCGCGAGGAACTCCGCGTCCCGTCCGACGAGCGCGGCCAGTGCCGCGAGCCGGCGTTCGTAGGGGCCGCGTCCGTCGAGGTCGGCCAGGAGCGGGGCGAGCGTCCCCTCGTCCGCGAGCCCGCGGGCGGTCCGTGCCGTCAGGGTGAGGCGTGCGGGGAACGGCAACGGTGCGAGGGCGGACAGCAGTTGCTCCGCGGTGGTCGGCATGCGGCCGATTGTGCCCGGCGCGATCCGCTCCCGCGATCGATTATGCGCGGCCGGGACGGGCCTGCCCGCGGATTTGGCCGAGGTCCGCGCGGCACCTCGCCACCGCCTCGCGGGCCTCGCCGCCGACTACCGTCGGCTCCGTATCAGCAGGTGGAGGAAGTACGGCGTGCCGATCACCGCGGTCTTCAGGCCGGCGCCCAGCTGGGCGGGGGCGATCACCGTGCGGCCGAGGAGGTCCGCCGTGCAGACGAGCGTGGCCCCGCGGAGCACGGCGACGGGGACCACCCGGACATGGCGCCGGCCCACCAGGGCCCGTGCCGCGTGCGGCGCGACGAGACCCACGAAGCCGATGGTGCCGGCGGAGGCGACGGCGGTCGCGCTGAGCAGGACGGCCACCACCAGGAACCCGAGGCGCGCCGGGACACCCGCAGACCGAGCAGGAGGGGGGTGTGCTCGTCCAAGGGGACGCGGTCCAGCTCGATGCGCCGGGCGACCGCGACGACGAGTCCCACCGCCACCACGCACGCGACGGGCAGCCCGTCCGGCAGGGTCCGGCCGTACGTCGAACCGGACAGCCAGTCAGCGCCTTGGTGGGTGGACCTTCTCGATCACCACGGGGATGCGGGAGGGGCACACGACGACGACCCCTGACCACGCGCTACGGGGCGGCCGGGGCCGGGAATCGAAGTGTCGGTGTCGGCGCCCGGTCAGGCGCCGAGCGGCCGGCGCCCCCCTCAGAAGCGCACTGGCAGGTCGAGCAGGCCGCGGGCCCGCATGGACGGCCGCCAACGCACCTCGTCCGGCGCGATGTCGAGGGTCAGGTCGGGGAACCGGTCGAGGAGCGCGGCGAGAGCGATCTCGGTCTCCATCCGGGCCAGCGGCGCGCCGAGGCAGTAGTGGATGCCATGGCCGAGGGCGAGATGCCCGCTCGCGTCGCGTCCGACGTCGAGCCGGTCGGGGTCGGCGAAGCGGTGCGGGTCCCGGTGCGCGGCGGCCAGGGACAGCAGCACGGTCTCACCCGCCGGCACGACCTCCCCGCCGAGGATGACGTCCTCGACGGGGAAGCGCCGGATGGCCAGCGGCACGGGCCCGTCGTAGCGGGCCAACTCCTCGATCGCGCCGCCGAGTCGACCGGGATCGGCGCGCAGCGCGCGCAGTTGGCCGGGGTGGGTGAGCAGGGCCAGGGTGGAGTTGCCGATGAGGTGGACGGTGTTCTCGTACCCCGCGAAGAGGATCAGGAAGGCGAGGGACATGAGTTCGTCCTCGCTCAGCCGGTCCTCGTCGTCGCGCACCGCGATCAGGGCGGAGAGCAGGTCGTCCGACGGCTCGGCGCGCTTGCCCGCGATGAGTCGCGTGAAGAAGCCCAGCATGTCGCGGACGGCTTCCTTCGCGCGTTCCGGTCGTGCCGGGTCGGGGGCGATCAGGGTGTCGGTCCAGGAGCGGAAGTCGTGCCGGTCGTGCGGGGCGACGCCGAGCAGGTCGCAGATCACGGTGATCGGCAGGGGCGCGGCGTACGAGGCGATCAGGTCGGCGCGTCCGTGCGGCGCGACGGCGTCGAGCAGTGCGTCGGCGGTCCGTCTGATGGGGTCGCGCAGCCGGGCGACGCGGCGCGGGGTGAACGCCTGGGACACCAGACGCCGGATGCGGGTGTGGTCCGGCGGGTCCATGTTCAGCAGGTTCGCGTCCAGCGCCGGCGGCAGCGCGAGCCCGTGGTAGCCGCCGGGGGTCGCGTTGCGTTTGTCGAGGGAGAGCCGGGGGTCGGCGAGGGCCTGGCGTACGTCGTCGTACCGCGTGACGAGCCAGGCCGGCAGCCCGTCCGTCCCGGTGATCCGGTGCACGGGGCCGGCCTCCCGGAGCCTCGCGTAGACCGCGTAGGGGTCCGCGACGAGCTCCGCCGGGTCGACGAGGGGCGGCTGTTCGGGCGTGGTGGTGGACATGGGTCTCCACCCTAGTGAGGACGGGCCCGGAAACGGCGCCGCAACCGCGGGAGTTCGACCGGTCCGTCCGTCGTCCGGGCCGCTCGAAGGGCCTGGTCACCCGCGCCCGGCAGATCCGAAGCTCTACTCCAACGCATCCAGGGTCACCGCGCCCATCGACGGCACCACCCACACCGACACGGTCGACTGGACCCTCGCCCGAGACGACCGGTGAGGGAGTGTTTCCGGTCCAACTTCCCTCATGTGCATGCCGTTTTGGCAGAGCGTGAAGTTTCTGTCGAGTATATGTAAGTACCCTGTGTATTGCGGCCCTGGGTGATCCACAAGGGGCGCGACGGCAACGCCGAGACTCCCCTCCGAGCCGTCAATTCCCCTGTCTGGAACGCGAGTTGGCGGCTTGCCCGCTACTTTCGCCTGCCGCACAGTGAGGCGGCTCCACCCTCCGGGCCCGCCTGTGCGGCCCCGGAGGCGTTCGCGGCACGTTTCCGTTCCATCTCGTCACTTGAGTGAGAGGAAACAGTCATGCGCGTCAGATCCTTACTCGCCTCCGCCGCACTGACCGGTGCGGCGGTGCTCGGTGCCGTGGCCCCGGCCCAGGCGGCACCCACCAACGACACGACCCAGGACGTGGGCGCCCTCGCGGTCGTACACGTCGTGCTGTACCAGCACAGCAACTACGGCGGTGCGTCGTTCACCCTGAACGGCGACTACGGCTGTGACACCAACCCCGACGTGGACTGGCAGCTCGGCTCGTACTCGCCCTCCGGATGGAACGACATGGTGTCGTCCTTCCTGGGTTACTCCAGCTGCGAGACCAGGGTCTGGGAGCACGACAACTACGGCGGTGCCAACTACGGCGCCTACACGAACAGCGGTTACGTGGGCGACGCCATGAACGACAAGACCTCGTCGTCCCAGAACTCCTGATCCTCTGATCCTCGCACGGTGAGCGGTGGCGCCGACGGCCGGAATCCGCCGGCGCCACTGGTCGGAAGTCTCCCAGAAGGTTCTCCCACCCGGAGGTTCGGACCACCCATGAACCGGATCCGGTTCCCTGTCGCCCTCCCGGCCGTGGCCCTGGCCGCCGCCGCTCTTCTGTCGGGCTGCTCCGCGGACGGCGACGCGTCGGGCACCTCCGCGCCGGAACTCGGCGAGGTGCCGCGGGTGCGCGGCAGCGCCGACATCCCCGATCTGCCGCTGGACGCCTACGTCCTCACCAAGGAGCAGTACCAGACCTATCTCAAGGCGCAGCGGCTGCTGATCCGGGAGTGCATGTCCCGGTTCGGCTTCGACTTCCGGGCCATGGACGTGGTGCTCGACGCCGAGCAGGTACCCGATCTGCGCCCCGACAAGACCCGCTACTACTTCCTCGTCGACGCGGACTCGGCGGCGGCGTCCGGGTACCGGGCGCCCGACCGGACTCCCTCCGGCGGGAAGGACGAGGGCAGCGGGGAGGACACCACCCCGACGGCGGCGGAGCGCGCGGTCCTCGTCGGCACCGACGCCGGCAAGCAGGTCGCGGGCGAGCGGGTCCCGAAGGGCGGCTGTCAGGGGGAGGCGAACCGCGCGACCCTCGGCGCGGACGGCACCGAGACGTTCATGAAGCTGCCCAATGAGCGGGTGGCGATCCGCGCCCGTGTGGACGCCGACGAACGGGTACGGGACGTCTTCGGCGAGTGGAGCGCCTGTATGGACGAGGCCGGTCATGAGTACGACGACCCGATGCAGGCCAACGACGACGACCGCTGGAAGACGCCACCCCCGGCGGGCGGGGCGGAGATCCAGGTGGCCCAGGCGGATGTCGACTGCAAGCGGCGGACCAACGTCGTCGGCGTGTGGTGGGCCGTGCAGGCCGCGTACGAGAAGCAGTACATCGAGAAGAACGCCGAACACATGGCCGACGTGAAGCACACGGTCGACGCGGTCCTGCGCAATTCGGGACGGCTGGCGGGCAGCGGTGCCTGAGAGGCACGAGGCCGCACCGGACGGAACGCCGGAGGAGCCGGCGGAGGGCCCGGCGAAGGAGACTCCGGAGGAGTTGGCGGAGGAGACTCCGGAGGAGTTGGCGGAGGAGTTGGCGGAGGAGTCGGCGGAGGACACGGCGGAGGAGACGGAGCGGACGGCGGGTGGACGGGCCTCGGTGGCGCGGCGACGGACCCTGCTGATCACCGTCGTCGCGGCGGCCGTGGTGCTGTCGGGGGCGGGCATCGGAGCCGCCACCTTCGTCAAGTCCCCGGCGGAACGGGCCGCTTCGGAGGGGCCGCCCCCGGCCGATGTGCTGACCGCCCCGGTCGAGTACCGGGTGCTCAAGGACTCCGTCGTGCTGCGCGGCACGGTACGGGCCGACCAGACCGTCGAGATCACGGCCCTCTCGGCGGGCGGCGGGGACGCCGTACGCGCGGTGGTCACCAGGACCCCGCTCCGGGAGGGCGCCGCTGTCAGGGCGGGCTCGCTCCTGATCGAGATCTCCGGCCGCCCTCTCTTCGCGCTGCAGGGCACCCTCCCCGCGTACCGCGACCTGAAGCCCGGCGCACACGGCGCGGACGTGACCCAACTCCAACAGGCGCTCGCCCGCCTCGGCCACAGCACCGCCCCCGACGCGAACGGCACGTTCGGCTCCGGGACCAAGCGGGCCCTCACCGCCTTGTACGCCTCCCGGGGCTACGATCCCCTGCCCGCCACAGCCGACGGCGGCGCGGCGTTGACCGCCGCCGGACGCACGGTGACCCAGGCCGAGCGCGCCTGGGAGGACGCGCCGAAGGGCAAGGCCAAGAGCCGCGCCGCTCAGGACCTGGCCACGGCCAGGGCCGAACGGGCCGCGCTGGAGGCGGTCGACGGGCCCATGCTGCCCGCCGCCGAGGTGGTCTTCCTGCGGAGTCTCCCCGCCCGCGTCGACCACCTGGGCACCCGGGTCGGCGCCGAGGCTGGGCCCGGCAGCGCACTTCTCACCGTCTCCTCCGGTGACCTGGTCGTGCAGGGCGCACTCGGACCCGAGCAGCGCGCACTCGTCCGGGCCGGGCAGCAGGTGGAGATCCTCTCCGAAGCCACCGGCACCACGGCCGACGGCACCGTCACCACCGTGTCCGAGCAGCCCGACCCGGACACCGGCGACAGCCAGAACGCCGGGGACGGCGACTCGGGCGAGGGAAGCGGAGGCGGCCACGTGTTGCTGGTCGACCCCGCGAAGAAGCTTCCCGCGAAGCTCGCGGGTGAGGACGTCCGGCTCACGGTGACCGCAGGCTCCTCCAAGGAAAAGGTGCTGATCGTACCGGTGAGCGCGATCTCCTCGGGCGCCGACGGCAAGGCGGTCGTCACGGTGTACGGGCCCGGCGGCCGTCATCGCCGCACGGAGGTGACGACGGGCACCACGGGCAACGGCTTCGTCGCCGTACGCCCGGTCGGCCGAGCCTCCCTCCACGAGGGCGACCGCGTGATCGTCGGTGTCACGGGTGGCACGCCGGGCGGGGACAAGGGCGACGACGACACGGGTGGGCGGACGGACGACGGCACGGCCGGGGAGAACGCGGGATGACGGAACCCGTGGGCATGCACACCGTGACGACCGCCTTGCCGTCGGCACCCGAACCCGCCCCCGTCCCCGTGCTCGAACTCCGTGGTGCCGCGCTCACCTACCCCGGACCACCCCCGGTGGAAGCCCTCAAGCCCTGTGATCTGCGGGTGGAACGGGGTGAGTACGTCACCGTCGTCGGGCCCTCAGGCTCGGGCAAGTCGACGTTCCTCAACCTCGCGGGGCTGCTCGACACCCCCACCGCGGGCGTGTGTCTGCTGGACGGGCATGACACCGGCGCACTGAAGGACGCCGAGCGCACGTCGTTGCGGGGCCGGCGCATCGGTTTCGTCTTCCAGTCCTTCCATCTCCTCTCCCACCGCAGCGCACGCGAGAACGTCGAGCTGGCGATGATGTACGGCGGACGGATACGGCGACCGGCTCGGGCGGCGCGTGCGCGGGAGGCGTTGGATCGGGTCGGGCTCGCTCCACGTGCCGACGCGCTGCCCACACGGCTCTCGGGTGGTGAACGCCAGCGCGTGGCCATCGCCCGCGCCCTTGTCGCCCGCCCCTCGCTCCTGCTCTGCGACGAACCCACCGGCAGCCTGGACACCGCGACCGCCGAGTCCGTGCTCGGCCTCCTCGACGCGCTGCACCACGACGGCATGACCCTCGTGGTGATCACCCACGACCCGGCCGTCGCCGCCCGGGGACGACGCACCGTCACCATCCGGGACGGTGTGCTCAGCGAGAACGGCAGCGACGGCGACGGCGGGCAGGACCATCCGCGCCCGAGCCGTGGCCTGGCACGCATGGGCCCCGTATGAGGAGGCGCACAAGAACCCTCGGAGCCGCGGACCGAAGATCGACGCCCGCCGGGACAGTCGTCGAGCGCTCCCGTCTCTCCCTTCGCGACCTCCTCTCCGAGGCCGTCGCCGGTGTGCTGCAGCTCCCCGGGCGCTCCGCGCTCACCGCGCTCGGAACCGTGCTCGGTGTGGGTACCTTCGTGGCGGTCCTCGGACTGACCGCGACGGCCTCCGCACAGATCGACTCCCGCTTCAACTCCCTGACCGCGACCGAGGTGACCGTCGAGGACACCGGCGGCGACGCGTCCGTGAAACCCGCCCTCTCCTTCCCGGACGACGCCGACCGCAGGATCGAGCGGCTGGGCGGGGTCGAGGCCGCCGGTGTCTACTGGACCGTCGACGCCCCCGCGGCCCGCCGGGTGCGAGCCGCGCCGGTCGGGGAGGGGGCGCGGGGCGACGAGATCCCGGTCCTCGCCGCGTCCTCCGGTGTGCTCAGGGCGGCACGGGCCACCGTCGGGCAGGGCAGGCTCTTCGACGCCTGGCACGACAGGGAGCGGCAGCGGGTCGCCGTGATCGGCACGGGTACGGCGGCCCGGCTCGGCATCACCACCCTGGACACCCGCCCCGCCGTCTTCATCGGTGAGGTCCCCTTCACGGTCGTCGGCATCGTCGCGGACGTCGAACGCAAGGCGGATCTGCTGCTCTCCGTGGTGGTGCCGCGGACGACCGCGGCCGAGCTGTGGGGACCGCCCGCCCAGAACCGCGCCGGGATGCTGATCTCCACCCGGGTCGGCGCGGCCGTCCAGATCGCCGAGGAGGCGCCGATCGCCCTGCGCCCGGACGTGCCGGGCCACTTCAGGGCCGTACCGCCGCCCGACCCGAAGTCCCTGCGGACGTCGGTCACGTCGGACCTGGACCAGCTGTTTCTCGTCCTTGGCGCGATCTGCCTGTTCATCGGGGCCGTGGGCATCGCCAACACCACGCTCGTCGCCGTACTGGAACGCACCGGGGAGATCGGGCTGCGCCGCTCGCTGGGGGCGCGGGGGCGTCACATCCTGGGCCAGTTCCTCGCGGAGTCCGGGGCGCTCGGCATGCTGGGCGGGCTGGTCGGCACCTCACTCGGGGTGCTCACCGTGCTCACCGTCGCCGTCGTACGGAACTGGACGGCCGTCATCCACCCGGGCACCGTGGCCGCGGCCCCCCTCATCGGCCTCGTCACCGGCGTCCTGGCGGGCCTCTACCCGGCCTGGCGGGCCTCCCGCGTCGAACCCGCCGAAGCCCTCCGAAGGTAGCGCCAAAGCGAGAGCGGACCCCGGAAAGTCCGCTTGCCCGTACACCGTTCGACCCCGGAGCCGAGCGCGTCCGCCGCCCGAACGGGGCCGTCCCCGCCCGCGAGGGTGCGGTCGTCCGTCCGGACCACCGGCGGGCGACGACACTCCGCGCGGCTGCCGACGAAGCACGGTGCTGTCTCTGTCGGAGGGCTACCTTGTGACCGGGACGACCATCTCATCGGGAGTAAGCCATGGGCCTCATCCACATCGAACTGTTCGCGACCCTCGACCTCGTCGGACAGGCGCCCGGCGGCCCCGACGAGGACCCGGAGGGCTTCCCGTTCGGCGGCTGGCAGGCGCCCCTGCTGGACGAGGTGGCGGGGGCACAGATCGGGGCCGCGTACGAGGGCACGGACGCGCTCCTGCTCGGTCGGCGGACGTACGACATCTTCGCCGCCTACTGGCCGCACCAGAAGGGCGGCGAGGACGGCGCGATCGCCGACCTCTTCAACCGGGTGCCCAAGTACGTGGCCTCCCGCGGAAAACCCGACCTCCCATGGGCCGGGTCCACGCAGCTCGGCTCGGATCTGGCCGCCGCGGTGCGCGAGATCCGTGACCGGCACGAGCACGTGAAGGTCGTCGGGAGCCTGGACCTCGTGCAGAGCCTTCTGCGTGAGAAGCTCTTCGACCGTCTCGACCTCTGGGTGCACCCGATCGTGCTCGGCGTCGGGAAGAAGGTGTTCGACGGCGGCGAGGTGCCGACGAACCTCACGCTGCTCGAACCACCGGCGGCCGGCCCCAAGGGCACCGTGTACCTGCGCTACGGACTCGCCGACGGCACCCCCGGCACGGGCGACATGAGCGCTCCCGATCGCGGCGTCGGGCACACCGACTGAGGCCGGGCCCCGACCTGCGACCGCCCCCGGAACACCGAGTGCCGCGGCCACCACGCCGTCGCCCCGCCCCGCCTCGCCCGCCTCTCAGGACGACGTCGCTCAGCCCAGGAAGCTCAGTCGAACCTGACGGTTGACATTGTCTTTATTGGTGTCCACCAGGCACACCGACTGCCAGGTCCCCAGCTCCAGTTGTCCGGCGAGGACCGGGAGGGTGGCGTGGGGTGGGACGAAGGCGGGGAGGACGTGGTCGCGGCCGTGGCCGGGGGTGCCGTGGCGGTGCTGCCAGCGGTCGTCGGCGGGCAGCAGGGTGCGCAGGGCGGCGAGGAGGTCGTCGTCGCTGCCGGCGCCCGTCTCGATGATGGCGATGCCGGCCGTGGCGTGCGGGACGAAGACGTTGAGCAGACCGTCCCGGCCGGCCGCCGCCTCGCGCAGGAACGCCTCGCAGTCGTGGGTGAGGTCGACGACCCGCTCGCGCGAGCCGGAGGCGATGTTCAGGACTCGGGTGGTGAAGGCATCGGACATGACTCCATCCTCGCGCACCGGGAAGCCGTGAGCGGGGAGCCGTGAGCGGGAAGCCGTGAGCGGGGAGCCGTGAGCGGGGAGCCGTGGGCGACGCGGGAAGATCCGAGGTCTCCTCTCCGTTGGGAGAAGCGTGAACGACACGCGTGAGGTCGAAGTGGTTGTCATAGGCGCCGGTCAGGCAGGTCTGGCCGCCGCCCATCACCTGCGCCGCACCGGTTACCTGCCGGAGCACGACTTCGTGGTGCTGGACCACTCCCCCGGGCCGGGCGGCGCCTGGCAGTACCGCTGGCCGTCACTGACCTTCGGCAAGGTGCACGGGATGCACGCGCTCCCGGGTCTGGAGCTGACGGGGGCCGATCCGGCGCGACCGTCCGCCGACGTCGTCCGCGAGTACTTCGCCACCTACGAACGCACCTTCGACCTGCGGGTACGGCGTCCCGTGGACGTCCGGGCCGTGCGTGAGGGCGAGGGCGGGCGGCTGCTCGTCGAGACCTCGGCCGGGACGTGGTCGACGCGGGCGCTGATCAACGCGACGGGAACGTGGGACCGGCCGTTCTGGCCGCGCTACCCCGGCCAGGAGACCTTCCGGGGGCGGCAGTTGCACACCGCCCAGTACGCGGGCCCCGAGGAGTTCGCGGGTCTGCGGGTGATCGTGGTCGGCGGGGGCGCGTCCGGGACGCAGCATCTGCTGGAGATCGCGCCGTACGCCGCAGCGACGACCTGGGTGACGAGGCGTCCGCCCGTGTTCCGCGAGGGACCGTTCGACGAGGGCGCCGGGCGGGCGGCGGTCGCCCTGGTGGAGGAGCGGGTGCGGCAGGGGCTGCCGCCGCGGAGCGTCGTGTCGGTGACGGGGCTGCCGCTCAACGACGCGATCCGGCAGGGCATCGCGGACGGCGTCCTGGACCGGCTGCCGATGTTCGACCGGATCACCCCGGACGGCGTGGAGTGGGACGACGGTCGCCGTGCCGACGCCGATGTCATCCTCTGGGCGACCGGTTTCCGCGCCGCCGTCGACCACCTGGCCCCCTTGCGGCTGCGCGAGCCGGGTGGCGGCATCCGCGTCGACGGCACCCGCGCGGTCGCCGACCCGCGCGTCCATCTGGTCGGGTACGGCCCCTCGGCGAGCACCATCGGCGCCAACCGCGCCGGCCGCACGGCGGTACGGGACATCCGCCGGCTCCTGACGACCGAACCGGCCACCGTCTGACGCGTCCCGCAACAGCCCGGCCCGGCGCCCCGAGCCGGACCGGCAAGGCCGACGGACCTGGCAGGGCCGATCGCGCCTCAGTCAGCCGCCGATGCCTCAGCCGGTCGCCGGTGACGGTGGCAGTGATCCGCTGCCCGCCCCGGCCTCCGGTGACGCCTTCCGGCGGTTCTGGTTGAACTCGGCGACATTGCGCAGGTGTTCCTGGTAGTTCGCCGTGAAGCGGGTGTCGCCGGGCTTGACCGTGACGAAGTACAGCCAGTCGCCCTCCGTCGGGTTGACGGCGGCGCGCATCGCCGCTTCACCCGGGTTGGCGATCGGCGTCGGCGGCAGGCCCATGCGCCGGTACGAGTTGTAGGGGCTGTCGATCTTCGTGTCGTCGACCGTGGTGTTCAGCGTGGAGCGGTTCAGCGCGTAGTTGATGGTGGAGTCCATCTGCAGCGGCATCCCGCGTTCGAGGCGGTTGAAGACGACCCGGGCCACCCGGCCCATGTCCTCCTCGGCGGCCGCCTCGGCCTGGATGATGCTCGCGATGGTGACCGCCTGATAGACGTTCATCGCGTTGCGCTGGGCCCCGGCCGTGACCTGGCCGCCGTTGAACTTCTTGTTGGCGGTCTCGACCATGGCCGCCAGCAGGGACTCGGGGGTCGACTTCTCCCGCAGCGGATAGGTCGCCGGGAAGAGATAGCCCTCCGGGTTGCCCTCGGCGTCCTCGGGCAGCGACAGCTTGGCCTTGGACAGCGACTTCCTGGTGGAACCGGCGGGCAGCGCGAGGGCCTTGTCGACGGCTTCGTAGACCTGGCCGGAGCGCCAGCCCTCCGGGATCACCAGGGACGCCGGGCGCTCGGCCGCGCCGTCACCGCCCCCCACGCTCAGCAGCGGCACCGCCACGGCGGTGGCCGCCACGACGGCCCCGGCCGCGATGAGGGCGGCCCGGCCCCGACGCGTCAGTCGAATCGTGCTCCGTGGCGGAGTGTTCATCTGCATGCGGGCACGGTAACCCGCATATCACCTCAAACCCGGCATATCTTCATCTTGTCGGCTCCAGTTTCGGCACCTTGGCCACCTCCCGGCCGGGCTTCAGCCGAGCGTCCCGCCGGACCAGCGCCGCGTACCGCCCGTCGCTCTCCAGCAGTTCCTCGTGCGTACCGCGTTCGACGGCGCGCCCGGAGTCGAGCACGACGATCTGGTCGGCCCCGCGGACGGTGGAGAGCCGGTGCGCGATGGTGACGGTGGTGCGGTCGGCGGAGAGCGCGTCGATGGCCTCCTGCACCGCGTGCTCGGTACGGGTGTCGAGGGCGCTGGTCGCCTCGTCGAGGATGAGGACCGGGGGGTCGCGCAGAATGGTGCGGGCGATGGCGAGACGCTGCTTCTCCCCGCCGGAGAAGCGGTGGCCGCGTTCGCCGACGATCGTGTCGTAGCCGTCGGGCAGGGCCGCGATGTGGTCGTGGATCTGGGCCGCCCGCGCGGCCGCGTGCAGCTCCTCGTCGGTGGCGTCCGGCTTCGCGAAGCGCAGATTGTCGGCGACGGAGGCGTGGAAGAGGTACGTCTCCTGCGAGACGACGCCGATGCCCCGGGCCAGCGTGTCGAAGTCCAGGTCGCGTACGTCCACCCCGTCGAGGGTGACCCGGCCGCCCGTGACGTCGTACAGCCTGGGCACCAGGCAGCCGAGGGTCGACTTGCCGGCACCGGTCGGCCCGACGACGGCGAGGCTGCCGCCCGCCGGAACGGTCAGGTCGATGCCGTCGAGGATCGGGCGCGATGTCGCGTCGTAGCGGAACTCGACGTTCTCGAAGCGGAGTTCGCCCTTGATCCGGTCGAGGTGGACCGGGTTCTCCGGCTCGGTGATGTCTATCGGCAGGTCGAGATACTCGAAGATGCGCTGGAAGAGGGCGAGCGAGGCCTGGATCTGCACGCCCGTGGACAGCAGGCTCACGGTCGGCCGGAACAGGTTCTGCTGCAGCGAGACGAAGGCGACGAGCGTGCCGACAGAGACGGACGGGCCGCCGAACTGGAACGCGATGCCGGCGGTCCAGTAGATGACGGCGGGCATGGCGGCCATGACGACGGTGATGATGGCCATGCGCCAGCGCCCGGCCATGTTGGCCCTGACCTCCAGGTCGACGAGCCCCTCGGACTCCTCGGCGAAGGACTTGGTGAGCGAGTCGCCACGGCCCATGGTGCGCCCGAGCAGGATGCCGCTGACGGAGAGCGACTCGGTGACCGTCGCGGCCATGGCGGCCATCTGGTTCTGCCGCTGGGTGGTGATCTTCTTACGCTCGGCGCCGACCCGGCGGCTTATCCACACGAAGAGCGGCAGCAGGAGCAGGGTGACCACGGTGAGGCGCCAGTCGAGGGCGACCATCGCGACGACCGTGGCGACCACGCTGGTGGTGTTGGACACCAGGGAGGTGGCTGTGGAGGTGACGGTCGCCTGCATGCCGCCGATGTCGTTGGCGATGCGGGACTGCACCTCGCCGGTGCGGGTCCGGGTGAAGAAGGCGAGCGACATCCGCTGCAGCCGGCCGTAGACGGCGGTGCGCAGATCATGCATGACACGCTGACCGACGGTCGTGGAGATCAGCGTCTGGAGAACACCGAAGATGCTGGTCAGGACGGCACTGACGATCATGCCGAGGGCCAGCAGACTCAGCAGCCCGGTGCGGCCCTCGGGGATCGCGGTGTCGAGGATCTCCTTGAGGAGGAAGGGCGTGGCCACCGACGCGAGCGACGCGGCGCCGACGAGGAGACCGACGATCGCGAGCCGGCCGCGATAGGGGCGGAAGAGCTTCAGGATGCGGCGCACCTGTCGGGGCTGTTCGCGCGCGTCGGCGGAGGGCGCCCAGGTGGGTTCGTGGTCGGGATGCATGGGCTCCTACGGGAGGTGAGACGGATGTGGAGTGCGGTGCGGTTCGGTGCTGTGCTGGGCCGTGCTGTGCTGGGCCGTGCTGGGCTGGGCTGTGTGACGGCCGGGAGTTCCGGGGGCCTGCGGAGCCTAGCTCATT
The DNA here is from genome assembly GCF_055575575.1 of Streptomyces sp. NPDC034049. Classification (NCBI taxonomy): domain Bacteria; kingdom Bacillati; phylum Actinomycetota; class Actinomycetes; order Kitasatosporales; family Streptomycetaceae; genus Streptomyces; species Streptomyces sp. NPDC034049. The sequence continues at coordinate 128,104 of NZ_JBVISJ010000018.1, forward strand.
GTTACCTATACTCACAATGAACATGGTCCTGATATTGTTCCGGTATGACCGACCCCGACGCCGACGGACTGCTCGCCGAGCAGCTGCTGCGGCTCACCCGCCGTGTGCACCGCATCCAGAAGCGCCACCTCCAGCAGAGCGGGTTGGAGATCACCCCGGCGCAGTCGCGACTGCTGCGCGCCCTCGCCCACTACGACACGCCGCCGCGGATGGCGGATCTGGCGGAGCAGCTGGAGGTCGTACCCCGAGCCGTGACGACCCTGGTCGACGCGCTGGAGGACAGTGGGCGGGTGCGCCGGGCGCCCGATCCCACCAACCGGCGGGTGATCCGGATAGAGGTCACGGACGAGGGCCGCAAGGTCCTGCGGGAGCTGCACCACGCGCGCCGCTCGGCGGCGGAGGAGATCCTTGCGCCGCTGTCGGAGGATCAGCGGGGAGTGCTCGGAGGCTTGCTCGACACGCTGGTCGACGGGGCGCCGACGGCGGAGCGGCGCTGCTGAGCGCCGACGCCCTCGTTCATGGGTGAAGGGCCCGGCGCGGTAATCCGCGCCGGGCCCTTCACCCATGAACGAGGGGAGGAGTGAGGACGTCAGGAGGCAGGATCAACTCACTCCGGACGAGGTCTCCTTGACCTCCGCCTTGGAGAGGGGCGGAACCTCCGCCTCCGCAGGAGTGTCCCCGGGCTGGTCCGCCGCCGCCTTCGCAGGGTTGTCAGCGGGCTGGTCCGCCGCCTTCGCGGGGGTCCTCCCGGGCTCGTCCTCTTCCTCCACGAACTCGATCTCACCGTCGAGCATCTTCTTCGCCCGGTCGGTGTCCAGGGCGCCCTCCCACTTCGACACCGCGAAGACGGCGACACAGTTGCCGAGGAGGTTGGTGACGACACGCATCGAGTCCATGATGCGGTCGACGCCGAGGAGCAGGGCGACGGCGCCGGCCGGGATGGCGCCGAGCGAGGAGGCGGTCGCCGACAGCGCGAGGAAGGCCGAACCGGGGATGCCCGCCATGCCCTTGCTGGTCAGCATGAGGACCAGGACGACGGTGATCTGCTGACTGAGGCTGAGGTCCACCCCCACGGCCTGCGCGATGAACAGGGTGCCGATGGAGAGGTAGATGGACGCGCCGTCGAGGTTGAAGGAGTAGCCGGTGGGCAGCACCAGACCCACGGCGTCGTCACGCGCTCCGGCCTGCCGCAGCTTCTGCATCATGCGCGGCATCACGGACTCGCTGGAGGCGGTGCCCAGGGCGAGCAGCATCTCCGCCCGCGTGTAGCGGACGAACTTCCACAGGCTCAGCCCGGTCATCAGCTTCAGCGCGACGCCCAGCAGCACCAGGAACGCGGCGGCGACGGCGTAGCAGAGGATGATCAGCTTCGCGTAGGTCTTCATCACGCCGAGGCCGTACTCACCGACCAGGTGGACCATCGCGCCGAACACGGCGAGCGGGGCCAGCTTCATGACGAAGCCGACGATCGCGAAGATGACCTCCTGGGCCTGTTCGATGGCGGGCAGGATCTTGGGCACCTTGGTGTGGCCGAGGTGCAGCAGCGCGGCACCGGTGAGGCACGCGAGCACGAGCACCTGGAGCAGCGCGTTCTCGGCGAACGCGCCGATCGCGCTCTGCGGCAGCGCGTTGAGGATGAACTCACTCGTCGTCGGCAGCTCACCGCCGGCGGTCTTCGCGTCGACCGCCGATGTGTCGAGCTTCGAGGGGTCGACGTTCATGCCGGAGCCGGGACCGAAGACGTTGGCGGCGACCAGACCGATGAGCAGCGCGACCGTCGAGGCGATCTCGAACCAGATCAGGGCCTTGAGCCCGATCCGCCCGAAGGCCTTCAGATTGCCGGCCTTGGCGATGCCGACGACGACCACGCAGAAGACCAGCGGCGAGATGACGGTCTTGATGAGCCGTATGAAACCGTCGCCGAGCGGTTGGAAGGTCGTGGCCGCGTCGGGCCACAACCTTCCGACGACGATTCCGAGCACAAGCGCGACTCCGACTTGCGCGAACAATGAGGTACGCAGCATGCGTGCGACGCGTCGCGGCAGGGACGGTACGGACTGCGGCACGGGCACTCCTCCGAGGGGACTTTCTGTCATGCGGAAAAGTGCTTCCGCGTCGATCACTATCGGGGAGTCGTCGCTCACGGGGAAGACCGCCGTGTTTCGCAGAGGTAAATCATCGAACAGACGTCACATCGCACGCATGAGGCGTCAACAGCCCATATGGTCCTCCGTCAGCACTCCCTGTACGGAGACCAGCGAACGGTCGTAGCAGTCGTCCGACCCGTACGTCCGGTAGCGCTCGCTCGTCGTCCCGACGGCGTGCCGCTGGTCGCGCGGTACGTTCGCGGTGTATGTGGCGTCACCGGTGTACGTGTCGTCGAGCCGGGTCCACGCCGTGCGCCGTCCGCCGTGCGTCTCGGTGACCGTGGCCCGGTCGCCGAGCGTGAGCACGGTCCGCAGCCGATCGCCCGCGCCGAGCGTGGTCGTTCCGTCCATCGTGTACGACCACCGGACACGCGTCGCCCGGTGGTTCACGGTGACCGTCTCGTCGTCGCTCCACCTCGCGTCGAGCGCGTCGGAGTTCTCGCCGTCCGACCAGGTGTGCGTCGAGGTGTTGAGGAGGCTTCGGCGGACGGTGGTCGTGACCCGACCGTGGGAGGTGTCGACGTACCCGGCGACGGTCAGCCGATGACTCCCCTCGGTGTGGAGGCGGTGCTCCGCACCCGGCGTGTACGTGGACGAGTTGACGAAGTCGCCCTCCCGCACCTTCGTGAGGGCGCCGGTGACGTGCTCACTCTTCTCGTCCTGCCAGACCAGGACGTTGACCGGGGTGCTCCAGCCGCTCTGCCCCTCGGGCACGCCGGCGACGGACACCTCGATCCGGTGCGGGCGCCCGTCGTTGAGGAGCCCCGCGAAGGGGGTGAGGTCGTAGCTGAGGGGCTGGACGTCGAAGGCGCGGGGGCCGGGGACGACGTACCAGAGGAAGGGGTTGGACCAGCCGCCGGTCCAGACGTTCGGGAACGGCGCGGCGATTCCGGCCAGTTGTCCGTCCACCTCGATCCGCACCTCACGGTAGGGCCCGTCGTCGGCCTTGCAGGAGTACGGCGCCTCGTCGGGCACCGTCAGGTACCAGTACTCCTCGCAACCGCCGCCGGACCCGGTCGCGTAGACCTCGGCGACGATGCGTTCGCTGTTGCGCGGCGTGGTGAGGCCGGTGCCGTCCTGGAGGGTGAGGACGCGGTCGGGGACGGTTCGCGCCGTTCTCGCGTCGGGTCGGCCGGCGTAGAAGGTGAGCGTGACCTTGACGTCGATGATCCCGGTGTACGTGTCGTCGACGACGTTGCCGATGAGCATCTCGATCGGCTGCTCGCTGCGCAGGGTCTCGCCGTAGCGCGTGACGTCCTTCTCCACGGACCATTCGATGCCGTCGGGAGAGGGCTGTGGAGTGGACGTCCGGAACACCTCGACGCCGCCGATCCGCAGATGGCCCAGCCGGTCGAACTGGCGGCCCTTCACCTTGCCGTCGAGCCGCAGGACGACCTTGCTCCAGTTCCTCCCGCACTCCGCCGGTGGCCTGTAGGTCCCCCGGTACGGCGTGAAGTCCTTGAACCGGGCCTCGGCGACCGTCACTTCGCACGACCTCGTGTTCTCGGGTCGGGAGACGGGCGGGGCGGCGGTGATCGGATCGTGCCAGTCCGTGCCGAACTCGGCGGGGACGGCTACGGATCCGTCGGTTCGGTAGGGCGAGGCGATGGGGCGGGAGGGGGTGGAGGCGGATCGGGAAAGGGCGTCGACGGACCGGGAAGGGGTGTCGGCGGATCGGGAAGAGGTGTCGGCAGATCGGGAAGAGGTGTCGGCAGATCGGGCGGGGGCGGCCCCGAGGAGGGTGCTCGCCAGGAGGGTCCCTCCAGCGAACATGGACATGATGATCCGGCTTCTCATGGCCGGAGTTCTACGGGGAGTCGACACCCCGCCGCAATGGGATCTCCGGCCACAAGCGGGCACAGGCGTACCGGACGCCTCAGGCCTTCAGTTCCGCCTTGTCCCCCATGACGATCACCGGGTGCAGCGCCGGGTCGAGCGTGCGCAGCAGGTACTCCATGCCCGACTTGGACAGGCTGACGCAGGCCGAGGTGCCGCTGCCGTGGTCCATGTGCAGCCAGATGCTGCCGCCCTTCGACTGGCCCTCGGGACGCGTCGGGTCGATCGGCGAGGTGCCCTTGACCCGGTTGTAGTCGATCGCGATGACGTAGTCGAAGTCGTGCCAGTGCGACTCGGCCCAGTAGTGCGGCGCCTGGAACGACGCCGACCGGCTGTACGGCAGCTTGGCCCCCGGGTCGGCCAGCACCCCTCCCGCGTCGCTCAGGGTGAACACGCCGACCGGGCTGCGCTTGTCGCCCTCCCGATGGTCGGTGGTCCACCCCTTCTTGCCGTTGTGGCCCTCCCAACTGCGGGTCTTCTTCCAGGCGGAGCCGCTCTTCGTGTACAGCACGACCGTCGCGTCGGCGTCGTTCCGGCCCTCCCCGTAGACGGCCACGACCTGACGGGACTCCGCGGGGATCTGCTTCTGGAGACGGTCGCCGACACCCGGGACACGAGTCGGGTCCGCGGCCTCGGCCGCGGCACGATCCGTCTTGCCCCCGGACTTCGTGGCGTTCGCGTCGGCCCTCGCCCCGTCGCCCGTGTCACCCGAACCGCCGCACGCCGCGGCGGACATCACCAGCGCGCCGCAGACCACCGCGGCGAGCCCGACACGAGCCGCGCCTCCCCTCTTCGCGCCTCCCCTCTTCGCGCCCACGCCGTCCACTCCGCCCGTGCCACCCGCGCCCGCATCACTCGCCGTGCCGGTTCGTCCCCGCCTCGTACCGCCTATTCGCATGCGGTCCATCGTCGCACCGCTCACCGGACGCGGGCGCCCGTCGTCCCGCGCGTCGGGCCTCCCACGGACGCTCCAGGCCGAAACTTTGCCGGGCCCCGGAAAACCGTTTGCTTCCGACCACTCCGCGACGGGAACCTTTCACGGCCGGTGGCTGGACCTCGCCGCCCTATTTCTCCCCACTTCTCCACCATCTCCCCCACCCCTGACACGAGCCTCTGGGACGTCATGCAGATTCAAGACCTTCCCTATGAAGACCCCGGCGTGCCGGACGCGCGCTCGGGCCCCCGATTCCTGTGGTGGCTCGGCCGGAATCAGCTGGGCGGGCAGTTCAAGGCGCTGGCGTGGGGGCTGTTGCACTTCACCTCCGTCGCCGGACTGCCGTTCTGTGTCGGCTTCGCCATCCAGGCCGTGGTCGACCGCTCCGGATCCCGACTCGCCCTCGCGGGCGTGGCGATGTTGGTCTGCGGGTTCACCATCGCGCTGGGCGACACCTTCCTGCACCGGGCGGCGGTCACCAACTGGATCACCGCCGCCGCCCGCGTCCAGCAGCTGCTGGCCCGCAAGACGGCCCGGCTCGGCTCGGCGCTGACCCGCCGGGTCGCGGCCGGCGAGGTGGTCGCGGTCTCCACCGGCGACGTCGAGAAGATCGGCTGGTTCGTCGAGGCCGTCTCCCGCTTCACCGCCGCCGCCCTCACCGTGGTGCTGGTCTGTGTCGGCCTGGTCGTGTACCAGCCGGCCCTGGGCATCGTCGTCGCCGTCGGAGTCCCCGTCCTCGCCCTGGCTGTGCTTCCGCTGCTGCCCCGCGCGACCCGTCGCGCCGACTTCCAGCGCGAGAAGGCGGGCCGCGCCACCGAGCTGGCGTCCGACACCGTCGCGGGCCTGCGTGTGCTGCGCGGCATCGGCGGCGAGGACCTCTTCCTGGACCGCTACCGCCGAGCCTCCCAGGAGGTCCGGCACGCCGCCGTCCGCAGCGCCCGTATGTGGGCCCTCATCTCCGGTATCCAGGTGCTGCTGCCGGGCCTGCTGATGATCGCGGTCGTCTGGCACGGCGTGGGTCTCGCCCGCGAGGGCCGGATCACGATCGGCGAACTGGTCACCGTGTACAGCGCGGTCATGCTCCTGACGTACCCGCTCAGGCACTTCGAGGAGATCGCGATGGCGTACTCCTTCTCCCGTCCGTCCGCCAAGCGGGCCGCCGGGGTGCTGTCGCTGGAACGGGCCACGGACACCGAGGGGTCCCGGGAGGCCACCGTGCCCACCGGCGACCTGTACGACCCGGCCACCGGGCTGCTCGCGCCCGCCGGGCGCTTCACGGCGGTGGTGTGCGGTGACCCCGACGCGGCCGGACGACTGGCGGAACGGCTGGGCGGCCACGCCCCCGACGAGGGCACCTCCGTGCTCCTCGACGGCGTACCGCTCGACGAACTGCCGCTCGACTCCGCCCGCACGGCCGTCCTCGTCCAGGACAAGGACCCGGTGCTGCTCTCCGGCACCCTGCGCGACCTCCTCGACGTCCCCTCCTCGGGCCAGGTCACCGCCGAGGAGGCGCTGACCGCCGCCCAGTGCGGTGACGTCCTGGAGGCCCTGGTCCAGGGATCACTGGACGCCGGTGACCCGCTGGACGCGCGGATCACCGAGCGCGGACGGTCCCTGTCCGGGGGCCAGCGCCAGCGGCTCGCCCTGGCCCGCTCCCTGATCACGGACCCGAACGTGCTGGTCCTCGACGAGCCGACCTCCGCCGTCGACTCGCACACCGAGGCCCGGGTCGCCGACGGCATCCGCTCGCTGCGGGCGGGCGGCACGACGGTCGTTCTCACCTCCTCGCCGCTCCTGCTCGACCTCGCCGACCGCGTGGTCCTCGTCCACGACGGCGAGGTGGCGGCGGTCGGCCTGCACCGCGACCTGATGCACAAGGAACCCCGGTACCGGGCCGTCGTCACCCGCGAGACCGACGAGGAGACCGGCGAGACGACCGACACAGGCCCCGACCGGAAGACCGACAGACAGGCCGACATGACCGACAGGAAAGCCGACAGGAAGACCGCCCTCACCGGTCGGCCGAACGACCGCAAGACCGCTCTCGGTGACGTGCTGGACGAACTGGAAGAGATCGAGGAGACCGCATGATCGGCGTGGCGCCCCCGGCCTACGACCCGGCCGCCCCGACGACGGCGAACACCCTGCCCGTCGGCGCCCCCGCGACCGTACGCGCCTACGTGGCCGAACTGTTCCGCCGGCACCGCCGGGCGTTCGTCCTGCTCATCACCGTCAACACGGTCGCCGTCGTGGCCTCGATGGCGGGCCCCTACCTGCTCGGCGCACTCGTCGAACGGGTCTCCGCCGGCGCGCGCGAACTCCATCTGGAGGTCACCGCGGCGGTGTTCGTCGCCGCCCTCGTCGTCCAGGCCGTCTTCGTACGGGAGGTACGACTGCGCGGCGCCATGCTCGGCGAGCGGATGCTGGCCGACCTGCGCGAGGACTTCCTCGTGCGGTCGGTCGGCCTGCCGCCGGGTGTGCTGGAACGCGCCGGAACGGGTGACCTGCTCTCCCGCATCACCACGGACATCGACCGGCTCGCCAACGCGATGCGCGAGGCCGTGCCCCAACTGGCCATCGGCGTGGTGTGGGTGGCGCTGCTCCTCGGCGGCCTCGCCGTGACCGCGCCCCCGCTGGCCCTCGCCGTCCTGCTGGCCCTGCCGCTGCTGGTGGTCGGCTGCCGCTGGTACTTCAAACGCGCCCCCTTCGCCTACCGCTCGGAGTCCGCCGGGTACGCCGCCGTCGCCGCCGTCCTCGCGGAGACGGTGGACGCCGGCCGCACCGTCGAGGCCCACCGCCTCGGCACCCGCCGCATCGACCTCTCCGACCAGCGGATCCGCGAATGGACCGCGTGGGAGCGGTACACCATGTGGCTGCGGTCGGTGCTCTTCCCCGTCATCAACTTCACCCACACCACGGTTCTCGGATCCGTCCTGATCATCGGCGGGGTGTGTGTCCTCCAGGACTGGATCTCGCTCGGGCAGCTGACCACGGGCGCGCTCATCGCCCAGATGCTCGTCGACCCCGTCAACCTGATCCTCCGCTGGTACGACGAGCTCCAGGTCGCCGAGGTGTCGCTGGCCAGGCTGGTCGGGGTGCGGGACATCGAACCGGACGCGGGCGACCCGGCCGTGGCCCCCGAGGGACGCCATGTCCACGCCGACCAGGTGCGCTTCGGGTACCGCGAAGGTGTCGACGTCCTGCGCAAGGTGTCCCTGGAGGTCCCGCCCGGCACCCGGCTCGCTCTCGTCGGTCCGTCCGGCGCGGGCAAGTCGACCCTGGGGCGACTGCTCGCCGGGATCTACGCTCCCCGCGACGGCCGTGTCACCCTCGGCGGTGCCGAGCTGTCCCGGATGCCCGCCGAGGACGTCCGCTCCCACGTCGCCCTGGTCAACCAGGAACACCACGTCTTCGTCGGCTCCCTCCGCGACAACCTGCTCCTGGCACGCACGAGCGCTCAGGACGCGGAGCTGTGGGCGGCGCTGGGCGCGGTCGACGCCGACGCCTGGGCGCGGGCCCTCGACGAGGGGCTGGACACCGAGGTCGGTTCCGGCGGGTTCACGCTCACCCCGGCGCAGGCCCAGCAGATCGCGCTGGCCCGGCTGGTCCTCGCCGACCCGCACACCCTGGTCCTGGACGAGGCGACCTCGCTCCTCGACCCGCGGGCGGCCCGCCATCTGGAACGCTCCCTCGCCCGTGTCCTCGACGGCCGCACTGTCGTCGCCATCGCGCACCGTCTGCACACCGCCCACGACGCCGACGTCATCGCCGTCGTCGAGAACGGCCGCATCAGCGAGCTGGGCAGCCACGACCAGCTCGTCGCGGCGGACGGCGCGTACGCCGCGCTGTGGAGGTCCTGGCACGGCTGACCCGGACTGGCGCGGGGACACCGCCGACCGGCGCGGAACGGCCGCCACCGACCGGCCGCCGGGCAGGGGGCGACCCCGGCCCGGCCCGTGCGCGGCGATCGGGGGTGGCGGAGCCTCGCCGACGAAGCCCGGCACTGCCTGGACAGTCGGCTCCCTACCGGCCTCGGCCGCCGGTCCCGCCCCAGCCCCGACGGTGGTCCGCTCCGCATCTGCCCGGCGGTCCGCTTCGCCCCGGCCGTGCGGGCCGGGTCCGGCAGCCGCTGTCGCCCTGCCGTTGCGCGGTGCCGAACGCGAGTGGAAGGCTGGTGGTGGGCACTGATTCGGGGGACGCCCGTGAACCGCCCGGTTCGCGGGGTTCGGGCCGTCGCCCAGCGGTCCGCGCGCCCACCGTCGCCGAACGGTGGCACCGGGCCCGCCCCACCACTGGAGGTACCCGTGGACAGAGCCGGCGGATGGGGAGACGACGTCTACCAGCCAGACGGATCCGAGATCCAGGACGACGCGGGGCTGCTGGACGCCGAGGACACCCTGGTCGCCGACGGCGTGGCCGACCCCCTCGACCGGGGCTGGTCCCCACCGGAACGGCCATGGGCGGTGGAGCACACCGGTGTGACGGCGGCGGAGCGGCTGCGCGGCGAGACCCTGGAGCAGCGCCTCGCCGAAGAGCTCCCGGACATCGCCGACCCCGACGGGGACGGCATCGGCGACTCCCAGGACACGGACGGCGAGCCGCTGGACAACGAGGTGGGAGTCCTCCGCTCCGGCCGTCTGGTAGCCCCCGACGAGGGCGCGCACGAGGACGAGGAGAGCGGGCTGATCGCCACCGACGTGGGTATCGACGGAGCGGCCGCCTCCGCCGAGGAGGCCGCCATGCACATCGTGGACGAGGACTCCCGGCCGAGCTGACGCCCACGCGCGGCTGCCGTCCGGATCCGGGCGGCCGGTGCGCCGCCAGGAGTGTGCGCGCCCGGTCAGATGACGTTCAGCGCCGCCGCCGCGCCCACTCCCCCGAGCACCATGAACACCGGCATCAGCACGCGCAGCTCGACCCAGCTGCCGGCCCGGAACCGCATGACCTTCGGTGGCCCCACGGGATACCAGCGCTTGCGCCCGATCGGTATCGGCCACAGGATCGGGCACCCCGAGACGGTCAGCGAGTCCCCGATGTCGTGCACCAGCGCGCCGAGGACGATCGGCAGTCCGAGCCACAGGTACTCCTGGCCCGGCTGCGTGAACAGCCACTCCGCCCCGTTGCCCGACTTGTCCAGGACACCCGCGAGGATCCACGCACTGGTCGCCGCCAGCAGCCACACCAGCACATCGCTGCTCGAACCCCGGGCCGCCCGCCACAGCAGGCCCTCGATGGCCAGCACCAGGTGCACGAAGAGAATGGCGAGCACCGCCCAGCGGCCACCCGTGATCGCGGCGACGGAGGCACCGGCACCGAGCAGCGCCGCCCACAGCCAGGTGTGCGTCAGCGTGCGGTGCCCACCGGAGCGGCGCGGGTCGCCCTGCTTCTTCGTCGCCTTGTAGACGGCGTACGACAGCTTGTCGACGATCTCGCACACCCAGCGTGACAGCGGCCCGAAGGAGCGGGAGATCGTGGCGGCCTTGTGGTCCAGGTCGGGAGCGAGTGCGGCGCCCGCGCAGATCAGCGCACCGACCAGGAGCACCGGCCAGGGCATCGTGTGCCCGGTGGCAGCCGCCGCGGCTCCTACGCCGAGCCAGGCCGCGGCTCCCGACAGTGAGTGTGCTGGTCCCATCATGGCCGTGCCTCGTCCCATTCCGTTCGTGCCGCTGTCCAGGCGCCTTGTGCCGCTGTCCAGTTGTCCAGGTGCGCTGACGCCGTGTCGGCGCCACAGCGTAGCGTTCGCGATCTTCGGGCCGGCAGCCGATTCCCCCATCGGGTGCGCGGGCAGGCAAGATGGGGGCGTGACCCTCATCGATCAGCTGCCGCGGACCGCCGACCCCGACGCCCTCTACGAAGCCTTCGAGGCGTGGGCCCAGGAACGCGGTCTCACCCTCTATCCGCATCAGGAGGAGGCGCTCATCGAGGTGGTCTCCGGCGCGAACGTGATCGTGTCGACGCCCACCGGCTCCGGCAAGAGCATGATCGCGGCGGGCGCCCACTTCGCGGCCCTCGCCCGCGACGAGGTCACCTTCTACACGGCCCCGATCAAGGCGCTCGTCTCGGAGAAGTTCTTCGAGCTGTGCAAGATCTTCGGCACCGAGAACGTCGGCATGCTCACCGGCGACGCCTCCGTGAACGCCGACGCCCCCATCATCTGCTGCACCGCCGAGGTCCTCGCCTCGATCGCGCTGCGCGACGGCAAGCACGCCGATGTCGGCCAGGTCGTGATGGACGAGTTCCACTTCTACGCGGAGGCCGACCGGGGCTGGGCCTGGCAGATCCCGATCCTCGAACTGCCGCAGGCCCAGTTCATCCTGATGTCGGCGACGCTCGGCGACGTCTCCATGTTCGAGAAGGACCTCACCCGGCGCACCGGTCGCCCGACCTCCGTGGTCCGCTCGGCGACGCGCCCGGTGCCGCTGTCCTACGAGTACGTCCTGACCCCGCTGACGGAGACGCTCACCGAGCTGCTCGCCACCAAGCAGGCGCCGGTGTACATCGTGCACTTCACGCAGGCGCAGGCCGTGGAGCGGGCGCAGGCGCTGATGAGTATCAACATGTGCACGCGGGAGGAGAAGGACCAGATCGCCGAGTTGATCGGCAACTTCCGCTTCACCACAAAGTTCGGCCGCAATCTCTCGCGTTACGTGCGGCACGGCATCGGCGTCCACCATGCCGGCATGCTGCCCAAGTACCGGCGTCTGGTGGAGAAGCTCGCCCAGGCCGGTCTGCTGAAGGTCATCTGCGGCACGGACACGCTCGGTGTCGGCGTCAACGTCCCCATCCGCACCGTGCTGTTCACCGCCCTCACCAAGTACGACGGCAACCGGGTGCGGACCCTGCGGGCCCGTGAGTTCCACCAGATCGCGGGCCGTGCGGGACGGGCGGGCTTCGACACGGCGGGCTTCGTGGTCGCGCAGGCACCCGAGCACGTCATCGAGAACGAGAAGGCCCTCGCCAAGGCCGGCGACGACCCGAAGAAGCGTCGCAAGGTGGTCCGCAAGAAGGCTCCGGAAGGGTTCGTCGGCTGGACCGACAACACCTTCGAGAAGCTCATCGCCTCCGATCCGGAACCGCTCACCTCGCGCTTCCGTGTCACCCACACGATGCTGCTGTCGGTGATCGCCCGGCCGGGCAACGCCTTCGAGGCGATGCGGCATCTGCTGGAGGACAACCACGAACCGCGCAAGCAGCAGCTGCGCCACATCCGCCGGGCGATCGCGATCTACCGCTCGCTCCTCGACGGCGGCATCGTCGAGAAGCTCGACGAGCCGGACGCCGAGGGCCGTATCGTCCGGCTGACGGTCGATCTCCAGCAGGACTTCGCGCTCAACCAGCCGCTGTCCACCTTCGCGCTGGCCGCGTTCGAACTGCTCGACCCGGAATCCCCGTCGTACGCCCTCGACATGGTGTCCGTCGTCGAGTCGACGCTGGACGACCCGCGGCAGATCCTCGCCGCCCAGCAGAACAAGGCGCGCGGCGAGGCCGTCGCCGCGATGAAGGCCGACGGGGTCGAGTACGAGGAGCGCATGGAGCGGCTGCAGGACGTCAGCTACCCCAAGCCGCTGGAGGAGCTGCTCTTCCACGCGTACAACACGTACCGCAAGAGCCACCCCTGGGTCGGCGACCATCCGCTGTCGCCGAAGTCCGTGATCCGCGACATGTACGAACGGGCCATGTCCTTCACGGAGTTGGTGTCCCACTACGAGCTGGCGCGGACCGAGGGGATCGTGCTGCGCTACCTGGCCGGCGCCTACAAGGCCCTCGACCACACCGTCCCCGACGATCTGAAGTCGGACGATCTGGAGGACTTGATCGCCTGGCTCGGGGAGATGGTGCGCCAGGTCGACTCCAGTCTCCTCGACGAGTGGGAGCAGCTGGCCAACCCCGAGGAGATGACGGCCGAGGAGGCCCAGGAGAGGGCCGACCAGGTCAAGCCGGTCACCTCCAACGCGCGAGCCTTCCGGGTGCTCGTCCGCAACGCCATGTTCCGCCGCGTCGAACTGGCCGCGCTCGACCACGTGGACGAGTTGGGCGAGATGGACGCCGAGTCCGGCTGGGACGCCGAGCGGTGGGGTGAGGCGATGGACAAGTACTGGGACGAGTACGAGGAGCTGGGCACCGGTCCCGATGCCCGTGGCCCGCGGCTGTTGATGATCGAGGAGGAGCCGCAGAACGGGCTGTGGCGCGTCCGGCAGACCTTCGCCGACCCGAACGGCGATCATGACTGGGGCATCAGCGCGGAGATCGACCTCGCGGCCTCCGATGCCGAGGGACGCGCCGTCGTCAAGGTCACCGACGTCGGTCAGCTGTGAGCACAGGAGAGGCCAGCACATGACGACCAACCCCGCCGAGCGGCTCGTCGACCTGCTCGACCTGGAGCAGATCGAGGTCAACATCTTCCGTGGGCGCAGCCCGCAGGAGTCCCTGCAGCGGGTCTTCGGCGGCCAGGTCGCCGGCCAGGCGCTGGTCGCCGCCGGACGCACCACCGAGGGCGACCGGCCGGTGCATTCGCTGCACGCGTACTTCCTTCGTCCCGGCCGTCCCGGGGTGCCGATCGTGTACCAGGTCGAGCGGGTGCGGGACGGGCGGTCGTTCACCACGCGCCGGGTCACCGCCGTGCAGCAGGGCCGCACGATCTTCAATCTGACCGCCTCCTTTCACAAGCCTGAAGAGGGGAGCTTCGAGCACCAGCTGCCGCCGGCCCGCAAGGTGCCGGACCCCGAGTCGCTGCCGACGGTGACGCAGGAGATCAGCGAGCATCTGGGCACGCTGCCGGAGCAGTTCGAGCGCATGGCCCGGCGTCAGCCCTTCGACATCCGGTACGTCGACCGGCTGCGGTGGACGCCCGAGGAGGTCGAGCACGCCGAGCCGCGCAGCGCGGTGTGGATGCGCGCGGTGGGTCCCCTCGGCGACGACCCGCTCGTGCACACGTGCGCGCTGACGTACGCGAGCGACATGACGCTCCTGGACGCCGTCCGTATCCCGGTGGAGCCGCTGTGGGGGCCCCGTGGTTTCGACATGGCGTCGCTGGACCACGCGATGTGGTTCCACCGGCCGTTCCGCGCGGACGAGTGGTTCCTGTACGACCAGGAGTCCCCGATCGCGGTCGGCGGCCGCGGACTGGCCCGCGGCCGTATCTACGACCTGGAGGGGCGTCTGCTCGTGTCGGTCGTCCAGGAAGGGCTGTTCCGCAAGCTCGGCACCTGACCGTCGGGCAGACCGGGCGCCTGACCGGCTCGCTCAGTGAGGTCCGCGCCGGAGCCAGCCCAGCAGACCCCGCCGCCCCTCGGGAGCCGTCCCGGCGCCGGCCACCGGCGGCACCGGACGCCGTCGGTCCCGGCGCGGTCGCGGTGCCGGTCGCTCCGACGCGGCGGGGGTCTTGTGCCGGGCCGCCGAGGGCGGCAGCTTCCGGCGGGGCCTCGGTGCGAGTCGGTGCGCCCGGGCCTCGATGAGGCACTGCTGGAGGTCCGTGCGCAGCCAGGCGATCTCGTCGGGGTCGTCCGCGGTCATGATCCGCGCGCTGATCCGTGCGGCGGGCGAGTCCGGCGACCCGTGGTCGGCTCGTGGGGGCCGGTGGAAATGCAGATGGGCGCGCTCGTAGGGGTCCTGGACGATCTCGGCGACGTGGAGGGGGTCGAGCAGGGAGGCGGGAGCGGCCGCTCGGCTCCAGGGGTCTTCGGCCTGCCGCAGCAGGAATCCGAGGTGGCGTCCCCGCCAGTTACGGGGGCGCAGGTCCAGCCCCGCGTCCAGCCGGCGCCTGAGATCCTCCGGGATACGGCCCGTCAGCCAGGGGGCGTTCCTCTCGTCGGCCGCGAACTGCCGTAGCTCGGCCGCCGGATAGAGCCAGATCACGGCGCGGTAGCGGTTGAGCGTGAACTTGACCGGAGTGACCAGCCCCAGGCGTGCCAGACGCATGAACCGGGAGGGCGGCACGCCCAGGATCTCGGCGGCTGCCTTGGATCCCACGACACAGACCCTGTCCCGGAGGACCTCCGGGAAGCCCTGCTCGGCTCGGAGCCGGTCGATCTCCGCCCGTGTGACGCGGCGGCCTCCGCCTGCGTCGTCGACGACCGTGCGAAGGAAGCCGAGTTGTGCGGCGATGTCGACCTCACTTCGTTTCAGGCCCAGTTCGCGGGCGGCTCGGCCCAGTGTCAGGGTGCCGCCGGCCGCCCCGGCCGGTGCCGGGGCGGCGCGCCGCGAGCTGAGCGTGGCGACGTCGATGCACACACCGGTCTCGGTGGGCGTGGTGGGCGTGGTGGTCATGACGGACTGCGTGACGGTGTCGCCGGACATGGCGGTTCTCCCCCGTGCGGTGTGGTGCTCGCGCTGGTCTCGCGCTCGCCTCGGGAAAAACCGTAGCCCGTTCACGGAAAGCCGTGTGGGGCCTGTGGATAACTCTGCCCGCAACGGAGAGAAGCGCAGGTCAGCGATCCATTGCGGCCGAGCTTTGGGGGTGCCTGGCGTCCACTCGGAGGTGTTCGCCGACGCGGTTCACCAGCAGCGTCATCTCGTAGGCGATCTGACCGATGTCCGCCTCCGCCGCGCTGAGGACGCACAGGCAGCTGCCAGGCCCGGCAGCGGTGACGAAGAGCACCGCGTCGTCGAACTCGATCATCGTCTGCCGTACGTCACCGGCGCCGAAGTGGCGCCCCGAGCCCTTGGCGAGACTGTGCAGGCCCGACGAGACCGCGGCCAGGTGTTCGGAGTCCTCGCGCCGCAGGCCGGTGCTGGCCGCGGTGACCAGTCCGTCGGTGGACAGCACCAGGGCGTGCCGTATGGGTTCCACGCGCTCGGTCAGGTCGTCCAGCAGCCAACCGAGCCCCGCGTTCTGCGACATCGTTCGCACTCCCCGTTTCGTCGTTCCCCCGGACGCGGAGGATCCGACGATTCAGCCTTCCCCACCGCTGCGGCCGGAGCAAGCAGGATCGGAACATGGCAGGGAAGATGACCGACAAGGCATGCCGGTCCTTCCGCGCGAACAGCGACAACGGGTGCTTCCCCACCCGAAACAGCGGTGTCAAGGAACGCTATCCGGCCAGGGCCAGGCGTGTTGCCGCCGGTTCAGCCCACGGAGTCGAGCAGCCGGGCGGTATGCATCCGGCCGGCGTATTCGACGAGCCGTATCAGCACCTCCTTGCCGGAGTCGCGGTCCCTGGCGTCGCAGAGGACCACGGGGGTGCCCTGGTCGAGGTCGAGGGCGCGTGAGACGTCCTGGGCGCCGTGGGCGCGGGCCTCCGAGAAGCAGTTGACGGCCACCACGAAGGGGATGTGCCGATGCTCGAAGTAGTCCACCGCCGGGAAGCAGTCCTGCAGTCGCCGTGTGTCCGCGAGGACGACGGCGCCCAACGCCCCTTGCGCCAACTCGTCCCACAGGAACCAGAACCGGTCCTGCCCGGGTGTGCCGAACAGGTAGAGCGAGAGCCCCGACCGGATGGTGATGCGGCCGAAGTCCATGGCGACGGTGGTGGTGACCTTCTGGTCCACTCCGTCGGTGTCGTCCACCGACTGGCCCACCTCGCTCAGGAGTTCCTCGGTGCGCAGCGGCTTGATCTCGCTGACCGCGCCGACCAGCGTGGTCTTGCCGACGCCGAAGCCGCCGGCGACGAGGATCTTCAAGGCCAGGGCGCCCGTGTCGCCGTCTGTCTCATCGGAGTGCTCGGAGACCATCGATCACTTCTCTCGGGAGTGTCGGCCGTGGTCGACATCGTTACGGCTGTGAGGAGTCAGCATCTTGGCAAGTGCCACTCGTCCGTGGGGCGTTGGACCGGTATTTCATGTCACCGACCGCTTGTGCCCGTTCGGTGCCGGGTTGGATGCGCAAGTCGGTACGGGCCGGAACCAGGTGCGTGTTCATCTACAGCGCCCTCAGTCCCTCGATCACCTCGCGCAGGATCCGTTCGTCCGGCAGTTGCGCGGGCGGCACGGGGCGGCTGACGATGACTCGGCCGGACTCCAGGAGGTCCCCGAGGAGCACGCGTACGACTCCGACGGGCAGGTCGGCACCCGCGGCGAGTTCGGCGACCGACTGGGTCTCGGTCCGGCACAGTTCCAGGAGCGCCCGGTGTTCCGGACCGAGCAGGGTGTCGTCGCCCGTGGGTGCGCCGGTGTCGAGCGAGACCAGGGCGATCAGGTCGAAGCCGGTCCCGCCGGGGCCGGGCCTGGTGCGGCCGCCCGTCATGGCGTAGGGGCGGACGAGCGGCCCGGCCTCGTTGTCGTACCAACGGCCGCCCGGCGGTTCGTGCGGGACGCCGGTGTCACTGCCTTCGGTCATGAGCACGGCCCGTCCCTGGCTCATCCGGCCGTGGGCGGGCGTGCGCCGGCGCGGGTGGGTGTGCGGAGGTGCTCTCCGACGCGTTTCACCAGCCGCGCCATCTCGTACGCCACCAGTCCGATGTCGGCGGTGACGGCGGTGAGGAGGGCGAGACAGGAACCGTCCCCGGCGGCTGCCACGAAGAGGAAACCGTCGTCCATCTCCACCATCGTCTGGCGTACGCCCCCGGCGCCGAAGTGGCGGCCCGCGCCTTTGGCGAGACTGTGGAAGCCGGAGGCGACCGCGGCGAGGTGCTCGGCGTCCTCGCGCCTGAGGTCGCTGGAGGCGCCGACCGCGAGGCCGTCGTTGGACAGGACGACGGCGTGCCGCACCTCGTGCACGCGCAGTACCAAGTCGTCCAGCAGCCAGTCGAGTTCACCGGAGCGCTCGGTGGCCCTGGTGCTCGGGTCCTGGATCATGCGGGGTCTCCTTCGCTGCTGTCGCTGCCCGTGGTGGGGCCGTGGCCTGCTGCTCGGCCGGGTGCCGTGCCACCACCTCGTGTCCAGCCGTCGCGGTAGGCCGCCATGCGGTCCCTGACGAGTTCCGGGGTGCGCTCGTCGTCCGCTCCGGGCGGCGCGGCGTACGCGGGCTGAACGGCGGGCCGTTCGCGCAGTTGGGGCGCGAGATGCGATTGGCGTACACGGCGTGGCAGTTCGCCCGTGTCCTCCGGTTCCTGCGGGCGGCGGTGCGGCCGCAGGGTGGTGACGCCGGGCGGCGGTTCGGGCGGATCGTCCCCGGTTCCGCGGCCGACGGAGGCGACGGGTGCCGTCAGGGCGCGCCGGTCCGCGGACTGTTCGACGGGGTCCTGGTGCGGGGCCGCGGTCACGCGCGCGTACTCGCGTTCCTCGGGCTGCGCAGGTGCTTCGGCGCGGGCTTCGGGAGAACGTTCCGGCACGCCGCTGTGGAGCAGGCTGGTGGGGAGGAGGACCACGGCCGTGGTGCCGCCGTACGGGGAGGGCCTCAGATGGACCTTGATGCCGTGGCGGGCGGCGAGGCGGCTGACGACGAACAGGCCGAGCCGGTCGCTGTCGAACAGGTCGAGGGCCTCGGACTGTGCGATGCGGCGGTTGGCCTCGGCGAGCGTCTCCTTGCCCATGCCGAGGCCCCGGTCCTCGACCTCCAGGGCGTAACCGTTGCCGACCGGTTCGCCGGTGACCCGCACGCGCGTGTGGGGCGGGGAGAACTGGGCGGCGTTCTCCACGAGTTCCGCGAGGAGGTGGGTGAGGTCGGCGACCCCGGCACCGGCGATCTTCGCTTCGGGGAGTTGCCGCAGCTCCACGCGCGCGTAGTCCTCGATCTCGGAGACCGCCGCCCGGACCACGTTCGTCAGGGAGACGGGCATGCGCCAGGCGCGCCCCGGCGCGGCCCCGGAGAGGATGATCAAGCTCTCCGCGTGGCGTCGCATGCGGGTGGTGAGGTGGTCGAGACGGAAGAGGTCGCTGAGTTCGTCGGGATCGTCGGAGCGGCGTTCCATGCTGTCGAGCAGACCGAGTTGGCGGTGCACGAGGATCTGGCTGCGGCGGGCGAGGTTCACGAAGACTCCGGAGATGCCGCTGGCGAGTTCGGCGCGCTCGACCGCCGCGCGGAGGGCCGCTCGATGCACGGTGCCGAGGGCCTCGGCGACCTGACCGGTCTCGTCCTCCGCGGGTGGCCCGGGCGGGGCCTCGGTGTCGACGTCGATCTCCTCGCCGGCGCGCAGTCTGCGCATGGCGTGGGGCAGTTTGCGGCGGGCGATCTCCAAGGCGCCGTTGCGCAGGCTCACCAGCTCCACGACCAGACCGCGTCCGATGCGTACGGAGATGACGAGGGAGGCGGCGACCGCGGCGAGGCCGAGGAGCACGGCGGCCCCGGCCGGGGTGAGCAGTGCGCGGGTGAACGGGTCGGCCCGGTCGGCGACTTCGTGGCCGGCGTCCACTTCGATGGCGCGCATGTCCTTCTGTACGCGCGCGTGGGCGGACGTCCAGGCCGCTTCGGGGACGGCCTGGAGCACCTGGGACCCGGCGTGGCTCGCGAGCACTTCGTCCTCGAGGGCGCGCAGGTCGGCGTAGGCGTGTCCTCCGGCGAGCTCCTGCCAGGCGGCGCGTTCCGTGCCGCGCAGGTCCACGCCGGCGGCTTCGGTCAGGGTGCGGCGTGTGTCGACGGCGCCGGTGAACAGCCGCAACCGCTCACGGTCGAGGGTCTTGGCGATGTGGGCGCCGGACAGGAGCGCGTCCTCCCGCGCCAGCGCCTCGCCCGCGCGGGAGAACTCGAGCAGCACGCGCGCGTCGGAGCCGAGGTCGGCGTCCTGGATGCCGGTGAGCGCGCCGCCCACGCCGAAGGCCGTGGCGATGGTCGCGGTGTACCGCTCATAGGACTCGGCCCAGCCGCTGCGGCGGTCGAGGACCGAGGTCCGCAGAGTGCGCAGATCCTCGGCGCCGGTCACGAAGCCGGCGAGGCGTTCGGCCACCCCTGCGGGCAGGTCGGTGCCGTCGGCGACGGTGTGGCGGTCCCCCAGGCGCAGGGCTTCCACCGCCCGGTCGGTGCGCCGCGTGAGTCCGCGCAGCGTGTTCTCGCGCTCCGTGGAGGGTCCGGTGGCGTACCGGACGGCGGCCGCGCGTTCGGCCTGGAGCGCGGCGACGGCGTCGGCGACGGGGCCGCGTACGGAGGCGTCGACGCGTTGCAGCTGGCGGTAGCGGGCGACGTCCTGGGCGGTGGTGACGGTGGCGTACGCCCACAGTGCGAGCAGGGAGACGACAGGCACCATCAGCAGACAGACGATCTTGGCCCGGACGGTGCGGGGGCGCAGGTTCCGGCGTCCCGCTGAGGTGGGTGGGCCGGTCACCGGGGCGCCGGTCCCGTCGGGTGCGAGCGGCTCGTCGGCCGGTGGCCCGGCGTGGGCGCGACGTCCGCGTATCGCGGGCTGGGCCGGCGCCTCGGCAGCGGCTGTCGGGGTTCTGCGGGGTGTACGCATGGCCTCCTCGATCAGGGTTCGGCGGCGGGCTTCGAAGGCCGTGGCGCGGCTAGTGGGCGGTGGCGTTCTCGACCGGCCGCTGGGCCGACGCCGATGCCTCGCGCTCCCCGGCCGTCGGCGACAGTGCGACGAACGCCGAGGTGAGGAAGAGGTAGGACCCGAGGCCGACGGCGAGGGGGAAGATGAACTGCATCGCCGTGGCCCCGGGCAGGACCGCCGCGGACGGGGTGACCTCCACGCTCACCGCCCACATCGCGGTGTAGTGCATGCTGCTCACCGCTCCGCCCATGACGAGGGAGGCGACGGTGACCGCGACGGGCGACCTGATGTGGAGTGCCGCCCAGAGGGCGGCGGTCGCCGCGACCACGGCGATCACGACGGAGAGGGCGACGAGCGCCGGATCGTAGGTGACGTCGCCGTGCAGCCGTACGGCCGCCATGCCCAGGTAGTGCATGCTCGCGACGCCGAGGCCGGTGGTGAGCCCGCCGAGCAGGAGCGCCCGGGTTCGATCGCGGCCGTAGCCGACGGCGAAGACACCGGCGCAGACCACGAGCATGGCGACCAGGAGGCTCAGGACGGTCAGTGGCACGTCGTAGCGGATCTCGGTGCCGCCGACGCCGAAGCCGAGCATCGCCACGAAGTGCATGGTCCAGATGCCGGTGCCGATGGCCGACGCCGCGGTGACGAGCCAGTTGCGGCGGGACCTGCCGGTGGTGGCGAGCGCGCGGACCGTGCAGCGCAGTCCGAGGGCGGCGCCGATGCAGGCCATGGCGTACGACAGCGCGGGGGTCAGCCAGCCGAAGGTGGCGTGGTCCAGGTGTCCCATGGCCCCGGGACGCTAGTGGGGGCACGGGAGCACGGAGGGGGCGCATTTCGAAAGCTGCTGGAATGTGGCGCATATATGCACGGGAGCGATCGCGTCCCGTCCGAACATGCGCGTCATCTCGTCCGCCGTTCCGGTGAGGGATCATGCGGAACATGAGCGACGACCACACACACGTCCAGGAGTTCTTCACGGCACGGGCGGCCCACTGGGACGCCCGCTTCCCCGACGACGGGCCCGCCTATGCCGCAGCGGTCGCCGAACTCCGTCTGCGCGAGGGCGACCGGGTGCTCGACGCGGGGTGCGGCACGGGACGGGCGCTGCCGCCGCTGCGCGCCGCCGTGGGGACCTCGGGAGTGGTGCTCGGGGCCGATCTGACGCCCGCCATGCTGGCGGCCGCCGTACGGGCCGGGCGGGACCGTGACGGGTGGTTGGTGCTCGCCGACGCCGGCCGCCTGCCGCTGCGTACGGCGTCGCTGGACGCGGTGTTCGCCGCAGGGCTCGTCGCACACCTTCCGAGCCCGGCGGAGGCTCTGTGGGAGTTGGCCCGGGTGGTCAGACCGGGCGGCACTCTGGCGCTCTTCCACCCCATCGGCCGGGCGGCGCTCGCCGCGCGCCAGGGGCGGCACCTCACCCCGGAGGACCTGCGTGCCGAGGCGAACCTGAGGCCGCTGCTGGCGGGTTCGGGCTGGCGCATGACGTCCTACGCCGACGAGGACGACCGATTCCTGGCGCTGGCCGCGCGTGTGGGCTGAGCCCCGCCCTCGCCCGGGGTATCGCGCCGCGCAGGGTCCCGAATGCGCCGTTCGCCGCGCTTCACCCCGCCTTCCCCCTTCTGTGGTCGCGGGTCCGTCTCTACGTTGAGTAGGACGAGCTGTGATACCGACGCGGGGGGTAGGTAGCCCATATGTTCGGCAGCATGCGCAAGTCCTTCGGCAGATTCCTCGACTCGCTGCGCGCGGAGACCACCGCGCAGGAGACGAAGCGCACGCACAACCTGTTCGAGGCGGCGGCCGTCTACATCGCGGCGTGCGCCGAGGACGACCAGGACCAGATCGACGAGGCCGCGACCTGGGTGTCGCCCGAGGCCCTGTCGTTCGGGGTGAGCGAGCTGGCGTGCCGGGCGGTGATCGCCCTCGCGCGGGAGCGCGACGAGTCGCCGCAGACGGTCGCGAGGTCACTTCTGGGGCTGCCGGCCGCCTGAACGAGTGAGGGTCTCCGGTCGTTTCGCCCCTGTCCACCCGGATACCTGCAGCTCGCCCCGGATTTCCGCAGCTCCGCACGGGGTTCCCGCTCGTGACAAGGGCCCGCCGGGCGCATTAGGGTGCGCCGACGGACGAGCGAGAGCGATGGGAGGCCGGCATGGCCGGGACGGACGAGGACGCCGTCACCGCCGGGGACGACGACGCGCTGTATGTGCTGACGGCGGTACTGCTCACGCCCGCGAACTTCCCCAGTGTGCTGGGGGACGACTACCCGGAGGCCTGCGCGGCCCTGGGCCTCGCGCCGCTCGCGGACGGCTACGGGATCGTCCTGGGCCAGGACGGCGAGGGGGCGAGGTGGACGGTGGCGGTCGACGACGTGTCGCTGGTCGCCGTGGCCATCGCGTCGTGGGACTGCGGCATGGAGTACGACCTGTCGCCCGACGAGGACTCCGTCGTGGCGGCCCTGCCGGGCTGGCCCCTGGCGGTCGCCGTGGCTGCCCCGGGGGTGCCCGCTCCGCACGACCCCGATCCCGAGGTGTCGGACCGGCCTCCGCTGAGTCCGCCGGACACCGGCGTCTGGGGTCCCGCCCAGCGGCGTCTGGGCGCCGACGAGATCGCTCTGCAGTGGGCCATGTGGCGGGAGCAGATCGACGACTCCGCGTTCGCCGGGCAGGACGGCTCGGGCTGGCCGGCGACCGGCGACACGGCGGAAGCCGGGCCGGGTGCGGGCCAGGACGACGGCACTCCCCGCACGGGCATCCGCCGTGTGCTCGCGGAGGCGCGGGCCTACGTGGAGTCCCCTCCCCCTCTCGGGCGGGTCCGCTCCTCGTTCGCGCCGGGTGACGCCCGGACGCTCCGTGCCGACGGTCCCGGCTGGTCGATGGTGGCCAGAACCGACGACATCGCCTTCGTCCTTCTCGACGAGGAACCCGGCGAGGTGCTGCCGGTGGGCAGGGGCCCGGAACTGCCCGGTCTCCTGGAGTCCCTCGACAAGATCGCCGTACGCCCGAACTGATCCTGTGTGCCGCACCGGCCCGCCGACGCGGGCCGGTACCACCTCAGCGGCCGAGCTCCTTGCGCCCCGTGCGGCGCAGCCGGCGCCGCTGCGAGGGGTCCAGCGCCAGGTACGCGGCCGTGGGGATCCCCAGGACTATCAGGAGATTGGCCCAGAAGGGGAAGGGCAGCAGGATCAGCAGGACGATCCCGATTGCCGCACCCCCTGCGACGATCTTCGTACTCTTCGACATCTCCGTCGCCTCCTTCGCGGCCACTGCCGCTCTCTGTCCTGAAAACGGGATCGGACTCCCCACGGTTCCGGACCACGACCCTGACGCGCCCCTGAGTCGAACCCCCGTACAACCCTGAGATGCCCTCACCGCCGGGCGGGAAAAGTGACCCACGTCACTCGACAACACACCGGGTGGAGATTTGAGGTGAGGTAGCCTCGGCGATTCCGACTGAAGTAGTCAAATTTGAGGAGTCCGGTATCCCTGTGCCGACGAATCCCGTGGCCACCTTCCCCGAAGTCCTCGAACTGGCCCGCTGCCACGCCGTCTTCGTGGCCGCGGACCCCGCGCGCACCGGACACGTCGCTTTCTGGCGACCGGACGGCTCGGCACCGCCCCCGGTCGCCCACGGCTGCGACGGGGAGCTGACACTCGTCGGGTCCGGCGACGGCGGCGTCCGACGGTCCACGGTCCCCGTCGTGTCGCTCCCGGTCCACGCCGCGCTTCCGGTGCTCACGCGCGCGCGTGCCGGCACCGGCGCCCACCGCTCGACGGCTTTCTGGGGCGCCGCGGCCCTGCTGGCCCTTCGGTTCGCCGCGCGCGGTCTTCTGCTGCCCGGCGTCACCGCGGGCGGACAGGACGCCTGGCGGGCGGGACCGCTGCGGGCGGAGGACCTGGACCGGGTCAGGGAGCTGGCCGCAGCGATGCCGCCCGAGGCGCACGCGCTGCCCGTGGACGACGGTGAGCCGCCGCGGCTGCCCGAACCGGAGCGGCTGCTGCGCGCGTTCCTCGACGCCGTCGTGGACTCACTGCCCCGCTCCCCCGCCGCGAGCGTCGCGGCGGGCGGCCCGGCCTTCGCCGCCCGCGATCCGCAGGCCGTTCCGGAACAGCGCTCCTGGGCCGCGGACGTGGCCGCCGGACACGACGCCGGGGTCCGCGTCTCCCTGCGCGTCGAGATTCCCGGGCTCGCCTCGCTGCCCGCCGACGACCCGGCCGGGACGAAGCCCATGTTCCGTGTAGTTCCCCAGTTGCACAGTGTGAGCGACCCCGCGCTCGTCGCGGACGCCTCCGCGGTGTGGGCCGACGCGGCCGCCTTCGGCCCGCGCGCGCGGACGGACGCCCTGCTGGCGCTGCGCCGCGCCGCACGCGTCTGGGCCCCGCTCGGCCCGCTGCTGTCGGCAGCCGTGCCGGACGCCGTGGAACTCGCCGACGAGGAGGTCACCGAACTGCTGGGCGAGGGTGCCCGGCTGCTCGCGACAGCCGGTGTAGACGTGCACTGGCCCAAGGAGCCGGCCCGTGGGCTGACCGCCCGCGCGGTCGTCGGTCCCCCGGACGACGACGAGCAGGGCCCTGACGGAAACACGTCGGGCACCCCGTCGTACCTGTCGGCCGACGCGCTGCTCGCCTTCGACTGGCGGTTCGCGTTGGGCGATCAGCGGCTCACCCGGCAGGAGCTCGACCTGCTCGCGGAGGCGAACCGCCCCCTGGTGCGACTGCGCGACAAGTGGGTCCTGGTGGATCCGGAGGAGATCCGCCACGCCCGTGCGCAGCAGGACCGCAAGGTGTCGCCCGTCGACGCGCTCAGCGCCGCTCTGACGGGTACGACGGAGGTGGACGGCAGGGTGGTCGACGTGCTGCCCACCGGATGGCTGGCGACGCTGCGGGAACGGCTGTCGGACCCCGAAGGGCAGGAACCCGTCGGGCAGCCTCCCGCGCTCGCCGCGACGCTGCGCGACTACCAGCTGCGCGGACTCGACTGGCTGGCCCGGATGACCTCCCTGGGACTCGGCGGCTGCCTCGCCGACGACATGGGGCTCGGCAAGACGATCACCCTCATCGCCCTGCATCTGCACCGGCAGTCGGACACCCCGACCGCGGGCCCCACCCTCGTCGTCTGTCCGGCCTCCCTGATGGGCAACTGGCAGCGGGAGATCGAGAAATTCGCACCGGGCGTGCCGGTGCGCCGCTTCCACGGATCCGGACGCGGTCTGGACGGGCTCGCCGACGCGGAGTTCGTCCTCACCACGTACGGCACGATGCGGCTCGACGCACCCCGGCTCGCCCACGTGCCCTGGGGCCTGGTCGTGGCGGACGAGGCGCAGCACGTGAAGAACCCCTACTCGGCCACGGCGCGGGAACTGCGCACCATCGGCGCACGCGCGCGCGTGGCGCTCACCGGCACCCCGGTGGAGAACAACCTGTCGGAACTGTGGGCGATCCTCGACTGGACCACCCCGGGTCTCCTCGGCCGCCTCGGCACCTTCCGCACCCGGTACGCGCAGGCCGTGGAGAGCGGCCGGGATCCCGCCGCTGCGGAGCGGCTCTCCCGGCTCGTACGGCCGTTCCTGCTGCGCCGCCGCAAGTCGGACCCGGGGATCGCGCCGGAGCTCCCGCCGAAGACCGAGACCGACCGCGCAGTGTCGCTCACCAGGGAACAGGTGGGGCTGTACG
Organism: Streptomyces sp. NPDC034049; assembly: GCF_055575575.1. Classification (NCBI taxonomy): domain Bacteria; kingdom Bacillati; phylum Actinomycetota; class Actinomycetes; order Kitasatosporales; family Streptomycetaceae; genus Streptomyces; species Streptomyces sp. NPDC034049. The sequence continues at coordinate 153,989 of NZ_JBVISJ010000018.1, forward strand.
AGGCGTTGGTGCGCGAGACCATGGCGGAGATCGCCGCGGCCGACGGCATGGAGCGGCGGGGACTGATCGTGAAGCTGCTGACCGGGCTCAAACAGATCTGCAACCACCCCGCTCAGTTCCTCAAGGAGGACAAGCCGCGGATCCCGGGCAGATCGGGGAAGTTGGAGCTGCTGGACGAACTGTTGGACACCATCCTGTCCGAGGGCGCGAGCGTGCTGGTCTTCACGCAGTACGTCCGGATGGCTCGGCTGTTGGAACGTCATCTGGCGGCGCGCGGGGTGACCACGCGCTTCCTGCACGGGGGGACACCGGTGCCCGAGCGCGAGGCGATGGTGGACGGCTTCCAGGCGGGCGAGGTGCCCGTCTTCCTGCTGTCGCTGAAGGCGGCCGGCACGGGTCTGAATCTGACACGGGCCGAGCATGTCGTGCACTACGACCGCTGGTGGAACCCGGCCGTCGAGGCGCAGGCCACGGACCGGGCGTACCGCATCGGACAGACACGGCCGGTGCAGGTGCACCGGTTGATCACGGAGGGCACGATCGAGGACCGCATCGCGGACATGCTGCTGCGCAAGCGGGAGTTGGCCGACGCGGTGCTCGGCGCGGGCGACACGGCACTGACCGAGCTGTCCGACGCCGAGCTGGCCGATCTGGTGGAGCTGCGAGGGGGCGCGGGATGACGGAACGCACGGGACATGACGAGGAGCGCACGTTCGCCGCACTGGCCCCCGTGCACGGCGGGGCCTTCGCACGGACGTGGTGGGGCCGGGCCTGGTTGCAGGCGCTCGAGGACGCGGCGCTGGACGGGCAGCAGGTGAAGGCGGGGCGCAGGCTGGCGCGTGCGGGAGCCGTGGGCGCGGTGTCGGTGCGCCCCGGGCGTGTCACCGCGGTCGTCCAGGACCTCGACGGCACCGGCCACCGTGCCGACGTCCTGCTCCAGGAGCTGTCCGGGGATCAGTGGGACCGTTTTCTGGACATGGCGGTCGAGCGGGCCGGGCACGTCGCCGCCCTGCTCGACCGTGAGATGCCGCCGCATCTGGTCGAGGACGCCGCGACGGCCGGGGTCGAACTGCTGCCCGGTCTCGGTGATCTGGAGGCGGAGTGCGACTGCGGTGCCTGGGACCACTGCGGACACACTGCGGCGCTCTGCTACCAGGTGGCCCGTCTGCTGGATCAGGACCCGTTCGTCCTGATGCTGATGCGCGGCCGTGCCGAGCGCGCTCTGCTGGACGACCTCCACGTGCGGGGAACCGCGTCCGCGGCGGGTGCCGAGGATGCGCCCAGCGGTCTCGGGACGAGCCTCGGGGACGACCACCGCGGCGGTGTGGACGCCGCGGAGGCGTTCGCGGCGGAAGATCTCCTGCCGCCGCTCCCCGAGCCGCCCGCGCTGCCCACGGAGCCCGGCCTGCCGCCCTCCCTGGACACCGAGACCGGGCCGGCGCAGGGGCTCGACCCGGCGGCGCTCGAGTTCCTGGCGGCGCAGACGGCCCGGGAGGCACACCGGCTGCTGGCCGAGGCTCTCCGCCCCGGTCACGAGCAGCTGCCGCTCGACGACGAGGCGCCGTTCCACCAGGACGTGGTGCGGCTGGCCTCCGGTGCCCCGGGGACGGGCATCGAGGCGCGACTGGCAGAGGGGTCGGGACGCGGCCGGGAGGGGCTGGCGCTCGCCGTCCGTGCCTGGCGGTACGGCGGGGCGGCCGGTCTCGCCGTACTGGACGAGGAGTGGCATGTACCGGCGGAGTCGCTCGCACGCGCGCGTGTCGCTCTGGAGGCTGCGTGGGACGAGGCCGAGCGGCCTTCGCTGAGGGCCGCGCACAATCGTTGGACCGTCGTGGGTGGGTCGGCGCAGCTGCGCCTCGGACGGGACGGCCGCTGGTGGCCGTACCGCAAGGAGCGGGGCCGCTGGGTGCCGGCGGGCCCGGCGGCCCATGATCCGGCGACGGCGCTGGCCTCGGTCGCCGCTGAGCCTGACAGCTGACGTCACCCGAGAGCGCGCCCGTCACCGGTGCGGCCGACCGGGTCCGGGAAGAGTGAGTCCAGGTCGCTGGGCAACACGGTCGGGAATCCGGTGGGCAGATCGCTCGGGAACCCACTGGGCAGATCACTGGGAAAACCCGAGGGCAGCGTCGGAAGGTCGCTGGGCAGCCCGGACGGGAGGCTCAGCGACGGGGTCGGCGAAGAACTCGCGCCCCCACCGGGCCCGCCCGACGGCCTGTCGTCCGGCGATCCTTCACCCCCGGAGGCCACCAGCACCACGGCGAGGACGGCACCGAGGGTGAGGACCACGGCCAGCGCGATGAGCACCAGCCTGCGACGCCCGTAGGGAGGGGGCCCACCGGGCGGATCGGGTGGCTGCCGGCCCCCGCCCTGACCCGGGGGCTGCCGACCACCACCTCCCCCGGTCGGATCGCCCGGCGGCGGACCGAAGCTCCCTGAAGGGGGCCCGAAACCGCCGCCGGGCGACGGCGGTGTGCCGTCCGGCGGTCGGGGCGGCTGGGACGGTGGCGGCGGCATGCCCATACCGTCCAGAGTCGCCGCGGAAAGGCCAGGACGCGAGCCCTGCGCGGGAGTTGACAGGACTCATGCCGTGGATCGCATGATTCCGGAGAATTCCCGCGCAGAGAACGACCGAAAGGGGCCCCACGCGCGCGTGATCAGCCGCGCGCACCCAGCAGGTGGTCCATCGCCAGCTGGTCGAGCTGCTCGAAGGCCATGCCGCGAGCGGCGGCGGCCTCGGCGTCGAACTCCTCGAACGCCGTCCGGTCCGCGAGCAGCGCCTGCAGTCCGTCGACGGCCGTGGGCTGGGCCAGCTGGTCGAGCCGCGCGGCGCGCAGCGCCTCCTGGACCGCCGGGTCCGCGCGGAAGGCGGCCGCGCGCTCCTTGAGGATGAGGTAGTTGCGCATGCAGCCCGCGGCCGACGCCCACACACCGTCGAGGTCCTCGGTGCGCGGCGGCTTGAAGTCGAAGTGCTTCGGCCCCGCGTAACCGGCGCTCTCCAGCAGGTCGACCAGCCAGAAGGCGGAGCGCAGGTCGCCCGCGCCGAAGCGGAGGTCCTGGTCGTACTTGATGCCGGACTGGCCGTTGAGGTCGATGTGGAAGAGCTTGCCCGCCCAGAGGGCCTGCGCGATGCCGTGCGGGAAGTTCAGCCCGGCCATCTGCTCGTGACCGACCTCGGGGTTCACGCCGTAGAGCTCCGGGCGCTCCAGGCGCTCGATGAAGGCCAGGGCGTGACCGACGGTGGGGAGCAGGATGTCGCCACGCGGCTCGTTCGGCTTGGGCTCGATCGCGAACTTCAGGTCGTAGCCCTGGGAGGTGACGTACTCGCCGAGGAGGTCGAAGGCCTCCTTCATGCGGTCGAGCGCGTCCCGGACGTCCTTGGCGGCGCCGGACTCGGCGCCCTCACGGCCTCCCCAGGCGACGTAGATCTTGGCGCCGAGCTCGACCGCCAGGTCGATGTTGCGGATCGTCTTGCGCAGCGCGTAGCGGCGGACGTCGCGGTCGTTGGCGGTGAACGCGCCGTCCTTGAAGACGGGGTGCGTGAAGAGGTTGGTGGTGGCCATGGGCACGGTCATGCCGGTCGTGTCCAGGGCGGCGCGGAAGCGCTTGATGTGCTCCTCGCGCTCGCTGTCCGAGGACCCGAAGGGGATCAGGTCGTCGTCGTGGAAGGTCACACCGTAGGCGCCGAGCTCCGCCAGACGCTGCACCGTCTCGACCGGGTCGAGGGCGCGCCGGGTGGCGTCGCCGAACGGGTCCCTTCCCTGCCAGCCGACGGTCCACAGGCCGAAGGTGAACCTGTCGTCGGGGGTGGGTTGGTAGTTCATGCCGCGGCTCCTTGCGCTCCGACTATTTCGTCATGGCGATTTACAAATTAGTATGCGGACGCGTCTCTGGGAAGACAAGATGTCGCCGGACGGAGACGTCAGCCGCGTCAGCGGCCGTCGCGAGCCGCGTGAGAAGGAGAGCCCGATGTCAGCTGCCGAGGGTCCGCTCGTCGTCGGTGTGGACTCGTCCACACAGTCCACCAAGGCCCTGGTCGTCGACGCGTCGACCGGCCGGGTCGTGGCGAGCGGGCAGGCACCGCACACCGTGTCCTCCGGGGCCGGCCGGGAGAGTGACCCCCGGCAGTGGTGGGACGCGCTGTGCGAGGCGCTGCACCAGTGCGGGGAGGCGGCACGCGAGGCCGCTGCGGTGTCGATCGGCGGCCAGCAGCACGGCCTCGTCACCCTCGACTCCCGGGGCGAGCCGGTGCGGCCGGCGCTGCTGTGGAACGACGTGCGCTCGGCGCCGCAGGCGGCCCGCCTGGTCGAGGAACTGGGCGGCGCGAAAGCCTGGGCGGAGCGCGCCGGCAGCGTGCCGGGGCCGTCCTTCACCGTGACGAAGTGGGCCTGGCTGGCGGAGCACGAGCCCGACGCGGTGCGGGCGACCGCCGCCGTGCGTCTGCCGCACGACTACCTCACCGAGCGCCTCACCGGCCAGGGCACGACCGATCGCGGCGACGCCTCCGGCACGGGCTGGTGGGCGTCGGCGACGGAGGCGTACGACGCCGAGGTGCTCGCCCATGTGGGGCTGGACCCGGCGCTGCTGCCCCGGGTGGTCCGGCCGGGCGAGGTCGCCGGGACCGTACGGGACGCCCACGAACTGCCGTTCGCCAAGGGGACCCTGGTGGCCGCCGGCACGGGTGACAACGCGGCCGCGGCGCTGGGGCTCGGGCTGCGCCCCGGCACCCCGGTGCTGAGCCTGGGCACCTCCGGCACGGTGTACGCCGTCTCCAGGCACCGCCCGGCGGATCCGACGGGGACGGTGGCGGGCTTCGCCGACGCGCACGGCGACTGGCTGCCGCTGGCCTGCACCCTGAACTGCACCCAGGCCGTCGACCGGGTCGCCGCCCTGCTGGGCCTCGACCGCGAGTCCGTGGAGCCCGGCACGGACGTCACCCTCCTCCCCTACCTGGACGGCGAGCGCACCCCGGCCCTGCCGCACGCCTCGGGCCTGCTGCACGGGCTGCGCCACGACACGACGGGCGGACAGCTGCTGCAGGCAGCGTACGACGGCGCCGTGCACTCGCTGCTCGGCGCCCTGGACCTGGTGCTCGACTCCGACGCGGACACCTCCGCACCGCTGCTGCTCATCGGCGGGGGCGCGCGGGGCACCGCCTGGCAGCAGACCGTGCGCCGCCTTTCGGGACGGGCCGTGCAGGTCCCCGAGGCCAAGGAACTGGTCGCGCTGGGCGCCGCCGCGCAGGCCGCCGGGCTGCTCACCGGCGAGGACCCTGCCGCGGTGGCCCGCCGCTGGGACACCACAAAGGGGCCGGTGCTGGAGGCCGTGGAGCGGGACGAGGAGACGCTCGCCAGGATCTCCCGGGTGCTGTCCGACGCGGCACCGCTGCTGGAACGCGGACCGGACAGCGACTGACCGGACTGCCTCCGACCGGGCAACGGTCGACCGGACTGCCACCGATCGATCAGAGACCGACCGGACAGGGACTGACCGGACAGGGACTGGCCGGTCAGGGACTGACCGGCGAGGGGCTGTCCCGATACAGCGAGGGCCGTCCCGAAGCGGCGAGGGGGTCTCCCGAGTGGGAAAATCCGATTCCGGCATGATCTACAGGGCACGGACAGGAAAACGCACAGGGACACCCACGGAAACCTCGGCGGGGACACCCACCGGGACGCATCGACGGGAGCCGAGGGAGGCATGAGCGCACCACTGCACGAGACCCGCGCCGGCGGCTCCGGCCGCCGTCTGCCCGACAACCAGCAGGGCATGCGGCGCCGCAACCTCTCCCGGGTCATGCACACCGTCAACGCCGAGGGGCCGCTGTCCCGGGCCGGCGTCGCCTCGCACATCGGCCTGACCCGGGCCGCCGTGTCGACCCTGGTGGACGAGCTGATCCGTTCCGGGCTCCTGGAGGAGCTGGGCCCCGAGCGTCCCGGCCGGGTCGGACGGCCCGGCTCGGCGCTCGCTCTCAGCGGGCGCGGCCCCGCCGGTATCGGCGCGGAGATCGGCGTCGATCATCTCGCGGTCTGCGCCGTGGACCTGCGGGGCGAGGTGCGGGCTCGGGCGGAGCGGCACGGCACCAACCGCGGCCGGGCACCGGAGCCGGTCATCGAGGAACTGACCGAGCTCGTGCGAGAGGTGGTCGCCGAGGCGGAGGGCGAGGGACTGTGGCCGGCAGGGCTCGCGGTCGCCGTGCCCGGGCTGGTGGCGAGCGACACCCGTACGGTGGTCCGCGCCCCGAACCTCGACTGGCACGACACGGACGTGGGCGCCCTGTTGCCCGACGATCTGCCGGTGACCGTGGACAACGAGGCCAACTTCGGCGGGCTCGCGGAACTCTGGCTCGGGGACGGCACACCGTCCGACTTCCTGCACGTCTCCGCGGAGATCGGCATCGGTGGCGCGGTCGTCGTGGACGGTCGGCTGCTCCGTGGGACACGCGGCTTCGCGGGCGAGTTGGGGCATGTTCCGGTGCGGCCCGAAGGCCCCGACTGCGCGTGCGGTGGCCGCGGCTGCCTGGAGCAGTACGCCGGTGAGGAGGCCGTGCTCCGGGCGGCCGGACTGGAACCGGGCGAACACCGGGTCGAGTTCCTCGCCGAGCGGGCCGCCGCCGGCGACAAGCATGTGCACCGGGCCCTGCGGGGCGCCGGCACCGCGCTCGGGGTGGCGCTGACCGGCGCGGTGAATCTGCTGGACCCGCGGACCGTGGTGCTGGGCGGCGCTCTGGCCGCCCTCGCGCCCTGGCTGTTGCCCTCGCTGGAGCGGGAGTTGGCGCGGCGGACGGCCGGTCCGGCGTGCTCCGTGACCGTGTCGCGGCTGGGTTCCGACGGGCCCCTGCTGGGCGCGGCGCACTCGGTGGTGCGTGGGGTGCTGGACGATCCGGCGACGGCCGGGGTGCGGCAGTAGCGCTGGGGAGAAGCGGGCGAGGGCTGTGCCCGGCCTGGGCGTCGGCACAGTCCTCGACCGGCCTCCGTGGGTGCCCGTTCCCTCTGCCGGGTGACGAAGTTTTCCACAACTCGCCGGTTTTCCACCGTTATCCACACGCTCGGGCGGCCCGTCCTCGATCGCCGTACCGTGATCCACGTGAGGCGCAGCCATTCGACCTGCGGCTGCGTCTTCGAGTACTGATGCGCCTTCGAGTACTGATGCGTCTTCGAGTACTGAGGCGTCTTCGCTCACGGATGCGCCGACCAGCACAGGACCATCCACCCACCCTTCGGCAGGAAAGGCAGAGTCACATGGAGCGAGCCAGGCCGCTGCCGAGCAGGCGGCTGCTGCTGCAGGGCACCGCCCTCGCCGCGATCCCCTACGCGTTGCTCCCGAGCCCCCGGGCCGACGCCGAGTCTCCGCCCCTCGACCACACCCCCGCCCGGTGGGAGCCCGCGAGCACGGCCAACTACACCGCCGCCGACCGGCCGGCCGGACAACCCATCGACCTGGTGATCATCCACGTCACGCAGACCACCTACAAGAACACCCTGCCAGTCTTCTGGAACCCGGCGAAGCAGGTCTCCGCGCACTATCTGCTCCGGTCGGCCGACGGACTGGTCGCCCAGTGCGTCAGAGAACGCGACATCGCCTGGCACGCAGGCAACTGGGAATACAACGCGCGGAGCATAGGCATCGAGCACGAGGGCTGGATCGACCGGCCCGAGTACTTCACCGCCGCCATGTACGAGCAGTCCGCGGCGCTCACCGCGGAGATCTGCGACAGGCACGGCATTCCGAAGGACCGTGCCCACATCATCGGCCACCACGAGGTGCCGGGCACCGACCACACCGATCCGGGGCCGTACTGGGACTGGGACCGCTACATACGTCTGGTCGGCTCCGCCTGACGTCGCCGTGGCGCGCGGCTTGTCGGGGTGCGGGTCCGGCGGTGACGATGGGTTCCAGCCACGAGCGCATGTCCGGGAGGCCGAGTTGACCGATCCATGGGTGGCTCTGGAGCCGGGAGCCGACCCCGTCGAGCGGGTGCGAGTGCTGCGACACGCGCACGAGGTGTTCACACAGCGGGGCACGGTGGCACGACCGGTGCGTTCCGTCGTCGCGGACTCGTGGCGGCGGTCGGCGAAGGCGGGGGTCGGACCGGAGGGCACCGCTCCGGTGGAGCTGACGGACGGCGACCTCGGTTCCTACCGCGCGGAACATCCGCTGGCCAGGGTGATGCCGTTGGTCCGCGAGTTGCTGGGCACGTTCGCGTCCGACGGCGAGCATCTGCTGGCCGTGTGCGACGCGCAGGGCAGGCTGCTGTGGGTGGAGGGAGACGCGGCGACCAGACGGCGGGCCGACCGGATGAACTTCGTACCGGGTGCGCGATGGGCGGAGTCCGCGGTCGGGACGAACGCTCCGGGCACCGCGGTCGCCGTGGACCGGCCCGTGCAGGTTTTCGCAGCCGAGCACTTCATATGGCAGGTGCAGCCGTGGACGTGCGCGGCGGCTCCGGTACACGATCCACGCACCGGGCGGGTACTCGGCGCGGTCGACATCACCGGCGGCGACGGTCTGGCGCATCCGCACAGCCTCGGCTTCGTCCAGGCGGTCGCCCGGGCCGCCGAGTCCCAGCTCGCCCTGCTCGCGCCACCCGGCGCTGCGGCGGACACGCTCGAACTGACTGCTCTGGGCCGTGACGACGCCCAACTCCTCGTCCGGGGACGGAAGATCAGGCTCAGCCGTCGCCACAGCGAGATCCTGGTGCTGCTCGCCCGCCACCCGGAGGGGCTGTCCGGCGACGAGCTGCTCTGCGCGCTGTACGAGGACGAGTCGGTGACGCCGGTGACGCTGCGGGCCGAACTGGCGCGGCTGCGCCGTCTCCTGGGGCCGGAGGTGCTGGGGTCACGGCCGTATCGGCTGACGGCGCCCGTCGAGTCCGATGTGTCGGTGGTGGAACGGCGGTTGGAGACGGGCGCGGTGACGGCGGCGGCGTCGGCGTACACGGGGCCGCTGCTGCCGGGCTCGCAGGCGCCGGCCGTGGTACGGCTGAGGCGCAGACTCGCCGACGGTCTGCGCACGGCGCTGATAGCCGGGCACGACCCCGACCTGCTGGCGGACTGGGCGCACGCCCCCTGGGGCGAGGACGATCTGGAGGTGTGGCGGGCACTGGCGGCCGTACGACCCGCTCCGACCGTACGGTCCCGGCTGCGCGAGCTGGAGTCGGAACTGTCGGCACCACCGGGCTGGGGAGACCGTCAAGCTCGGCGAACGTAGGACTGCGGTGCAGGGGCGGTTCGGTCGTTCCAGGGTGGCGGTTCGGTGGGTGTGATTCGGTCGTTCGAGGGCGGCGGTTCGGTCGTTCGAGGAAGGCGGTTCGGTGGGGGTGATTCGCTCGTTCGAGGGCGGCGGACGGTCGTTCCAATGCGGCGTCGCTCCTCGAACGCAACGTCGTTGCAACATCGCGATTCCTAGCCTCTTCGCGAGAGCCGCCCAACGGCGGGTGGCGCTTCTCGGGAGGCAGGTATTCATGACCCGTTTCGCAGCGCCCGGTACGGAAGGCGCGGTCGTCTCCTTCGAGGCGCGTTACGACCATTTCATCGGCGGTGAGTACGTGGCGCCGGCGCGCGGGCAGTACTTCGAGAACCCGAGTCCGGTGAACGGGCTGCCGTTCACGGAGATCGCGCGCGGGACGAGCGAGGACGTGGAGCGGGCGTTGGACGCGGCGCACGCCGCCGCGCCCGGGTGGGGGCGCACGTCCGTCACCGAGCGTTCGGACGTGCTGCGGAGGATCGCCGACCGGATGGAGGCGAATCTGGAGCAGTTGGCGGTGGCGGAGAGCTGGGAGAACGGCAAGCCGGTGAGGGAGACGCTGGCCGCGGACATCCCGCTCGCCATCGACCACTTCCGGTACTTCGCGGGGGCGATCCGCGCGCAGGAGGGTTCGCTGGCGGAACTCGACAAGGACACGGTGGCGTACCACTTCCACGAGCCGCTGGGTGTGGTCGCCCAGATCATCCCGTGGAACTTCCCGATCCTCATGGCGACCTGGAAGCTGGCGCCGGCGCTGGCGGCGGGCAACGCGGTCGTGCTCAAGCCGGCCGAGCAGACCCCGGCGTCCATCCATGTCTGGATGAGCCTCGTGGCGGATCTGCTGCCGCCCGGCGTGGTGAACATCGTGAACGGGTTCGGGGTGGAGGCGGGCAAACCGCTGGCGTCGAGTCCGCGAGTGGCGAAGGTGGCGTTCACGGGCGAGACGACGACGGGACGTCTGATCATGCAGTACGCCTCCGAGAACATCACGCCGGTGACTCTCGAACTCGGTGGGAAGTCGCCGAACATCTTCTTCGACGACGTCTGGTCGGCGAACGACGACTTCCGTGACAAGGCCCTCGAAGGTTTCACGATGTTCGCGCTCAACCAGGGTGAGGTGTGCACGTGTCCGTCGCGGGCGCTGGTGCAGCGCGGCAACTACGCCGAGTTCATGGAGGCGGCCGTCGCCCGCACCGAGCAGATCAAGACCGGGCATCCGCTGGACACCGACACCATGATCGGCGCCCAGGCATCCAACGACCAGTTGGAGAAGATCCTCTCCTATCTGGACATCGGTCGGCAGGAGGGCGCGAAGGTCCTGACCGGTGGGGAACGCATCGAGCACGACGGCGAGCTGAAGGGCGGTTACTACGTCCAGCCGACGATCTTCGAGGGTGACAACCGCATGCGGATCTTCCAGGAGGAGATCTTCGGTCCGGTCGTCTCCGTGACCTCGTTCAACGACTTCGACGACGCGATCAAGATCGCCAACGACACGTTGTACGGTCTGGGCGCGGGCCTCTGGACGCGCGACACCAACACCGCGTATCGCGCGGGCCGTTCCATCCAGGCGGGCCGCGTCTGGACGAACTGCTACCACGCCTACCCGGCACACGCCGCGTTCGGCGGCTACAAGGGTTCCGGCATCGGCCGCGAGACCCACAAGATGATGCTGGACCACTACCAGCAGACCAAGAACCTGTTGGTGTCGTATTCGCCGAAGAAGCTGGGCTTCTTCTAGGCACCGAAAAAGGGCGCCTGAGCTGGTGAAACACCAGCCAGGCGCCCTCCGGGGGCGTAGTAGCGGACGGGGACCTCGATGCTCTGTCCGGCAGAACGAGAACCGAAAGATACCGCTCCAGGCGGCCAGAAGAGCAGGTCGCTGACATGACCGGACGGGCATGCCAACGATCTGTCAGCCTGTTCAGCCGGTCGGCCGCCCTTTCCGTCGGAGGCGTGGTCTGCTTTCACGAGCGGCTACACGAGCGCGACCTCCTCAGCCCGTCGCGGAGGACAGTCACGGAGGACAAGGGCCCTGGGGAGACCAGAACGTTCTCTGGAGCAGAGGAAAGCAAGCCAACGTTCTTCAGTGAGCGCGTCTCCGCTCCTGCCGGGCGTCGGTCGCGTCGCGGAACGCCGCCAGCGCGGCCCGGCGGCGGCGCAGATCCGCGATGTCCGTGTCCATCCGTTCCAGGTGCGTGGCCATCGTTCGCAGAACCTCTGGGCACGGATCGATCCCCGGCCCGGCGTCGGTGGCGCACGGCAGCATCTCGCGGATGGCGTCGGTGGTCAGCCCGGCGGCCAGCATGCCCCGGATGCGTGCCACGACGAACGGGGCATCAGGTGCGTACACGCGGTATCCGCTGCTGTCGCGGTCGGGGCACAACAGGCCCTGCTCTTCGTAGTACCGCAGCAGCCGAGCCGCGACTCCGGTCCGCCGTGACAGCTCCCCTATCAGCACCGACACTCCTCACCACGTTACCGACTTGACCTTCACACCGATGTGATGGGTCAACGTACGGGGCATGCACGATTCATTCCCGCCCCTTGCCACCACCGTCACCGGAACCGGCCCGGCGTTGCTGCTCGCCCATGGCGCCACCGGCAGCATCGAAGGCAACTTCGCGCCGGTCCTGCCCGCTCTTGCCGCTACCCACACGGTCATCGCCCCGGACTACCCCGGCTCGGGTCGGACCCCGGTCGCCGGCGCGCCACTGGACCTCGACACGCTCGCGGACTCGGTCGTCGACTCCGCCGTACGGCGCGGCGTGGGACGGTTCGCGGTGCTCGGTTTCTCGCTCGGCACGCTGGTGGCGGTGCGCGCTGCCGTACGCCATCCCGAGCGGGTGACCGCGCTCGTACTGACTGCCGGGTTCGCCCGGCCCGACGACCACATACTCGGACTCCTCCCCGGCTGGCGGGCCGAGGCGCCTCCCGCACTCCGCCCTCACATCGACCTGATCCCCTCCGTCGACACCACCGGCGATCTGTCCGAGGTCACCGTCCCCACGCTGGTCGTCGCGACAACCACTGACAGCGTGGTCCCGCCCGAGGGCTCCCGTGTCCTGGCAGCCGGGATACCGGGCGCGAGCTACACGGAGATCGACAGCGACCACGTGGTCATGGTCGAAAGGCCGAAGGAGTGGCTGACGCCTGTCCTCGACTTTCTTCACTCCCTTCCGCTTTCGGATGAGAAGGACGGTGCAGAGGAGTGAAGCTGCAGGTCGTCCTCCCGAACGAGGTCGCCGGCTCCGACCCGCGACGACTCGCCGACCTGGCAGTGCAAGCCGAGGCCCTCGGCTACGACACGGCATGGCTCCCCGACCACATCCTGCCGCCCGACGAGTACGGCCCGGTCTACGGAGGAGTCCTCGAACCGCTGGTGACCATGGGCTGGCTGGCGGCCACGACCAGCCGGATCCGATTCGGCACCTCCGTGCTCGTCCTGCCTTTGCGAAGTCCGTTCGTGGTGGCCAAACAAGTCGCGTCCCTCCACGAACTGTCCGGCGGACGGATCACCCTGGGCGTGGGGATCGGCTGGGAACAACGCGAATTCGCCGCCGTCGGCGCCGAATTCAAGAACCGAGCAGCCCGCACGGATGAGGCGATCGCACTGCTCCGACACCTGTTCCGGGTCGGCCGGGGCCCCTTCGAGGGCCACTGGTACGGCTTCGAAACGGGCGTCTTCGAACCGCGCCCCGACAGAGAGGTGCCGCTGATGACCGGTGGTGTCACCGATGCCGCCCTGCGCCGGGCAGCCCGGTACGCCGACGTCTGGCAGGGCGTGGGTCTGGACCCGACGGCGTTCGGCGAACGGCTGGCGTTCCTGCGAGCCCGTACCGACGGCCGTACCGTGTCCCCCGGCACCCGAATGGACTGGCACGGCCCGGACCGCACCGTCGGAGACGCCGCCCGCACCGCCGAGGCCTTCCAGGCCGCTGGAGCCGAGCACCTCGCGGTGCACTTCGGCCCCCCGGACGGATACGCGAGGCGGATGGCCGCCTTCGCACGAGTGACCCGGCAACGGCGTCCGTGCCCGTAGACCCGCGTGACCTGAAGGAGCTGCCCCTGTCCGGAACGTCGGTGCTGCTGGGGTGCCTTGCCAGATCCTGCGTTGTTGCGTCACAGCGTGGCAACCCATGCCAGCCACCGATACGACTGAACGACCACTTCGCCGGAGAAGCAGGAATGTCCGGCACCCTCCGAGTGGGAGGGTGCCGGACTGCGATGCGATGCCAAGCGGCGCGGTCGGGCTGAGGACGGCTGCGACGGCTGCGACGGCTGCGACGGCTGCGACGGCTGCGACGAGATCGTGCGGGGCGCTGGCCGCGCATGAAGCCGCCCACAGACACGGTGCGCCGAGCCTGGGCTCGGACCACGCCTGCCGCCCGACCGGTCCCCCTTCGTGAGGTGCGAGGTGAACGTCGGATCTGTCGCTGCCGCCTGGGGCTGGTCAATGTCGCGGAACCATCCGTGTGCGCCGCTCCACCGGGCCGCTCTCGGTTCAGTTCTCAGCCCGCGTCGCTGTCGTCGGCGATGAGCCGGTCCAGTTTCTCGGCGAACCAAAGTGAGACGGCGCTGGTGACCACCGTTCCCAGCCCGGGCACCGGCTCCACGGCGAGGTTGCCCAGCGCCTCGGCGACGGTTCCCGCCGCTGAACCGCCCACGACGGCGGCGCCCATGACGACCGCGCTCCGCAAACTGACAATGTTACCCATGACGTCCTCCAGGACCAGTAGGCGATCTCAGCTTCACGACGCCGGTCACGACGGTGACCGGATTCCGAAGCACTCCGAAGCGGCCCGAGGACGCCCAGGTCACGGGGCTGAAGGGCCGGTTCACCGAAGCGCGCCCGAACACACCAGGTCACTCGGGGCTGCGGCTTCGTCCATGGTCTGGGCGTTCCTCGGGCCACGGAGCCCCACTGTCGGGACACTCTTGGCAGGGAGATGGCATGTTCTGCCGGACATGCCAGCCAGATGACGGTGATGGGGGCTGGAATGGCAGCAGACGCCGAGGCTATTGCTGGTGAGATCCGTTCCTTGCGCAAGGGACGTGGCGTCAACGCCGCCGACCTCGCGCACCGACTGGGGCCGCACCTGCGGGAACTGGCGGTGACCTCACCCGCGACGGACACAGTCGACCGGCATGCCCTGGTGGCACAGCTCGGCAGTTGCGCCACCGGCCTGACGGCGGACCTCCGCATCGCGGTCGCGGCGAGTCTAGGGCTGTCCGCCGAGACCAAGCAGATGCCCTACTTCGGCGACCGGATCGCCTGGCTGGCGACGTGGTTGAACAGGGAGTACCGAACCGCGTTGCGCCGCGTGGACACCGCTGAACGCCTGCTGGCCGAGGAGATCGCCCGAGAGCTCGCACGGCGGCGCGGTCGGGCGACCGCGGAGGCCGGCGACTGGTACCTGGAAGAACTGCGCACCGTAGTCCGGGTTGACGTCCCGGGCATGGAGGCCCTCGAGCACCGGCGCATCGTCGCGGTCCGGGACGGCCTCAGAGAAGTCATGGCCTGGCTCGACGTCCCCAGCGCGGTGCCAGGGGGCCGAGCGGCCCTGTCGGGTGAAGTTCTCTATGGCGGCCGTCTGGTCCGGCGAGAGCAACCGTCACCCGGGCGATTCCAGTTCATGGTCCGACTGCCCGCCGCCCTCGCCGCGGGAGAGGCTCACGAGTACGCAATGGTGTTACGAGTGCCGGCGGACCAGCCGTTCCGGCCGCACTACATCTTCACCCCGGAGTGCCGGTGCGACGCCTTCGACCTGAGGGTGCGTTTCGACACCGACCGCCCACCCCGGTGGGTGCGTTCCGTGCGCGACGAGACGGTGCGCACATTCGACGCCGTACGGTCCCCCGTCGACACCCTCGACCTCGACGAGGCCGGCGAGGTACATCTGCGGTTTCGCCGACCGGCGCGCTATCTGGGGCACGGCATCCAGTGGCAGCCGTGACGGCGATACCGGACGACAGCCCGGCGATGAGCGGCCCTCGTCACTTCGCGCCGAGGACATGGCGGTAGCCGGAACGCATCACCTACCGAGTCGGTCAGGACTCGCTAAGCTGGTTCCGGCACCGCTTCACTGGTGCGGTACTGGTGCGACGGGAGCTCACCGGCCGAGCGACTGGACATGCTCCCGTTGTCACCAGGAAGTCGTTCACCAGCATGACTCACAGAGCGAATGCGATGCGCCGCGGGATCAGCGAACCGAGCGAACACCCATGAGGCTCCATACTGGGCGTACCACCTCCTCTCCCTGCCCACGGCGCCTGTGCACTGATGTCACGTGGGGGCGCCGTTCGGGCAGTAGGCCGTCTTCTCGTCGGCCACGAGATCTATCCAAATGCCGGATTCCGCGGTCGCTCTCGCTCAGCGAAGCGCAGCGAACGGATTTTTCTGCAGCGCCCCTGAAGTGCTCGAATGCCCTGTGCTGGAGCTGTTCCGGGCGAATTACGGCGAAGAACGAAACGCTCTTCGGACGGCCGGCGAGGTGCGCCGCAGGCGGTTGGAGGCACCGTGGGTAGCCAGCGCGGTGAGCCGGAACTGCCGCCCGGCCCGGCGCGTGATCTCGTCGACCTGTACCGCGCTCTGCCCGCGCGCTCCCGGATGAGCAATGCCGCCATCGCGAAGGCGGCCGGCCTGTCCGCCGGTTACGTCAGTGAGGTGTTACGCGGTCTCAAGGCTCCGAGCCCGGACGCCGCGGAGCGCATCGCCTCGGCTCTGCGCGCATCGGCCGACACACTCGGCACGGCTCGTGTGCATGCGGAGAAGCTGGCTGAACTCCGCAGGTATCAGCGCCGGACGGCGCGTGCGGCTCCCCCGCCCCCGGTCCCGTCGGACGGTTCGGCGGCGGACTCCGCCGTAACATCCCTCCCTCCGGCGCCAGCGCCCGAGAAGGGCATCGACCTGGTCACGAAGACACCACGCTTCCTGACCGAAGCCTTTCCGCTGCGGACCCCCGATGTGAGAACCCTGCTGGGACAGGGGCCCAGCGAACTCCTGGCGGCGGGGAGCCGGGTGGTTCCGTTCGTCGGACGCGTCACGGAACTCTCGGCACTCTCGCAGTGGCGGGATCGGCCAGGCCGATTGGCCGTCATGCTGGTGCACGCCGCCGGTGGAGCGGGCAAGACACGGCTGGCAGCGCGGTTCGCCGAAGAGAGCGCCTCGGCGGGCTGGGCCGTCGCCCAGGCCCGGCATTTCACGGACCCCCGCCCGTCCTCCTCCTCCACTTCCGCGCGGTCGGCCGTCGGCCGACCGCGCGGACTGCTCGTGGTGGTCGACTACGCCGAACGCTGGCCGCGCCTCGATCTGGAGCGGCTCCTGCAGGACCGTCTGATGCAACAGGACGTACCGACACGCCTGTTGCTTCTGGCCAGACCAGCGGGCTACTGGTGGAAGACGCTGGCCAACCCGCTGCGGAAACTCGGCGCCGTCGCCGAGAGGATGCCGTTGGGCGCCCTGGCCGAGACTCCGGCGCAGCGCAAGGTGGTCTTCGATGGAGCCCGGGACCGCTTCGCCGAACTGCTCGAAGCCACAGCCTTCTCAGGGCTGCGCCCGCCAGGATCTCTGGCCGACGACGCCTACGATCTGGTCCTTACCCTGCACATGGCCGCCCTGGTCGCCGTCGACGCGCATGTGCGCGGAACAGCGCCGCCCAGCGATCCGGGCGGACTCTCCGGCTATCTGCTCGAACGTGAATACGACCACTGGCAGACTTTGAAGGACATCGGCCGGATCTCCGTGTCGACGGCCACGATGGGGCGGCTCACCGCGGTCGCCACGCTGACGCGGGCGCTGCCCACCGCCTCGGCCGTCCAGACGCTCATCTCGGTCGGGCTCGCCGCGAACCCGGTCGAGGCTCAGCACCTGCTGGACGATCACGCGGTCTGCTATCCGCCCACTGCGGCAGGCACAGTACTCGAGCCACTCCTCCCCGACCGACTGGGGGAGGACTTCCTGGCCGATCTGCTGCCAGACCTGCACGAGGCCGCCGAACGTCACGGCGACGCGTGGGCCGCCGATCTCCCCGGAAAGCTGCTCGCACCCGCCGGCGACGATCCGGAACCGGCGTCGCATGCCTCCGCTGTGCTGACCGTCCTGGTGGAGACGGGACGGCGATCGGAGCACGTACGGCGTGACCACGTCTTTCCGCTGCTGCGGCGCAGTCCCCGTCTCGCTCTCGAGACGGACGGAGCCACCCTGGTCACGTTGGCCGGATATGCGGACGTCGAGGTCCTGCAGGCCCTGTCGGCAGCTCTTCCGGACGGCAGGAACGTCGACCTCGACGGCGGGATCGCGGCCTTCACCCGCCGCCTCACCGACTTCGCCCTGGCCTCGGAACCGGACGCCGCCGCACGCGCGGACCTCCAGGACACCCTGGCGGAGAGGATGAGCAACGCCGGCCTGTTCGAGGAAGCGCTGGCCGCCAGCGTCGACGCCATCAAGACCCGCCGCCTGCTGGCGGCCGACAGTCCCGGAACGCATCAACCCTCGCTCGGCTACTCGCTGGGCAACGCCGGCATCGATCTGTGGAACCTGGGCAGGCACGAGGAAGCCTGCGTGGCGGTGCGTGAGTCCGTGAAGATCTTCCAAGGCCTGGCCGCCGCGGATCCCGCCGCGTGGGAGGACGACCACGCCGCCCAACTGAGCAATCTGGCCGGGACCCTGCTGGGGCTGAGACGGTACGAAGAGGCGTTGCCGCCGGCCCGGCAGGCTACCGAGGTCTATCAGCGGCTGAGTGCAGCCAGGCCGGGCAAGTACGAGGTGGAACTGGGCACGTGCTGGCGGAACGCCGCGGTGATCCTGAGTGGGCTCCGACGCCACACGGGCGCTCTTGAGGCCGCGACGGAGGCCGTGACGGTCTACCGTCGCCTCGCCTCGGCCAAGCCTGCCGCTCATGATCCCGACCTGGCGGAGGCCCTCAGAAGCCTGGGCAACAGGCTCTCCAACGAGAGTCGCCCCAAGGAAGCCCTCGCGGTCACCAAAGAGGCCGTGCAGATCTTCGAGCGGTTGAGCGCGGCCAACCCGAACGCCTTCGCCGTGTCCCTCGCCCGAGCCCTGATCAACCTGGGCAAGCGGCACAGCAATCTCGGGGATCACGCACAGTCGTTGGAGGCCCGTGAGCGCGCCGCCCAGATTCTGGAAGAACTGAGCGAGGTAGATCCCGAGGCTCACGAGCCGATGCTCGCCTCCGTCCTCAACGGCGTCGCCGCGGAGCTTCAGCATCTTGGCCGCCCCAGGGAGGCGCGCCAAACCCTCGGGGAATCCCTCACGCTCTATCTACGCCTGAACGCCGCTGATCCGGCCCGCTACGCCGAGACGCTCGGAGTCGTGCAAGCGCGTCTCGCCGACCTCGATCGTCACGATCCCGCGCCCTGATCTGGAGTCGCCGCCGCACCCTCCCGCTTTTTGGGGCACTCGCACCGTAAGCGTCCAAGGACGTGCCGATGGCCTCGTGGAAGAACAACTCATGGCCGGCGCCAACGCCGTCTCGGCCGCAACCGTCTGCTGCTGGGTCTTGGAACTCCTCGCCCTGCTCGCTGCCCGGGCCCCGCGTCTGGCCTGCTCAGCCTCGCGCTGTGCGACGAGAAGGGAAACCTGATCCGGCTCTCCCGCGAGGCCGGCCTCGACGACCTGGCCGACCTCGGCCGTCGGCCTCGACGACGTTCACCCGACGGCGATCACTCAATGGACACCGTCGCCATGCCCGTTGTGCGTGGGCGGCGCGCTCTCGGATGGGACACTCGCCCCTTTGAAAGAGGTGCGCTGCGAGCGATGCGACAACATCATCGGCCTGGGATGCGCCTGCCCTCCTGATGGCAGCGTGCCCAAAGCACACCTGGAGGAAAGGCATGTCCGACAGGAGTGGCGGCGGTTCCCCGGCAACGCCATCTTGATCAAACAGAACGGTAAGGCCCACGTTCCTGGCGCCTGCGATCACATGACGAAAGACGAGGTCCGGCCCCCGAAGTGGGGGTGGATTCTTGATCCGTCCCCCGGGAAACGGGATCGCACCAGCGAGGGCAGCCCAGCCGTCGCCACTGGGGGAAACGCGCAACTGCGGGCAACGAGCCGGTGCATGACGTGCACGGGGACCCTAGGCACCTGGTGAACTGCAGCGTTGCCGCTCCGCGCTGTCGGCACGAAGGCCATCAGCCGCTGCAAGGGACCCGGTCCGGCTTCGAGGGCTCCGGTTCGGCGGCGAGGGTGCGCTCAGCAGGCGTGGAGGCTCTTCTGGCCGTGCCGGCCACTTCGGCCAGCACGTCTCCGGCCATGGCCATGGACGTCTTGCGGGCGCTATGAACTGCATGCCGGCCTCGAACAGCGCGTCAGGGGCGGCGAGTTGACAGCGACACTGGCCGCGGCGATCCGCTCTCCGATGGACGGGGACCGCGAACGTCTGGCCCGCAGGCTGCGGAAGAGGGCCGTGCCGCTGACGGCCTGCTCGACGGCAGCGCGGTCGGCCAACTGCCCGGTGACGACCGTGAGGTGTGAGTGGGTGAGGGCGAGCTTGGCCGGGGTGCGGACCAGTGCGGTGACCTGGTGACCGTCGTCCAGTAGTTGCTGGACGACCAGACGGCCGATGGCGCCGGTCGCGCCGGTCGCGCCGGTCGCGCCGGTCGCGCCGGTCGCGCCGAAGACGGTGACACGCATCGGGGTTCCTCGCGGTGGCGGTCAGATGAGGGCAGACGTGAGGGTCAGAAGCTGTACGGGTCGAGGCGTCCCCAGGCCACCGCCACAGCACGGATCAGCAGGACCGAGTGGAAGCCGACGGCGCCGGATTCCTTGCGGCGGACCTGGGGTGACCACGGCCGCCACCATCATCACGATCAGACCGGTGGCGGCCGGCGGCGTCAGCACGGGGCGATGTCGGTGGCCGCGGGCAGGATCAGCCCCAAGGCCGCGGCGAAGTCCACGATGCCGATGAAACAGGCGATGCCCAGCGAGAAGTCGGCCGTTCAGCGCGGCTGGCCGGCCAGCTTCTCCTTGGGCTGCGTGGACTTCATGACGCCGACCCTGGCGAACATGGCCGCCGGCACGGCCTGGACTGTCGGCCGGCCGGTCAGGCGTTGAAGACGGCCTCGGGGCGGTCGCGGTTTTCGTGCAGGTCCCAGTACAGAGGGGCGATTTCGTCGGCCGTGGCCGTCGGGAAGCCCTCCGGGCCGCCGTCGCCGATCCATACGTTGATGGCCACGTGGGCGGCGTGCACCCCGCTGCCGGCCAGCTCCTTGTTCAGGTTGATGACCCAGTTGCGCAGGGCCGCGCCGGCGGCGTTGACGTTGCCGAGCATGGGGACGGGATCGACCGAACCGCCGCCGCTGGTGAACAGCAGGGTGCCGGCGCCCGCCTCGCGCATCGCGGGCAGTACCGAGTGCGCGGCGGCGACGGCACCGTAGAAGACGTACTCGATCTGCGGTTGCAGATGGTCGACCGTGGCCTCGGAGGGGGCGACCAGGGTGAAGCCGGGGACCTGGACGTGCGCGGCCGGCGAGTACTCCAGTACGTCGATGCCGCCGAAGCGGGTCTTCACGGCGTCCAGGGCGGCGTTCAGGGAGGGCCGGTCCATGACGTCGGCGGTGAACGCCTCCGCGGTGATGCCTTCCTGGCCGAGCCGGCCGACCAGCGTCTGAAGCTTCTCCTTGGTGCGGGAGATGAGGGCGACGTCGAAGCCGCGGGCGCCGAAGGTGCGGGCGATGGCCAGGCCCATACCGGGGCCGGCGCCGATGATGGCGATGGTGGGCACGGTGTTTTCGCTTCCGTTGGATGTGTGTCAGGAGCAGGAGACGGTGATCTTGCCCGGGGTGCCGGATTCGAGCGCGACAGCACGCATGACAACACCCTTTCCAAGACAAGTGGGCCAGGCGTCCCACTTTCACCGCCATCACCGTACAGCAGAAAGCGGTCCACCCGTTCCACTTGGCTAGGATGGGGGCATGACCTCGCCACCTTCCGACCAGACGCCGACGCCGCAGCCCGGCACGGGACTGCGCGCCGACGCCGAACTCAACCGCTGCCGCATCCTGGCCGCCGCCCGCCGCCTCTTCGCCACCGAGGGACTCGGCGTCTCCATGGCCTCCGTCGCCCGCGAGGCAGGCGTCGGCAAGGCCACGCTCGGCCGACGCTTCGCCAGCCGGGAGGAACTCGTCAACGCGGTCTTCGCCGACCGCATGGACGCCTACGCCGAGGCCGCCGCCGAGGCACTCGCCGACCCCGACCCCTGGCACGGCTTCACCGGCTACCTCCACGCCATCTGCGCCATGCAGGCCGCCGACCGCGGCTTCGCCGACGTCCTGACCATGACCTTCCCCGCCGCCAAAGCGCTGGAGGCCCGCCGCGCCGAGGCGTACGACCGGCTGCTCGAACTCATCACGCGCGCCAAGAACACCGGGCACCTGCGCGAGGACTTCACCCACCAGGACATCGTCATCCTGCTCATCGCCAACGCGGGAGTCGTCACCGCCACCGGCGACGCCGCCCCCGACACCTGGCGCCGCCTCGTCGGCCACATGATCCGTTCCTATGCCACGCCCGGCGCACCGATCCCTCCACTGCCCGAAGCGCCGGCCCCCACCGCCCTCCACCGCGCCATGGTCCGCCTCTCACAAACCGGCCCGGACACCGACGTCGAGCCGTGACACGCATGCGCACTGCGGCGGACAGCTGCCGACAACGGGGGGAGCGCCGCTGGTCGATCGCGGCCATGTGCTGTTGCGAGCCGGACGGGCGTCTGGCTGATCCACCGGCCGCGCTGCCACCGCAAGCGCAAGGGCAGAGCACGCGACACCTCCGCCTGGAACGGCCACCGCGATCTGCTCGTCCGCACCCGTCGGCGCCGGCCTGTCCGCCATCCATACGGCGGACGGGACGACGTCACGCAGGGGCGCCGAGCGGCGGGTGTTCGAGCACGCGGGGCTTGTACTCGACCAGCTGGATGCGGCCGTCGAAGGTACGGTGCTCGATCATCTCGAGGGCAACGTCCGGGTATCCGTCGTAGATGCGTTCTTCGCCCGTGGCCCCGGTGATCACCGGGAACATCACGACCCGGAAGCGGTCGACGAGCCCGGCTCGCAGCAGGGACCGGCACAGGCTGAGGCTGCCGATCGTGCTGAGGAACCCCGAGCCACTCGACTTCATGGCGCGGACCGCCTCAACGGCGTCGTCGCGGATGAGCGTGGAGTTCGCCCACGTCAGGGGCTCCTCGAGGGAGGAGGAGAACACCATCTTGGACGCTTGCGTGAGCTCGTCGACGGACGCCTCTTCTTCGGGCCTGAACTCGTCCTGGCCCTTCGGGACCTCGCCTGCGGCGAAGCCGGACATCAGGCGGTAGGTGTTCGCTCCCATCAGGTAGGTGGCCTCGGGCTGCTCGCCGAGCCATGCGAGGTACTCCGGGCCCTCGAGGCCCCAGAAGCCGGGCCACCCCTCTCCCGATGCGTAGCCGTCGAGGGAGGTGATGAAGTCGACGAGAAGCTCCGACATGGCGGTGTCCTTTCCTGAGGTGTCACAAGCCTGGACCGGCCGGGAGCCACAAACTCATCGGCCGCGCTGTGGAGCAACGCGAAAACTCACGCCCACCAGGGAGCACCCTGCGCGCGCGGGGGTTCCTCCGCGTCGAAGCGGTTCCTGACCGGGCTCTCAGCGGTTCCTGACCGGCCTGCTCTTGCGGTCTCCGCTGCGCGGGGTCTGTCCTGAACCCTCATTGCGGTGACACCAGGACTGCGAGTCGAGGGCGCGGGATCGTGCACGTCGGCGCTCGCGGTGCCGCCACGATCCGCCTGCGCGTTCGGCGCGGTGATGTTGAGGGCAGGCTGCGCGGCCGAGTCGATCTGGCCGGGGGCGGAGTTCTACTGGTCGGCGGGCATGGCTGCCCTCACTTCCGCGGCACCCGAACGGAACTTCTGGGCCGCTCCCGTGCCGGCATCCTCCGGGCCACCATCACCGGAGCCACCACCGGCGAGGCCGCCCGGCACGCCGGAGTCTCCGCCGCAACGGCCACTCACCCGGTCTCGTGCCAGGGCTCGCCGCGCTGTAGCCGGGGCAGGCGGCGGATGTCGAGCAGGTGCACTGTCTGCCAGACACAGCACCACGCACCCTCCACACGCACCCGCCCACGGGCCCCAGCGGTCAGGCGTGGGAGAGGGCGAAGGAAACGAGGAAGCCGCTCACCGTGATCAGGCCGATGGCCAGGTGAGCGTCCTCGAACGCCTCGGGGATCATCGTGTCCGCGATCATGGCGAGGATCGCCCCGGCCGCCACGGCGGTCACCGCAGCGATCACCGCGGGAGAGAAGGAACCGACCACGGTGTAACCGAAGAGTGCCGCCACCGTGCTGGCCGCGGCGATCGCAGCCCAGACACCGAAGACATACCCCCGGCCACGGCCGGCCTTCTTCATACCCGCCGAACTGGACAGCCCCTCAGGGACGTTGCTGATGAACACCGCAGCCACGGTCACCAGACTCACCGCCCCGCCGTCCAGCAGACTCACGCCGATGACCGCCGACTCCGGCACCCCGTCGAGCAGAGCGCCGAGCGCGAGCGCCATCCCGGATCCGCCCTGCTCGGCCTCCGAGGGCTGCGCCTCGGCCCGCTCGTGACCGGAGCGCTTGCGGTGGCGCGCACCCCGGCGGGCCAGCCATACATTGCCCCCGGTGTAGGCCAGGGCGCCGATCAGGGTGCCGACGACCGCGGGAGCAAGCCCCGCCTGCTCGTACGCCTCCCCGACCAGTTCGAAGGAGACCGCTGAGATCAACACCCCGGCCCCGAAGGCCATCACGGTCGCGATCACCTTCTGCGGCACCCGCAGCCCGTAACCCAACGCGGCACCGAGCAACAGTGCCGAACCCGCCACCAACCCCCACAGTCCAGCCTCCACCACTTCAACCATGCCGCCCCGTCTACCCGCTATGGATGGGGATCAACGGGCAACCGGCGCGGCCGTACGCCTCCTTCGCCGCCTGGCGGGACGACGGGACCGACCAGGTCATCCATGAACTCCTGCGCTGCCAAGTCCGTGAGTCTTGGAACGCCATGCACCGCGGAACCGTCTTCGCATCCGGGAGATCCGCACGGTCGGACGTCTCCTCGCTGTCCGACGCCGACGCCGACGCCGCGCAGCCGTCCCGCTCAGTGGGCCGGGTCAGTGGGCCGACTCACTGGGCCGGCTCACCTCGGTGAGGATTGCGCCGAATAGGCCGAAAACATAGCGTGAGCGTCTTGTTGTCCGAGTAATGCAGTGTGGAAGGTGTCGCGGGTGGGACGACGCGAGAAGCCGGTTGATCCCGAGGCCGGCCCCGTCCAGCGGCTTGCGCATGAACTGCGTGTCCTGAGGGAGAAGGCCGGGAAACCGCCGTACAGGGAGATGGGCGGGCGGGCAGGCTACTCCACGACCGCGCTGTCCCAGGCGGCCGCCGGGGACCAGTTGCCGTCCCTGGCGGTGGTGCGGGCGTACGCCGAGGCGCTGGACGCGGACCCGGACGAATGGGAGCGGCGCTGGCGGGAGACGGAAGCCGAGGTCCGGGCGCCCGCGCCGGACGAGCGGCCGCCCTACCGGGGGCTGGCCCGTTTCGAAGCGGATGACAGCAGCCTGTTCTTCGGCCGGGAGGCGCTGGTCGCCGAGCTGATGGACCTGGTGCGCGAGCACCGGTGCGCGGCGGTGTTCGGGCCGTCCGGCAGCGGTAAGTCGTCGTTGTTGCGGGCGGGGTTGATCCCGAGGTTGCGGCAGGCGGCGGGGGTCGAGCGACCGGCGGTGGTGCGTGTGCTCACGCCGGGCGAGCGACCCGCTCTCACGCACGAGAAGGCGTTCGTTCCCCGGGACGGTGACGGGGACACCTGGGTGATCGTCGATCAGTTCGAGGAACTGTTCACCCTCTGCCACGACCGGGCGGAACGCGACCGGTTCCTCGAGCTGCTGCTCGCCGCCCGGGATCCGGAGAGCCGGCTGCGGGTGGTGATCGCGGTCCGTGGCGACTTCTACGGCCACTGCGCGGACCACCGTGAGCTGGCCGAGACGGTCTCCCGGGCCAATCTGCTGGTCGGGCCGATGAGCCGGGACGAGCTGCGCGAGGCGATCACCGGCCCCGCCACGTCCGTCGGTCTGAACGTGGAGCGGGCGCTCACCGCCGCGGTCGTCGACGAGGTCGTCGACCGGCCGGGCGCCCTGCCCATGCTGTCCCACGCCTTGCTGGAGACCTGGCGCCGCCGCCGAGGCCGGTTGCTGACGCTGGCGGCGTACGAGGAGACGGGCGGTGTACGGGGCGCGATCGCGGCCACCGCCGAGGAGGCGTACGGCGGGCTGTCGGCGGATCAGGGCCGTATCGCCCGGCGCGTCCTCCTCCGGCTGATCGCCCCTGGTGACGGGGCGGCCGACACCCGTCGTCCGGCGTCCCGGGCCGAGCTGGGCCCTGGGGTCCGGGACGTACTGGAACACCTCGTCGTCGCCCGTCTGGTCACGTCGGACGGCGACACGGTGGAACTCGCGCACGAGGCACTGATCACCGGCTGGCCGCGACTGGCCGGCTGGATCGAGGAGGGCCGGGACCGGATGCGCGCACAACGCCTGCTCGGTGAGGCGGCACGTGGCTGGAACGAGCTGAAGCGCGACCCCGGGGCCCTGTACCGGGGCAGTCGGCTGACCCGCGCCGAAGAGCTGTTCGCCTCATACGGCTCGTCCGGGGAGGATGACCTCACCCCGCCGGAACGGGCCTTTCTCACCGCTTCCCTGGCGGCCCGCGACGCCGAGCGCAAGGCCGGGGCCCGCACCGCACGGCGCACGCGCTCCCTCGCCGTCGGGCTGTCCGTGGTCCTCGTGCTGGCGCTGGCCGCGGGACTGGTCGCCTGGCAGCGCGACCGGGTGAGCGAGGCGGAGGCCGCCAAGGCCGCCGCCCGCCGGCTGGCCACGGTCGCCGACAGCCTGCGCGCCACCGACCCGCGCACCGCCGCCCTGCTCGGCGTGGCCGCCTGGAGGATCGCCCCGCTCACGGAGTCGCGTTCGGCGCTGCTGGGCGCCCTGGTACAGCCGGAACGCGATGCCCTGACCGACGGCACCACAGGCAAGAACGTCCAGCGCTACCTCACCGATGGCGGCCGGACCCTGCTCAGCGTCGACGGCACCGCGGTGACCGTGCGGAACGTGGCCGATCACAAGGTGACCGCCACCTACCACCTGCCGGGCGGCACGGAGGCGGGCGGCATCGGTCCCGGCTCCCGCCACCTCGACATCATCGGGCCGGACGGGGGCGAAAGGCTGTGGAACCTCGCTGAGGGCCGCTCCGTGGCCGAGCTGGACGGCGTGGCGGTGCTGGGCAGTGCGTCCGACGGGCACGCGTACCTCACCGGGTCACCGAGCGGCCCCGGGACGGTGACCCTGCACCGCACGGGCGACGGCAAGGTCCTCTTCTCCACCCGTGTCACGCGCGCACTCTCCACGTCGGCCGTCGGTCCGGGTGGTCGACTCCTCGCCCTGTGTCCCGCCGACGGGCCGCTCCAGCTCTGGGACACGGTCGGCGGCAAGCTGCTGCCGGGCGCCTGGGAGAAGGCGGACAAGACCGTGTGCGGTACCGGCTCCGGCGCGGACAGCGGCGCCCACCTGCTGCGCTTCAGCGGGAACGGTGAGCGGCTGGTCGCGGTCCACGGCACGGCGGCCCGGGTGTGGGACGTGCGCCGCGGGAGCGTGGCCGCCGACTTCGGCAGTGGCGGACTCACTGGCTTCTCGCAGGCCGACCTCTCCGCCGACGGGCAGTTCCTGGCGACGGCGGACGACGAGGAACTGGCCGTGTGGCGGCTGGCCACCGGCGGCACCCAGGTCTTCCACCGGCCGCTGTCGGGGGCCGAGCCGACCTGGCTGACCTGGGATCCGGGCAGGGAGCGTCTCCTGCGCTACCTCGACGGAGCCACCGTCCACACCCTCGACCTGACCGACCGGCTCACCCCGCGCTGGCAGGTCACTCCGACCGACGCGAGCGCGCTCAGCCCGGACGGCAGCGCCCTGGCCACCGTCACCCACTCCCCCGACGGCGACTCCCGCTTCGAGCTGCGGGACACCCGCACCGGCGCACTGCGTGCCCACGCGGCACTCGGTCCGATGCCGGCCGTCTCCTCCGACCGGACCCTGGTGCCGGCCTTCAGCCCCGACGGCCGCACGCTGGCCGTCGCCGACAGCGCGTCCGTGGGCGACTCGCTCCGCCTGCGCTTCACCGTGTGGGATGTGCGGGCACACCGGATCCGTACGGTTTTCGAGACCTCCGGGGCGGCCGACCGGCCGGTCACCGCCCTCGCCCTGGCTCCCGGCGGCCGCACCCTGCTGGCCGTCCGCCCCACCACGGGCGGCAGCTACGCGGCAGAGGTCTGGGACACCGCTGAACGGCGGCAGTCCAGGACCGTGCGCGGTCTGGCCGGCGGAGTGCTGGCCATGCGTCCGGACGGACGTCTGCTCGTGAGCTCCGACGACCAGTACGCCGAACCGGAGTCGGGCAGGGCCACCGGCCGTGCCCTCGCCAACGGCCGCCAGGCCACGGCGCTGACGTTCAGCCCGGACGGCACCCGGCTCGCCGTCGGCGACTCCACCGGGCACGTCACCCTCTGGGACGGCGACCTCCGCCGGCGTACGGGCGCGCTCACCGGCACCTCGGACACCTCCTCCTCGAGCACACCGGAAGCGGTGGGTGCCCTCGCCTTCTCCTCCGACGGCACCACCCTGGCCGTCGGAGGCACCAGCGGCACCCTGCGCCTGTGGGACACCGCCGGCCAGCAACTCCTCGGCACGGACCTGCCCACACCCGGCGACGAGATCCACTCCCTCGCGTTCGCCCCCGACAACGGCGTGCTCCACGCCGGCAGTCCACACGTACCGCTCCAGCGTCTGGCCGTCTCCCCGGACCGGGCCGTCCGTTCCGTCTGTGCCCGCAGCGGTGGCGGACTGACCAGGGAGCAGTGGCGGTCCTACGTCCCCGACGCGCCCTACCGGCAGATCTGCGGCACGGACTGACAGGGAGCCACGAACGGCGGGGAAGCCATCGGCGGATTTTTCAGGGTGACTCCGCGGGTCGCTGAAAAATACCTCTGACCTGCACGATCCATGACCAGAACAACCGCGACGTCCCGTCGGCGACGTCCCGCGAGTCCCTCTCAGTCAGGTTCTGGTCCCATGCGTACTCACACTCTTCTCCCCTCCCTCCTGCTGCTCGGCGCTCTCAGCGTCACGACGGCCTGCTCGTCCGGACAGGACGGGGCCGCCGGGCCCTCGGACTCGGCCTCCGCCGGCGCGCGCCCCGGGTCCTCCGCCACGACCTCACCGGCACGCGGCGTCGTCGATCCCTCGCGGATCAAGGGGCTGCGGATCGTCAGCGACAACAGCGAGCAGCACTCCTGCCCGTTCGCGACGAGCTACCCGGACGTGCCCGGTGCCGAGGCGATGACGGCCACGATGAAGAAGGACGTGGAGCAGCGTCTGGCCACCTTCCGCGCCGGGGCGTGCGAGGGCGACGCGGAGGGCCGGGAGCTGAACATCAGCCACCGCTTCCTCGTCGCCTCCGGCGACGTCCTCGGCGTCCGGCTCACCACGGTGGACCAGAGCGGAGCCGGGTCCGGACTGAGTGCCGGGACGTACTGGTACGACGGCAGGGACCGCGTGTCCCGCACGGCGCTGGACCTGGTCGCCGAGGGCTCCCGGGACGACTTCCTCACCGCCCTGAGGAGTCGGCTCGAGGGACGCGAGGGCATCGATGCCGCCGTCCTCGACACCGCGTTCGCCGGCCCGGCCTCCCGCGCCGCCGTCCTCGACGACATGGTCTTCACCGCCGACGGGGGATTGCGGGTGGCCTTCGACCGCGGCGACGTGGGCGCCCCGGCCGGCGGGGACCACGTGATGACGCTCTCCCGGGAGACCGTCACCCCCTGGCTGTCCGCCTTCGGCCAGCGTGCCCGGCGGCAGACCCTGGCACCCAGCCACTCTCTCGAACTGGGGGCGTCGAGCACCCCCACCGCGGCCGCCCCCACCCACACCGCCTCCGGCGACGACGACACCGACTGCAAGCAGGTCCGGTGCGTCGCCCTGACCTTCGACGACGGACCGGCGGCGCCGGAGA